>JALHJL010000054.1 GCA_022839625.1 Phycisphaerales bacterium
GCGCAACAAGTACGGCGCATTGCTGAAGGGACTGGTGCGCTGCACGTCCTGCGGCTGCGCGATGAGTCACCACTTCGCGACGCGCGGCAACAAGCGCTACCGCTACTACGTCTGCGTCAACGCTCAGAAACGCGGCTGGGACCAGTGCCCGGCCCCATCGCTGCCGGCGGCCGAGCTCGAGCAGTTCGTAGTCGACCAGATTCGGGCGCTGGGGCAGGATGACGGCGTGATTCTCGACGCCGTGCGGGCCGCCCAGGAACACCTGCGGCAGGAAGTCGCCGCGTTGCAGGAGGCGTGCAAGACGGCCGAGCGCCGCGTCACGCGGCTGACGGAGCAGATGCAGCGGCTCGCGGCCGAGGGGCGGCGGGCCGACCAAGCCGAGCGCCTCGCCGAGCTGCAGGACCGGCTGCGCGACGCGGAGCAGCGCGTGACCGAGCTGGACGACGAGATCGTGCGGGCGGGCAAGCGCCTCATCGATGAGGACGAGCTGGTCGGGGCCATCGAGGCCTTCGACCCAGTGTGGGATGCGCTGAACCCGCGCGAGCGTGAGCGGATCGTGCGGCTGCTGGTTGCGCAGGTCGCGTACGACGCGAGCCAGGAGGCGATCTCGGTGACGTTCAATCCGACCGGGATCGCCGCGTTGTCGAACGATGAGGAGGCGGCATGCACGATGGCGGGCTGACGGTCACGCGGAAGATCCACTTCTCGCTGCGGAACAAGGGACGGCGCGAGATCCGGTCCGGCCCGCAGCCCGTGCCGGACGTCGTGCCGGCCGGCCGGGTGCCGCGGGTCGCCCGGTTGATGGCCCTGGCGATCCGCTTCGTCGACCTGATCCGCTCGGGGGCGATCACCGACCAGGCCGACCTGGCCCGCCTGGGCCACGTGTCGCGGGCCCGCGTCACCCAGATCATGAACCTGCTGCACCTGGCACCCGCGATCCAGGAGGAAATCCTGTTCCTGCCAAGGGTTACGAGCGGGCATGACCCGATCAGCGAACGCGACCTGCGGGCCGTCGCCGCGGAGGTGGACTGGCGTGAGCAGCGGCGGCTGTGGCGAAAGCTGCCCGCTGGCGAGCGGCGCGCGGCCCCGCGCGTTTCCGCTTGACATCCCGGATACCAAACAGTACCCTAACACGAGATCGGTCAAGGGCGTTGCCCGATGCCAGCCCAAAATCGCCGGCGGCAGGCCAAGGAATCGCCACCCAAGGATGGGGGCCGCCGGTACTTGAACCGCACACCGTCTGCCCGCTCGGCGGAAAGGCGGCGGCGCTTCCGGCAACACGGTTGACGCGTTCTCACAACCCATCGGGTTCCGCGTCTGCGCATTCCGCTCGGCGCGAAGCCTGCTGCTGAATCGCCAATCGCCAGGGGCGGCCGCAGAGGTCCTGGACGGGTGATGGTGTGCCGAGGCTGGAGGGCATGCCATGGACGCGCCGAGAGCGCTAGAGAGCACGCAGGTTCGAGGCGATGAGGGCCCCGGGGACGCGGAACAGATCAACATCCAGAAGCCGGCACACCGTGCTATCCCCACTCACGATGTTGGCGCGGGTTCCGATCCGTTGAGGCCCCCGTATCGACGTGGTAGAATGGCGGCAAGTCATGCGCTCGTGCCGGAAATCAGGGGTCTGCGGATCAGCGTGCGAAGGGATATGCCGTCATCCAAACCAGAGTCAGAATGCGAGTCGTACCTCTTTGTCGCCAGGAACGGTGTCGATGGGTCGTCGCCCGACACCGTGTTCTATCAGGCGGCCGACGCTGAGCTTGCCGAGTCGCTCTGCCGGCTCTGCCAGCGGGAGTACGGGGATCAGCTGCGGTTTACGCACAAGCCGTCGTCGTCATTCTCGCCCGACGAGCAAGTGCTCATGGACGAAACGCTCGACGATCTCAGTATCTACGACGACCCCGACCCCGGCATTTACGACCCCCAGCCGACACGAGAGATGCTCATGCGCGCTCAGTACGCGCGGCGTGCTCAGCGGTGGGAGGAGATGCTGAAATGCCGGCGGGAGCGTACCGGCTCGCCTACCCAGGCTGTTCCGGGACCGAAAGCAACCTGCCATGCCGATTCGGCCGGCTGCAGCCTGGCCGAAGATGTTCTGCTGCGCGTCTGTGGCGTTGCTGCCGACGACCCCGAACTGACGGCGCAGCATGCCGACGACCTTCGTTTGGCCTGCAGCCTGATCGGTCCGCGGTACGTCGTCACGGGTGCCCAGCTTGAACTCGCTTTGTCGCTGCTCGCGTCAGTGTTGGGCAGCTTCTCACGTCTAAACCCAACGCACCTGCCGTTGGGCTACTCGGGGCCGACTGTCAAGTCAGGTGGCTGGCTTGATCGCGATGTCCTGGAGCGCGCGGGCAAGCAGATCGTCGGGATCCTCTGGGCCGACTGTACCGCGGAGACGGTCGCGTTTCGCGTCGAGCACGCGGCGTCGGAGGCGGTGCGCTTGGGGTTCATGGAGGAGCAGCGATACGACGCATGGCGCCCCGGCATGGCCAGCGGCTCGGGTTGGCGAACAGCCGTGATGGCCACGCCCTACGGTGTGATGCGGGCCCATGGCGCCGCCGTATCGAGCGCCCCGCGCGAGTTCAACGTGCGCCAACCCCAACCGCCGACTGCGACGGTGGTGGTGGCGCCCCCGGCCAGCGGGGCTTCGACGAGCGACGAAATCCCCGCCGTGAATGCGGACGCACCGTCCCGTGACGAGGAGGCCGCCGACACGAGGCAGTATCGCACGCGGTTGTTCGCGTTGCGCGAACGCCGCGGGCTGGCCGATGATGATTTCGCGGCAAAGGGCGGCGCCAACGTCCGACAAACTGCAGCACGGCTGGCCGATGAGCTGGACGTATGGGTTGAGGCCATCCGTGACGCCGACGCGGATCGGAACCCCGCGGGTGGCTACTGGAGCGTCTTGGGCGATGACCTGCGCGACATGCTTGGTCCTGCCGAACTGGCGAGCGGTGTCTTCGAGGATGATTGGACGCCGCTGCTCACACATCTGCGCATGAACAGGCAGGCTGAGCTCGCGAATACGCTGGATCGTCTGGCCGAGGCGGTCATCCCACAGGCGCAGGAGTTGGCGCGCGATCTGGATGCCGTGGCCTACCTGCGCAACGGGGGGCCGCGGGATGCGCTGTACGAACACTACGCGCGCGAGGATCTCGCCACCCACGAGGCATGCGTCGCACAGGGACGCCAGGACGTGGGCCGTGACGTGATGCGGATCGTCGCGATGTTGCGGACGCTGGCTGAGAACGAGACGAACAGCGCCACGGCAGCGACGATCGTGTCGAAGAGTAAGCCGCGTCGGGCGCCGCAGCGCGGCACGCGGGCGGCGAACATCGAGAAGCTCGAGAAAGAGCTTGAGAAACACCTGCTGGCAGCGCGCGACCACGCGCACTCACTACGCGACCGCGACCGAGAACCCGCGTTGCTGCCTCGGCCGACCCAGAAGGAACTGGCGCGACGCACCGGGCTCACGCAACCCGACGTCTCGCGGTGTCTTAAGGACCCACGCGCGAAGGTGCTGAAGATCCTCTGGGAAACCGCGGAGTCGCTTGACGAAGTCATGAAGTACAAGCGGCGCTAGTTCGCGCGCCGCGGATCTGTCGCGATTGCAGTTGCAGAGTTTTCCTGCAACTGCAATCGCTTTTTTATGCGCGCAAGTGACGCCGAATCGGCCACTTACAGGCGTCGCCAAGATATGCACGCAGCCATCTGCAACCCGCCCGGAGGGCGGTGCGGCCCGTCGTGGGCCGCGGTTTTCCCCCTCCGCTGCGGAGATCTGCAGATGGCTACGCAAACCGCTCTCACCCCTGACAACTGCATCGACGACTACGCCCTCGCCCGCATCGACTACCGCGTCGGCCGCCTGGTCGAGGCCTTCCACCTCGACGAGCACACGGCCGAGGACCTGCGGCAGGACATGATTGTCGAGCTGCTGGAGGCCAGCAGTCGGTACGACCCGGCGCGCTCCAGGCGCAACACCTTCATCACCCGCGTCCTCGACCGCCACTACCTGCACCTGGCGCGGGGACTCGCCAACCGCCAGAAGCACGAAGCCCTGCACCCGACGCCGATCTCGGTCCTCGAGCACTTCCAGCCGGCTGGCAACGACGTTCGTCGTGGCGAGCGGTCGGCCTGCGAGCGCAGCGAGCTGGCGATGGACCTGTCCGAGCTGATCGACGGCTTGCCGGCGCAACTGCGCCGCATCTGCGAGGAACTGCAGGTGTTCACGCCGGCTGAGGTGGCGAAGCGGCTGCGGCTGCACCGCAGCACGGTCTATCGCGCGATGGACGACATCCGGCAGCACTTCGTCGCGGCGGGATTGGACGGTGTCGCATGAGAGGCTGCGACAGAACTCGCTGGCACGCAGATGTAGTGGGGCGAACGGACACGCCAACCACAGGAGCCGTCATGGATGAGTCCTTCTCAATCGACCTCGGTGTGCTGACGGTCGAACCCGAGTCCACGTACCACGATCAGGCTGGCGAGTACCTCTCGAGCCACCTGCTCGCGGACTTTCGCAGGTGTCCGCTGCTCTACCACCAGCGCGTGGCCGGACAGGTTGAGCGGCGCGACACGCCGGCGTACCTCGTCGGCCGGGCTGCACATTGCCGTCTGCTGGAAGGCAATGCGGCGTACCAGGAGCGCTACGCGGTCGGCGGCCCCATCAACCCGAAGACTGGCCGCCCGTTCGGCGCGGCGACGAAGGCGTTCAGCGATTGGGCGGCCGCGCAGGGCAAGCCGGTCCTGACCGCCGATCAGGTCGAGCTCATCGAGAACCTCGCCACCGGCCTGGCGCGGAATGACGCGGCCGTCGACCTGCTGCTGTACGGCCAGGCGGAAGGCGTCGTGCGTGCCGAGTACTGCGAGGCGCCGTGCCAGATCCGACCGGACTGGGTGCATCCGCACCGCGGCCTGGTCGACCTCAAGACCTGCGACGACCTGACGTGGTTCGAGGCTGACGCGCGGCGCTACGGCTACATCCACCAGCTCGCGTTCTACCGCGCCGTGCTCGCGCAGGTGCTCGAGCAACTGCTCGTCCCGGTCCACATCATCGCTATCGAGAAGAAGGAACCGTTCCGGTGCGGCGTGTGGCGTGTGGATGAGGCGTCGCTGGCGCAGGCGCAGCGCGAAAACGAGACCGCGATCCGGCGTCTGCAGGTCTGCCGGACCCGGAACGTGTGGCCCACGTTGTACGAGGAAATCCGCGTGTTGAGCGCGGCCTGAGTCGTGCGCGGGGCCCGGGTGGGATGGCGTGCCGCCGGCACGGATGCCAACCCAAAAGCGCGGCCAGACTCCCTGTGCCCGCCCGGGCGCCCGCCACGTTGTACCTGATGCACCCACCAACCTGAGGAACTCACATGGCGTTGCTCGAGAAGATCCATCGCGGGGCGCGGGCGGCCCCGCCGCGCATCCTGATCTACGGCACCGAAGGCATCGGGAAGTCGACGACCGGCGCGCAGGCCCCCAAGCCGGTGTTCGTCCAGACCGAGGACGGGCTCGACCAGATCGATTGCGACTCGTTCCCGCGCGCGGCGAGCTATGGCGACGTCGTCGCGGCGCTGTCGGCGTTGTACGCCGAATCGCATGACTACCAGACGATCGTGATCGACACGCTCGACTGGTTGGAGCGCCTGATCTGGGACGAGGTCTGCCGCGAGTACGGCGTCAAGAGCATCGAGAAGGCCGATGGCGGCTACGCGAAGGGCTACACGCACGCCCTCACGCAGTGGCGCGAGATCCTGAGCGGCCTCGACGCATTGCGCAACGAACGCGGCATGGCTGTGATCCTGCTCGCGCACGCCAAGGTCGAGAAGTTCGAGGACCCCGAGTCCGTCGCCTACGACCGCTACTCACCGCGCCTGCACAAGCATGCCGCCGCGCTCATCACGGAATGGTGCGACGCCGTGCTGTTCGCCACCCGCAAGTTCCGCACGCAGACCGAGGACGCCGGCTTCAACAAGAAGCGCTCGATCGCCGTGGCGCTCGGGGCGGAAGGTGGCGAGCGGGTGCTGCGCACCGTGGGCGGCCCGTCCTGCATCGCGAAAAACCGCTTCGGCCTGCCGACCGAACTGCCGCTGTCCTGGGCGGCGCTCATGGCCGCGATGACCGGCAGCGCCCCGTCAATGAACGAAGGAGAGACGACCCGTGGCTAACCTCAATGGCTTTGACGCACGCACTGTGGAGCCCGCCGCCGACTTCGAGCCGCTGCCGGCCGGCAAGTACCTCGCCGCCATCATCGAGTCGGAGATGAAGCCGACGAAGAGCGGCGGCGGGCAGTACCTGCAGCTCACCTTCCAGATCCTCGACGGGCCGTACAAGGGGCGCTTCGCCTGGGCCCGCCTGAACCTCGACAACGCGAACCCCACGACGGTGAAGATCGCGCGCGGCGAGCTGTCGGCGATCTGCCGCGCGGTCGGCGTGCTGGCCCCGAAGGACAGTGTCGAGCTGCATAACTTGCCGCTCGTCATCACCGTGAAACTGAAGAAGCGCCAGGACACCGGCGACCTGACCAACGAGATCAAGGGCTACGCCGCGAAGGACGCGGAGGCCAGCCCGGCGCCGCAGGCCGCGAGCAACACACCGCCGTGGAGACGGCCGTGATCACGCTCGAGCTGCCGTACCCGCCCAGCGTCAACCACTACTGGCGGCACTATCGCGGCCGGACGCTGATCAGCCGCGGCGGGCGCACCTTCCGCAAGGATGTGGGCGCCGCGCTCGCGGCAGCGGGTGTGCGGCCAATGGACGGGCGCTTGGCGGTCGCAGTCGAGGTGTATCCGCCGGATCGCCGGCGGCGGGACATCGACAACGTGCAAAAGGCCCTGCTGGATGCCCTGGAACACGGGGGCGCGTTCCATAACGACTCGCAGGTCGTCTGGCTGCTAACCGAAAAGGCCGAGGTTGTTCCCGGCGGCAAGACGACCGTGCGCATCGCGGAGAGGTCATGCCGCAATCCGGGGTTCCCGATTGTCGCGCCCTCGAGTCTGAACTGATCGGCGCCGCGCTGCGCTACGTGGCGCTGGCTGATTGGTTCGAGGCCCGGCCCATGGCGCACCACCGGCGCGATGGGGAGCGCGAGGCGATGGATGCATTCAACGTGGTCGAAGCGGAACTGCGGCGCGCCGGCGCCCGACTGCTGCGCCGCCTCGGTCACCGCGAGCTGGTTCTTGAACAGGTGTTGAGCGAGACGCTACCGCGATGATTCTGCGTCCCTACCAGAACGAAGCGATCGAGGCGGTCTATCGCCATCTGCGCGAGCGGGATGACCACCCGTGTGTGGTGTTGCCCACGGGCTGTCACGTCGTTGACCACCCGATTCTCATGTATGACGGAACCGTCACAGCCGTGCAGGACGTAAAGGTCGGCGATCTGTTGATGGGCCCTGACAGTCAGCCGCGGCGCGTCTTGTCGTTGTGCCGCGGAGAGGACGAACCCACATGCTCGCGTTGGTCTGCACGAACGAGGGAAAGCGCGACTTCCCCTGCCAGCGACGGGGCGGTGAAACGGAAGCAGTCACGGTTCGGGATTACCTTCGCAGGTCCAAGTCGTGGCAGCACCTCCGCAAGCTGTACCACGTGCCGGTTGACTTTGCTGTCCGGCGGGATCTGCCAATCCCGCCATACATCCTGGGGCTGCTACTGGGGGACGGCAGCTTCTGCGGCGATGTGATCGAGTTGACGACGGCCGACGAGCCGACGGCATTGGCGTGGCTCGATTACGCCCACAGTGTCGGATGTACGGTCGCGGTGCGCGACGATGGCGGGCGGTGTCCGACTTACCGGCTGGTGCGGGGCGGTGGCCGGTACAACGTCGTTGGGGATGCGCTCCGTGCAATAGGGCTGGCCGGCCGCCGCTCGGGTACGAAGTTCATCCCCCACTTGTACCTGACCGCCTCGCGCACCGATCGGCTGGCCCTTCTGGCAGGCCTCATGGACAGCGACGGTTCTGCCAACAAGTCCGGGTGCGATTACGTCACCAAGTCTCGGGAATTGGCGGTTGATCTGATGTTCCTGGTGCGGAGCCTCGGCCTTGCCGCGTCCTGCACCGAGAAGTACTGCGCATGTCAGACCGGAGCGGGCGGCTGGTTTTTCCGTGTCTCGATCTGGGGCGATTTCGCGGAGGTCCCCTGCCGTCTGGCCCGGCGGCAGCCCACGCCGCGCCGCCAGAAGAAGAGTGTGTCGCGGTCCGGATTCCGCGTCGAACCGCACGGCCGCGGAGCATTCTACGGCTTCGTGCTCGATGGGGACCATCTCTACCTCGACGGCCACTTCCTAGTGCACCACAACAGCGGCAAGACCCCCTGCATCGCCACGATCTGCCGCGATTCGGTGCAGCGCTGGGGCGGGAAGGTGTTGATCCTCGCGCACGTGAAGGAACTGCTCGAGCAGGCGCGATCGCGCCCGACGTGCCCGTGGGCATCTACTCGGCCGGCCTCAAACGCCGCGACCTCGGGTACGCCGTCACGATTGCCGGCATTCAGTCGGTTTACCAGAAGGCCTGCGACGTGGGGCCAGTTGACCTGGCCATCGTCGATGAGGCCCATCTGATCCCGCCCGATGGCGAGGGCATGTACCGGCAGTTCCTGGCCGACATGCGGGTGATCAACCCGCACGTGCGCGTGATTGGCTTCACCGCTACGCCGTTCCGGATGAAGAGCGGGACGATCTGCGCGCCCGACAACATCCTGAACGCCGTCTGCTACGAGATCGGCGTGCGCGAGCTGATCGTGCAGGGCTACCTGTGTCCGCTGCGGACACGCGCGGGCACGCAGAAGCCCGACACCGACCAGTTGCATGTGCGTGGCGGCGAGTACGTCGCGAGCGAGGTCGAGGAGCTCATGGATGATGAGAACCTCGTCCGCTCCGCGTGCCGCGAGATTGTCGAGCACACGCGCGAGCGGCACTCCGTTCTGATTTTCGCGGCTGGCGTCAGGCACGGGCAGCACGTCGCCGAGATCCTGCGGACGCGGCACAACGCCGAATGTGGCTTCGTCTGCGGCGAGACGCTGCCGTTCGATCGGGACGAGACGTTGCGACGGTTCCGCAGCGGCGAACTGAAGTACCTCTGCAACGTCAACGTGCTCACGACCGGCTTCGACGCGCCCAACATCGACTGCGTCGCACTGCTGCGGCCGACGCTCTCGCCGGGGCTGTACTACCAGATGACTGGGAGGGGCTTCCGACTCCACCCGGGCAAGACCGACTGCCTGGTGCTCGACTTCGGCGGCAACGTGCTCCGGCACGGCCCCGTCGACTTGCTGCGGGTCACGGACTCCGACCGGACCGGCACCGGCGAAGCGCCGGCGAAGGAATGTCCGCAGTGCCATGCGGTCATCGCGGCCGGCTACGCGACCTGCCCGGAATGCGGGTACGCGTTCCCGCCGCCCGAGCGGCAGAAACACCGCGCCACTGCGGGGACCGAGGCCATCCTCTCGGATCAGGACACCCGCACCGATTACGAGGTGGCGGAGGTGTTCTACGCCGTCCATGAGAAGCGTGGCGCGCCACCCGATGCGCCGCGCACCTTGCGCGTGGACTACAAGATCGGCTTCCAGACGTACGTCTCGGAGTGGGTCTGCGTCGAGCACACCGGCTTCGCGCGGCACAAGGCCGAGCAGTGGTGGCAGGCGCGTTCGCTCGCGCCGGTCCCGGCCACGGCGGATGCGGCGGTGGAGCTGGCCGAAGCCGGCGCCCTGGCGCCGACGCTGGCAATCACTGTGCAGCGCCGCCCGGATGACCAGTTTGACCGGGTCGTCGCTTATCGCTTGGGGGAAATCCCGGCCTGGGAGGACGGGACCGACGATGCATCCGCCCCTGTGGATGCCGCTTGTCCGCAGTGCGGGCGCGCGGATCGGACCTTGCAGCCCGGCAAGGGCCCGCACGCGGGTCAGGAAGTCTGCGCGTGGTGCGGCCAATGGCTGCGCTGGGTGTCGCGGGAGGAGTACGAGCAGCGGGTCTATGACGAGGTGCCGTTCTGATGATGGTCGGCACGCGCATCATCATCGACCCGCAGCTGCGCGAGCTGATCCCGCCGCTCCGCGACGAGGAACGGCAGGCGCTGGAGGAGAATATCCGCCGCGACGGCTGCCGCGACCCGCTGGTCGTGTGGCGCGGCCACGACATCCTGCTGGACGGACACCACCGCTACGAGATCTGTCAGCGGCATGGCATCGACTTCGCGGTTACCGAAGTCAACCTGCCCGACCGGGAGGCCGCAGCCGACTGGATCGATGCCAACCAGCTCGGCCGGCGCAACCTGACGCCCGACCAGGCGGCGCTGCTGCGTGGGCGCAGGTACAACCGCCTGAAGAAACAGCACGGTGGGGATCGGCGTTCAAGTCCTCAAAATGAGGACTTGAATGGCAAGACCGCAGCCCGGCTCGCACTCGAGCACGGTGTGTCCAGGCAGACGATCGAGCGCGACGGCCAGTTCGCCGCGGCGATTGAGAAGACGGCGGCGATCGAACCCGACTTGGAGCGGAAGGTCGCCAGCGGCAAAGGGCCCCCCAAGGCCGCCGTCATCAAGGCTGCCGAGCTGCTGGAGACGCATCCCGACCAGGCCCGCGCTGTACTCGAAGGCCGTCGCACTGCTGCAGACGTCGTGCGCGAGTTGCGGCGGGAGGCGACCGCCCAGCGCCTCAACGAGGTCGCCGCACGCGAGACGCAGTCGCCCGAGGGCGTGTTTGACGTGATCGTCATCGACCCGCCCTGGCCGATGCGGAAGATCGAGCGCGACTGCCGACCCAACCAGACCGAGCTCGACTACCCGACGATGACCGAGGAGCAGCTCGGGGCGCTGACGATTCCCGCGGCCGAGGACTGCCACGTCTGGCTGTGGACGACGCACCGCTTCCTGCCCATGGCGCTGCGGCTGCTCGACGCTTGGGGGCTGAAGTACGTCTGCACGTTCGTCTGGCACAAGCCGGGTGGATTTCAGCCCGTCGGCCTGCCGCAGTTCAACTGCGAGTTCGCGCTGTACGCACGGCGCGGCACCCCCGTTTTTCTCGACACGAAGGCGTTTCGAACGTGCTTCGAAGCGCCGCGCGGCCGGCACAGCGAGAAACCCGCAGCGTTCTATGACCTGGTGCGGCGGGTCACGGCGGGCCGGCGCCTGGACATGTTCAACCGGCGGGCGATCGCCGGCTTCGTCGGCTGGGGCAAGGAGGCCCAATGAGCGATTGGCAGCACGACAAACGCTGGTCCGACCGCTTCATCCCCGAGATCCGCGGGATCGTGGCGCGACACCTGATCCTCGAGGCCCCACTCGAGGAGGACCAGCAGCGCAACACGGACCTGATCGTCCTGCGGTCGTCGGCCGTGCGCATCGCGTGTCGCGTGCGCCGCGCGCAGTACGCCGAGCGCTACGGCGACGAGTTCACCATTCGCACGCGCCGCCTCTACGGCGCCAAGACCGAGCTGGCCAAGCTGCTGGAGGGCTGGGGGGACGCGCTGTTCTACGGCTTCGCGGGTGACGAGGGCATCACGCGCTGGCTGCTCGGCGACCTGGACGTCTTCCGCCATTGGCACGCGGCGGAGCTGCAGCGCTTGCCGGCCGGTTGTCCGCCCGGGCTCGAGCAGACGAACGGGGATGCCAGCTCGCAGTTCATGGCGTTCAAGCTGGCCTGGTTGCCGCACGAGTTCACCATCGCCTGTTCGGCGAACTGAGTGGCTGCGGTGGTGACGGTCCTGCGCCACGGGAAGGAGGCCCATCTGGATCACACGGGTTCCGGACAACTCGGCATGCTGGACCGCATCGCGGGTCTGCTGCAGGCGACGCTGGCGATCGACCTCGCCGAGCTCGAGCGGCTCGTGCAGGAGGCGCACGAGTGCGCGCGCGATCAGATGGAGGCACCCGAGGAGCGTTTCCCGATCTCGCGGCAGGCGCTGCGGATGTTCTGGCGCTTCCGTCTCTACCTGGACACGATCGATACGCCGCTGCCGGGGTACGGGGGTGATCCCGGATGACGCCGGCCGACACTCTCAGTCCGATGCTCGCCACGGCGACACGCTATCTGGGCGCCGGCTTGTGCGTCCTACCGGCGATCGTGCCGGAAAAGCGCCCGGCGCTGCCGCGCTGGAAGCAGTATCAGCGGCGCCTGCCGACCGCCGACGAACTCGGCCGGTGGTTCCGCAATGCCGATGGGGTGTGTCTCATCGCGGGCGCTGTCTCCGGCCATCTGGAGATGATCGACTTCGACGTCGGGGCCGACCGGTACGAGGCGTGGGTCGCGCTTGTGCAACGGCGCGCGCCCGAGCTGCTCGCGCAGTTGGTCGTCGAGCGCACGCAGTCCGGCGGGCGGCATGTCGTTTACCGGTGCACCGTGCCCGTCAACGGGAACCTCAAGCTCGCCCAGCGGGCCATCGAAACGCCCGATGGCCAGCCGGTCATCATCCACGGCAAGCAGTACCGGCCGCGGCGACACGGGGATCGCTGGCTCGCCGTGGTGACGCTGATCGAGACCCGCGGCGAAGGTGGGCTGTTCCTCTGCGCGCCGTCGCCCGGGTACGAGCTGATCCAGGGCGACCTGGCGGCGTTGCCGGTGCTGACCGAGGAGCAGCGCATCACGCTGCTGGATGCGGCGTGGGAACTCAATGAGTGGGCCGAGCCGGTCGAGCCCCCCACACCCCCCGGCAACATCAGCGACCGCCCCGGCGACGAGTTCAATCGCCGTGGCGATCCGCGCGATGTTCTGCGCCGCCATGGGTGGACGCTCGTGCGCGGTGGTGACAACGAGTACTGGCGCCGGCCCGGGAAGGCTGACGGCTGCAGTGCGACGCTCAAGGATGGCGTGTTCTACGTCTTCAGCTCGAACGCCGCGCCCTTCGAGCCAAATCGCGCCTACGCCCCGTTCGCGGTCTACGCGCTGCTGGACCACGGCGGCGATTTCGCTGCCGCGGCGCTGGCCCTGAGTGCGCAGGGCTACGGCAGCGTTGGTATGGCCGGGACAGGCGATGTCGATCTCAGCGCCTTCGGCAGTGGCGGTCCGGCCGAACGCGACCCGCCGGCGCCGCCGGTGCCCGATCCCGGCCCGCTGCCGGACGACCTGCTGCGCGTCCCGGGTTTTGTCGGCGAGGTCATGGACTACTGCCTGGCGACCGCGCCCTACCCGAATCCGGTGATGGCGTTCTGCGGCGCGCTGGCGTTGCAGGCGTTCCTGGCCGGCCGCCGTGTCCGGGACGCCGGCGACAACCGCACCAACATCTACCTGCTCGGCCTGGCGCACTCGGCCGCGGGCAAGGACTGGCCGCGCAAGGTCAATACGCGGATCGTGCACGAAGCTGGCTTGGCCGAGTGCCTCGGCGACCGCTTCGCCTCGGGTGAGGGCGTCCAGGACGCCTTGTTCCTGAACCCGTGCATGCTGTTCCAGACCGACGAGATCGACGGCATGCTGCAGTCGATCAACAAGGCGAAGGATGCGCGGCACGAGAACGTCATGGGCACGTTGCTCACGATGTACTCGGCGTCCAACAGCGTCTTCCCCATGCGCCGCAAAGCCGGCAAGGCCGCGCCCGGTGTAATCGACCAGCCCAACCTGGTGATCTTCGGCACGGCGATCCCGAACCACTACTACGAGGCCCTGTCCGAACGGATGCTCACGAACGGATTCTTCGCGCGCATGGTCATCCTCGAATCCGGACCCCGCTGCAAAGGGCAGGAACCGCGGATCGTCGAGGTGCCCGAGCGCGTCATCGACACCGCCCGCTGGTGGGCGGAGTTCCGGCCGGGGCGTGGCAACCTGCAGGACTGGCACCCCGTGCCCCAGATTGTCGCGGCGACGGACGAGGCCCAGGCGTTGCTGGTCGCGACCCGTGAGGAGGCCGAAGCCGAGTACGCCAGCGCCGAGTCCGCCGGTGACCCGGTGGGCACCACGGTGTGGGGACGCGTCAGCGAGCAGACCCGCAAGCTGGCCCTGCTGCACGCCGTCAGCGCGGACCACCGCGCGCCGCGCATCGACGCTGCCGCCGTGCGCTGGGCATCGCGGTTCGTCCTGCACCAGACGCGGCGGATGCTCTACATGGCGTCCGGCCACGTGGCTGAGAACCCGTTCCACGCCGAATGCCTCAGGCTCGTGCGGAAGCTGCGGGAGTCCCCCGACCGGCAGATGGCGCGCAACAAGCTCATGCGGCTGATGCACTGCAAGGCCGCGGATTTCGACCAGATCGTCGGCACGCTTCTCCAGCAAGGCGACATCGTGCCCGTGGACATTCCCACCAAGACCAAGACCGCACAGGGCTATCGACTGCCATGACGCCTGTTCGAATCCGTCACAGAAATCCGTCACAAAGCATCACGCCAAGGGCGTGGGCCGGCGCCGCAACGAGCGCGAAGGGTGAATCCGTCACGAATCCGTCACAAGCGGGCGTGACGGATTCGGAAGGAAGGAAAGCCAAGGAATATAGGGAGAATAATACTCTCTCTCCCTCTCTATATGAATCCATCACACCCCCCCTCGCGCACTGCGTCTGTGCCCGTGCGCGTACGCGTGAGGGGGGGGTGCTGGATTCGTGTGACGGATTTCAGGAAGGAGGCCGCTATGCCAGAGCGCTGCGACTGCTGCCGGTTCTTTCATCCCAACCCGCCCGCCGATGCGCCGAACGAGATCTCGATGACGGCAGCGGGCATCCAAGGTGGTGGCGACTGCCGCCGCAAGCCCCCTGCCTGGCGGGAACAGCACTTGGCCGCCTTCCCGCTCGTCGCGTGCGATGGCTGGTGCGGCGAGTTCGAGCCCAAGGCGACCGCGAGCGAGACATGAACGAGCCGAACGAACCAGTCATGGGGCCACAGACGGCCCAACGGACGACGGTCGGGCATGGTTCCCCCCTGGCCGAAACGGCCCTCGATGGCCGCGGGAACAGCTCGCGTTGGCAACAGAGTTTGTTGCGCGGGACCGACGCGCCCGCAACGCGTGCGGGGGCCAACGTGGGCGACGCGGGCACGGCGGCTGGTAGGTCGGTACGAGGTGGCGGCCCCGCGACGCCCGTGGGCCAAACGTCGCGGCCGTGTGGCCGCCCGGGTGGCGGTGGTTCCGCCAGGTACGAGGACAAGGAGGTCTGAACGATGCTGAACGTTGAACTGCGGCCGCTGGACGAGATCCGACCGTACGAGAAGAACCCCCGCATCAACGACGCCGCCGTCGATGCGGTGGCCGAGTCGATCCGGCGCTTCGGGTTCCGGCAGCCGATCGTTGTGGACGAGGCCGGCGTCATCGTCTGCGGGCATACGCGCTGGAAGGCGGCCCAGAAACTCGGGCTCGCCGAGGTACCGGTGCACGTCGCACGCGACCTGACACCCGAGCAGATCCGCGCGTACCGCATCGCGGATAACAAGACCGCCGAGCTGGCGGAGTGGAACCTCGAGCTGCTGCCGATCGAGCTGGCCGAACTGCAGGGCGCCGGCATCGATTGGTCGCTGCTCGGCTTCGACAGCGACGAGCTGGCGATGCTGCTCGACCCCGGCGTGCAGCCGGGCCTCACTGATCCGGACGAGATTCCCGAGCCGCCCGATGCAGCCACGACCCAGCCCGGCGATCTGTATGTGCTCGGTGAGCATCGGTTGCTGTGCGGCGACAGCGCCTCGGCGGCCGACGTGGACCGGCTGCTCGACGGCCAGCCGATTCACCTTGTCAACATGGACCCGCCGTACAACGTCAAGGTCGAGCCGCGCAGCAGCACGGCGATCGCCGCGGGCCTCAGTTCACATCCCGACCTGTCGAAGAAGATGCATCACCAGGCCTTCGACGTCGCGCGCGGTGTGACCAGCCCCGCGAAGGCACGCAAGAAGATGCGCGCGAAGGATCGGCCGCTCGCGAACGACTTCGTTTCCGGCGAGGCGTTCGACGCCATGTTGCTGGCGTGGTTCGGGAACGCCGCGCGCGTGCTGCTGCCGGGCCGGTCGTTCTACATCTGGGGCGGGTACGCGAACCTCGGCAATTACCCCGGTCCGTTGAAGGCCTGCGGGCTGTATTTCAGCCAGGGAATCGTGTGGGACAAGCAGCATCCGGTGCTCACGCGCAAGGACATGATGGGCTGCTTCGAGATCGCCTATTATGGCTGGCGCGAGGGTGCTGGGCATGAGTTCTTCGGCCCCAGCAACGCCACCGACCTCTGGCATGTCAAGAAGGTCAACCCCCAGAGCATGGTGCATTTGACCGAGAAACCGGTCGAGCTGGCAGTGCGCGCGATCCAGTACTCGTCGCGCGCGGGCGAGAACGTCCTCGACCTGTTCGGCGGAAGCGGGTCCACGCTGATCGCGGCGGAGCAGACCGGACGGCGGGCGTATCTGATGGAGCTCGACCCGTTGTACTGCGACGTGATCGTGCAGAGGTGGGAGCAATTCACGGGGCAGAAGGCGGAGCGGATCGCTGCCCGTGAGAACGCCCCGGTTGCGACCGAGGCGTCGGTGGAGGGTGGATGATGGGTGGGTGGCTATGTCTGATCTGGGGCGTCGCTGTTCTCGCCGCCGCAGGTGCGGCACAGGCATGCGGGGCCGTGGGCGTCATGGCGCTCGACCAGTTCGGCATGCGGGAAGTACGCGCCGCATTCGTCGCAGCGGTCCAGCCGGCACTTCTGCCACAGGCCTTCGCCGATGAGGGTGTCGACCTCGGCCTCGGTCACAGTGTCGGGCATCGTCCAGGTGGCGAGCAGCTCGCCGTCGTTCTTTGTCAGGGTCAGTCGCATGGATCACTTCTCCTCGTGCAGGGCGTGGTACTCGGTCATCGCGTCCTCGTAGACGCACGTAGACGCGGCGGCATGTTTGCGGCCGCCGGCGGGCACGACGCAGCCGCGCTCCTTCAGGAACGCGACCGCGACGGCCACCTGCGTCCACGGCAGTTTCGTGGCGCGGCGGAGGTCATCGAGGACGAAGCCGCCGGCAGCCTCCTCGGCCGCGGCGGCGATCGCCTCGAAGGCCTCCTGCGGGCAGCGATGCTCGTAGGGCTGCCCCTTGCGCGGCACGACGCGGCGGACGAGCGCACCATCTTCGACCGTGAAGGTCTCGTCGCGCTCGGCCGGTGGCGGCTCGGTGGCGGCGGCCACGGCGTGCGCAAGCGCATCCCATTCGTCGCTCGTGAGCATCTCGGCCTCGCGCGCGGCGAGGGCCGCCTCGGCCGCGTTCAGCACGTCGTGGAGTTTCTGGAGGTACGGCAGCATGGCTCAGTTCCCCGCGACGCCGGTGTGCGTGAACTGGCCGCGCTCGACCTTTCGGAAGCGGGCCGCGTCGCCCTTCGTGCTGATCTCGCGCAGGATGGCGGCGTAGAGCGTCGCCTCGGGCGTCTTGCCGTTGGGGCTCGACCACAGGCCGCGCTCGGCCATCGCTTCGATCATCTCCTTGGCCCGCAGCGGCTGGTCGCTCTCGGCCAAGACCTGGGCGGCGGCGTCGAGCGCGCTGACGCGCTTCGGCTTCGGCTCGCCGGCGACCTTCTTGGCGCGGCGCGGCTTGGTGGCCTTCTCGCCGTCGCCCTCGGGCAGCGGCTGGCCGGTGATGACCTCGACGGTCGGGTTGACCTCGGGCTCGGGCGTGGCGTCCGCCTGCTTCGTCTTGCGGCCGGCCGGCACCGCGCGCCGCAGGCGCTGAGCGCTCTTGATGCGGATGCGCTTGCCGGTGGCGGTGTTCGTCGCGTTCCAGCCGCCGTGGCTGTTCGCCGAGTCGATCCGCACGCTCACGACGCGGTCGCTCACTTTGGCCTCGTAGCACTGCCCGATCTTGATCTCGTCCTTCTTCATGGCTCGTCCTTTCATGTGGCCTCGTCAGGCCCGGGTCTCACGCGCCCAGGCGACCCGCCGCGGCGGGTTTCGGCGGCGCTAGCGCTCGCGGATCGTCTTGAGCATGCGGCCCTGCCAGAGGTCGTCGTGCACCAGGCCGACCAGCGGGATCTCGACCGGCGTGTCGAGCCGCACGCGGTAGTACGCGGGCTCGTGGCTGTGCTTCTCGACGTCGACGATCGTGCCGGTCTTGCCCACGAACTCCTGCATCCCGCCCAAGATCCGAACGCGCTTGCCGATTCTGCTGTTCATGGTCGTGCTCCTTCGCAGCGTGCCTCGTCAGGCCCGGGTCTCTCGCGCCCGGGCGACGCGGGTGTGGCCCGCGTTTCGGCGGCGCTACCAACTACGTGGCTCGGAGCGGGGTTCGCCCGCGGTCTTGGCAGCGCGGCGCGGTGCGTAGACGTGGCCGCAGGATTCGCACTGGACCTGGTCGGCGTTCTCGAACCACACCAGCAGGTCCTGGCGGCGTTCGCCGCAGTTCGGGCAGGCGTCTTCGGGATCGACGTCGGCGCCGGGGTCGTCATCGACGCCCGCGGCCGCGAACGCGGCGTCCAGGTGGTTGCGCAGGGCGATCGCCGCGTCGAGCGCGACGATCAGCGTGTACTCGACCGCTCCGGTCCCGCGGCCGTACGTCAGGTCGATCCGCACGACGCGTTCGCCGGCGGCGTTGGTTCCGATGTCGGCGTTCGCTTCGTCGTAGACCGCGCCGGCGAAGCGGCGGGCATCCGCGTTGGTCTGTGGTTCGTGCGTCATGGCGTGTGCTCCTCGCTAGTTGCCGAAGACGTGCTCGGCCAGGCCGGCCGCCAGGAGGTCGACGATCGTCTTGGCGCGGGGCGTGGCGGGCAGGATGTCCCAGCCGCGGTCGAAGTTGACCACGGTCACGTTGTCGTCGATGCGGCGGACCCAGAGCTTCGAGATGCGGCTGTCGGCCAGCTCGAAGTCGGGCGAATCGGCGTGCTCGGGGAAGACCAGCGCTTCGAAGCGGTGGCCGGCGATCGTGCCAATCACCCAGGAGCCGCCGCAGCTCTTGCGGGGCTTGATCTTCGTGACCTGCAGCGTGTCGAGCAGCTCGCTGGCGTCCGGCGTCTGGTTTGTGCGGTTCGTCGTCATCGGCGTTTCTCCTTCGCGTTGCGACAGTCACATCAGTTCGCTGCTTTTGCCGACAAATCCACTCGCCGGGCCGGAATTCTGCGATTTCTCAGCGGAATCCGCGGCCGGTCCCGGCGTGCTCTCAATCTCCCGGATGACCCGGCCCGTGAGCAGTGGAATGGCCCGACCGTCGGGCGCGATGGCGTACAGGCTGGCCCCCGCGCGGGCCGCCGCCCGCCAGGCGGCGTTGAATGCGGTGCTGTGGCTGCGGAAGGTCCGCGTGTCGCCCGTGATGCGGTAGCCGCCGTCGGTCTTCCGGATGCTGATCCGTGTGGTCCGCTTCGTCGTCGTGCGTTTCTTCGTCATGGGTGGTTCTCCTTAGCGGCGGGCCAGGCCGGCCTCGTACGCCTTGAGCAGGGCCTTCTTGATCTGCCAGACCGCCAGCTCGTGGAAGTCGAGCTGGTCGCTGTTACGGGCGTCGAGCGTCTCGAGGCCCAGTTCGTCGCGGGCGATCTGCTTGATCGCGGCGAGGCGGACCGTCGTCTCGAGCGCGGTCTCCTGGGCCAGGCTGCTGGGCTTGGTGTTCTTGGTCGTCATCGTCGTGGCTCCTCGTGGTACGCCCCATGCGTACAGACACATGAAGCCATGGGTTTGGCCCGGAATCCACTCGCATTCCGAGAAATCAGAGACATTCTTGCACTTCTTGGCGCCAGGTCCGAGTCTGCGGCGCGGCCCGCGCTGAGAGCGCTCTCGTGCGCTCCGCCGCGATCCCTGGCCACTACTCGTTACTTACGCGGCCCACGGGCGGCCCCGTTGGCCGTGGGGGCCACCCGGCGCGGCGCCGCGACGCCTGGTGCGGCCACCGCGTGGGAGGCGGCGTGATGGCCGACGACGCCCCGAAGCTGAACCCGACGGCGCTGCCGCTGGCGGACGCCGCCCGTCTGCTGTCGGCCGTGGGCGGCCAGGTCGTGACGGCGGAGATGCTGCAGGCCGACGTCGCGGCTGGCGCGCCGACGAACGACGACGGCACGCTGAACGTCGCGCACTACGCCGCCTGGCTGGTGAAGGAGATGGCCGCTCGTGCCGATTGACCCACGCAAGCTCAAGCCGACCGAGCTCGTGCGGTTGCTCAACAGCACGCCGCTGGGCGAGGTCATCTCCGAGCGGCAGCTCCACCGCCACCGCTCGCGCGCTGGGTTCCGCATCGGCGACGGGCGGACCGTCGACCTGCTGCGCTACGTCGCGTGGCTGGTGCTGGAGCGGCATCGGCCGCGGCCGGAGCCGACCGGGCTGACCGGCTACGAGGCCCACAAGGAGCGGGCGGCGCAGCGCAATCGCGAGATGGCGCTGCTGGGGCGCGACATCGCCACCGGCGAGTGGGTGCATCCGCCACGGAACACGGAGCAGCGCGAGCGGGCGGAGCGCGACTTTCGGCTGTTCTGCGAGGCGTATCTTCCGCAGACGTTCCACCTGCCGTGGTCGGACGACCACCTGAAGGTCATCGCGAAGATCGAGCAGGCGGTACTGGAAGGCGGGCTGTTCGCGATGGCGATGCCGCGCGGCAGCGGGAAGACCAGCCTGTGCGAGGTGGCGTGCCTGTGGGCGCTGGTCTACGGCCACCGCGAGTTCGTCGCGCTGATCGGTAGCGACGAGGAACATGCGGCGAGCATGCTCGACAGCATCAAGGTCGAGCTGGAGACGAATGATCTGCTCGAGGACGACTTCAGCGAGGTCGTGGGGCCGGTGCGGGCGATGGAGGGCATCCACCAGCGGGCGGCCGGGCAGATCTACCGCGGCAAGCAGACGCACATCGGCTGGACGGCGCGCGAGATCGTGCTGCCGACCTTGCCGCCATTGGAGTGGCTGGGGAACCACTCGCCCAAGTCGAACGGTGCGATCATCAAGGTCGCCGGCATCACGGGGCGCATCCGCGGCATGAAACACAAGCGGGCGGACGGCAGCAGCGTGCGGCCGGCGCTGGTGCTGATCGACGACCCGCAGACGGACGAGTCGGCCCGTTCGCCCTCGCAGTGCATGACGCGCGAACGCATCCTGGCGGGCGCAATCCTCGGCCTGGCTGGTCCTGGTCGGAAGATCGCCGGGTTGATGGCGCTGACCGTCGTGCGGCCGGACGACCTCGCGGACCGCATCCTCGACCGCGAGAAGCATCCGCAGTGGCAGGGTGAACGCACGAAGATGGTCTATGCGTTCCCCGCGGACGAAGCGCTGTGGGCGCGCTACGCGGAACTGTGGCGCGAAGGCATGCGCGCCGACCGTGGCGCGGGGGAAGCGACAGCGTTCTACCTCGCGAACCGCGAGGCGATGGACGCGGGCGCCGTGATCGCCTGGCCCGAGCGTCATCACCCCGACGAGCTCTCCGCCATCCAGCACGCCATGAACCTGCGCCTCGACCGCGGCGACGCGGCCTTCTGGGCGGAGTACCAGAATGAGCCGCTGCCCGAGGAGCAGGTCGACGACGAACTGCTGACGGCCGACGAGATCGTCGCCAAGCTCAACGGCCAGCGCCGTAGCGAGGTGCCACTGGCGGCCACGCACCTGACGATGTTCGTGGACGTGCAGGCGAAGGCGCTGTTCTGGCTGGTGGCCGCGTGGGAGAGCGACTTCACGGGGTATGTCCTGGATTACGGCACGGAGCCGGACCAGAAGGCCGACTACTTCACGTTGCGGGACGTCCGCCGAACACTCGCGGCCGCGGTGCCACGCGCGGGGATCGAAGGCGCGATCTACGCCGGGCTGGAGCGGCTGGCCGAGGCCAAGCTCGGCCGGGAGTGGCAGCGTGACGACGGTTCGACGGTGCGAATCGACCGCTGCCTGGTCGATGCGAACTGGGGGCAGTCGAGCGATGTCGTGTACCAGTTCTGCCGGCAGAGTCGGTTCGCGAGCGTCCTGCTACCGAGCCACGGCCGGTACGTCGGCGCTTCGAGCATCCCGTTCAGCGAATACAAGCGCAAGCGTGGCGATCGGGTCGGACTGAACTGGCGTGTGCCGGTGACGACGGGGCGGCGCATCGTCCGCCACGTCGTATTCGACACTAACTTCTGGAAGAGCTTCGTGCATGCCCGCCTGGCGGTGCCGATGGGTGATCCGGGCTGCCTGTCGCTGTTCGGGCGGCAGGCCGAGCGGCACCGCCTGCTGGCCGAGCACCTGACCGCCGAGTACCGCGTGAAGACCGAAGGCCGCGGTCGCACCGTGGACGAGTGGAAGCTGCGCGTCGACGGCCTCGACAATCACTGGCTCGACTGTCTCGTCGGCTGCGCGGTCGCGGCGTCGATGGGTGGCGCGGCGCCGGCGGGGCTGGCGGCGGATACACCGAAACCGCGGCCGACGATGCGGCTGTCCGAGCTGCGGAGGGACCGCCGGTGACGCAACCCGCTGCATCCCATCCCGACCGTGAGCGTCGGGGTATCGAATGCCCGCGCTGCGGCTGCCGCCACTTCCGCGTGATCTACACGCGCCCGCGGAACGGGATGATCGTGCGGCTACGCGAGTGTCGACATTGCGGTCGACGCGTTCAGACCCGTGAATACGCGGCTGGGGGCACTCCGAGTCCACATCTGTAACTGATTTCCGGGACGGCCAATCTTCGAGCGACAGAACCGCATGTCACGCAGATGTAGGGGCGTGAGGAGGCGGACGCCCGCCACAGCGGGATGGTGTAACGGCAACACGCCGGCTTCATGCGCCGGCACTGCAGGTTCGATCCCTGCTCCCGCTAATCGCGCCGCGACGTTCGCGGCGGCCTCACCCTCGCACGACACGGAGACGCTCATGTCATTCGGTCCGGTCACGATCTTCACGGTCGACACCATGGATGTGCAGGCGCCGGGCGCGCCGGGACTCACGGCGCTGCAGCTCTCGAACCGCGCCGGCGAGTTCACGCTGACGCCGCCCACCACGGACGCCGACGGCTCGCCGCTGTCCGGTCTCACGTTCGGGCAGGCGGTCGTGATCCAGGCGGACGCGGCCGAGGCTGAGCTGTACCGCAACGACTTCGAGGCGGCCATGCAGTTCAACGGCGCGCAGGTCTTCGAGCTCGACCTGGCCGAGGGCGAGCCGGTGACGCGCGAGTTCGTGATCGCCGAGCCGGGTCGGCCGTATTCGATCCTGGCCCGCGTCGCGGACCACCCCCGTGGGCAGTAGCCCCTCCAGTGTCATCACGCTCACCACGCGCCGCCGGCCGTGGTGGGCGTGGTGGCTGATCCGCTGGGCGCGCTGGCTGCACGGGCTGAGTGGCGCCATGGTCGTGCAAGTGGAGCGGTAGGCGATGGCGGAAAAGATCGAAGACGCGATCCGCGAAGCGGCCCAGCAGCCGGCCGAGGTGTCGGTCGACGGCCAGACGGTCAAGCAGCAGCCGCTGCCGGACCAGATCGAGGCCGATCGCTACCTGGCCAGCAAGGACGCGGCGAAGAAGGGCCTCGGCGTGCGGATGACGAAGGTGGTTCCCCCGGGAGCAGTGTGACGTGCTGAAGTGGCTGCGACAGCTCGGTGGTCGGAAGGCGACGGCGGCGGCGCCCCGTGGGCGTCTGCTGGTCGTGCGCGGCAAGTACGACGCCGCGCAGACCACGCACGAGAACCGCCGCCACTGGGCGCAGGCGGATCACCTCTCCGCCGACGCGGCCATGGGTGCCGACGTGCGGCGCGTGCTGCGCAGCCGCGCCCGCTACGAGGTCGCCAACAACAGCTATGCCAAGGGCATCGTCGCGACGCTGGCGAACTACGTCGTCGGCACCGGCCCCCGCCTGCAGATGCTCACCGACGATCCCGAAGCCAACCGCCTGATCGAGCAGGAGTTCAGCCGCTGGGCCAAGTCGATCGCGTTGCCGCACAAGTTGCGGACGATGCGCGTGGCCCAGTGTGAGAGCGGCGAGTGCTTCGGGTTGCTGACCAGCAATCCGCGCATCGCGGCGCCGGTGCAGCTCGACCTGCGGCTGATCGAGGCCGATCAGGTCGCGACGCCGTTCGGCGCGCTGCCACCCGAGGAGCGGGCCGTCGACGGCATCGTCTTCGACGGCTTCGGTAACCCGGTCGCGTACTACGTCCTGCGGCGGCACCCGGGCGACCCGCGCGCGTGGCGCGCCGGCCCCGACGCCTACGACCTCATGCCGATCGAGTCGGTCGTGCACCTGTTCCGGGCCGAGCGCCCGGGGCAGAGCCGCGGCATCCCCGAGATCACCAGCTCGCTCTCGCTGTTCGCCACACTGCGGCGCTACACACTCGCCGTGCTTGGCGCGGCCGAGCAGGCCGCGCTGCCGTCCGGCGTGATCTACACCGACGCGCCGGCCGACGCGGAAGCTGCCGGTGTCGAGCCGATGGACACGGTCGAGATGGACCGCGGCACGTGGATGACGATGCCCTACGGCTGGAAGATCGGCCAGGTCAAAGCCGAGCAGCCCACGACGGTGTACGGCGACTTCAAGCACGAAGTGATCAACGAGATCGCGCGTTGCCTGAACATGCCGTTCAACATCGCCGCCGGTAACAGCTCGGGCTACAACTACGCTTCGGGGCGGCTCGATCACCAGGCCTTCTTCAAGGCCATCCGCATCGACCAGCACTACCTCGGCGACATGGTCCTCGACCGGCTGCTGAAATCCTGGCTCGACGAGGCCGTGCTCATCGAGGGCTACCTGCCGCAGTGGCTGCGGCAGCTCGGCGTCGACCTGCCGCACCAGTGGTTCTGGGACGGCTTCGAGCACGTCGACCCGCAGAAGGAAGCCGGCGCGCAGGCCACCCGGCTGCAGAGCAACACCACCACGCTGGCGGCCGAGTTCGCGAAGGCTGGGCTCGACTGGGAGTCCGAACTGCGGCAGCGCGCCCGCGAAGTGGCGTTGATGCGCGAGTTGGGGCTGACCACGGCCACCGCCGCGCCAGCGACGCCACCCACCGCAGATGAACCTCAGGAGGAGGATGACGATGTCACGGAAGACGTCGACGCCCACGCCCGCGCGTGAGCCGTTGGATCAGGTGCCCGATCGCATCGAACTGCGCTGCCTGCCCGGGCGAATCGCTCTGGAGGCCCTCGCCGTCGAAGGCGAGGTCGACGCGGTGCCGCGTTTCACGATGGTCGCCTACACAGGTGAGCCGCTGCGGGTCGAGGGCTGGCGCTTCCCGGTCGTGGTTGACCTGGAGGGCCTGTCGATCCCGTCGCAGCGCCGGCCGGTGCGCTTCGGGCACAGCATGTACGCCGGCGTCGGGCACACCGAGCGGATCGCCGTCGAGAGCGGCCGGCTGATCGCCGAGGGCATCGTCAGTCGGGATACGGCCGCCGCCCGCGAGGTCGTCGCCAGCGGCAAGCGGGGTTTCCCGTGGCAGGCGTCCATCGGCGCGCAGGTCGCGCAGGCGGAGTTCATCCGCGCCGGCAAGAGCGCGACCGTCAACGGCCGCACGTTCGAGGGACCGCTGTACGTCGCCCGCCGCACGGTGCTGGGCGAGATCAGCTTTGTGGATCTGGGGGCCGACGGCAACACCACCGCGACGATCGCGGCGCAGCAGGAGAACGAACTCATGGACGAGACCAAGGACATGGAGGTCCGCGGGACCGAGGCGCAGGATGCGCCGCACGATGACGTCGCGCACGACGAGGCGGAGGGCGCCGGCACGGAGGCCGGCCCCGCCGCCACCACCGCGCCGGTGAACCCGGTGGCGGAGATCCGCGCGCAGGCCCTGGCGGAGACGAAGCGCATCGCCGCGATCCGGACAGTCTGCAATGGCCGCTACCCCGAGATCGAGGCCCGCGCGATCGCCGAGGGCTGGACGCGCGACAAGACCGAACTCGCGGTGCTGCGGGAGTCGCGCCCCAAGGCGCCGGCGGTGCACGTGACCGAGCTGGTTGTCACCGACCGGGTCCTCGAGGCCGCGTGCCTGCAGGCCGCCAAGGTCGAGAAGCCCGAGCGTTATTACGACGCGCCGACGCTCGAGGAGGCCCAGCGGCAGTTCGACGGCCGGCTCGGCCTGGCCGAGCTGATCATCGAGGCGGCGCGGGCCAACGGCTACGTCGGCCGCGAGCGGCGCGTCACGCGCGAGATGCTGCGCTACGCCTTCGGTCGGGAGATCCGGGCCGCGGCGTCGACGATCGACATCGGCGGCATCCTGAGCAACGTCGCGAACAAGTTCCTGCTGGAAGGCTTCTTCGGTGTCGAGCGCACCTGGCGGAACCTCTGCGCTGTCCGCAACGTGTCGGACTTCAAGACCGTCACCAGCTACCGGCTGATCGGCAAGGACCAGTACGAGCAGGTCGCCCCGGGTGGTGAGCTCAAGCACGGCACGCTGGGCGAGCAGGCCTACACCAACAAGGCTGACACCTACGGCCTGCTGCTGTCGATCGACCGCCGGGACATCATCAACGATGACCTCGGCGCGATCACCACCGTCCCGCGCAAGCTCGGTCGCGGCAGCGGTCTGAAGATCAACGACATCTTCTGGTCGATCTTCATGAACAACGCCGCGTTCTTCGCGGCCGGGAACAACAACTACCTCACCGGCGCCGACACGGCGCTGTCGATCGAGGGCCTGTCGAAGGCGGAGAAGGCGTTCCTGGACCAGACCGATCCGGACGGCAAGCCGCTGGGCGCCATGCCGGCGGTGGTGCTCGTGCCCACGGCGCTCAGCGCCATGGCCACGGTGCTCTACAAGTCGCTGGAGATCCGCGACACGACCGCCAGCAAGCAGTACCCGGTGGCCAACCCGCACACGGGCAAGTTCCGCGTCGAGGTCAGCCGCTACCTCAGCAACGCGCAGTACACGGGCCACAGCGACAAGGCCTGGTACCTGCTCGCTGACCCGATGGACCTGCCCGTGATCGAGGTCGCGTTCCTCAACGGCCAGGAGGCCCCCACGATCGAGACCGCCGACGCCGACTTCAACGTGCTCGGCGTGCAGATGCGCGGGTATCACGATTTCGGCGCGAGTCTGCAGGAGCCGCGCGGCGGGATCCGAAGCAAGGGGGAGGCGTGATGAACCCCGAGCCCCCCGTCGTGACCCCGACCGAGGAGTGGCGCGCCATCCCAGGTTCGCAGGGGCTGTACAGCATCAGCAGCCTCGGCCGGGTGCGGAGCGACCCGGTCCAGACCAGTCGGCTAGGCCGACAGCGGGGTCGGGTGTTGCGGTGCGGACGCGACGAGAAGGGTTATCTGCAGTTCAGCATGTGCCTTCCCGGTGGACGTCGCCAAAACATGAAGGTGCACCGCGCTGTCGCCCTGGCGTTCTTGGGGCCGCGGCCGCCGGGGGCCCAGATCAACCACCAGTCGGGCGACAAGCGCGACAACTCTATCGCGAACCTCGAGTACGTCACCTGCCGCGAGAACATCCGGCACGGGTGGAACAACGGGCTTTACACGGCCGAGCACGCCCGCGGCGAGAAGAACAAGTTCGCCAAACTGACCGCCGCGGACGTGCGGCGAATCCGTGAGCTGAGTGGCACGATCAACGTCGCCGATTTGGCCGCTCAGTTCGGTGTGACCAAGCAGAATATCTGGCTGATCACAACGGGCCGGACGTGGCGACACGTGGCCTGAAAAAGAGCTCACCTATGGCAACAGCAACGTTCATTCATGACGGCCACACGGTCGACTACACGCCCGGCGCGGATGTCGCCGTCGGTGCCGTCGTCGTGCTCAACGACCTCGTTGGCATCGCACTGCGGGCCATCGCGGCCAATGCGCTCGGCGCCCTGGCGGTCACCGGCGTGTTCGACCTGCCCAAGGCGACGGGCGGCGGCTCCGCGATCAGCGTGGGCACCAAGCTCTACTGGGATGTCGCCGAGCAGGTGGCCAAGGCTGACGACGAGTCGGGCGCCAACAAGCTGATCGGCAAGGCCGTCAAGGCCGCGGCCGACGCTGACGCGACCGTCCGCGTTCGGCTGATGCAGTAGGAGCGCCGCCGTGTCGGACCTGCTCGAACGCGGCGCTGCCTGGCTGGACCGGCAGCGCTCACGTCACCTGACGCGGACGGTCACGTACCTCCGCGGCGGCGACGGCGTGGACCTGCCGGCCACCATCGGCCAGACCACGTTCGAGCAGGCCGACGAGTACGGCGTCATCCACCGCACGCAGTCGCGCGACTACCTGATCACGGCGGCGGACCTGGTGCTCGCGGGCGCGGCCGAGCAGCCCAGGGCGGGTGACCGCATCCGCGAGACCGCGGGTGAGCAGATCTTCCTGTACGAGGTCATGGCCCCCGGCGGCGAGCCGCCGTGGCGCTTCAGCGATCCGCATCGCAACACATTGCGGATTCACACGAAGTTCGTGGGGATGGAGCGGACATGAGCGAGATGGAGAAGCAGACCTGTGCCAGCGAGCCGACCTGCCTGAAGGACGTGCGCGAGATCCGCTCGGTCGTCTTCGGCAACGGCCACCCCGAGAAGTCGCTGCTCGTGCGCATGGAGCGCGTCGAGTCGCGGCTCGCGGTGATTCAGAAGCTGTCGCTGGCCACGCTCTGCGGCGTGGGCACGCTGCTGCTGAAGTTTGTCGGGGCCTGGATCGAAGGCTTGATGAAGGGATCGTGATCCATGGCCGACAGCACCATCATCGCGCTCGCCGACGCCATCGTCGCCAAGCTCCAGGAAGGCACGTTCAGCCTGCCCTGCGAGATCGGCCGCGGCTATCGCCCGGTCGTTGAGCTGCCGGCGCTGGCGGTCGCCAAAGTGACGGTCATCCCGAAGAGCCTGGCGATCAGCGCGGCGACCCGCGCGGACGGCTTCTATGACTGCGCCGTGGACATCGGCGTGCAGCGCAA
The DNA here is from genome assembly GCA_022839625.1 of Phycisphaerales bacterium. Taxonomy (GTDB): domain Bacteria; phylum Planctomycetota; class Phycisphaerae; order UBA1845; family Fen-1342; genus JALHJL01. Next base: position 28,602 of record JALHJL010000054.1, read on the forward strand.
GGTGAACGCCGACGACTCGGCCGAACTCGACGCGTTGATGAGTCTGGTGGAGGAGCTCGGCGACCACCTGCGCGGCAAGAAGCTCGACGGCTTCACCGCCGCGGTGTGGCTGGCGCTCGAGAACGAGCCGGTGTTCGCACCGGAGCACCTCGAGCAGCATCGCCAGTTCACGAGTGTCCTGACCGTCACGTACCGGGTGCGGAGGTAGGCCGATGAACGTGCGTGCGATCACCGTCGCCCCGGAGGAAGCCGTGATCACGCTCGTGGACGGCCGCGAGTTGCGGATCACACGCGCCTGGCTGGCGGATCGCTTCCGCGAGGCGCCGGGCCGGCTGGTGGCCGAGAAGCGCGACGCGACGCTGCAGGCGCTGCGCGACACGTATGCGGATGGTGACCTGCTGCCGCCCGAGCGGCTGTGGGTGGACTTCGGGGACGACGGCACGATCCACGGCGTGGCGTTGTGCCGCGATGGGGCGTGCCCGTTCGACAGCGAGCGGTGGACGCATCTGGACGGCGGCGCGGTTGGACGCGCGTAGGAGGCGTGGCGGATGCCGGTGCAGTGCTTTGTGGGCTTTGAGGCGGGCGACATGAACGAGCTGCTGGTTGCCTCCGGCTCGGTCGCACTCAACAAGACGTACGCCCGCAGTGGCGAGTACGGCTGCCGCATCATCCCGCCCAGCGGACCCACGGCCGCCTTCATCAGTCTGGCCAACGGGCTGGACGGCAACGGCGCCCCGAGCGCGACCGCCCGCACGAGCTACACCGTCGGCTTCGCGTTCCGCGTTCTCGCGCTGCCGGCCACGCCGGGCGCGTGGGAGTACCTGCTGTACATCGCCAGCAGCTCGACGCACCGCGCTTCACTGCGGCTGTGCCAGGACGGACGCATCGGCCTGCACATCGGCTCCTCGGTGGCGCCCCAGATCGCCGCATTCGGCCCGCTCACGCTCAGCCGCTGGTACTACGCCGAGGTGGTGGTGCTGGTGGATCGCTACGTGTGGCGGATGGACGGGCAGGTCGTGGCGCAGGGCCTCGGGTCGCCGGGCGGGTCGATGAACGCCGCCTATATCGGCAAGCGCTTCAGCCTGGGCGCACAGGGCTACGTCATGGACACAGACGACATCTACACGGCCGACGATGTGACGCTGCTGGGGCCCACGACACGCGTCGTGCGGCTCAGCGCGAACGCGAACGGGAACGCCTACTCGTGGATGCCGTATCCGCCGGACGAGCCGCCACCCGAGATCGTGCCGTGAGGAGCGCGCAGTGGATTACTGGCAGTACGTCAGTCAGGTGCCGCATGACGGGGACAGCACGTACCTGGAAGGCTCGTATGGCACGTTCAACGTCAACGTCGCGAACGTCGCCCTCGGCCCCGGGGAGCGCATCGTCGCCGTCGCCGCGGCGCTGTGCTGGCGGAACTCGTACAGCGCGTTCGGGCAGGGCTTCCTGCGGGTCGGCGCGGCTATGCAGTCGACGAATTCGTTCTACGTGCCGCCGACCTACGACACGAACTACGTGCTGGCCCGCACGGTGCCGGGCACGACCCGCGCGTGGCTCAAGGCTGACCTCGACGCCGCCCTGGTTGGCGGGAACGTCAACGGCGGCTACGGGCTGCGCTGCACGCAGGCCGGTGTGCACGTGCTGCTGCACACGCCGCCGGTCGTGCCGCTCGAACCCAAGGAGCAAGCCATGAACTTCCAGGCCATGGAGCCGCTGACCGCCAACGGCAGCGACCAGCCGGTCGAGGTGCCGCGCGGCGCCACATTGGTGGTGCATCCGCTGGCGGCGAACGTGGAGGTCCGCGACGTGGCCGGCGGGACCGCCAAGCTGACCATCCCGGCCGACTCGATGGTGATGCTCGGCCCGTCGTATGGCCAGACGGTGTATCTGAAGGCGACGGCGGGCACGGTGATCGAACTTGCGGTGACGTAGCCCGGGCGCGGCAGTCAAGGAGGACTCAGTCATGCCCAACTTCGTTCTGGGAATGAACGCGAAGCTGTATCACGGCGCGGCGGGTGGCTCCGCGGCGACCGAACTCACCAACGTCCGCAACGTGACGCTCAACCTCGAAGCGGGCGAAGCCGACGTGACCACGCGGGCCAACCTTGGCTGGCGGGCCACCGCGCCCACATTGCGCGAGTGCTCGGTCGACTTCGAGATGGTCTGGGACCCGGAGGATGCCGGATTCACGGCGATCAAGAACGCCTTCCTGACCAACGGGCTGATCGCGCTGAAGGTGCTCGACCAGGCCAACGGCCAGGGCCCTGACGGCGACTTCTCGATCACGTCGTTCACGCGGAGTGAGGAACTCGAGGAAGCATTGACCGTCAGCGTGACCGCGAAGCTGGCTGTGTTCCGCAGCTGGGTGGAAGGGACCTGAGCATGAAGACCTTCAATGACAACGCCGGCCGCACGTGGACCATCGCCATCAACGTCGATGCCATCAAGCGTGTGCGCGGCCTGCTCGACGTCGACCTGCTCGGCATCCTCGACGGC
>JALHJL010000055.1 GCA_022839625.1 Phycisphaerales bacterium
GTGCTGCGCAGGGCCAGGATATACGCGCGTGCGCGCTCCCGGCGCAAGGGCTAAACCGCAAAAATCTCAAAAAATCTTGCTGACGGGTGAAGTGTTACCGTATAAGAGCTATCCCCCAACTCCTCTCCCTCCTGGCAGGCCGCTGAATAGTGGTTGATTGCGGCGGCTTGTGCTTGGTTTCGAGTTCGTCTGTGGCCAAAAGGACGGTTTCGGCGGCGTCCGGTGTATCGTTGCATCGGCCCGGCAGAGGCGGTGCGGAGGCTGGACGATACCGGACCTCGGCCGGCGCGCGGGGGGACAAGGCGAACGCCATGACCCGATGGGTTTGGAGCGACCGCCGGAAGCGTGTATAGTGAGAACTGGTGCCTGGAGTGGAATGTGAGGCGGGGGGTGGCGCGATGGCAGGAACGCAGGAGTGCCCGTGATGACGTACGCGTTCAGGTTTCCGTCGTTGATCGGCGTCTTGTTCGTCGGGGGCGCCGTCTGTGCCGCCGGCCTTGTTCAGCACGATAAGGACGAGGGCGACCTTGACCGCGTGGCGGGCTTCGCGGCCTGCCTCGCCGGGCCGGACGTGCCGGTCTCGCCGTTCTGCGAGGCGGCGTACGACGCGAATGGCGACGGGGACGTGGACCTGCTGGATTTGGCCGCGCGGCAGGCGGCGTACGCCGGCCCGCAGTACGTGGAGACGCAGCTCGCGGGCAACGCGCTGTTTATCTATCCCTTCTTCGAATACGTGGCGGCATTCAACGTCGACGCGCCGGTGCTGGTTGGAGTGGATCCGACGTGGTACCCGGAACTGGTGGGGATGACGGCCGACCTCTACATCGTGGCGAACAAGACGAAGGCGGAATGGGACGCCGATCCGACGCTGACCGATGTTCGCGTCGCCGGCCCGCAGGTCGTCACGTTCACCGGGACGACGATCCAGGAGAACACCTTCCAGGTGGCAGCCGCGAATGAGCTGGATGCCGACGCGGGCATCGGGCTGGGCGTCGGGTACGACGTCGTGATCGACGTGAATGGCAACGGGCTGCTCGATGACGGGGAGTACATCGACGGGTACGCGGGCGACGCGGGATTCTACGTCGTCGCCGACCTAGTAGCGCTCGGGCCGCTGGCGACCACGGCGATCCAGTACTCCGGCGGGAGCTGGCTGGGTCAGCGGACGTGGTATCCGACCGACATTGCCAACATGGGGGAGCTGCCGCTGGTAATCATCAGCCACGGCAACGGCCACAACTACACGTGGTACGACTACCTCCAGCAGCACCTGGCCTCCTACGGCTACATCGTGATGAGCCACCAGAACGACACGCAGCCGGGGATCGAGTCGGCCTCCACGACGACCCTTACCAACACGGACTACTTCCTGGGCCACCTGGCAACGATCGGCAACGGCGTCCTCAACGGCCACGTGGACACCCACCGGATCACCTGGGTCGGGCACAGTCGGGGCGGCGAAGGCGTGGTGCGCGCGTACGACCGCCTGTACGACGGCTACACGCCCACGAATTTCACGCTGGCGGACGTGATCCTCGTCAGCAGTATCGCGCCGACGGACTTCCTCGGCCCGAACCAGAGCCATCCGCACGAGGTGGATTATCACCTGATCTACGGGGCCGCCGACGGCGACGTGGGCGGGTACCCGAACAACGACGTGGCCGACTCGTTCAATGTTTACGAGCGGGCGGCGGGCTTCCGCCAGTCAACCTACGTACACGGGGCGGACCACAACGACTTCAACTGCTGCGGCTTCGATGACTTCGACGGTCCGCCGGGCACCGCGATCGGCCGCCCCGAGGCGCAGCGCGTCGCCAAGGCGGCCTACTTGGCGCTGGTCAAGCACTACGTGGAGGGCAACATCCCGGCGAAGGACTTCTTCTGGCGGCAGCACGAGAACCTCCGGCCGATCGGCGTCGCCCCGACCGTGACCGTCGACCGTGAGTACCGCGAGGGCACGGGCAGCTTTTTTGTCGATGACTTCCAGACTCAGCCGTCGCTGACCGTCAGCAGCTCCGGCGGGACGGTGGCCTACTCGGTGCAGAACCCCTACGAAGGTCTGATGAACGACGCGGACGGGACGTTCACCTGGTCGACCTCGGACCCGATGAACGGCATGACCCGCGCACGTTCCAACGACGTCACGAAGGGACTCGTGTTCGACTGGTCGGGCCTCTTCACGCGCTTCCTGGAGTTCGCGATCGTGCCGGCCGCGCAGGACGTGACCGGCTACGAGTACCTGTCGCTGCGCGCGTGCCAACAGACGCGGCATCCGCTGACCACCACCGAGCTCAGTGACCTCACGTTCACGGTGGCCCTGCGCGATGCCGTCGGGACCACGAGTGCGATCAACGTGGGTGCTTACGGCGGCGGCGTGGAGGAGCCGTACCAGCGGACCGGCTCCGGCAGCGGTGCCGGCTGGCAGAACGAGTTTGAGACGATTCGCATCCGGCTCCACGATTTCCTGCGCAACGGGGTCCCACTGGACCTGACGAAGATCGTCGCGGTGCGGCTGTCCTTCGGCCCCGGCTATGGATCCGGGGCCGGTCGGATCGGGCTCGACGATGTCCAGTTCAGCCGCGACTCGAATCCGGGCGGGCTGAATGTCCGAGCGCTGGACGTCCCGGCCTCGATTCCGCCCGGGCAGCCGGCGACCGTGCAGGCGTTGATCCGCGGCCGGCTCGAAACGTACGTGCCGGACACCGGCTTCCTCCACTACCGCTACGACGACGGCCCCTACGCGGCCGTGCCGCTGACGCCGGTCGGAGATGACGTATACGAGGCGGCGTTGCCGCCCGCGGCGTGTAACGACGTGCCGCAGTACTACTTCACGGCGGTCGGCAGCCTCAGCGGGCTGGTGTCCGACCCGCCGGCGGCTCCGGCCACCGTATACACGGCCGCGGTCGGAACCTGGGCGGCCTTCTACGAGGAACTGCTGGACACGAACCCGGGCTGGACGAGCTCGGGCGGCTTGTGGGCGTTTGGCCAGCCGACCGGCGGCGGCGGCGAATACGGCGGGCCCGATCCAACCAGCGGCTACACCGGCGCCAACGTCTACGGATACAACCTCAGCGGCGACTATGAGGCGAACATACCTGAGCACCACCTGACGACGCCACCGATCGACTGCACCGGTCGTACGGGCGTGCGGCTGTCGTTCTGGCGCTGGCTGGGGGTCGAACAGCCGCTTTACGACCACGCGCGGCTGCGAATCAGCACCAACGGCAGCGCGTGGACCACGGTGTGGGAGAATGAGGCCGAGGTCGCGGACCTGGTCTGGACGCCGTTCGAGGCCGACGTTTCCGGCCTCGCCGACAACCAACCGGCCGTCTATCTCCGCTGGACGATGGGGCCGACCGATGGAGCCTGGCAGTATTGCGGCTGGAACATCGATGACGTGCGTCTGGCGACATTTGCGTGTCACGAGAACTAGCGCGCCGCGCGCGAGAGGGTCGAACACCATGAGAACGACATTACTGGCTGCTTTGGCGGGGGCGGCGTGGATCACGGGCGTGGCGCTGGCCAAACCGCCGGCGATGCCGCGGACGCCGGCTCCCATCCAGGAGCTGGTGTACGCCCGCCCGTTCCAGCTTGACCGCGGGTTCGAGTTCACCTGGCGCAAGGAGAAGCCCCTGGTCACTGCGGGCTACATCCTGGTGCTCAAGGTGGAGCCGGCCCTCCTCTACCCGCGGCAGACGGCCGAGCCGGTGCTGTATGTGGGTGACACCACGGCGCAGCGCGTAAACGTGGGCTACCCGTCCGGGCACCTCGTGGTCATCGTGCCCGTTGCGCCGGACAAGCTCGCCGACTTCGACTTGAAGAAAACCTTGATCTGGTTTGGCACGCCGGAGCTTCCCGAGCGCTGTACGGCCCAGAGCATCGCGGCCGAGCGCGATAAGGCGCAGCAGGCCGGCATTCAGCCGGTCGCGGAGGCCAAGGCAGCCGCCGCCCGGTCCAAGGGCGGCTCACAACTGAACGTGACAGACGACTACGAGTTGCTGCGGGAACTCGCGCCGCTCATCAAGCAGTATGCGCCCGACGAGTCGGAGCGCGCCGACAACCTGCTCACGCCGCGGGTCGAGGAGCGGCAGCAGGACCAGCCCCGCTGACCTCAAGCGCTATTGCAGGCGTGCGCGTCCGCGCGATCGGGAGGCTCGCCGCGCCGAGTTGAGCGTGCGCTCGTCAAGTACCCTACCGGCTGTTCAACGCCGCGCTTTGCCGCGCGCGGATTTGCGCGCCGGTTTCGCCGCCTTCGGTGCCGCACGACCTCGGCCACGGCGGGCCGATGCGACGCGCCCCTTTGGGGCGCGACGGCCGACCGGGAGGTCGGCCGCTACGGGACGACCGACGCGGGAGCTGGCCGCGACGGCCCTTCGTGGCTTCCTGGCAACGCGGCTTCGTGGCCCGGCCGCCAGCTCTTTCCGCGGATCGGTAATCACGCCGTGCAGGGCCGACGCCGCCACGGTCGCCGGACTGGCGAGGTAGATCTCGGCGTCTTTGCAGCCCATGCGGCCCTTGAAATTGCGGTTCGAGGTCGACAGGCACGCTTCGCCGGGGGCCAGGATGCCCTGGTGAGCCCCCAGGCACGGCCCGCACCCCGGCGGCAGCACCACGCCGCCGGCTTGCGCGAGGGTGAGCAGAGTCCCGTCTTTCGTCGCCGCCGCGTAAACGCCGCGCGATGCCGGCAACACGAGCAGCCGCACTTTGGGCGACACGCGGCGACCCTTCAGGACCGCCGCTGCCTCACGCAGGTCGCTCAGCCGTCCATTCGTGCACGTGCCGAGCAGGCACTGGTCGATCTTCTTGCCGGCGACGTCGCCGACCGGCTTCACGTTGTCCACCTTGTGCGGGCAGGCAACGACCGGCTGGAGCTGGGCCAGGTCGTACGTCAGCTCGCGAACATAGGTGGCGTCCTTGTCGGCCCAGATCGGCTCGTACGCCGACCGCGCAACGCCGGCCGCCTTCAGGTACTTGATCGTGTGCGCGTCGACCGGAAAGACCGCGATCTTCGCGCCCATCTCGACGCCCATGTTCGCGACCGTGAAGCGCTCCTCCACGGACAGATTCGCGACTTCGCCGTGGAACTCGACGGCGGCGTAGTCGGCGCCGTCGGCCCCGATGTCGCCGATGATGCGAAGCACGAGGTCCTTGGCGCCGACGCCCTTGGAGAACCGGCCGCGGAGGGTGATCTTGATCGTCGGCGGCACCTTGAGCCACGTTTCGCCGGTGAGCAGCAAGGCGGCGGCCTCCGTTCGGTCGATGCCGGTCGCGAAGGCCCCGACCGCCCCGTAGGAGCAGGTGTGCGAGTCGCTGCCAACGAGGATCGTGCCCGGCCTGGCGAAGCCCTTCTCGACGACGACCTGGTGGCAGATGCCCTCGCCGATGTCGAAGAAGTTCTTGACCCCGTACTTCTCGACGAACTTGCGCACCTTCGCGTGGCCGGTGGCGGTTTTCTCGTCGGACGCCGGGATCACGTGGTCCAGCACGATGATCGGCAGGTCCTGGCTGATGAGGCCGAACTCGGCGAGGTCCTTATCGATCTTGCCGACGATCGCCGACGTGTTGTCATGCGTGAGCAGGTGCGCCGGTTTGACGGTGACGATCTGTCCGACGGCGACCTGCGGCAGCCCGGCCGCCCGGGCCAGTGCTTTCTGTGCGAACGTTTGTCCCATGTGGATCTCTCACTGCAAGGCGGGCACTGCCCACCGTTCCTGCTTGCGTCTTTCGGCACGCCATCGACGCACCATGATACTGTGGGGTCCCGTGTGCGGCCAAATACGCCGGCTGAGGCCGCGCGGGCCGGGGGCCGCCGCCCGCACTCAGGCAGGCACGGGCACCACCCGTCAGCGCAGGACGCGGGCGGTCATGCGGCGCAGCGCGAGCCAGTGAAACAGGGCCGTGTAGCCCAGCAGCAGCACCAGCGCGATCCCGGTCACCGGCGTGAAACTGGCCTTGAACAGCGCGCGCGACAGCTCGATGGACGGCGTCAACGGCACGAGCATCGCCACCACGTCCAGCCACGCGTAGTGGCCGCGCACCGGGAAGAACGTGCCCGAGAAGTAGAACACCGGCGTGATGATGCCCGTGGTGAAGAAGCTGAAATTGTTGATCGTCTTGACGTAGCTGGTGACAACCAGGCCGACGGCCGCCCACAGGTAGCCCGTCACGAAGCCGATCAGCGGCACGAGCAGGCACCAGATCGTCGGCCGCGCGCCGCACAGAGTCGTAATCAGCAGCACAATGGTCGAAAACACCGCGCCCTTGGTGGCACAGAACAGCATCTCCCCCACGAACATCTCGCTGATGCGCAGGTGCGTGCCGAGCATCGCGTCATAGCTGCGCTGGTATACCAGGCGCACGAATGTCCCGTACGTCGTCTCAAACACCGCGCACATCATGGCCGAGCCGGCCAGCACGCCGCTGGCCACATACGTCACGTAGGGCAGCCCGTCAAAGCCCGTCTTCAGCAGGTAGCTTCCCAGGCCGATCGCGACGGCCGCGAAGAAGTACAAGGACTCCAGCACGGGCGGCGTCGCGTTGGCCAGCAGCGTCTTGCGGTAGACGCGCACGTGGCGGTACCAGACCCCGAACAGGCTCCAGCACCGGCCCGTGCGGAGCGGCAGCGGGGCGCACAGCTCACCGGGCGGGACGGACGACTCGTTCATTCGTGCAACCCTCGGCCCGTGAATTTCAGAAACACGTCCTCCAGATTGGCATGGCGCAGCACGGCCGACCGCGTCGGCAGACGATCATAGAGAGCCTGCAAGAGCGGCTCGGCATTCGAGTAGAAACAGTCGGCGTCGCCGGCGCGTTCATGGCGAATCCCATCTGTCGCCGCCGGCACCTCCGTCAGCCCGGAGGCTTGCAGGACATAGCGCTCGAGGTGTTGTCCGATCAGCTCGTTCGGCGGCCCGCTGAGGATGATCCGCCCCCGGTCCATGATCAGCACGCGGTCGCTGAGCTGCTGGGCTTCCTCCATGTAGTGAGTCGTCAGCAGGATCGTCATGCCCTGCCGCTTCAGCTCGCGCAGGGCGGCCCAGATCGTGTGGCGGACCTGCGGGTCCAGGCCCGTCGTGGGCTCGTCGAGGATGAGCAGCCGCGGGCTGTGGAGCAGTGCCCGCGCGATCATCAGCCGGCGGACCATTCCGCCCGACAGCGTGCGGATCGTGCTTCGCGCCTTGGGGCTGAGGGCCATCCATTCCAGCAACTCGGCCGCCCGGCGCCGCGCCGTGCGAAAACTCAGCCCGCAGTACAGCGCGTGAATGAGCAGGCATTCCGCGGCGTTCAGATCTTCGTCGAGGTTGTTCTCCTGGAACACGACCCCGACACCGGCGTTGATCTGCTTCCGCTGCTGCATGGGTGTCAGGCCGAAGACGGACAGCTCGCCGGCGGTCTTCCTGAGGGCGCTGTAGATCAGTCGCATGAGCGTCGTCTTGCCGGCCCCGTTGGGCCCCAGGAAGCCGACGCACTCATTGGGCGCGACCGCGAAGTCGACCCCGTCCACCGCCCTCACGTCGCGGAAGTGCTTGGCCAGACCGCGGGCAAGCACAATAAAAGGGGCGCGCTGTGGTGATAGCTGCGACACGCTGATTATGGAATACAGAATACAGAATATCGAATACAGTGCCGCCCGAGCAGACCGCGCCCTGTATTCGATATTCTGTATTCTCTATTCGGCACTCCTATTCTCCTTGCGGCAGCGTTCGAATCTTGACATTCCGATACCAAACGCGGTCGCCGTGGTCCTGCAAGACGATATGGCCGCTCCGCATCCGCCCGTACTTGGGCATGCTCTTGAACTTGCTTTCCGCGACCAGCTTCTCCCACTCCGGGCCCTCCAACTCGTACTCCACGACCTTCTCGCCGTTGAGCCAGTATTCGACGTGCGGGCCTTCGGCGAGGATGCGCACGTGGTTGAAGAAGCCCACCGGCCGCGTCACGTCCCGGGGCGGCGCGTGCAGGGCGTAATTGGAGCCGGCCGACGTCTTCGGATCTTGTCCATCCGGGTGCTCCGCGTTGTCCAGCACCTGCATCTCCGGCCCCGTCTCCCAGGCGTAGCGGAACTCCCCGGACGAGCGGAAGAAGATGCCGCTGTTGCCGGCGGGCGAGATGCGCCATTCGAGCTGAAGCTCGAAGTCGCCGAACTCCTCGTCGGTGGCGATGTCGCCCCCCGAACCGACCCGGACCAGGCAGCCATCAATGACCTGCCAGCCCTGGTCCGGGAACGTGTCCTTGCCAAAACCGCGCCAGCCGGCGGTCGTCTGTCCGTCGAACAACAGCCGCCAGCCGGCCTGGCGTTCCTCATCGGTCAGGACGTTCTGCGGTTCCTTGGCCGGCGGCGGGCGCACTTGCCCGGTGCGGTCGGGCGGGATGACGTTCAGCGTGTACCAGGCCTCGGTGGACCACGGCAGCTCGCCGTCTTCCGACACGCACGGCGGCAGCAGCCGCAGGTAGACTACGTGCGACGGTTTCAAGTCGGGGATTTCGAGGAAGACCTTCCTGCGGTCCGCCGAGACGCTGGCGGACTTGACGGGATAGACGACGCCGTCGCGCTGCGGCGCCTTCCCACCGGGCGCATCCAGTGGCCACTGCTCAAGGTAGTACGACTCCGGGTCCCAGCCGACGCGCGGGTCGAGCGGCCTCGTGAACTCGATCTCCAGGCCGTTGCGCATGGCGCGCACGGTGAGCATCTCCAGAGGAAGCGCCTCCGTGGCGCCAAAGGGCACGTCGGGTCCCCGGCCAAAGCGGAACACACAGCCCTGCGAGATTTCGCCGATCGTCTCAAGTGACACGCGTTTGCTCTCGCCGCCCGGCACAATCAGCTTCTGGTCCCGGAACGCGTCCTTAAACGGGGAGTAGACTGGTGCGCCGTCCAGAAACTCATCGCCCGGAACCCAGACGACGGGGTCGGGCGCCGGCTGTCCCTCCCCAGCGCGGAAGCTCAGATACCCACCGGCAACGCTCCATTGCTTGTCCGACGGCACGAACCCCGCCTGCTCGTCGGCCGCAAACCCTGGATGCGACGTCTCGAGCGGCCGGCCGTCGCCGGGGCGCCCGCGGCGCAGCGGCGGAATGATCTTCTTCCGCCCCGGCGCCGTGGCCTGCGTTAGGGTCGGGTCGTGGCTCAATGCCTCGGCCGGCAAGTGCTCGAAGCGGTTGGGGCTTGCACCCGGAGGTTGCCATCCGAGCCTGACCTGTGCCTCGCCGTGGGCGTTGAAGTGCCTGATGAGCAGCGCGTGGCTTCCCGTTGCGAGGTACGCGCGGCCGTCCTTGGGAGTCGGCCCGTGCGTCCCATCGTGGTCCACGATGAGCCGGCCGCCGATCCACAGCCTGGCCCCGTCGTCGCTGATCAGCCGAAACGCGTAGACGCCCTCCTGCTGAATCTCGAGGAACCCGACCAGCTCGGCGACGAAGTTGCTTTGCAGAGCGTCGAAGTCGTTGCGGTCGGACCGCAGATCGGCCACCGGCACCACCTTGACGACGTTCGGCAGCTCGCCGGGGGCAATCGCGGGTAGCCATCGCAGTTCCTCGCCCACGTCGTAGAGACGGACCAGCAGGCCGGGCTTGTTCTGCGTGCTTGCGGCCTGAACGACACCTACCACGATCAGCCCCAGCAATACGCTTGTCCCTCGCGCTCGCATGATTTCCTCCTCGGTGCGGCTAACCGATTCTCGTACCGCGATTACCCGATGCGCTCGATCCCGTTCATGTACGGCCGCAGCGCCCGCGGCACCGTTACGCTGCCATCGGCGTTCTGGTTCAGCTCCAGCAGCGGAATCAGAATGCGCGGGCTGGCAATCACCGTGTTGTTGAGCGTGTGGCAGAACTCCGGCTTGCCGCCGGCCGCGGTGCGGTAGCGCAGGTTCAGACGCCGGGCCTGGAAATCGTGGAACCGGCTCGCGCTATGCGTCTCGCCGAAGGCCCCCCGGCTCGGCATCCAGGTCTCCAGGTCGAACATGCGGACCTTGCCCTGCCCCATGTCGCCGGTACACACGTCCATCACGCGGTACGGCAGCTCGAGGGCCTGGAGCATGTCCTCGGCGTTCTGAACGATCGCCGCGTGCCAGCGGGCCGATTCGGCCGCGTCGGCCTTGCAGACCACCACCTGCTCGATCTTGTCGAAGTAGTGGATGCGGTAGAGTCCGCGGGTGTCTTTTCCGGCGGCGCCGGCCTCGCGCCGAAAACACGTCGTCCGCGCGAAGTAGAGCTTGGGCAACGCGTCCTCCCCCAGAATCTCGTCGCCGTGATAGCCGGTCACGGGGACTTCGGCCGTGCCCACCAGGCTCTGCCCGTCGCGTTCGCAGAGGTACACCTCCTCCCGGTGCAGCGGGAAGAAGCCCGTGCCGTACATGAGCGCATCATTGACGAGGACGGGGACCGTCAACGGAGTGAAGCCGCGGGCCAGCATCAGGTCCCACGCCAGCCGCATGACCGCTTCGTGCAATTGCGCGCCGGCGCCGCAGAGGACGTAGTTCCGACTGCCGGCGATCTTCACGCCGCGGTCGACGTCGAGGATGCCCAGGGCCGTGCCCAGCTCGAGGTGGTCCTTGAACTCAAAGCCGAAGTCACTTGCCTGCTTCGGCGTCCCCGAGCGGCGGACCTCGACGTTGCACGAGGCGTCCGGGCCGACGGGCGCCGCCGGGTCGGGGATTTGCGGGACCAGCAGCAGGAGTTCGCGCAGCTCCGCCTCCACCTCCTCGCGCTCGGCGTCGATCTCCTTGAGGCGGCCCTTGAGCCGCCCCATCGCCCGGCTGAGCTCGGCCTTTTCCTCTTTGGGGGCTTTGGCGATCCGCTCGCCGGTCTGGTTCTGCTCGCAGCGCAGGTTGTTCCACTCGGTTTCCAGGGCGCGGCGGCGGGCGTCCACGGCGAGAACTCGGTCGATGTCCACGGACATGTTCTTGTCCGCGGCAGCCTTCTTCACCAGGTCCGGGTTTTCGCGAATGAGCTTCACATCGATCATGCGTCGGCCTTTCCGGCACGGCAACCGCCGAGGCGCCAAGAACGCTAAGTGTCCGTTGGAAAAGAAGACTGGCTCCGCGCCGGCGGGCTTTCGCGGTGGCACGGCATGGTTCGCTCGCGGTGCCTGTGCCGTTTTTCAACGAACGGCTAAGGACGCGGAGAATCTCCGGGTTTCCAACCGCGGGGCATTATATGCAGGAACGTCGCAGCGGCGAGAGTGGGTGGCCTGGCGTCGCCGATGGCTGGCCGCCGCGTGACGCGGCCGTGAGACGGGTCGGAACGGCCCCGCGCGACCGGCTCGACGCGCGCCGAAATCGGCGCGAAAAGCGCGGAATTTCCTTGACCCGAGTGGGGCCGGGGCTATGGTGGGCACGGTTTCGGTGTCGGGAGGGCGCTGACATGCGAATCGCACTGGTTGCCACGTACACACACCCCTTCGCCCTGGGGCTCCGCTACATTTCGTCGTACCTGAAGACAACCGGTCACGACGTGGTGATGCTGTTCATGAGCTCGCGGCGCGACACGGCGCGGGCCGACTACGGCCCGGCGCTGTTGGAGGACTTCGTTGCCCGCTTGCGCGACTGCGACCTGATCGGGCTGAGCCTCATGACCAACAACTTCCACCGCGCACGCGCGCTGACCGACCAGATCCGGCGGGCGGGCCTGCGCGCGCCGATCATCTGGGGCGGCGTGCACCCCACGGTCGCGCCGGACGAGTGTCTGGAGCTGACCGACGTGGTCTGTGTGGGCGAGGGAGAGGAGGCCCTCCTGCAACTGGCCGAACGGCTGGAGTCCGGCGGCGACCCGACTGCCACCGCGGGGCTGTGGTTTCGCCCGGGTGGCCCAATGGGCAATCGGGCCGCTGTCCGCAACCGGCCGGGGCCGCTGGAGACGCAGCTCGACGACCTGCCGTTCCCAGACTACGAGCTGGAGACGCACTGGGTGGCCGCGCCCGACGGGCTGACGGCCGCCCGGCCGGAGAACCTGCGCGGTGCGCTGCACACGCTCCGCGTGATCACGGCCCGCGGCTGCCCGTATCGCTGCGCATTCTGCAACAACGCGGCGCTCCGCAAGGTGCATGCGGACCTTCGCCCGTGGGTGCGGATGCGCTCCCTGAACAACGTGCTGGCGGAAGTCCGGCGCGCCCGGACCTGCTTCCCAAGCATCCAGACCGTCAACTTCGTCGACGATCTGTTCCTCGTGCGCAAGGAGGAGGAGCTCGACGAGTTCGCGGACCGGTACAACGCCGAGGTCGGGCTGCCGCTGCAACTCGACGCGTTCCCAAACACCGTCACCGACCGCAAGGTACGCGCGCTCGCCCGCCTGCCGATCGAGCTGGTGAGCATGGGCATCGAGAGCGCCAGCAACGACACACTGCGGAACATCTATGACCGGCCCACGGCACCGGCCCGCATCGCCGAGGCGATTGAGGCTTTCGCGCGGCACAGGCTGCGCACCGAATACCACTACATCGTCAGCAACCCCTACGAGCCGCAGGCCAATGTCATCGAGACGATGCGGTTCATTGCCTCGCATCACCGGGGCCCCGCGGTGCTGCGCGTCTTCCCCCTCATGTTCTACCCCGGGACGCCGCTCTACGAGCGCGCCCGCGCCGACGGCCTAATCGGCATCCGCGACGACGCGGCGTACGACTTCATGGGCACCGGCGCGCTGCAATTCGCCAGGCACGACTACCTGGCGGTCTGGCTGCGGCTCGTGCTGAACCTCCGCAACTGGGGCGTGCCGGTCCCCGTCTGCCATCGCGTGGTGGACTTCGCCACGCATCGCCTGGTCCGCAAGGTGCTCGACCGCCGGTGGTTCTGCCCGGCCGTCTTCGTCACCTACCAGGTGCTCCGCAAGCTGGCCCGCAACTTCGTGTACCAGCCGTTCGTCCGCCCGCTGAAGTACCTGCGGCGCGGACCGCGCCGGCGCACGGCGCGGGCGGCACAACGCTGGACCCTCCCGCCAGGCAACCCCGCCGCGGCGCGCCGCCGGACTCCGGCTGCCCGTATCAGTGCGAGTTGTGGCGCGACCGGTATGTCAGCAGTCCCGCCATGCTGAGGCCAATCAGGCCGGCCACGGGTGGAATCGTCATGCGCCAACGGATCGCGTGTTTGGCCTTGATGGCCTCGGCATCGCCGGTATCCGAGTCCGCCGCGCTGAACCACCGGTCCTCCCACACCAGCCGTCCGTCTTCGTCGTACTCGGTCTGATGGACGCTGGCATCCGGAAAATGCTCGTTCACGCACGAGTCGCGGCGGACAATCTCGATGCGCAGATCGTCCGGCGACAGGTCCGCGCGCACCTCGACGGCCTCGACGCGATACAGGTTGACGGTCCAGTAGTGCGGGAACTTGGGGCCCCAGTGCGTGACGGCCGTCTCCACGGGCAGTTCCGCACCGTTGACCTCGGTGGTCCGCAGCGCGAACTGCTCGTAATAGCTGTTCACGAGATCGGGATGGTCATTGTCGAGAGTGGTCTTGATTCGCAGCGGCGTGCCGCGCTCGTTGATGTCCATCTCGAAGTGGATGGTGTACTCAAAGCGCCCCATCGGCACAGACGCCGCATAGGTGGAGACCCCTCCGACGCTCCGCACCAGGATCGCCGACGGATGTTGCAGGACTGTCACGATGTTCAGATGGCCGGGCGGTGCCGCGTCGAAGATGCCGAGGTCGAAGACCTGCAACAGCGGGTGGCACCTCACGATGCCCGACTGGACGTCCGGGAGGGTCTGGTAGAACACTCTTCCGCTGCGGCGCGATGGCCGGACGTGTCGCGACGTGTACGTGCCGTCGAAGATGCAGGCGACCACGGGTTCGTAACCCCGCTCGGGCTCGTCTTTCAGGGCCTCCACACGCACATTCGGCCGCAGGATCGTCACGCGAAAGGGGAGAGTGTCCCAGAGGGTGTCCCAGGCCGCCGGGTCCAGGACCGGAGTGTCGGAATGGGCGCCGTATACCTCGAGCGTCAGGTCGACCACGAGTCCGTCAAGCGCCTGGAGCCGCGCTGCGACTACGTCGGCCATGTCCGCAGGCGGCAGGCCGGTCGCCAAGGCTGTCAGGATCACAAGTCCGGCAGGCATGTGTCGTCCTCCAGGATTGCTAATTCGGTTGCGGCGGGCTTCCGATGGCACACATTGGCACGGAACACTCACCGTATTGGGCGCCCCCGTAACAGGTGCCCACCGGCGTACCCGAACACATTCCCCCCACGTACCTCACGCCGCAAGGCTGGTTTTGTTCCAAGGCCACACAGATCGTGTGATCCGCCTTGCGGCAGTGCGAACCGTCCGAGGAACCTCCACAATGTGAGCAGCTCTCCGAGCCCCACTTGTGCGTCGTGCCCCAGCAGTACCGGCTTGCCTCGCCGCAGTTGCTGTTTATCGCGCACGCGTACTCCTCGAGGCTGTAATACGAGGACTGCCCTAACAGCAGCGGCACTATCCCGACCAGTAGCGTTATCCCGACTCGGCCAATCGTTACGATGCGCATACTGCTACCCCTTGCTCCGGGACCGGTCCCCGCTGGCGTTGGCGGGTACCGACGAATGCCATGACCACCAGCGCCACGCAAAGCACCGCCATCCCGATGTGGTTCCACAGCGCGTTGCCCGACAGCTCGACCGCGAAACAGCGACAGGGCTTCACGTCGCCCAGAAACGCGGCCGCGACATGGATCGTGGCGAACGACGAGCCTAGCGCCGCCACCATGATCCAGCCGAGCCGCCGGAGCCGCGGCCAGATCAGCAGAACGCACGTCGCCGCCTCAAGTCCAACGACCCCCCGGCTGACGACGGGTACGGACCACGCCGCAAACATGCCGGTCGAGACTAAATAACTCTCAAAACCCCCGTACATCGGCTTCGCGATGGCTCCCACGCCCAGGATTAGTAGCGCGACCACCCACATCGCCGCCACTCCATTCCTCGACCCGACGTAGGGAAATATAACTCCAAGATGTGCCATCGTCAAGTTTAACAGTCGACTGAATAGACTCTTTCATTAATTCGGGTGGTGATGAGCGCGGCCGTCAATTCCATCAGCCAGGATGTACGGTCATATCGTAAGCTATTGTTGTGAAACTGTTTAAGTCATGATTATGAAGCCACCAGCACTCTGGGGATTCGCCGCGCGTGCGCGACGCCCGTAGCTGGAAATGCTGCTCGAAATGGACATCCCCACGGGGCGGCGGGCGAGACGTATATTCCATCCTAGGCTACCAATACCGCTCGAAGTGGATGTTGCCCAGTTTCTCACGGAAATCGGTGACGAACCCGCGGGCTTCCAATGCGGCGGTCACGGAATCGATCATTTCGGGGTTGCCGCAAAGGAAGATGTGACATTCCCCGGGGTCGAGCGGCGCGCCGACGATCCGTTCGTACGCCGCGGGCTCCAGCACGGTCTGCACCCGGCCGCACAGGCCCTGCCAGTTGCCGCCGGCCAGCTCCCGCGACACCAGCGGGATGTACTGCACGCTGAGGTCCTCGCGCGCGATGGCCTCGACCTCGCTCCGGTAGCCCAGGTCCGCCGGATAGCGCACGCCGTTGATGAGCACGAACCGCCGCCACCGGTTCTGCCCGCGGTACGTCCGCAACATGGAGACGAAGGGCGCGATGCCGGTGCCCGTGGAGACCATCACGAGGTCCTTGCCCGGCGGCGCCAGGTCGATCCGGAACTCTCCCTTCGCTGCGGCGTCCATCCAGAGCCGGCCGCCGGGGTTGATCTCCCACAGCCGCGGCGTGAGCTCGCCGGCCTCCACGCGGACGACGAAGAACTCCATCCACTCCGTTACCTTGGGTGAGGACGCGATCGAGTACGCCCTGCGCGTCAGGCGGATGCGACCTGGCCGGGAGGAAGGCCGCGGCACAGCGCCCCTGGGCTGCGCCGCCGGTCCATCGCGCAGCGGCGGGCGCGGCAGTCCGAGCCGAATGAACTGCCCCGGCGTGAACGGCGGCACCACGCCGGCGTCCGGCCGCACGCGGACGATACTGAGGATGTCCGTCAGGTCCTCGCGGGCGATCAGGGTAGCGTTGGTAGGATCGGCGTCCATCCGGATATTGTAGCGGCAGGGCCCCGCCCCGGCGGTTGGGAACGAAGTCATCGGTGCGGCTGCAAAGCAGAGCTTCGCACTACTGGGTTACGCGATCGCAAAGCAGAGCTTTGCACTACTGAGCCACGCCATCGCAAAGCAGAGCTTCGCACTACTGGGTAACGCGGACGCAAAGCGGAGCTTCGCACTACTGAGCCACGCCATCGCAAAGCGGAGCTTTGCGCTACTCGGCCACGCCATCGCAAAGCAGAGCTTTACGCTACTGGGTTACGCGATCGCAAAGCAGAGCTTCGCACTACTGGGTTACGCGATCGCAAAGCGGAGCTTCGCACTACTGGGTAACGCGGACGCAAAGCGGAGCTTCGCACTACTGAGCCACGCCATCGCAAAGCAGAGCTTTGCGCTACTCGGCCTCGCGAAGAAGCCGCCGGGCGGTGCGCCAGCCCAAGTCTCGCGGATCAGGAGAAGCACAACCGCTGGCGGCGGCGCGGCGCCGCGAGTACAACCATCACCGACCCTATTCGGCATTGAACTGCCAGACGCCGGCGGGGTTCGCCGGCCAATGCCGATCCTTGGGGCTCTGCCCCCAAGCCCCCGGCTTCTTCCCCCCCCCCCCGGAGAGCACTGGAGGAGAAGCCGGTCGAGGATCCGAGACGTGGTCCGACTCTCCTGGCAACCGGGACATAAGGCAGGGGCAGGTCACCGCAGGGTGTCCGCCAACACGAGGCAGCCGCTATGAACTATCGCAGACTCGGCACCGCAGGCATCAGACTCTCTGAAGTCGGGCTCGGGAGCTGGCTTACGTACGGCTACGGGGTGAGCGACGACGCGGCTCGGGCGTGCGTGCGCCGTGCGCTTGACCTGGGCGTCAACTTCTTCGATACCGCCGACGCCTATCACCGCGGAGCGGCGGAGGAGTTCCTGGGGCGGGAACTGCGCGCGGTTCGCCGGCGCGACCTGGTCATCGCGACGAAGTGCTTCTTCCCGATGAGCCAGAACGTCAACGACTGCGGGCTGTCGCGAAAGCACATCTGGGAAAGCGTGCACGACTCGCTCAAGCGCCTGCACACCGACTACATCGACCTCTACCAGTGCCACCGCTACGACCCGGACGTGGAGCTGCCGGAGGTCGTGCGGGCGATGGACGACCTGGTCCGGCAAGGCAAGATTCTGTACTGGGGCGTCAGCGAATGGTCCGCCGACCAGATTCGGGCCGCTTGCCAGTGCGCGCGCGCGATGAATGCCGCCCCGCCGGTCTCCAACCAACCCGAATACAGCATCGCGGCCCGGCGGGTTGAGACCAACGGCGTGCAGCGGGCGTGTCTCGAGTGCGGGATGGGGATGGTCGTTTGGAGTCCGCTCAAACAGGGCGTCCTGACGGGCAAGTACTCGGGCGGCAAGATTCCGCGGGACAGCCGGGCCGCCAGTCGCGAGATGAGCGGGTTCCTGAGGCACGTGGAGCGGGAGCTGGCCGACCGTGTGGACAAGCTGCGGCCCATCGCGGACCGTCATGGCGCGACATTGCCTCAGCTTGCAATCGCGTGGCTGCTACAGCGGGAGGCTGTCACGAGCGTCATTATCGGAGCTACGCGGCCAGAACAGGTCGATGAGAACTGCCGCGAGGTCCCGGTCGTTCTTTCCGAGGAAGACTTGGCCGAGATCGACAGCCTGTTCCCCGCGTCGGAGTACCCGTAGCACGTGACGGCTTCGGGAGCGCTCCCGCGTGCGTGATCGTTGGTTTGGACGCTGCCGGGCAGGCGCTCGGCTGTCACTTTGGCAGGGGCGCGGATCGCCTGGACCAAGCCATTAGCCACACAAGCTTTTGTAAACAATAAACTTAGCGCTAATTACGCGCCGCACGCCCCCTGGAACCCCGATTGCATCAACCGGCCCGGAATCACCGCGCCCGGAGGAGACCGGGCGGCACTCGTGGAGACTCCAATGTCAAAGATCATCGGGATCGACCTCGGAACGACGAATTCTGTCGTGGCGATCATGGAGGGCGGCCAGCCGAAAGTGCTGATTAACGACTCGGGCTCACGCCTGACGCCTTCGGTCGTCGGCTTCACCGAAAAAGGCGAGCGGCTAGTCGGCCAGCGGGCGCGGAACCAGCAGGTCACGAACCCCCAGAACACCGTGTTCTCGATCAAGCGCTTCATGGGCCGCCGACACCACGAAGTCAGCAGCGAAGAGAAGACCGTGCCCTTCGCGATCATCGGCGGGCCCGACGAACTCGTGCGCGTCAAGGCCGGCGGCAAGGAATACGCGCCGCCCGAAATCTCGGCGATGGTGCTGCGCGACCTGAAGGCCACGGCCGAACGATACCTGGGTGAGCCGGTCACACGGGCCGTGATCACCGTGCCGGCGTACTTCAACGACTCGCAGCGGCAGGCGACCAAGGAGGCCGGGCAGATCGCCGGCCTGACGGTCGAGCGCATCATCAACGAGCCCACCGCCGCGGCCCTGGCGTACGGCCTGGAGAAGAAGGCCAACGAGCGGATCGCGGTCTTCGACCTCGGCGGCGGTACGTTCGACATCTCGATCCTCGACGTGGGCGAGAACGTCTTCGAGGTGCTCAGCACCAACGGCGACACCCACCTGGGCGGCGACGACTACGACAAAGTGCTGATCGATCACGTGGCCGAGGAGTTCCGGAAGAAGGAAGGCGTCGAGCTGCGCAAGGACCCGATGGCCCTCCAGCGGCTCAAAGAGGCCTGCGAGCGGGCCAAGTGCGAGCTGTCCGGCAGCATGGAGACCACGATCAACCTGCCGTACATCACCGCCGACGCCGGCGGGCCGAAACACCTGCAAATGACGCTCACGCGGGCCAAGCTCGAGCAGCTCACGGACCACCTGACGGAGCGCTGCCGCGGCCCGGTCATGCAGGCGCTCAAGGACGCCAAGTTGTCGCCCAAGGACGTCGACGAGGTCGTTCTGGTCGGCGGCTCGACCCGCATGCCGCGGGTGCAGCAACTCGTCAAGGAGATCTTCGGCAAAGAGCCGAACATGAGTGTCAACCCGGACGAGGTCGTGGCCGTCGGCGCCGCCATCCAGGGCGCGGTGCTCAGCGGCGAGAAGTCCGACATCGTGCTGCTCGACGTGACGCCGCTGTCGCTGGGCGTCGAGACGCTCGGCGGCGTGATGACCGTGCTGATTCCGCGGAACACCACGATCCCCACGAGCAAGAAGGAGATTTTCTCGACCGCGGCGGACAGCCAGCCGGCGGTCGATATCCACGTGCTCCAGGGCGAGCGGAAGATGGCCGACGACAACCGGACGCTGGGGCGGTTCCAGCTCACGGGCATTCCCCCGGCCCCGCGCGGCATCCCGCAGATCGAGGTCACGTTCGACATCGACGCGAACGGCATTCTGAACGTGTCGGCGAAGGACCTGGGCACCGGCAAGGAGCAGACCATCCAGATCAAGTCGTCGTCCGGCCTGGATGAGTCCGAGATTCAGCGCATGGTCAAGGACGCCGAAGCGCACGCCGCCGAGGACGAGGCCAAGAAGAAGCTCATCGACCTGCGCAACCAGGCGGACCAGCTCGTGTACGCGACCGAGCGGACGCTGCGGGAGCACGGCGACAAGGTCGATGCCGGCACGCGGACCGAGATCGAGCAGGCCGTCAACCGGCTGAAGGACGTGCAGAAGACCGACGACCCCAGCGTCATCCAGCGGGCGATCGACGAGGTGATGAGCAAGAGCCAGAAGCTGGGCGAGGAAGTCTACAAGGCCGCGGCGGCGGCGAAAGGCGCGGCGGCCGGTGCGGCCCCCGGCGGCGGTCCGGATGCCGGCCCCTCCGAAGTCCACGTCGGCGACGCCGCCAAGCCCGGCGGCAAAGACGATGACGTGATCGACGCGGAGTACGAGGTCAAAAAGTAGCGGCCGGGCGGTGCCAGCCCGCCGTGGCGGGTGCCGGCCATCATGGCGTAGCGCCGGACCCGAGCTTGCCCGCCGTGGCGGCAGTCCGGCGTGTCGTGGCCGGCGGCTCTTCGGCCGCGAATCCGAGCCGCGACCGTGAGGGAGCGGTTATAGCGGCCGGGCGGAGCCAGCCCGCCGTGGCGTGTGCCGGCCATCATGGCGTGTGGCTCCCGCGGCCAACGGTGATCTTCCAGTAGCATGCACCGTCGAAGCAAGGAGAAGGGGTAATGGCTGTTCACGACGTACGGTTTACGGTTCCGGAGCGCCCTGTCGGTAACGTCGATATCGAGTTTGTCGTCAGGAGGGATGGGAAGAAGATGGGAACCCTTACTACCGGGAGCGGAAAAGGTGTGACATGCCAGAGCCGCCGTGTAGCAGCACTTCCGCGTCAGAATTCCATTGGGATGCCACACATTAATCGCTCCCAGTAGTAAGATCAGCAAAGGCGGCCTGGAATGGAGACCTATGGGCCCGAGCGACGGACTTCATCTGACATGGCCGGAGGTTGACGGCCTTGCGCGCCGGGAAGGCAAGAAGAAAAAGTAGGTACGCACTTCCCCGACCATATCGATACCGTGTGTGCGAGGGTCATTCCCGGAACATGATCTTCTGCGGCGCCCTGATGACACGGAGCACGTCCTTCTTCTGAACGGTCGTGACGCTGCCCTGACCGTCGGGCTTCACATAGAGCCATCTTGGCCCGATGGATTTGACCGTTCCCCTAACCTCGCCAGCCTTCTGGGTCCATGCGTCGATGAGGCTCCCTGCCCTGACTGGCGGCAACGTGTCGCCTCGGGTCACGTCGCAGACAGTCACATGCACTCGACGGCGGTCGCAGTCGTAGATGATCTTCACATCCGTACCGAAGTCGAAATGTATGTCCTCGTCTACGCGAGTGATGACGTACTCGTGGTCGGTCGCCGTCAGGCCCTGTCCACGGGCAGGAAGGAAGAGCATCGACCGCAAGCGATAATCAGAGTGGAAGTCGGCCAAGTCCGTGAAGCAGACGTCGCTCGAAACGACCCGCGATTTGCCAAAACCGTCGCTATGTATTCCGATCACGAAGCTAGCGCCCCTTGCCTGGGATGGGTCGTATGTCTGCATCCGCAGAAAACTGTGGACCTCCGGCCACGTAGGGGTTTCGGCGCCGAAGTGCCCCTCCAGGAAAAGCCATTTGACGATGTTCCGCGTGCCCTCCAGAAGGTCCAAGGCGCGTTTGCTACGCACACAGAACAGGGAGTCAAATCGCCGGAACTTGCGCCAAGCGTCGGCCTCGCCTTGAGCTTCGAATTCCTTGCTCCACTGCTGGAAGGTGATTCTCCGCATCTGATCCACCTTAAGGACGAGGATCACGCGCGCGCCGAAGTAGGCGCGCGCAGTCCTTTCCTATCACACACTCCCGGCAATTGGGGCGCTCACGCCTACACCACGTGCGCCCGATTTCCCAAGCTGCATCTAGCGACGCTGGAGACCTAGGCGCTAGCTGCCGCGCGGCTTCCACAGCGTCGGCTGGTCCTCCTCGACGGGCTATGAGGCCGCTGCGAAGGAATACCCTCATCACGTGAATGTCAGGCTTGATATCCAGTTGTTTGAGCGCTGCTCTTCCCCCAAGAAGCCCGTATTGCGCCGCGAGCAAGCGCACCGCCATGCGGGACAGGGCCGGTCCGATGCCGTGGATTGCGTCCAGTCTACTGCGAACGAGTTCGACGTTGCGTTGACGTCGCCAGATTCTCCGCGGATCGCCCTCGTACACTTCGAGGATATGCTGCGCCGCCACCGGCAGTTGGCGTGTGAACTGGCCCCAATGTCGGTGGAACGCCTTGCCACCATTCCCGTAGCGCAAGAAGCCACCAAGGCGCTTCTTCGACATTTGGGCTAGGCGCTGCCACAGCGCCGCAACATCCTGGTCGTCGCCCAGGACATAATTGATGACCCGGCCGGCATCCCACGCAGTTTGATAAGGCACGCTTCGATCGAGGATTACACCCAGCAGGAAGGCGTTCGCCTCCGCTGGGGTCATCTTTGAGACTGTGCCCGAAAAGCCGGGCCAAGGTCCCTCCCGCTTGCCGTAGTTCTGAATCGTCTTTGCAATGCGCCGGTGCTTCCCCAGAGTGACCGTCTTCTCCAGCATGCGCGCCTCCTTTGATCGCTATGGTATCGTCAAAGCGCGACGACAGCCACACCAGTACCTCGCTTAGCACCGGCTCTAGCCGGTCGGCGGCGGTTGCCACGTACTTCGGTTCGGGGGCGGAGTCGAAACGCGGACGCAGCTAGTCAACCAGGTCAATTGGGGACAGCCGCCTGTTTCTGGGGCGTCTGCGAGGGCTTGCTCGCGCTGCGCGTTCTGATCGGAGCCGCGCGACCGACAGCGCGACCTCGGTGTGCTTCTCCCGTACGACGCGAGACCTCGCGCTGCGCGACCGCTGGCCGAGAAATCCGACCCTCCCCTAACCCCCATAAGCGTTAACTTAACAGACGCCGTCTTCGGCGGCGTGGGGTGTCGGCGAGCGCACGGGCGATGGTTTGCCATTCGGCCAGCGTCCGCCCCAGCCCGCACTGCGGTGTAACGGCGGCGATCAGTTCGCGGTGGAGAAAGCACATTTCACGCCAGCGGCGGCGCCGCGCTGTCGGAAGCGGAGACAGTTGCGTTGCGCGCCGCGATCGAGCGCGGGTCAATGCCATTCGTAGTTGAAATAGCGAACGGCTCGTCACGTTACGCCACCTTCTCCAGAGTTCCCTTCGCATGTACTTCCAGCGCTGCATGCAGGCGCGGCAGGTGTTGATAGCCGCTGACCTTTCGCAGCCGCGGCTCGATGTCCAAGAGCGTCGTCGCCAGCCAGCGGTGCTTCTGGTCCGCGTTCCGCCAGCAGTCCACCTTG
>JALHJL010000056.1 GCA_022839625.1 Phycisphaerales bacterium
TCGACGGCGACGTGCTGCGGACCGTGAAGCAGTTCCAGAACCGCCAGTATTCGATCAGCCTCTCGCAGAACACGCTCCGCGGGCAGATCAGCTCGGTGATCCGTGGTCGACGCGGGCGTGGCTGTATGCGTGGGCTCCCCCGTGGCCGCCCTGGGCGGCGTGACGCGAACGTCGGCCACGTTGGCCAGCTCCTCGGCCCGGCGTAGCGCCCGTTCGCTCAGCCCGCCCTCGGCATTCGCCTGTAGCCGCCAGGCTATCCGGCGGATCAAGTAGTGCTTGTGGCGGCTGCGGACCGGCTCGCCGAACACCTCGACGTACCGCTGCTGGAGCTGCCCGACCGTCATCTGCTCGAGCGCCGTGAGCTCCTTGGCGAGGTTCAGTTTCATGCGTCGTCTCCGTCGTCCCGGGGCGTGAACCCGCGGGTACCGTCGGACACACTGAGCCTCGTTTTGCGGGAAAGCTCAAGGCAAGTTTCGGCCGCGGGCCGAGATTTCTGAGCATCGCTGATCGTGGTCGCTTTCACCTGGCGGCGCCAGCGAACGACGCCCCGTGCAAGAATCGATGCGACCTGTCGTCTGCGTACGGCGGGATCGAGCGGCGCATCCGTGCGCTTCGGCATGGGCAAACTCCTGGGCCGATCCACGCGTCACGCATAACGCGCGGGTCGCGGCCGTCTGCCCGTTATGTACGCCGTCCGCGCATCGCGTGTCCGTGCTGTCGCGAGAGATGCGGCTTGATCACGACCCGATACTCCGTTCGACGACTCAGAGCGACCGCTTCCAGTCGTCTTCCCAGATGTCGAGCGGGTTGGGGACGATGATCTGCGATGGGTCTCTCGACGATTCGCGGCACCGCTCTTCCTGCCACACCCCCAACGACAGGTAGATGAACGCAGCGCGAGCCGTCCTCATCAATCGGAGGGTCTTCGCGGCGAAATCTGACCGGCGAAGCGACCTCGCGAGCGAATCCGTTAGAAAACTGAGTTCGTGGGCTTCCGCATCGGACGGTTCGGACCAGATGTCATCGTGGAGCTTGAGGTACTTATGCTCCAGGTGATTTCGAATGAGCGCCACATCGCGAGCGTCAGGCTCCAGGGCCTCGCGGAAGCCCGCCGCGTCTTCGCTGAGGTCCTTGCTAAGCCAGAACAGGCCTCGAAATGGCCAGTTCTCGCGCTGCCGCAAGTCCGGGCGCAGGGGCTTTGAGCGGTCGCCCTTCTCGTACCACAGCGAGCGAAACGACACGCGTTTCTCCGGTATTCCCAACGACAAGTAATCGTTCAGAAAGTACGAGATCTTGTCCAGCAGAGAGTATGACATGCGGAACGCGCACTTCAGCTTCTCGGTCGCAAGCGAGTACGCGGGGTAATCCAGCGTGTTGAACAAAAGCACGTCCCGGTCGGAGAAGTGAACGCCCTCCTCGTTCTCAGCCTCGTAGAAGAGGTACCGCGCAGAGACGAATTCCTGCTTCATCTGATTGAAAAAGCCGGCGTGCTTTGGGCCCTGGTCGAGCGGCGTAACCATTGGTGGGAGCGTCAGCGAGTCACGCGCCGCGGACCACGAATCGCCGACGTCATTCAGTGGCGTCAGGAAGAGCCGATGCGCCAGCGCCCAGCGCCGGTACTTGATCTCAGCGGGTCGAGCGCGTTTGGGGGGCTCATCAGTTGGCGGGCCTTTGGCGACGAATGCGGGATCGAGCACACGCTCGATCCGCTCACGAACGGCAGTGAAGCCGATCCGCGCGTCCTCTTGGAGACGCCGCTGCAGCGCCTCTCGGAGATCATACAACGCCGCGCGAAGCAAGATGGCTGCGCTCTCGCGGTCGTGGAGGCCGTGCGCGTAAAACGACAGGGCGTACCCTCGGTTGCCGCGGGCCATCCCGAACGTTGGGTCGATGCTCAGGGCCTCGTCCCAGTAGGCGATCGCCTCTACGAAGCGGCCAACCGTGTTCATCAGGTTGCCTAGATTCGTAAGGGCTGGGCAACCGAGATTCCAGCCGGTGGCGCGGTGTGCCCGTGCCATCTGAACCGCCAGCCGCAAGTGAATGATCTCGCTTTCCGCCTCGGGCTGTTCCCACTCCCAACGCGCGGTATCGCCTTGCCGTCGCATATGACGCAGCCCAGCCCAAGCGTTCGCCAAGTAGTAATGAAGCGTTGCGCCGCGTGCCGTATCGCCGAGTTTTTGGAGGAGAGATTCTCCCACCGCGATTGCATGCTTCAGGGCGGATTCGTCACGCCGGTCAGTCGCCTGATCGATCAGTTGTCCAAGGTGCTTGAGCGCGCGGAGGGCGGGCACGGATGCCGGATCGAGCTTGGTCAGCGCTTCATACGGCGGATCATTGTCCATGATCGGTCACCCGCGGCCGAAAACAGCCAGTCAGGCGGATTCTCGCTTGAAGCCCGTCAATGATCCACCTGCACCACGCCGCGCTATAACCCGCCGGGCGGAGGTTTCGATGCTGCGCGCCGGGTTATCCGCGCGCGACATAACCCGAGGCGAATTTGTTCGATGAGTCGGACCGGGTTATGAGGCGCGCGACAGTCTCTCGCCCGGCTGGTTATGGACCGCGTTAACCCGCGGGTCGGCACAGGCGAGAGACTCAGAGACTTTCGCCCGC
Organism: Phycisphaerales bacterium; assembly: GCA_022839625.1. GTDB lineage: Bacteria > Planctomycetota > Phycisphaerae > UBA1845 > Fen-1342 > JALHJL01. The sequence continues at coordinate 2,614 of JALHJL010000056.1, forward strand.
GGAGCGCCGGCGGCGGGCGGCGAGGCCCCACCCGTGAGCGCGCGTGCCGCGCCCGGAGAGACCTCGCGTGGCCATCGTCCGTCGCTAACTCGTTGCGGAAACTCGCGATAGAAGCGACAACGCCCAGGCGTCTCTGCCCGGGCGTCGTGCGTTAACCTCTCGGTCGCATCGTTTCGATACGACCTTTGTGTCCGTTGAATGAACCGCGCCCCGGTCGGAGTTGGTTGGACGACGTGCCGAGGATCAGCTCTCTTCGGGGGATGCGTCGGCGGACGGGGCGGGCTGCCTTTTCTGCCACTGGTCCGGCAACCAGTCGTCGAGGCGGCTGACCGGCGTGTCGGGCAGGTTCGCCAGCAGTTGCGTGAGGTAGGCTTGCGGATTGATCTCATGCCGCCGGCAGGTGCTGGTCAGGCTGCTGAGGATGGCGGCGGTCTCGCCGCCGCGGGGGGAGCCGGCGAACAGGGCGTTCTTGCGCAGCAGGGCGATCCGCTTCATCTGCTGCTCGGCCAGATTATTGTGGATCGGCACCGCCGGGTCGGTCGTGAACAGCGTCAACGCCGGCCACTGATTCAGCGTGTAGCCGATTGCCTCGGCCAGCGGATGCTTCGGCAGCAGCTTGGCCTTCTGCTCGACGAGCAACGCGTGCAGCGACTCGAGTAACGGCACGGCTTCGGCTTGCCGGCGGCGCAGACGTTCGTCGGCCCGGCGCCGCCGCTCGGCCGCGTGGGACTCGGCATCAGTCGGCGCATCCGCAGTGGGTTTCAGGTCCGGCAGCCGCGCTTCGAGTTTGAACAGCCCGTTGATCAGTCGCAGGATGGCCCGGGCGACCTCGGGCGCTGCTTTTTCGTTGTCCACGAACTTGCGGCGCGCGTGGGCCCAGCAGCCGGCGCGCGGCAGTTCCTGGCTCAGCACGATCCCGTCATAGCCGCCGTAGGCATCCGCCAGCAGCGTGCCGCGGAAGTCCTTCAGGAACTGCGCCGGTCCGTCGCGTTTGCGGCTCTCGGTGAAGGCGAACACGTTGTACGGGTGGGCGTCGTCGCCGCGGTAGATCCACATCCGGGCCTTCTTGGCCTTGCCCGGCTGGAGCAGCGGCATCTCCGTGTCATCCGTCGCCAGCACGTGCGACTCGAGCACGCGCTGCACCATCCGGTCGTACAGCGGCCGCACCAGCCGAGCCACGTCATGCAACCACAGGCACATCGTCGAGCGATCCAGTTCGAAGCCCTGCCGGGCGAAGATGTGCTGCAAGCGGTGCAGCGGCAAATAGTCGCCGTACTTCGCCGTGACCACGTAGGCCAGCAGCCCCGGCCCGGGGAGCCCCTTGTCGATCGGCGAGCCGTTGGTCTTGGTCGCCAGCGCGATGTTCGGGTTGTCGCCGTTCTGTTCGCACTGGCGGCAGGCGTACTTGTGCTGGATGTGCTTGATCCGTACGAACGAGCCCGGCAGGTACTCGATCGTGTAGCTGACCGCTTCGCCGATCTTCGCGCGCGCGGCCTGGCAGGTCGGGCATTTGCACAACTCGTCGGGCAACTCGTAGACGTGCTCGATCAGCGGCAGGTGCTCGAGCGAACCGATGTCTCGTCGGCCACGCGTCCGCAGTCGGCGTGACCTGCGCCGCTGCGTCGACGCGTCTTCGTCCGGCTCGGCGGGAAGGTCGCCGGCCTCGATCGGCAACGCATCGAGCCGCCCGCCGAAGTCCAGCAGGAGCTGGCCCGGGTCACGGAGCCGATCGGCCCGTGGGCCGTAGGCCTGCTTGAGCGCCTTGGCCAGCCGCACTTCCAGACGCAGCTTCTCGAGGTAGTATTCGTCACGCTGCTGCGTCAGTGTCGCGATGGTCTGCTGGTGTTCGGCGATGACGTGCTCGCGCGCGATGAGCAAGCGCTTGAGCTCCGCGATGTCATCGGGCAGGGATGTAAGCGGGGAAGCGTCTTCCATGACCACCGAAATATACACACCCCCAAGTGTCCCAGACGAACCTACCAGAGAATAATGGGTATTCTGGTTCCGGGCTAACGTGCGTGGTGCGGCTGATGGTAACGCTTCACACGCTTGATGCTCCCCAGATCGATGCCGTCCAGCAGCATCGCCAGCTCGCTGGCCTTCAACTCCACTGACACCTGCTCCGCCGCCAGCTTCGGCAGCTTGAACGTGCCGACTTCCAGCCTTTTGTACCACAGCACGTAGCCGTCGCGATCCCAGTACAATGCTTTGAGGCGCGCGCCCCGCCGCGAGCGGAACACGAACAGGTGGCCCGACTGCGGATGCTGACGTGTCACCTGCTGGGCCTGCTCGGCCAACCGATCAAACCCCCGCCGCATGTCGGTCGGCCCGGTGCACAGCCAGATCCGCGTCTGCGCCGCACGATCCAGTTGCGCCAGCGACGGCAGGTGGATCACACGTCCGCCTCCCCAATCGCGGCGTCTTGAGTGCCGCGCTCCAGCGCGGCCACCAGGTCCCGCAACGTTTGCCAATCAAATCCGGGCCGCACGATCACGCGCCGCCCACGCGGAAGATGAAGTTCGAGCGCGCCGTGATCATCCATCGCGTCCGCTTCCGGCGTCAGCCGCACCTCGGCGAACGTCGCGATGGACCGTCTTGTGTTGGACAGGGCGCCCCTCTCCCGCAACTTCCGCCGCCAGGGCGCCCCTCTCCCGCAACTTCCGCCGCCAGGCGAAAAACGACGATTGCGGCACACGCGCCCGCCGGCAGTACGCCGCCACCGACAAACCGCTGTCCGCATGCCCCCGCACAATCTCACGCCACCGTACGGCCGAATCTCCGCGCTTGCTCATGCCCCCCAACATCGCACATCGCCCGCCCCGCGCAAAGATGCGGTTCGTTCAACGCACACGAAGGAAGGCAATCAGCGAGCCTCGTCCGTCCATCAAGCACAGCATGAAGCGATTGACGCCGGTCGCGAAGCGGCCAAGGTGCAACGCTCTGAGCTCGTGATCCACGGTCGCGATGGCAAGATCCGGGACAAGGACAGCTTCGGCAACGATCCCTGTCCGCCCCGCGACACGAGACACTAGCCAACACAAGGGCGGGCACCGGTGGCGCGGGGCCTCGGGAACACGAGGTCAGACCCCGGCGGCCAGGGCGAGTAGGTCAGATGCCCGGCCGTCGGGTTCGGAGCGGTCGCTGGCGAAGCCGGAATCGGGTGAAGACACCGGTCAAGGGGGCCACCAGGGCAAGGATCGTAAAGTCGCGCTGCACCCGGGCGAACTCGCTAGCTCCCCGGCCGGCAGCGTCGCCATGGCCCTGCAGATCACCCGCGCGAAGAAGTTGCGCCGCTGGTCACGCCTCGCCCATGCCCTGTTGGTTTCCGCAGGCAGCGGGCAATCCCGGGTCGCCGAGTAGCTCCGAAGTCCGGGTTCGGTGCCCGACGAGCAGGTTGGCTCGTGCAGCGAGAATGCCAGCCTGAACGGCTGGACGTCGTGGGGAGTTGATCTCAGTGAGCTAGGCGGGCTGGCGGCGGCACGTCGGAGGTATCTGCTGGGCTTTGACAACGATCTCTGGCACTCATAGTCGTTCTGGTTGGCCCGTCGCGGCCAGCACGCCGGCCCAGACGGGGCCGGTCGGGTCGATCGACTTCCGGCGGCCGGCGAGCAGTTCGATGGGAACATGAATGAACTCGTCATGGAGAAAGCCGATCACCAGGCCGGTCTTGCCCGCCATCGCGGCGTGAACTGCGTTGCGGGCGAACAGGTCGCAGAGGATCGAGTCCTCACTATTGGCTGGGCCGCTACGTACAAAATAGCTGGGGTCGAAGTAGCGCATCACCATCGGGGTCTTTTCCGACGTGAAATATGCCTCAATCCTGTCGCGCAGGAACGTGCCGATGTCGCCGAGCCTGACATTGCCGGATGTATCGCGCCCGCCGCCAGCGTCGCTCAGCCACTCCTGTCCCACGCCTTCGGCCACCACGATCACTGCGTGCGCTCGCTCGGCGGTGCGTCGCTTCAGGGCGAGAAGAAAGTTCTCCAGTTGGAACGGCACTTCGGGTATGAGGCAGAAGTTCACGTCCTGGCTCGCGACGGTCGCACCCGCGGCGATGAACCCGGCGTGACGCCCCATCACCTTCACCAGCGCGATGCCATTCTTCACGCTGCGGACCTCTGCGTGCGCGCGTTCGAGCACAAGCGCCGCCTCATGGACAGCCGTCAGGTAGCCGAACGTGCGCGACACGAATGCCACGTCGTTATCAATGGTCTTCGGGATACCGACTACGGCCAGCGCCTGACCGCGCTGCTGGGCAATCTGGAACAGCTCATTGCCGCCGCGCTGCGTGCCGTCGCCCCCAACCGTGAACAGGATGTTCACCCCCAGCCGCGAGAGGTACTCCACGGCGGCCGATGTGTCCACTTTCCCGCGTGAAGTGCCGAGCACTGTCCCGCCGTGGCGGTGGATGTCCTTCACGAACTCAGGCGTTAACTGAAGCGGCTCTTCGCCACACGCCGGGTCGAGGCCCCGGTAACCGCCCCGAAATCCGAGCACGTCTTTCACGCCATAGGCATGGCGCAGCTCGTTGAACAGCGAGCGGATGATATTGTTCAAGCCAGGACAAAGGCCGCCGCAGGTCACGATCCCGACCCGGGTCTGCTCGGGATCGAAGAACAGCCGGGCGCGCGGTCCGGCCAACTCGAACCACAGCTCCTCGCGCGGGCCCGGCAGACCACGCGTGATTTGGTCCGGCACGAACGAGTCGTCGCTCACGAAACGGCTGAGCGGAGAGGGATAACGGGGTTCGCCAAGAGTGGTGATTCTCACGAGGATCTTCCTCTTTTCATTGGAACAGCACCAACGCCAGGACCTGTGCACACAGGATGCGCAGCAGCGTCGTCATTGGGTACACCGTCGCGTATGCCAACGTCGGGGCATCCGACCTCGTGATACTCGTGGCAAACGCGAGCGCGGGCGGATCGGTGAGGCTGCCGGCCAGCAATCCGCTCAGGACGGTGTAGTTGGTTCTTAGTACGCCGCGCGCGAACACGCCCATGAGCATCAGTGGCAGAACCGTGACGCATAGACCGGCGCCCAACCAGAGCAGACCGTCGGAACTGAACACGCTCGCGAAGAACTTCGGCCCGGCGGCCAATCCGACCGCCGCGAAAAACAGCGCAATGCCAAACTCGCGAAATGCCAGGTTGGCACTCACTGGCATGTGGCAAGGGAGCTTGCCGATACGGCCAAAACGCCCAAGCACCAGCGCCACCATCAGTGGCCCGCCGGCCAGGCCGAGCCGCACCGGTTGCGGCAGACCGGGGAACGCAATCGGCATCGTCCCAACCACAACCCCAAGGAGAATTCCGATGAACAGCGGGATGAAATGGGTTTCATTGAGTTCCTTGACGGAGTTGCCCAACAGCTTCGCCGTCTTTTCGAGACTGGCTCCGTCGCCTATCACCTGCACCATGTCGCCGAACTGCAGGCGCAGATCGTCCGTGGCGGCCAATTCGATGTCCGCGCGCGTCACGCGGCTCACGACGGCGCCGTGGCGCGTGTCGAGCGCCAATTCGCCAAGGGTCTTACCAATCACATCTTTATGTGTCACAACCACTCGCCGGTACGTCACGCCGCCGGGCGCGCGGCGCAGATCCTCGTCGCTGCGCCGGCCCACCACGCATCGGAACCGCTCGAGCGCGGCACGCGTGCCGACCGCGACGAGCGCGTCGCCACACTGCAACGCCGTGCTGCCGAGCGCGACGTGCACTTCGGTCTCGCCGGCGCGGCGATGGCGCGAGACCGTGACGCCGGTTTCCAGGCGCGCGGGAATGTCGTCGATGGCGACGCCGGCCAGGTTCGGGTTCTCGACGATGAGCGTGCAGTTTTCCAGCGGCTCAACTCGACTCCGCTGTTCATCGGCCAACGCCGCCTCGCGCTGCGGATCGATCCGAAACACGGCCTTGAGTACGAGCAGCGTGCCGATGACGCCGGCGATCGCGCCGGGATACGAGACCGCGTACGCGAGTGCCGGCAGCGCCAGCCGGCCCTCCGTCATGGCCGGGACCGTCGCCAACGTCTGCTGTACCGCACCGAGCGAAGGCGTGTTGGTGGTTGCGCCGGACAGTACCCCGAGCACGGCGGCGGAATCCATCTGGAGGAACTGGCCCAGTGCGACCGCCAACACCGTACCCGACAACACCACCGCGGCGGCGATGAGGTTGAGCCGCACGCCCTGTCGTCGCAGTGATGCAAAGAAGCCCGGCCCGAGTTGCAGTCCGATGGTAAAGACGAAAAGAACCAGTCCGAACTCCTTTACGAACTCCAGCGTATGCGGGTCGACCGGCCGAATGAAGTGGCCGGCGATGATGCCGGCAAACAGCACGCCGGCCGTACCCAGGCCGACGCCGCGCACTTTGAGGCTGCCGAGCGCCATCCCGGCCACGCACACGAGCGAGAGCATTGCGATGGCGTGGGCGACCGGACTGCTGCTGATCAGTGGGGAGAGCCAATTCATGCGGGCCCCGCGGCTTTCACCTCGGCGCTGGCGCCAGGTTCGTAGGCCGTGAAGTTCTCCTTGAACAGGGCGGCCAGCTTCCGGGCCGTGGCGTCGTACAAGGACTTGTCGGCCCACGCATTGCGCGGGATCAGGATTTCCGAGGGGACGTTCGGGCAGTCGGTGACGACCTCGAATCCGAAGGTGGGGTCGCGTTGCGTCTTCGCCGTTGCCAACGTGCCGCTGTGGATGGCGTCGATGATGGCGCGGGTGTGTTTGAGGCTGATGCGCTTGCCAACGCCGTGCGCGCCCCCGCTCCAGCCGGTGTTGACGAGCCAGACGCGCGTGTTGTGTTTCTTCATCTTCGCCGCGAGCATCTCGGCGTATCTGCTTGGCTGCCAGACGAGGAATGGTCCGCCGAAACAGGGCGAGAACGTCGCCTGCGGTTCGGTGATGCCCACTTCCGTGCCGGCGACCTTCGCGGTGTACCCGGCGATGAAGTGGTACATCGCATGAGCGGGCGACAACGAGCTGACCGGCGGCAACACGCCGAATGCGTCGCACGTGAGGAAGATCACGTCGGTAGGGTGTCCGGCCAGGCAGGGGATCTTCGCATTGCTGATGAACTCGATCGGGTACGCGCCACGCGTGTTCTCCGTGATGCTGATGTCCGCGAAGTCCACGGTACGGTCGTCCTCGAGGACGACATTTTCCAGCACCGCGCCGAAACGCAGCGCCTGGAAGATGTCCGGTTCGTTCTCGGGTGTGAGGTTGACGGCTTTGGCGTAACAGCCGCCTTCGATGTTGAAGATGCCGTCGTCGCTCCAGCAATGCTCGTCATCGCCGATGAGATGGCGTTTCGGGTCGGCGGAGAGCGTGGTTTTGCCGGTGCCGCTCAAGCCGAACAGCAATGACGAACGGCCGGTCTGTTTGTGCGCGGTGGCCGAGCAGTGCATCGAGAGGATGCCACGTGTGGGCGCAAAGTAGTTGGCGGCGGTGAACACGCCTTTCTTCATCTCGCCGGCATATTCCGTGCCGAGGATGACGAGTTCGCGGTCTTCAAAGCTGAGATCGATGCTCGTGGTCGAACCGACGCCCGATATCAGGCGGTTGGCCGGGAACGCGCCGGCATTGTAGATGGTGAAGTCCGGTCGGCCGAAGCTGGCGAGTTCGTCCTTCGTCGGCCGGATCAGCATCGTGTGCATGAACAGCGCGTGGTAGGGACGCTCGCAGATGACGCGCACCTTGACGCGATACCGCGCGTCCCAGCCGGCAAAGCCATCGAAGCAGTAAAGTCGCTCGCGGGTGTTGAGGTAGTCGATCGCCCGCTGGCGGTTGAGGGCGAAGGTGTGCGCGTCGAGCGGGATGTTCACCTGGCCCCACCAGATGTCCTTCTCGGAGGCCGGGTTCCTGACGACGCGTTTGTCCTTGGGCGAGCGCCCGGTCTTTGCGCCGGAGTAGGCGACCAGCGCGCCGTTCTCGGCGATGCTGGCGCCCTTGTCATACCGGATCGCGTGCTCGTACAGCGAACTCGGCGGGAGATTGCGATGGATTTGGTTGACGGTAATTTCGTGGTCTGTCAAAGCGAATGTAGTCATGGTGGCCTGGTTTCCTTTGTGCTCAATCGATGTAGTGTGGTTTGAGGCTCCAGATCTCGTTGGCGTACTCGGCAATGGTGCGGTCGCTGGAAAACCTTGCTGAAGCCGCCACATTCAGAATGGCCGTGCGCGTCCAGGCGTCCGGAGTGGCGTACAGTTCGCCCAGACGTTGGCTCGCTGCCAGGTAAGAGGTCAGGTCCGCCAGGTGCATGTAGTAATCTCCCCGCGCCAGGAGCGTCTCGCGAAGAATGTCGAAAACCCCCGGTTCCCGGTCGTCAAAGCGCCCGGAGAAAATCAGGTCGAGCGCAGCGCGGATTTCCGGCTCGTTCTGGTAGTGCCAGTGTGGGCTGTACCACCCGCGGCTGTCGGCCACCTGCTGGGCGGTCAGGCCGAAGAGGAAGAAGTTCTCTTCGCCGGCCTCCTCGGCCATCTCGATGGTGGCACCGTCGCGGGTGCCGAGCGTCAGCGCGCCGTTCATCATGAATTTCATGTTGCTCGTGCCGCTGGCCTCGTAACCGGCGGTGGAAATCTGATTCGATATGTCGCTGGCGGGAATCAGGCGCTCGGCCAGCGTCACACGGTAGTCGGGCAGGAACAGGACCTTGATCCGCCCCCGCACCGCCGGGTCCCCGTCGATGGTCGCGGCCAGGTGGTTGATGAACTTGATGGTGATTTTGGCCAGGTGATAGGCCGGCGCGGCCTTACCGGCGAAGAAGAACGTCCGCGGCGGCACGTCGCGCTGCGGGTCGGCGCGCAGGCGGCTGTAGAGCACCACGATCCGCAGGGCGTTGAGCAGTTGCCGCTTGTACTCGTGGATGCGCTTGACCTGGCAGTCGAAGATCGTGTCAGGGTCCACCGTCAGCCCCGTAGTGGCCTTGAGCCAGTCGGCAAACCACGTCTTGGCCTGGCGCTTGGCGCTACGGAAGGCATCGCGGAAGCCCTTATCGTTGGCGAGTGGCTTTAGCTTGGCGAGCTGTCCGAGGTCGGTGATCCAGCCGTCGCCGATCGCCCCGGTGATTACGGCGGCCAGCGCCGGGTTGCACAGCCGCAGCCAGCGCCGCGGCGTCACGCCGTTGGTCTTGTTGTTAAATCGCTCGGGGAACATCTCGGCGAAATCGCGCAGAGTCGTCGTCCGCAGCAGCTCCGTGTGAATCGCCGCCACGCCATTGGTGCTGTGCGAGCCGACGATAGCCAGGTGGGCCATGCGGATCTTGCGCTCAGCCCCTTCCTCGACGAGGCTCGTGCGCGCGATGCGCTGCTCGTCGCCGGGGTAACGCGACCGCACATGTTCCAGAAATCGCCGGTTGATTTCGTAGATGATCTCCAGGTTGCGCGGGATGATCAGCTCGAACCAGTGGAGAGGCCACTTTTCCAGGGCTTCGGGCAGGAGCGTGTGGTTGGTGTACGCCAGGGTCCTTTGCGTCAGGTTCCACGCCTGGTCCCAGCCGAGCCTCGCCTCATCGAGCAGGATCCGCATCAATTCAGGGACGGCCAGCGCCGGATGCGTGTCGTTGAGCTGGACGGCGACCTTTTCGGGGAGCGCGGCCCAGTCCGGGTTGCCGCGCCGGAAGCGCCGCACGAGATCCGCCAGAGAGCAGGCGACCAAAAAGTACTCTTGCACGAAGCGCAGTTGCTTGCCCATTGCGGTGGAGTCGTCGGGATAGAGCACGCGTGTGAACGTCTCGGCACCGAGCCTCTCGGCCAGCGCACCGACGAAGTCGCCGCTGCTGAATCGCTGGAAGTCGAAGTAATCCGGTGCCGCGGCGGCCCAGAGACGCAGGGTGTTGATGGTCTTGCCCCCGTACCCGACGACCGGACGGTCAAACGGGATGCCGATCAGGCTGGACGGTCGGCCGGCTACGGCGTGCAGTGCGCCGCCGCGCAGTTCCACCGAGGAGGCAATCGGGATCTCAACGGCTTCCTGAAGGCGCGCGACCTCCCACGGGTCCGGCCGTCTGAGCCAATTGTCGGGCTGTTCGCGTTGCCAGCCATCCTGGATGGCTTGCTTGAAGATACCGTACTCATAGCGCAACCCGTAGCCCATCGCGGGGAACTGCATGGTGGCCAGCGAGTCGAGGAAGCACGCCGCCAGGCGCCCCAGCCCGCCGTTGCCCAGACCCGCGTCTGGTTCCTCTTCGAGCAATCCGGGCAAGTCCACGCCCTTCTGGCGCACGGCCTCCGACACCAGCGGGTCCAGCAGGAGGTTGGTCACGTTATTCGCCAGCGACCGGCCGATGAGAAACTCCATTGACAAGTAGTAGACGCGCTTGGGGTTTTCGCGGTCGTAGGTTCGTTCGGTCTGTACCCATCTTTGTGAGAGTACGTCCCGGACCGAGCGTGCGACCGCTTCAAACCGCTCCCGTGGACCGACAGCGGACGGGTCCACGACGTTGTCAAAGACTAGGTGCCGCTCGTACAGCGCGTGCTCGGCCCCCGTAAGCTGCACGGGGCCGCATCCATACTGCCCAAGAAGCCTGGCAACGTCCTCCTGTCTGGCGGGCGAGTGTCCTTGGGTCGCGCTCCGTGTTGTGGTGGTCTGCTTGCTCATGTCTTCGTCCTGTCCATCTCACTTATCAGGTCTGCTGCATCCCGCCGTGCCACGCGGTTTGCACCCAAGGTTTGAGATCCCGTGGCGGATTGGGGCCGAAGCGGTGCAGAGCGGGCGACGCCTGGTAGATGGCGAAGCCCGCGGGCGGGAGCGTAATCCTCACGGTTGGCGACCCGGCTCGACGTTCAACCGTCAAGCTTGCCGCGGGGGGTGCGGCCGGCTTGGGTGCATGCCAGAAGATCAGGTGGAATTGGTCGCCGTCCACTCGCAGCAGCGGCGCGACAGTGGACCACGCCGTGACGGTTTGGGCCTCGTCGGTGTTCAAGACCACGAGGGTCTCATGGTCGAGGAAGAGGCGCGACCAGCACACGAGCGACCGCATCCTCTCCGCGCCCAGCCGGCGCGGATGGCCGAAGTTCACACCGTCCCCGGAGATGCGGTGCAGCACCTGCGAGCCGCGCCGCAGGGCGGGCGATTGTCTGCGCAGCGCGGCGAGCGTGGCGAGGGCGCGGTACAGGTGGTTTTGTTCGTTGAAGAAGTGCCGGCCCTGCGTACACAGGCCGCCGAACCGGCCGCCGAACATGTTCTCACGGAGCACGACATCACAGTTGCTGGTGCGCCCGCCGCTGTCGAAGCCCTGTTCGGACCCGTAGTAGATGCAGGGGATGCCGGCCGTGGTCAGTTGCGCGGCCATGACGTTGAACGCCAAGTCGCGATAGCGGCTGTCGCCGCAGAAGCGCCGCTTGGCCGTCCACTTTCGCACCTGATCGTGGTCGTCCACCAGCGTGACAACCTGGTCGCGATACCAGCGGTGCTGGCCGCCCTCGGGCTCGTCCAATCGCCAGTTGCGGAAAACGGAGAAGTAATCGAGAGGGTCGGCCTCGCCCGTCACCATCCGCTCCAGTTTCCCGGGGATGTCGTCGATCCCGAGGGCCGCATCCAGCCCGGTTCTTCCCACGACGTCCCACGCAAGCTCGCGCCCGCCGGGCACCTCGCCGACCAGCAGGAAACGCTCTTTGCCGATGCTCTGAGCGAATTCGCGAATCCAGTCACAGAACGACCGAAGGGCGTCGACGTCCATGTGCTTGGCGGCGTCGATGCGGAAGCCGTCGACGTCGGCGTAGGCGATCCAGAAGGAATAGGCCAGGCACAGCCAGGCCATCGCCGGGGACGGGCGGCGGTACTGCCCGGCCCAGCGCACCTGCACATCCAGCGTCTTGAGGCCCCCGGCCATGTCCCCTTCGGCGTACTCGGGGTAGTGGCCCCAATTGCTGATCCGGCCCTTCCTGAGGAACAGGTCACCGCGCTGGAACTCGCGCGGCCAGATGGCGCCGTCCGGCCACGATGCGTCCAATCGAGCGGCATCGCCAGAAGACACCTCGTCCGATGGTGGGAAGGGCAGCGTCGGTTGTCCGTTGCGGTCGTTGAAGCCCGCCACGGCGTAGGGCCGGCCGTCCCAGCGCGGGTCGTTGTACCACCGCCCGCTCGCGTCGTGAGCCGGGTAGCGGTCGGCGTCGTAGGTGAAGACGTTGCCCGTGTGGTGGGCGATTACGTCGAGGATAACGTAGATGCCCTGTTCGTGGGCGGCGCGCACAAAGTCGCGGAAATCCTCGCGGGTGCCGAAGTGCGGGTCCACGTCGAGGAAGTTCTGCACGCCGTAGCCGTGGTAACTGGGCTCGAATGCGACCTGGCGAAAGGGAGGGCTGATCCACAAGGCGGTGACACCCAGACGGCGCAGGTAACCGAGCTTGCTCGTGAGACCCTTGATCGTACCGCCCTGCCAGCCGGCGCCGGCGCTGAACCACCTGTCATAATCCACCTGTCCCTGGTCATCGGGGCGGTAGAGCGGCGTGTTGCCCTTCTCGACGGGTTGTCCCGACGCATCGGCATAGCCGCCTCTCTCGTTCCCGTCGGAGAAGCGGTCCAGCATCAGGAAATACAGCACCTGGTCCTCCCAGGCGGCCGGCGACGGGGTGAACGGCCCGCGGGTGAGCGCGGCGAAGTCAATCTCCAGCAGACTTTTTTCGACGCCCCGGCTCATGCTCGGCTCTCTTCTTTCCACCTCGTCTGCTCGGAAAAGCCAGACGTCACCAGCCGCTCGAGCTCCCCCGGTGGAACAGCCTTACTCCACAGCCACCCCTGCCCAGCGTCCACGCCCGCGGCGTGGAGGAAGAAGGCCTGCTCGCGGGTTTCCACCCCCTCGGCAATGACCTTCACACGCAGGGCGGCGGCCAGCGCGACCACGCCGCGCAGCAGCCGGTCGGCCGTTGGGTCCTTCATCAGCGGGTCGATTTCTGACTTGTCAATCTTCAGGAAGTCCAGCGGCAGGCCGATCAGTTGCTTCAAGCCGCTCTGCCCGGTCCCGAAATCATCCATGGCGATGCGGAGCCCCAGCGGCCGAGCAATGGCCAGCGCTTCCCGCCCGGCATCGGTCAGAGCCTGACGCTCCGTGATCTCGCACACCAGGCGATCGATGTACCGAGCCAAACGGGAATCGTCGAGGATGTGCTTGAGCCGGGGCGACGCAAGGAGGACCGGCGGTACGTTGGCGCTGAGGTAGAAGCCTCGGTGCCGGTCCAGCAACGGCCCGGCATTCTCTGCCATCGAGCGGAAGAGGCGCCACGTGAGTGCTTCAAGATCGTCCGAGTTCTCCTCGATTCGCTCGATGATGCCGCCAGGTCCGCGCAGAGTTCCATCCGAATCCACGAAGCGCACGAGGGTCTCGGCCCCGAGCACCTGACCCGTGTTCAGGTCCACGATCGGCTGGAAATACGCGGTCGATCGCTCAATGACGGCCCGGATGTCGGTGGAGGTCAGGTTTACCCTGTTTGCGCTCCGATTGCGCGCGGGAGGACGCCCAAACAGGTTACGCTCGCGGTTGGTCATTCGTCATCACCCTTACGCCTGGATACCGTATGCTCACCTATGCCGTGGACAATCCGGACCACGTCGGGCGGGGCCGTGGCTATTTCACTGACAGCACGCGATGCTCAATTCGTCTGCGCTCACACATCGAAACGCTGTTTACGTAATCGCTGTGACATCGTTGTGCTCTCTGTTTAACACCTGTGACATTTCGCTTCTCGTTTACTGACCGAAGTCGAGCACCACGCGTCCCTCGATCTGCCCGACACGCATCCGCGCGAAGACTTCGTTGACATCCTCAAGCCGCGCTGTTTCCACCGTCGCCTTCACCGCACCTCCGCCGGCCATGGCCAGGGCTTCCTGGAGGTCGAGCCGCGTCCCGACGATCGAGCCGCGCACCGTGATGCCGTCCAGGACCATCTGGAAAATCGGCAGCGGGAAGGAACCCGGCGGCAATCCGTTCAGGGCGATCGTCCCGCCGCGCCGGACCAGGGAATTCATGAGCGCATCGAGAGCCGCGCGAGAGGCCTCCGTGATGAACTCACGGTACAAGGCCTCGCGCTCGCGCAGCTTCCATTCCGCGCTGGCCCGTATCGCTTGCGTGCGCTGTGCGAGCCAGGTCGTCGCAATTGAAGCGGCAGCGCCTACGACTGATCCCAGCGCGGTCGCCGTCGCCGTGACGAGGGCTGGATCCATTTGAATCACCTGCCTTCACTCCGCCCACCGTCACTCCTGTGCATTCTTGGGCCGCATGTCATTTCCCGTCCGCGCCTTTCGCCTCAAATTCGTGACGCGTCGCTTCGGAAACGAAGTAATACGAGCGGCCGTCGCGTTCGAGCGTTGCCCCAGCGGCGAGCTTCGGAAAAGTACTCCCGGAGACAGGGTCCGTGACCATCTGGTCACGCAGGTAGTACTGGTTCTCGTGCAGCGCCGTGTAGGTCTGCACGAACGAAATAATGCGCTCGTCAACCCAACGCACGGCCGCCTCGTAGTCGATCGCGTCGAGCGGCATTTCCAGGCTCGAGTGCGAGTCGAACTGCATCAGGATCGGGATGATCTCCAGGTCATAGTTCAGGATCAGCTTGCGAACTTCGTGATCCGTCGTGCCCTGAAAGCGCAGGCGAATCCGGGCCACCTCCGAGTGAAACTCCAGCAGGATTTCACGTGCTGACTGGCTCAGTTTGGGCGTTGCGGTTACCTTGTCTCCGAACTTTTCAATCAGCAGGTCCAAGCGCGGCCTAAAAACATCGCGCAACGTATCGAACTCCGCGCCGAGTTTCTCGAGCCGCTGCTTCCACTCGTCGTATTTGCGTGTCTCCAGTTCCTGAAACTGCTTGCGTCGTTCTTCCAGCGACGCAAACGCGGCGTCGATGCGTGTCGCCAGTTCCTGTGTGCTTTCCACGGGTGAACTCCGATTGCCATGCCATTATTGAGCCGCCACCTGTACCTGAACCTGGTCACTGGATCGCTGCGGCGTCCGAACGAGCCCGCGGATGACGTAATAGAAGACCGGCGTCAGGTAGATGCCAAATAGGGTGACGCCGATCATGCCGGCGAAAACGGCCATGCCCAGCGTTTGCCGCATCTCGGCGCCGGCGCCGTGCGCGATCACCAGCGGGAACACGCCGAGGATGAACGCGAAGCTGGTCATCAGGATGGGCCGCAGCCTTACGCGGGCAGCCTCGACGGAAGCGTCGAAGCGGCTGGCGCCCTGGACTTGCTGGTCGCGGGCGAACTCGACGATCAGGATCGCGTTCTTGGCCGCCAAGCCGACGAGCACCACGAAACCGACCTGCACGAAGATGTTGACGTCCATGCCGGCGAGCAGCAGGCCCGCCAGCGCGCTGAGCAGGCACATGGGCACGACGAGAATCACCGCCCACGGCAACGACCACCCCTCATAAAGTCCGGCCAACACGAAGTAGACCAGCACCACGCCCAGCGCAAATGCGCTGAAGGGATTCTTCAGTAGGTCGCGGAACTGTTCGAGCTTGCTGGCCTCCTTCTGAAGGTAACTCACTTCGGTCCACTCGGTGGCCATGTTGCGCGGCAGGTCGCGGCTGAGTCGCTCCATCGCCGCCAGCGCGTCACCCATGCTGGTCCCGGGCAGCGGAGTTCCGGTGACCGCGGCGGCCGGGAACATGTTGTAGCGCGTGACCTGGACCGGCCCGGTTGAATCACGCACTTCGGCCAGCGCGCCCAGCGGTACCATGTCGCCATCGAGGTTGCGGACCTTGAGCTGCCGAATGGTCTCCGCATCAGTGCGGAACGGCGCATCGGCCTGTACGTTGACCTGCCAGGTGCGACCGAAGCGGTTGAAGTCGTTGACGTAGTAGCTGCCCAGGTACGCCTGAAGCGCGTCGAACACGTCGTTGAGCGGCACGCCCATCGACTTGACCTTCTCACGGTCGATGTCCACGTAGAGCTGGGGCGTGCGGGCGCGGAAGCTGTTGAACAGCCCGACCAGGCCGGGCTGCTGGCTGCCCTTGGCGGCCAATTCGTCGGCGCGGGTCTGTAGCTCGTCGAAGTCCACGTCGCCGATGCCTTCCAGCATCAGTTTGAAGCCGGCGGACTTCGCGAGGCCCGAGATCGGCGGCGCCCCGAAGACCAGCGCCTGTGCCTCCGGTACCTCACGCGCCAGGCGCTCGCGGATTCGTGCCGCGACGGCCTCGGCGCCGAGCGTGTGGTCGAGGCGTTCGTCGAACGGCTTGAGGATGACGAACACGTTGCTGTAGTTGGAGCTGTTGGCGTTCAGGACGTACGACATTCCCGGCAGTGCCAGCGTGTGCGCAACGCCCGGCGTCTCTAGCGCGATCCGTTCGACTGCGTCGGTTGCAGCGAGCGTTCGCTCCAGCGAGGCCGAGTCGGGCAACACGATGTTCGTTACCAAGTAGCCCTTGTCCTGTATGGGGATGAACCCGGTGGGGATGCGGCTGAAGCCGAAGCCGGTCAGGCCGATCATCCCAACGTAGATCAGGAGCACGACAGCGCTGAGACGGAGGGACCAGCCCACAGTCGTGCCGTAGGCCTGCGTCGCCCGCTCAAAGAGCCAGTTGAACCCGCGGAAGAGACGACCCAGCACCCAGTTCACGGGGCGGATCAGGAATCGACCAAGCACGCCGCCGGCGACAGCGCCGGGGAGGAACAGGAGCAGTTGCGCGCCCAGGGCTCGCAGACTTGCACCCAAGCCACCGGGCGCCGCCTCGCCGCCGTGTTCGCCGGTTGGCAGCCCAAGCCACGGGCCGAGGACCGGCGCGAGCAGCCACATCGACGCCAGTCCGCCGAACAGGGCGAAACTCCACCACGGCAATGCCTCCTTGCCCTCGTCCCCGTGGTGCCCGGACTTGCGGTTGCGGAAGAACAACACGGCCAGCGCCGGCGTCATCGTCATGGCGTTGATCGCCGAGATGATCATCGACACCGAGATGGTGACGGCGAACTGTCGAAAAAACTGCCCGACCAGCCCGCTGAGGAACGCGCTGGGCAGCAGCACCGAGCTGAGCACGAGCGTGATGGCCAGGATCGGCCCGCTGATTTCCTTCATCGCCTCGATCGTGGCCTCGCGGACGGGTTTGCCCAGCTCGAGGTGGCGTTCGATGTTCTCCAGCACGACGATGGCGTCGTCTACCACGATGCCGATCGCGAGCACCAGCCCGAACAGGGTCAGGTTGTTCAGCGTGAAGCCCATCACGCTCATGACAGCGAACGTGCCGACCAGCGACACGATCACGCCGATCATGGGCAGTAAGACGGATTTCCAGTCCTGGAGGAACACCAGCACCACTATGGTCACCAGGATGATGGCTTCGATGAGCGTGTGGAGCACCTGAGTGACCGATTCGCGGACGAAGGGCGTGGTGTCGTAGACGATCGCGTGCTTGAGGCCGGCGGGGAAGCGCGCTTCCAGCTCCCGCATCACGGCCTTGATGCGATCGGCGGTGTCCAGCGCATTCGAGCCCGGCAGCAGGTAGATTGCCAGGCCCGACGACGGCCGGCGGTCCAGCCGCGCGATGAGGTCCTCGCTCCGCGCGCCCATTTCGACCCGGCCGACTTCTCGGAGGTAGGTGATCTCTCCCTTGGTGTCCGTCTTGACGACGATGTCGGCGAACTCCTCCGGCTCAACCAGTCGGCCGAGCGTGCTGAGCGTGAGCTGGAAGTCCTGGCCCGCGGGCACGGGCGGCTGGCCGATCCGCCCCGCGGCCACCTGCACGTTCTGCTCGCGCAGCACACGGATCACGTCGCCGACTGTCATGCCCCTCGCTTGGAGCTCGTCCGGGTCCAGCCAGACGCGCATGCTGTAGTCCTGCTGGCCCATGACGAACGCGTCGCCGACGCCCTCGATGCGGGCGATCGCGTCCTTGAGCTGAATGGTGGTGTAATTGCTCAGGTAGAGCTGGTTGTAGTACGGCTGACCGGTTTCCGGGTTGTCCTCGGAGTAGACGCTGACGCACAGCAGAATGTCCGCCGCCTGCTTCTTCGTGGTCACGCCGATGTTCTTGACCACTTCGGGGAGTGAAGGCTGGGCAATGGCCACGCGATTCTGCACCAGCACCTGGGCCATGTTGATGTCGGTGCCGATCTCGAACGTCACGTCCAGCGTGTACGAGCCGTCGTTGTTGCTCTGCGACGACATGTACATCATCCGCTCGACGCCGTTCACCTGCTGCTCAATTGGGGCGGCGACTGTGTCGGCCACCACCTGGGCGTTGGCCCCGGGGTAGTACGCGCTGACGCGGATCATCGGCGGCGTGACGTCGGGGTACTCAGCGACGGGCAACAGCCCCGCCGCGATGCCCCCGAGCAGGACGATCACGATCGAGACCACGCAGGCCAGGACCGGGCGGCTGATGAAGAACCGGGCGAGCATGGTCTACTCCTTTGAGCTTGCCTCTTGGGGGTTGGATGCGACGCTCGTCGGCCGCGTGGTGGCATTGGCATGACTGCCGGCGGAAGTCGGCATCTCTACTAACTGCGGCGCGACGGACTGGCCCGGGCGCACGTGCAACAGGCCATTCACCACCACGCAATCACCGGCCTTAAGTCCGTCGATGATCTCGCGCAGACCGTCGTGAAGCCCGCCAAGATGCACCGGGCGGACGGCGACCCTGTTGTCGGCCCCTACAACGAAGACAATCTTCTGGCCCTGATCGGTGCCGAGCGCACGCTCGGATACCAACAGGGCTTGGTGCGGCGCAGAGACCGGCACCCTGACCCTGGCAAAATAGCCCGGCGACAGTGCGCCGTCCGCGTTCGGGAGTACGCCGCGCACGCGCAGTGTCCCAGTCCTCGGATTGACTTGGTTGTCCACGAAGTTGATCGTGCCGTGGTGGGGGAAACCGTTCTCGGTCGCCAGTCCCAGCCAAACAGGGACTTCCGCTTCCTCATTCGACGCGAGCTTGCCCTCGCGGACCAGTTGCTTGATGCGCTGAACGGTGCGCTCATCTACGTCGAAGTTGGCGTATATCGGGTCCACCGAAACAACGGTGGTCAGGAGTGTGCCGCTGCCCGTCCCCCCCGTGACGAGATTGCCTGTAGTCGCATGCTTGTAGCTGATCCGCCCCGAAATCGGTGCGACGACCCGACACCATTCCACGTTCAAGCGCGCGGATTCTACGGCAGCTTTGGCGGCCGCCTGGGCAGCCCGCGTCTCCTCGAGCCGCGCTGTGGCCGTGTCGAGCTCCGTGTTGGCCCGTGCGCCAGGGGGTATTCGCTGGATACGTTCATACTCGATCTGCGCCAGGCTGACCTGCGCCGCCGCGCGCGCCTCGTCGGCGATGCGAGCGTCGAGTTCCGCCTGGAACGGCCGAGCATCGATCTCCACAAGTACGTCGCCTTCCCGGACGACCGTCCCGGCCTCGAACGGCACGGCTACGATCTGCCCGCTTACGCGCGCACGCACCTCGGTGGATTCGACGGCAGCGACTCGAGCGGTGAATTCCGCGTAGTCAGTGATTTCGCGCTCTACTGGGTGGCTGACGCTGACAGCCGGCGGCTGCGGTGGAGCGACATCCTCCTGGTGACGGCAGCCTACGGACCAAGCCAGGCCCGCGAGAATAACAAGGTGCAGCGTGCAACGCACGACTGAAAGCCGCCGGAAGCTGTCGATAAATGGACCGGTAATGCGCATCGGACTTCCTCACTTTGGGGCTGGGAGCAGCGGCGGGACTGGGTTCACCAGCGCGACGCGACCGCCAGCGGTGCTTTCAAGGGTCTGCGGAGAATCTGGCCGAAGCTGCGGGTGCCCTTCGCGGAGTAGTCGCTCGGTCACGACTTGCCCGTCTGAATCACGACCGTGCATGGTTGACTCCTTGTGGCGCCACGCGCCCGCACTCTCACAGTGTCCATCATCAAAGTGCCCTCAACCTTCGGGCCCGAGTGCCAGTCTGCAATCGGGGTGCCACGTTTCGTGGCGCTCGGAAATCCTGGTTTGAAGGCACGCAGCGGCTCGTTAGAGCAGGGCACGGGAGCGTTGGCGGGTTGTCACATTGCCCAACTGGCAAAAAACTTGGTTCATCTCCGAATTCCGGGGAACGCCGCGCGGATTTTGAGGAAGAAGTACGCGTCGTCGCGGAAGCCGTAAGCCATGCGTTTGATGACTTTGATCT
>JALHJL010000057.1 GCA_022839625.1 Phycisphaerales bacterium
TTCGAGCTGTTCGGAAGGAAGAACAGACTCAGGTTGTCCAGATCGTTCGCGCCCGTGAACAACTCCGTGAAAAAGTCCGGCACCTCGGGCGTGGTGAAGGTGTAGCATGCGCCGCCGTTATTATCCGTGGCGATGTTCCCCGCCTGGTCTTCGGCTTCCACGCTGTAGTAGTACGTCGTATCGTCGGTCAGGCTGCTGAGACTGACAACCGGCGACATCGAATACGTAGTCGTCCCGGCGGTGAAAAAGAGTGCGCCACAGTTCAGCCCATAGCGCACCGTCGCCCGCACGGGCTCATCCGCGTCGAAGGTCACCTTGGCGGAACGCGGCATGATGTCCGTCGCCTGAACATTCGAAATCGAAGGCGGTGTGCAGTCGATGGTCGCGGTGGCCGTGACCACGACGTTGTAGTTGCCCAAACCGTCGTCGGCGTCGACGTACGTGGCGGTTACCGTGTCGCCGCTGGCGACCAGCAGCTCGCCCGCCCCGGCCGTGGGGCTCATGGCGATCGAGCCGACGAAGGACGCGGTGCCGGGACCGGTCTCGGTCAGCAGCACGCTCTCGCCGGCCGGCTCCGACGACGACGCGATCGTCACCGTAATGGTCTCGATGAGGTCGCTATCGGTATTCAGATCGCAGTCAAGTACGCGGAGCACCGCGGTGCTGACGCAGGGATACAGGTTGCGATCGAGGCGGATGGTGCCCGCGGACGAGCACGGAGTGACGCCGCTCACCACCAGGGCGAAATCGGCGTCCACTTCCGGCGACTCGAGGTGGCTGTCCTCGTTGATCTCCTCCGCGATGATCTGCACGATCCAGAGGCCGGGCGAGGGGTTCTGTACGAAGACGTTCTCGACCGTGTCCACGTGATTGGCCGAACCGCCGGGCGCCGAGTAGTTCGCGGCCAGCAGGCCGTTATTGCCCCAGTAGACCGTGCCGTCCGGCGAGACGACTTTCAGCGTCAAGTCGTTGATGCGGGCCTGGGAAGCGCCTGGGACGCCGGCGGGATCGGCGTACGTCAACGTCGCGCGAAACTCGGGTTCGCCGGCCTCGACGTTGAGGGAGTACTCCACGGTCTGCAAGTTGGTCAGGAGCTGCGTCTCGTCGATGATGAACATCTTCTCCCGATAGTCGAAGATGCGCTGCGCGCTGGGGTAGCCCCAGCCCTGCTTGACGCGCGACAAGTCGTGGCCCGTGCCGCTGAAGGTGTACTGCCGGGCGTTGTTGATCATGATGGCCTTGGCAGTCGTCATGTGGCAGCGGTTGTCGAAGACCGTGCCCTCCGGGTCGACGTCGTTCCCGAAGATGCCGTCAGACCACATCTGGAACAGCAGGCCAACGTGGCCGGCGACGATCGGCGTCGCACCGCTCGTGCCGCCAAAGGAGGTGGTGTACGCAGTCGAGCCGCCCGTGGTCGTCGTGAGGATGTCGTCGTAGAACGCGCTCAGGTCGGGCTTGATGCGGCCGTCCGCCGCCGGACCGATACTCGCGCCGCCGCACCAGCAGTCGTCGTTCCAGTTCTGATTGTCGTAGTGATAGATGCCGCCGCCGGAGATGATGTTCTTGGCCCAGGCCTGCGGGCGGGACATTTGGTTGCCGGCGTTCGACTGCGACTGACAGTGTACGATGTCGAAATCAAACAACATATCGTCGGTGTCGGCCGAGATCGTGGTGTACGCCGTGGTGCGATCGCTGCCCACGCTGGCCGTCTCGAAGACGCAGAAATACGGGGCCTGCACCTGCTCGGACGTGTGGACGTACCGGCTGGTTCCGGCCAGGCCGATGGTGTTGTAGTCGCCGACGATGCCCTGCCCGGAGGGTAGCAGGCCACGGGCGTTCGGATTGCCGGTGCCGTCACCGAAGACGATGCCCGACGTCGCCGCGCCGTGTGAATCCGACCCGACGGTCCCGTGCTGAATCAGTGGTCGCGACTGAAAGTCCACGTGGGCAAGGTTGAACCCCGCGTCGAACACCTCGCCGCGGACGCCCTGACCGGTGTAGCCCGCCACGCTCTCAACGTAGTTCGCCCCGCCGAGCGCCCGCGCATTGTTCATGTCCTTCTCAAGCGGGCTCCAGAGATCCACAAACATCACCTCGTCCCAGCGAATCACCTGGTAGAGCTGGTCCGGTGTGAGCGTGGCCACCAGCAGGCGCTTGCCGTAGTCCGCGCTGTCCAGGTAGCCGCCGATGGCGCGGACGCGGCTGGCGACCGCCTCCTTCTGCGCGACCCCGCCTTCAAAGACCATGATGTTGCAGCGGTAGGCCTGGACGCCCTTACCGCTCGTCGTCAGCCCGAACAAACGCTCCTCGAGTCGATAAGCCGGGTGATAGGGTCCTACCCACCGCACATACGGCAACGCCGCGACCGCGTCGCGCACCTCAGGGCTCATCTGCACAATGTGCGCGTGGTTGGCGATGAACTGGCGAACGGTGCCGCCCAGAGCGGTGATCTGGTCGCGGAACTCGCAGAGCGGCTGAGTGACGAACTGGACCAGATAGAGATTGCACGATGCGTCGGACGCGTGCCCGCCGCGCGGCGCCAGCGCTCCACGCGCAGGGTCGAAATCTCCATGTCGCAGCTTCAGTATATAGGACGTTTCGGTGACTCGGGGCACGCTCTTGCCGTCGAGGCTGATGGCATAATGAGGGACGACAGTACCGTCCGTCGTTAGTTCGTCCCATAATATCAGGAGTTCTGTTGACTCAGGAACGGCAATCGTGCGTGCGTTTTCGACGGTGCCGCTCGTGACGTGGAAGGGCTTCTCGCCAGGCAGACTGAGGGCCGTCTCGTCCTGGCGGACGGAGACGCTGAGCGTGGCGGTCGGATCGACCGACTGCTGCGCCCACGCGGGTACCAGGAACAGAAGGACGCAGGTGAGTGCAGACAACAACTGTATCACGCGTCGGTCAATGACTGTCATGGCCTACTCCAAGGTTGTGTGGGGAAGTGGTTGGCAAAACCGACCCATAAACCGAGAATACCGTTTCGGGCAGCGCGAATCAACCCCTAACGATCGGGCCGGAGCCGGCCCGGCGTTGAGTCGGCCAAGTGTCCGTCAGGGGGACTGGCTCTGCGCCGGCGACAGGTTGGAGGGCTGTTGTTCATCAGCTCCGCGATTTTGTGGAGCGACTCGCCCTTCGGAGCGAGGTGGCTGCCGAGCGAGGGCCGGAAATCGAGGCACCCCCAGGACAGACCGCCTCGCTCGTCGGCTGGGCGCAGCTCCTGCGAGAAGTTGTCCGGGTCCCAACGCTGGCCGCTCGGCAACCGGAAGAGCCAGACCCAGGGGGCTTCTGCCGACGTTCGAATGGGCCTCGACGGCGGCTTGACCGCCGGTTGAAGGCGGAGGTTTCTTGCGCTACGCGCGGGGGATGCACGGAAACGCCGTCTGCATCTTGCCCCGCCTGCTTCTGCACGCGTCCTAAGTAGTTCTGCGCGGATCGTGGGCGTTCGTGGCGGCGGACGTTCGTTTGCCGCCGGCGTTCGTCGGCACGTACGTTCATCGCTTTCGTCGCTCAGTCGTCGTTGGAGAAGTTGGCGTTCGTCGCGTGCTGGGCGCCCTCTGGCACCTCGGCCATGCGAGCTCGCGAATCACTTCTCCGGCGAGGAATGTGGGTTGACAAGCGCCGCGGGCGTGCTAGGCTGATAAGTGCGATTGCGGGGTAGAGCAGTTGGTAGCTCGTCGGGCTCATAACCCGGAGGTCGCAGGTTCGAGTCCTGCCCCCGCTACTTGAAAAGTCGTATCGAAATGATGCGACCGACCGGTTAACGCACAACGCCCGGGCAGAGACGCCCGGGCGTTGTTGCTTCTATCGCGAGTTTCCGCAACGACTTAGCGATGACGCCGGACCACCGCCGGTCTCTCCCGGCGGTCGCCGCGCGCTCACGGGCGGGCCCACGCCGCCAACCGGCGGGGCTCTCCGGGCCAAAGTCTCTGAGTCTCTCGACCCGACCGACCGCGGGGTTAACGCGCTTCATAACCCGCCGGACGCGAGACCGTCGCGCGCGACATAACCCGGCATGGGCCATCGAACAAAACTGCCTCGGGTTATGTCTCAAACCGTTAACCCGGCGCGGGGCATCGAAAAACCAGTCTCGGGTTATGTGGTGCGTGAGCACGGCTGGTCGAAGCTGGCGTCCGGATTCCCGTTTGCCGTCGTCGCAAAGTTCAGGAGCGCTGCCTCAATGCGATCAGCCTGGGCCTTCAACTTCCTGCGCCGGCTGGCGCTGCCGCGGGCGGTCAAGCACCGGACGCTGATCACGCTGCGGGCGAAGTTCGTCAAGATTGGTGCCAAGGTTGTCGCGCACGCCCGGCACGACATCTTCCAGATGGCCGAGGTGGCCATCTCGCGAACGATTTTCGCTGCCATCCTGGAACGTATCCGACGCTTGCGACGGCCCGAAGCGGGCCTGGCGCCGTCGGGATGAGCCCGTCTATCACCCCAAACCGTTGCTGCCCCGTTGATCCTGACTGTTTCCGTGTGCCCCGTACGGAAAACAGCGCGGTGCTCGGCCGGCTGCGGCCTCCAATTGTGCTCGCAGGGGCCGCCCGTCCGGCCCCAGGAAGCCGCAGAAGAGTCCCAGTAACGCGTACGCTCCACGCTGGGGCACGGTACAATGTGCCTGCGCGGCCCGGCAACGGTTCCGGGCCGGGGCAAATGGGAGATTTCGGACTAGCAGGAGGATCCGCGATGGCAGCGCGGCACAGTGGCTTCAGGCATCGGCTCAGTTGTTTCGCTGCAGCCGTCGTCGCCGCGACATTTGCCTGCGGCGCGATTCAGTCGGCGCAGGCCCAGTGTGATCCTGCGGAGCTGGCCAAGCTTGTTGGCGCGGATGCGGACCCTTGGGACCAGTTCGGCTGGGCGGTGGCAACCGACGGCGACACCATCCTGGTCGGAGCCCCGTACGACGACCTCGCGGACGACTTGGATGCGGGATCGGTCTACGTCTTCGTCCGCACCGGCGAGGCATGGACGCAGCAGGCACAGCTCGTGGCTGAGGACCCGACGGGCGAAGCCTACTTCGGCTATGCGCTGGCGCTGGACGGAGACACGGCAGTCATCGGCGCATTTGGGGACGAGCACGGCGTCGGGACGCTGGCCGGCTCGGCGTATGTCTTTGTTCGCAGTGACAGAGGCTGGACACAACAGGCGAAACTGGTGGCTGAGGACGCCGCGGAACACGCCCGGTTTGGCTACTCCGTCGCGCTGCGGGGCGACGCCGCCCTAATCGGAGCCATGACCGACAGTCTCGTCGGCTGGGTTTATTCCGGCTCGGCGTACGTCTTTGTCCGGTGCGCCGGAGTCTGGACGCAGGAGGCGAAGTTGACCGCCGCCGATGCCGCCCAGGAAGACTACTTCGGTCGCTCCGTGGCTTTGGATGACGGTACCGCGCTCATCGGGGCCTTTCGTGGCGACA
The DNA here is from genome assembly GCA_022839625.1 of Phycisphaerales bacterium. GTDB lineage: Bacteria > Planctomycetota > Phycisphaerae > UBA1845 > Fen-1342 > JALHJL01. The sequence goes on from JALHJL010000057.1 coordinate 5,417, forward strand.
ATGGCGGCGATCTCTGGGATGATCAGGGCTCGGCGTACGTGTTTGTCCACAGCCCTGATGGCTCTTGGTCGCAGCAGGCCAAGCTGATCGCCGAGGACGCGAACTCGGGCGACTATTTCGGTTACTCGGTTGCACTGGATGGCGATATGGGCGTGATCGGCGCCCACTTCGCCGATCTCGGTGACCAGTACAACGTCGGCGCCGCGTACGTATTTGCGCGCCAGGGCGAAGTATGGTCCCAGGAGTGCAAACTCACGGCTTCCGACGGCGCGGCGTGGGATATTTTCGGCTGCTCCGTTGCCGTGGATGGCGACACCGCCCTGATCGGCGCCGAATGGGACGACAACGCCGGAGGGATTGACGCCGGTTCGGCGTACGTGTTTGCACGCACCGATGGAGTCTGGAGTGCGCAGGCGAAGCTCATCGCCGCCGATGCGCAAGCCTCTGGCTGCCTTGGCTGGTCTATGAGCATGGCTAACGACACGGTACTGCTTGGCGCGTATGGGCAGGACAGCGTCCCTGGCGCCGCGTACCTGTTCGACCAGCACGCTCGCGGAGACATGAACTGCGACGGGCTGGTGGACCTTGCGGATATCAACCCTTTCGTGCTGTATCTCTCAAACATCACCGGGTGGCAGGGCGCGTATCCGGCTTGCCCGCCGGTCGTGGGCGACATCAACTGTGACGGCACCTACGGGCAGTGGTCGTTCGGTGACATCAACCCGTTCGTGGCCCTGCTGACCGGCGGATGATCATTGAATGCCGGGAGCCCGAAGGCGCGGCTGAGAGATCAGGGTTTTGCCGGCGGGGCATGAGACGGTCGCGCGCGACATAACACGGCGCGGCCATCGAACAAAACGGCCTCGGGTTATGTCTCAAACCGTTAACCCGACGCGGGGCACCGAAATGGTTGACCGGCAGGTTATTTTGTCGCTAGCTTGCGTGCACCCGAAAGCGGCAACGGAGTTTCCTCGGCAACGCCGATCCGCCGCGCTGGGCCGTGAGCACGGCCAAAACCGCACTGGAGAGCGAGTGTGAAGAGCATCGCCTTTTTTAACAACAAGGGAGGTGTCGGAAAGACCACGCTGTCCTGCAACATCGCGGCTCACTTTGCCACACGACTCCGGAAACGCGTGCTCGTCATCGATTGCGACCCACAGTGCAACGCATCGCAACTGGTCTTGCAGGAGGGGCGCTGCCAGGAGATCTATCGTCAGGGTCCATCCGAAACTGCCACGACCCTGCTTAGCGTCATGAAGCCCATCAGCGAAGGTGACGCGAGCATTGCCACGGACACGAGACCTGAGCTCTCGAGCCACAACAGGTTCGCGGTCGACCTCCTTCCAGGTCATCCCGGTATGTCCGTCCTTGAGGATCGGCTCAGCGCAGCTTGGAACGAACTACGAGGTCGTCAAGCTGGCGGCTTTCGCGTTACCAACTGGTTCCCTCAGTTAGTCGCTCAACTCCGATCACGCTACGACGTCGCGGTCGTCGACCTCGGGCCGAGCCTCGGCGCACTGACCCGAAGCGTGTTGCTCGGTTCAGAGTACTTCGTAACTCCCATGGGTTGCGATATCTTCAGCATTGTGGGCGTGCGCAATATAGGGGAGTGGCTGGGCCGCTGGATTGATGATTATGAACGATATCTGGCGGATTTCCGGCGAGACAATCAAGAAGTCATCACGCGACATGGAATCCAGGAGACTCTCTCCATCAAGCGAGGCTTCGTCGGCTACACGGTTCTTCAGTACATTACGAAGGCCCGATCGGGTGAGCGCCGTGCCACCGTTGCATTTGAAGAAATACTGACGCAGGTTCCCGCGGTAGTCGAATCCTCGCTGAACCCCTTCTTCAAGGAGGGACTGACGATTGACAGTGCACATCTTGGAGATATTCCGAATTTGTTCAGTCTCGTGCCCCTTGCACAATCCGCACACGCGCCGATAACCAGCCTCGAATATCACGATGGACTCGCCGGCGGGCAGATAAAGCAACAAGAGGTGTATGCGACTTTCATCCAGCAGGTTGGCGATCGACTGGCGACCAACATTGGACTCCGCTGATGAGCATACAGTGGCCTGATTCGCTCATTCCAGAGGTCGCCGAAAGGCGGTGCATTGTCGTCCTTGGCGCTGGGGCAAGTGCCGCTTGCACCGCAATTGATGGTGCGGACCGTCACCCGCCAAATTGGTCGACGTTGCTCAATGATGCATTGGGCTTACTGAGTGACCCGAGTGACAGGTCCATCGCCGCAAGTCTGATTGCAAAGGACAGATTCCTGGATGCCGCAGAAATGGTCGTTGCCCGGGCGAATCCCGCGGACCTCGCTGCGTTTGTTCGCAGCATATTGGTCGAACCGCACTTCGCTCATTCTCGCATTCACGAGGAAATCTATAGGCTCGATACAAAGATTGTAGTTACAACTAATTACGACGACATTTACGAGACATATTGTAAGCAGGGCAAAGGGTCTCAGGCATTTAATGTTTGTCGGTATTATGAATCCCACGCACTTAATGATGTGCGTTCGACCATGAGGCTGATTCTCAAGGCACACGGCTGCGTGTCCAACCCGCAGAAGGCGGTGTTATCACGGACTCAATATCACAGGGCGAGGCGCGACTACCCCGAATATTTCAATTTGCTAGATGCATTGTTTGTCAGCAACACGTTGCTTTTTGTCGGATGCAGTCTAGTGGACCCGGACTTTCAACTGCTACTTGAAGGCGCAAACATCAAATGCCCGAGTGATCATCCGCACTATGCGGTCCTTGAGGGCGGACAAGCAGAGCCACTTCGAAGCGCAATTCGAACTGTGTTCAACGTGCAGTGTCTCGAATACACGGCCGGGGTGCACAACGAGGTTGTTGACGGACTCGTAGCGCTGAACGATAGAGTCGCAGAGTGGCGACGGACACATCCGTAGTCCGGCCCGACCTGTTGGACAAAGCGGGCTGGCAGTCCGCTTCGTATTTACTTTCTTCGACACGCCTTGTTCCCGTGGCGTATGTAACGAGCAGACGACCTCGGAGTCTGCTCATGCCGCTTAACCACGCTTCCGATCTCTCTCTTGCCGAGCGCCGGCGCGAGGTCGCATCGATCCTCGCCCGCGGCGTCATTCGCTGGCACCGGCGCGCCAAATCCGCCGGCATCATCAACGCCGAGAAATCTGAGAAATTTCCGCCCTCCAGCGAAACTCGCCTTGAGCTTTCCAGTGAAACGAGGCTCAGTGTGGGTACCCGCGGGTTCACGCCGCGGAGTGACGGAGACGAACCATGAAGCTGAACATTGCCAAGGAGGTCGCCGCCCTCGAGCAGATGACGGTCGGGCAGCTGCAGCAGCGATATGTGGAGATCTTCGGCGAGCCGGTCCGCAGCCGCCACAAGCAGTACTTGATCCGCCGGATTGCCTGGCGGCTCCAGGCGAACGCCGAGGGCGGGCTGAGCGAACGAGCGCTACGCCGGGCCGAGGAACTGGCCAATATCGCCGACGTTCGCGTCACGCCGCCCAGGGCCGCCACAGGGGTGGCCACAACCGCGTCCACGACGCCGCCGGCGGCGACGGACCGTCGCCTTCCACCCACGGGGACGGCACTCACGCGCCGCTACAAGGGCCGCACCATCAGCGTGATCGTCCTGCCCGACGGCTTCGAATACGACGGCGAGCGGTACAGGTCGCTCTCCGCCGTGGCCAAGGCGGTCACCGGCTCACACATGAACGGCTTCCGCTTCTTCAAAATCGAGGGCCAGCCGTGAACCGCCGCACTGCCAACTCGCCGCCGGCATCGACGAAGACGCGGTGCGCCATCTACACGCGCAAGAGCAGTGACGAGGGGCTGCAGCAAGATTTCAACTCGCTGGACGCACAGCGCGAGGCGGCGGAGGCGTACATCGCGAGCCAGAAGGCGGAGGGCTGGGTCTGCCTGCCGGACCGGTACGACGATGGTGGTTTCACGGGCGGGAATATGGAGCGCCCGGGGCTGCAGCGGCTGCTCGCCGACATCGACGCCGGCAAGGTCGACTGCGTGGTGGTGTATAAGGTCGACCGCCTCAGCCGCTCGCTCATGGATTTCGCGAAGATCGTGGAGACCTTCGAGCGGCACAACGTCTCGTTCGTGTCGGTCACGCAGCACTTCAACACGACCAACTCGATGGGCCGGCTCACGCTCAACATTCTGCTCAGCTTCGCCCAGTTCGAGCGCGAGATCATCGGCGAGCGCATCCGCGACAAGATTGCGGCGTCACGGCAGCGCGGGAAGTGGACGGGCGGGACGCCGATTCTCGGGTACGACGTAGACCGGTCCAGCGGCGGCCCGCGCCTCGTGATCAGCCCCGAGGAAGCCTCACGAGTGTGCCAGATCTTCGAGCTGTACCTCGAACTCGGCTCCCTCCTCCCGGTGGTGGCCGAGCTGGAGCGCCGCGACTGGCGGAACAAGGCCTGGACGACCCGCGACGGACGTGTCCGCGGCGGCCTGCCGTTCGACAAGTGCCGGCTGTACAACGTGCTCACCAACGTCCTGTACCTCGGCAAGGTCAAGCACAAGGGCGACGTGTACGCCGGCGAGCACGAGCCGATCGTGGCCGACGACCTGTTCGCCCGCGTGCAACAACAACTCCAGCGCAACGGGCGCAACGGCACGGTCGAGCACCGCAATCGCCACGGGGCCTTGCTCCGCGGGCTCCTGTTCTGCAAGGCCTGCGGGCGGGCCATGTCGCACACGTTCACGACGCGTGGAAACCGGCGCTACCGCTACTACACCTGCACCACCGTGACCAAACGCGGCCGGCAGGCCTGCCCGACCGACTCGCTGCCGGCCATCGAAATCGAGAACGCCGTCGTCGACCAGATCCGGTGCATCGGCCGCGACCCCGCGCTCCTCGGTGACACGCTCGAAGAGGCGCGCAAGCAGGCAGACTCGGCGATGGCGCGGCTCAACGGGGAGCGCCGCGCGCTTGAACGCGGGATCACGAGGCTGCAGGCCGACACTCGCCGCGCCGCGGCGGACCGCGACGCCACCACGCGAATGCTGGACCTCAACAACCAGGTTGAGGCCGCCGAGCGCCGCGTGAGCGAGATCAACGCCCGCCTGGCCGGACTGGAAGCAGAAAGGGTTGACGTCCCCGACGTGACGGCAGCGCTCGCGGACTTTGACAACGTCTGGAGAGCCTTGAGTCCGCGGGAGCAAGCGCGCGTTCTCCAGCTCCTTGTGCGGCGGGTCGATTTCGACGCTGCGGACGGCACGATCGCGGCGACGTTCCACGCAGCCGGGATAAACGCGCTTGCGGATGGGGCACCGATAGGCGCCGAGGACGCGGCATGATCTCGTCCACGCGGAAGGTGCGATTCGTACGCCGGCCCGACAAGACCCGGGCGATTGTGCCGGCTCCAGGAGCTGCCGAGGCCACCCCGCCGGGTCGCGTGCCACGGATTTCCCGCCTGATGGCCCTGGCGATCCACTTCGATCGGTTGATCCGCGAAGGAAAGGTGCGGGACCAGTCCGAACTGGCACGGTTGGCGCACGTGACGCAGCCGCGGATGACGCAGATCATGAACCTGAACCACCTCGCGCCTGAGGTTCAGGAGTGGCTGTTACTCCTCGCGCCGCTCTCACGCGGCAGAGAACCTTTGCACGAAAGATCACTTCGGCCGATCGCGGCGACCGCGTCCTGGCGTGACCAGCGGCGGCATTGGCGGCAGTTGCAGGCGCAACGTGCACCCCTTGAACCTTGCACCACGGTGGTGTAACATGGTGCACGGAGGCTGGTGATGTCCAAACATCAACCGAACTTGCGCTTGAACACCGTTCGGGCATCGGTAAGCTTTCCGGCGGCGGATTATGCGGAGTTGGAGCGGATCGCCTCACGCAAACGCGTTTCCGTCGCATGGGTGGTGCGAGACGCGGTGTCCAAGTACCTAACGATGGACGCTCCGCTCTTTGGGCCGGTGGCAGATTCGGAAGAAGGAGAGCGAGCGCAGTGACAGCGGCAATCCGCCATGCTCCCGCGTCGGAAAAGCGGCGCGCGTCAGTTCCGCAGCCCGGGACGACGGTCGCCACGTCCACCGAGGAGCGCGCGAGCCACTTCCGTGCCGCGGCAACGCAAATTGGCCGCGCGTTGCGCTGCGCCGACAAGCCCGCGTGGTTCAGTGCGATGTTTGGCGCCGGCGCCGAACGGTTTGCCTCCGCGCCCGCGCACGAACCCGTGGCCGAGCGGGCTGCGTGGGCTCTTGTCGCCGTGCGCGTCTTGGGCCGGCTCGCGGGTGTTCTCGCCCCTGATGCCAGCTTTGCTCAGAGCCTCGCTTGGTTTGCGCATGCTGATGCTCGGGACTTCTCGTCGCTTGCCGCGCAGCTCGACAGGGATGAACCTGAGGCAATTCGGCAAATCGAATCCGTGCGACATGACGATGACCTTCGCGAGTTGCTCCCATACGTCCTTGATCCGCACGGCCCCGGAAGCCGACTGAGTGTGATGCGGGATCCGACTACGAAGAAATCGCGCCTCGCAAAGCGTCAGAACGGGGTTTTCTACACGCCAGCGGATGTCGCAGAGTACATGGCGCTGGAAACGCTCAAGAACCACGGCGGTGTCCCCACGCAGCTTCGCTGCATCGACCCCGCGTGCGGGACGGGCGTGTTTCTGCGGGCGATGCTTCGGCTTGTTCACGCCTCTCAACCGGGCGACCGACTGGACTACGCGCTTGGGTTTCTATTCGGCGTTGATGTGAGTCTCCTGGCTGTTGAGGCAGCGTGTTTTGTCCTGTTGCACGATTGCCTCGAGAACGTAACTTCTCGGGGACTCACTCCCGCTTCGGCGTGGCGCGCGCTTCGCCTAAACTTCGCTGCCATGGACGTGCTGTGCGTCGGTTCCCCGTCGGGACACGCTGCCGGGGTAGCGAGTGAAAACAGGCAGCATATTCGCGCAACGCTTCTTGGCTCGCGCTGCGCCCTCGGAGCGCTTGCCGATCTCACCGCCAACGCTGCCTCGGGTTCCGCACCGACATCGACGTTCACGCATGGCATCATTCCACTAGACCATCTGTTTCCGGAGGCGAGTGCGGGCTTCGATCTGCTCCTTGCCAACCCCCCGTACGCGAAGATTGGTCTTCGGGAAAACTGGGGCGCTCTCTCCCGGCAGTTCGATTGCCTCGGTCCGAACGCGTCCTGCCGAAGCGATATCTACCCGTTATTCCTGGAGCTGACGTGGCGATTCACTCGGGCTGATAGCTCGGCGGCAGCCGTCGTCGTCCCCCTCTCGATCGCCTATCACCGCGGCCGGCAGTTCACTGCATGCCGGCGCGCCATGCTCGACCGTGGCGGCTACTGGAGATTCGCGTTCTTCGACCGAGAACCCCATGCACTCTTCGGCGAGGATGTTAAGACTCGAAACGCCATCGTGTTTCGTTTTCAGGATCCACTAGGCAGCGTGCGCCAACGCGCGCGAGTCGCGACGGGAGCGCTTCAGAAGTGGACGAGTCGAACGCGAAATCGACTCTTCACCGGAATCGACTTCACCGAACTCGAAGGCGACTGTATTGCCACCGGAATACCCAAACTAAGCGGACCGCTTCAGGCACATGTTGCAGGCATCCTCTCTCGGCGCGAACACCGACTTGCGGACGCATGGACACGACTCAGTACGTGCTTGCCAGCCAGGGCATTTGATCGCAGTGACACCCCACGTGTGTTTGTAGGCAGCACGGCGTACAATTTCCTGAACGTCTTCCGGTCTCACATGTTCCGGCGTACAGACCGGGTCGCGCTGAGCACCAATCCGCTGACCGCACTGACATTCGAGAGCGAGCCGCTCGCATGGCGAGCTCTTGCGATTCTCAGCAGCCGCTTAGTGTTCTGGTGGTGGCACGTACATTGCGATGGATTTCACGTCCCGCGCTGGTTCATCGAGAGTATTCCGTTTAACGAGCGGTCTTTCAATGCCGTTCAGAAGAGGCGACTTGCATCAATGGCGGTAGCGCTATGGACGTCACTGCAGGACCACATTGTCGTTAGCCTAAATGGCGGCAGACAGTCGGTGGCCTATAGGCCGCTGGCCTGCGATATGGAGCGCGATGAGATCGACAGCATTCTGCTTGACGCGGCTGGCGTTGAGCCGTCCTTTGCCGAGGAACTACGTCGGTTCGTGCGATTGAACGCCGTCGTCGACGAGCATGATGTTCGTCGAAACGTAATCCGATCGCACTTCCAGAAAGAGAGAGGGACCGCATGAGGCGTGTGATCGCCGCTGACAATAAGGAAAAGAGCCGGGTGACCAAGGAGGAATGGCGAGAGTACACCAAGACGGTGTGGCACATCGCCAATGTGTCACACCCGGACCACCCCGCGGTATTCCCCGAGGAGATTCCTCGCCGCCTGGCGAAGCTCTTCACCTTCTACGGCGAGACTGTCCTCGATCCTTTCGCAGGAGTCGGGACGACGGCAGCGGCTGTAATTCCCCTCGGGAGGCGTGCCGTCTGCGTTGAACAAAACGAGTGCTACGTTGACATCATTCGCCGAGAGTGCGGGCACCTTCGGAACGGACACCCCAAGTCCATTGATGCCGTAACGGTCGTGCACGGTGATAGCCGAAATTTGTCATTCCTACCTTCCGGTTCCGTGAGCCTTGTCGTTACAAGTCCTCCCTACTGGAACAAGGCAAACTACGGCGCAGGAGAGGCCAACCTCGGCGCCAACCCACGCTACCGGAATTTCGTCCACAGCCTGAGGCCGGTGTTTCAGGAATGCTATCGCGTGCTGCAGCCGGGTCGCAAGATGTGCCTTGTCACAGCGAATGTCAATCAGCACACGGATCAAGGTTTGTTGACCTTTCCGCTGGCCGCCGACTTCACGGTTCTGCTTCGTGAGATCGGCTTTGTGATGATCAACGAGATCATCTGGTCAAAGGATGGTACTGGCGGCAAGTGGGGTTCATACGGAGCTCAGCGTCCAATCTTCGGCAGTTACCCGTACCCGCCGAACTTCCTCTTCAAGAATGTGCACGAGTACGTTCTGATATTTGCGAAGCCGGCCACAAAGGTCACTCGGGGACCTAAGGTAGTGGCATACGCTGAACTGATGGAACCGACCGAATCTGGTGCGACGGGGGCCGTACCACGCCGTGCCGTCGGCCGTCGCAGGTCAAATAAAGCGATACCAAGTTGAATGATCAGGATCATTTGGCTTTGTAAGCACAGTCTCGGGTGGGTTGGTGTGACGGCCGGCCTCCAGGGCGTCCATGATCGGTCTCCCCTGCAGTGATGATGTATCGTAGGCGTAGTACTCAATGCCCGTCGCGGATTTGTCGAGCCGCAAGACTGGCACGGCGAGGCCCCGAGTCTCCGGGATCTCCACTTTGATAGTGTTGACGGCTCCTCGGCCGCGTTGGGGGTGCGTAGCGCTGATCGGACGAGCAGAACCGTCATGGCCGCTGATAACTGAATGCTGGCCAGCGAAATACGACGAGTTTCGCAGAGGGATGGGTATTTGAACCTGCGTGCCGCGGGCCGGGCGCACGCGCATGATAAGGACGTTTGTAATTGTGAGTGGCTGGTATCCACGAACAACAAGTGTCTGGCCTGTGGTCGGCGAGACTGCGCCTGATCCCTGACGGTGTGCCGCATGACCGGTTCCCGCGGGCGTTCGCGGCGGAACTGGGGGTGCTGGTGCACTTACGGTCTTTCTCCCAAAGAGCGGCTGTCGTCTTGCTTGTCCGGATGCGCCCGGCGTACTTGATTGACCAGAACGTCGGCGAGCCAGTTGCGATTCAGGATGTACGTAGCCGTCACGTACGAGGTCTTGTATCAGCGTGGTGGTCAGTTCACGCGCGAGGTTCTCAGAAAGGTCGCACCAGGAATCGAGTGCGGTCCTAACATCAGTAATCAGCTGATCGGTAGCAGCGGTATCAACCTGCAGCGCGACCTCTGTATTTGTGAACAAGCCGGATTGGGTTAGATTGTTCGATCCAATTATCAATCGTGCATCGTGGTCGTTCGAAAAGAGGTAGAGCTTGGGATGAAAGATGACCCCGGACTCGTTGTGGTAGACGTACACTCGGCTGTGTGCGTGAGCCTGCAGGGTGAGAAGATCTTCAAGCCCTTCCTGCGAGGTGTTATCCACATCACATCCAACCACGATCCGACACGACTGACCGGCCGCGACAAACCTCTGTAAAGAGGGCAGAATGTGCTGCATTCCCGATCGCCGTACCCAGGCAACGGCCGCTTCAAATGACGTCCACGTCCCGCTATCAAACAACGAAACGAGAGTGGTTCCGAAACGGTGGGCGAGGGCTTGGTTGTAAACTAGGGCCATTGGTGTTGTCCCCGAACGCCTGTATCTGCGTTGAATTCTCTGGCGCAGAATCCGGTACCTTACTTTGCCACAGGTCTGCGCTTGAGATACGATGCGCGTGCGAATTCCAACTCTCGACGCGAGCCTGACGAGTCGCTGTACTGCCAGAAGGACCAGCCGTTCGTGTTCATCCGTCGCCCGGTCACGACCTTGCGAGCGGCTTCAGCCGCCCTCGAACAGGTGCTAAAGCGTTCCTCGTTGAATTCAACGGCACCATCCGGGAGCAAGGTCGCCTCGAGCTCACGCCCCTTGTACTTGCGGAACAACCGCAACGGCGCGGAGAGCATGCCAGCGCTGATCAATTCAGAGAGCTTGACGTCGAAACTCGCCCGTCGGCCTTCGCATGCCTTACGCGCGGGGGACGTCGTGGTCTTGACTGGGACGGTGTCCACCGTGGCACGCGGTCGCGGAAGAGCGGCAGGAGGTTCGATTCGGAAGTCCAGGCGCCCTAGCGACTCAGCCACTTCGCGAGACGTCAGCTTCGGGGCCTTGCGCCGAATGAGACGGATGAGACCTCGGTCCGCGCCGCCGATCATGCTCTGCAGGGCCTCACGCACGCGGCGATCCACAAACTGCACGCTCCAGAGCACATCGAGGAGGTTTTCCTCCAGATTCGCACGTGAGATCAGGCCCAGACGCTGAACCGTGTTGTCGATCGTCGGATCTGTCAGCCGAAAGCGACAAAAGAGCTTTTCGTCCGCGTCGACCGGCGCGGTAGCGTTGTAGAAACGGTACTCGTCGCCATCGGTCAGCAGGCACCATTCCACGCCCGCCACGATCGCATAGCCGAGAACCTGGGTGACCCACTTTCGATCGGTCAGATCTTCACGTAGCCCTTTCGCTTCGATAAACAAGCGAGGCTTTCGGAGGAACTTCAGGGCATAGTCGACGGGAGAGTCCTTCGTCGTCGGCCGGAATTCACGGTGTACCTCGTCTGGGTCTCGAATATCCCAGCCCAGTGCTTCAAGGAGCGGCTCAATCAGAGAGGCCTTTGTGTTCTGCTCGCCGAGCCCCCGGTCGCGAAACTTTCCTATGCGATCAGCGGCGGTCTGGATCACGGCTCGTAGTTTAGAGTCAAATGGATCGGGCACACGCGCTCCTCTCGCTAAGTGCAGGTGCGGCGGGATGTTCCGATTGCGTGCATTATGCGGCGGACAGCTGAGCGCAACAAGGTGGCGCGCACGATGACAGGGAAGCGTCACTGGCGCGCCCTCAACCCACCCTCGGAACCAACGATGCTGCGACGAGCCTGAAGCACTAACCGCTGAAGAGGTTGCGCAAAATCCTGCCTGGGGGCTTGACGCCGCCTGTACCAAACATTAACCTAACAGCATGATCGACTGAGGGCGTGAGTCGATGCCAGCCAGGAACGCCGGCGGCAGGCCACGGAATCGCCCCCCAGGGATGGGGGCCGCCGGCACCGAATCCCGCGTCCGCGCGCCGCTGCGCAGTTCACGGGAGTGTACCCATGCTCCGAAATCTGCCTGTACTCCTCCGTGCGCCATTGACGCCGGGACCGACCACTGTAAACTGGACAGTGAACACCGGTGGCATCGCCAGCCGCGAGCCCATGGGAGACAGGCGTGTCCTCAAAACGAAAAACGTTCGGCGCAATGCTGCGGGAGAAGCGGCTCGCCAAGGGCTACAGCCTGCGGAAGTTCGCCGGGCTGATCAAGGTCAGCCCGACGTACCTCTCCCAGGTGGAGCAGGACGTTGCCGACCCGCCGACGGCGGAGCGTGCGCGGAAGATCGCGGAGCTGCTTGGCGAGAATCCCGACGAGATGATCGCGCTCGCCGGACGCCTGCCCGAGGACATCCCCGATCTGATCAGGAACCAGCCACAGGAGCTGCCCGACCTGCTGCGGGCGGCCCACGGCCTGACCGCCGAGGATCTGCACCGGCTGCGAGAGCAGGCCCTCAAGATGAAGGGGAAGGAAAAACAGTAATGGCCCGGCGCATCGCACCCGCGCGCGACGACATTCCTTATCTGCCGAAATCGCGAATCGAGCACGAGGCCGCGGCCCTGCTGCGTGAATACGGCGACGCGCACCAGCCCGTCATGGCGCCGCCGGTCCCGATCGATGAGATCGTCGAGCTGCAGCTGCAGCTTGTGATCGAATTCAAGGACATGCGTGGGCTGTTCACGTTCGCTGACGTCCACGGCGCGCTGTGGATGAAGGAGCGCATCGTGGGTGTCGACCAGGGCCTTGATCCGACGCTGCACCCCAATAAGACGGGCCGGTACCACTACACGCTGGCCCACGAGGCCGGTCACTGGCGACTCCATAAGCCCTACTACATCGAGGACCCGAACCAGGGCGACCTGTTTGGCCCCGGCCTGGGGAAACCGGCGTACGTGTGCCGCTCCAGCGAGACAAAGAAACCGGTCGAGTGGCAAGCGGATTACTTCGGCGCTTGCTTGCTCATGCCACGCGAGCTGGTCTTGGCGGATTGGAAGGCCGCGCGCGGCGAGCTGGACCCCGTAATTCTCGACGACCTGAGCACTAACCAGCAGCGCGTGCTGGCCAACGAGCTCCTGCGCCGCGGCGGCATGGTGATGAACCAGGGAAACATCGATGACGCGTTGCTGGAGTACTTCTGCCGACCGTTCGCGGAGCGATTCGCTGTGTCGCCGATCGCGATGCGCATTCGGCTGGAGGAGCTCGGTCTGCTGCTCCGCAAGAAACCCAATACGCTGTTCTGACGCAGCGTCTTCTTGCTCTGGATGTACACTGTTTACTGGACGTTAGCAGTCTTGCACCCTTGGAGATCAATCAATGGCGAAGCATTTTGACCCGCGGAAGGTGCTCCGGCAGATTGCCAACCCGCTGCTCAAGGAGTTCTTCGACCGGCGCGGCGAACTCCGCGACGTGGCGTGGGAAGAACTGACGGAAACCAGGATCGAGCCCGTGTTTGAGGCCTGGCAGCAGCTGCCCGAACGGCCACGCAAGGAGGTGCAGGTCACCCTGCAGGACGTCGTGGAGCTCGCCGACGAGCGCGGGCTCAGCGTGCTGGCCGAGGAGGTCAAGCTGCGCTGCCCGGACCGGGAAGCGGAGTTCAACGGCTGGGACGGCCGCGCCGACCGGGCCATGTGGGTTTATCTGCATGTGCCCGAGGCCTTCGAGGAGGCGGCGCTGTTTGCGCGCGCCGATGCCCTCGCAGCCGGCCGCTACTGGATCAAGCGGAACGGGCTACCCCGGCAGCAGCTCACGGTTTCGAACAGGACCACCAGTGAATTGCAGGCCGCGCTGACGGGCTTCTACTGGCCGACGCAGATGCGCGGCTGCCACTGCCGGGTCGAGCACTACACGCGGGCAAGCGGCGCGGAGTATTTCTTCGCGTACCTGGACGACTACCCTGACAACCACCTGGTGTTCGACGACCAGGGCCAGGTCGAGAAGCGCTCGGACCGCTACGCCTTCGAAAACGTGTTCGTGTTCGCGCCGGGTGAAGGTGCGCTGGAGCTATTTGCGCGTGGCGGTCGCAAGGTCAACGCTGCGCTTCAGGAGGCGTTCTGCCGGTCGGTGCTGGGCGTCGACGCCGGAGACACTGACCCGTTGAAGCCCGCCTACCAGCTCGACCACCTGCTCGACGAGAACTTCCCCCTCCAAACGGACCCGGCCGATCGTGTGGCCGACGTGCGCATCACACGGCTGCGGCTGGAGCCGAAGGCGGCGCCGCTCAGCTACATCGAACTGAAGGCCGACCCGAAGGGGCACCCGAGCGAGATCTTCCGGATGCTCGCGCACTACTGCAAAACGCAGAACGTGTCCCCCGGGCGCGTGCGCGTGCGCCAGGTCAGCTTCCGCGTGACCTTCATGCATGATGGCGTCGGTCGGCCGAAGACGCTCAGCTTCAACGTGAGCAGCCCGGATTCCTGCGACCTGAAGAGCAAGACGGACGACATGCGCGCCGTAGGTGACCGCTGCCTCAAGCTGTGGAGGATCACCGGTGACTGATGCACTGGAAATCGTCTGGCAGCTCTTCGACAGTCCCAGCCTGCTGCTGGGCCATGATGAGGTGACGCGCTGGCCGCCCCCCGCGGTCGCGGAGTTGACGCGCCTCGGGTTTCTGCGCGAGGCGGTCAGGGTCGACCACGCGGCGTGCCCGAACTGCCCCGACCGGCACGTCGAGGAAGTGCTGTGCCGCTCCGGCCCGGACGGCCAGAGCCGCTTCTACATTCCATGCCCCGAGAATCTGCGGGTCGAGATCGCCGCCGACAATCTGCGGCGCTGGATGATTGATGTGGACGCCGTCGCGCGCCGCCTCGCGTCCGCGATCGCACCGGGTGGGCGCTGCACACAGCGCACCGCGTTACGCCTGTGGCGCCTGGGTGGAGTCGCGTGGCAAGGTGTGAATCGGGACGTGCTGCTGGCGCGAGGCCTCGACTGGCCGGACAACGGCGAGATCATTCGGCAGATCGGCGGAAACGGGCGGTCGCTCGTCTTCGTGGCCGGGCCGGCGCCGCCCGCTCACATCTGGCCGGAACTGCCCCCGACGGTCGTGTCGCTGCCCAGCGCGGTGCGACTCCAGGCGGGCGCGATCACCGTCGCGCTTGCGGACATCTGCGCGCTGGTGCAGGACGCTGATGCGGCCAACCAGGCGCGCCGGCCCGTGGCGCTGTCGCGGAAGCAGCAGAAGCGCGAATTCCAGAAGGCGGCGGGCGATGTGCTGAAGTCGAAGCTGGGGGATGACCCGTTCGTCCAGGCATACGACGAGCACGGGAGTTATCGCAAAGCGGCCGCGGCACTGTCGAAGAAGTTCGGGTTTCCTGTCAGTAAGGACAAGGTGCGCACTGCGGTCAAGCGCCGCGGTGGCGTCGCCGCCGTAATGCGCGCTGCGGACAGCGAATCTGTCCGTCGCACTGTCGCGTCGCAGCGCCGCGACAGACAGAGGAAATTCGCATCGTCAACCCAACCTCCACAGCTCGAATGACTTACGCGCTCGATCACAGGCTGGCGGGTGTCGCGCGGCGCGGCTGAAACCGCGACACCGGGGCTGGCGGGTGCAGGCCGTGAGGCCATAACCCGGCGGTCACCGATGGCACCTGTTCGGCGACTGCGGCGTGTGCCGCAGCACGGGGTCAACGGTTCCACGATCTCCGGGCGGTCGCTTCCGGCCTCGGAGATGCGATGGGACATGCACCCCGCCCCGAAGCCATCCTCACCGCGTACGTCACCGCCCTCATCCGCGTCAAAGCCCGCCAGCTGGTGCGCGACCACCTGTTCCGGCGCAGTGACGAAGAGGATCTGCGCCAGGAACTGACGCTCCGCCTGCTGAAGCGGGCGCGGCGCTACAACCCGGCCCGCGCCTCCCTGCACACCTTCGCCGACCGCGTCGTCGCGTCGCTGGCCGCCACACTGGTGCGCGAGCGCCGTCGGCAGAAGAACGGCGCCCGCCTGGCGTCGATCTCCCTCGAGGTCCTCTGCGATTGCGGCGACGAGGGCGCCACGCCTCTGCGCGAACTCCTGGAAGCCGCCGATCTCCAGCGGCGCACGGGCGGTTCGACCGAAGACCCCGTGACGCGCGCTGAGCGCGACGAGGCGCTGCGCGCCGCTATCGCCGGTCTACCACCGGACCTCCGGGAAGTCTGCGTACGACTGATGCGCACGTCCGCCGTGGACGTGGCGCGCGACATGGGGGTCACGCGGCACCAGGTCCACAAGGCGATCGGAGCGATCCGCACGCACTTCCACGCTGCCGGCCTCAACTGATTCCCCGAGTTCTCCGACAGCCGCATCCGCCACGGCGTATGTAACGAGCAGACGCCGTGGCGATGCGGCGCAGGAGCGGAGTGGGCCATGACCACCGATGTGTACCGATTCGAATTCGACGACCGCGCCACCCGGGAGGAGGCGGAGTTGACGCTGCACCTCGCCACGTACGCGGTCGAAGGCCTGTTCGGCGCCGCGCGGGTTCGCATGGATGCCGGGTACCACGTCGACGAGCCGCGTCACGCCATCACGATTGACGGCACGACCGATGTGGGCGCCGCGCTGGTGCAGGTCTTCACCAGCCTGGCGCTCCGCGAATTCGGCGAAGAGGCGTTCCGTGTGCGGCGCATGCCGGTCCCGACCGCGGCCGAAGGGAGGGCGGCGTGAGTCACGGTCCGGCGAATTGTCCCGAATTCGACGCACCCAATGGCGTGCCGCTGGTGCGCCTCGGGCAGGGCGATTTCACGCGGGACATCTGGGGCACGGACGCGCTGGCCCCTGACACCCGGGCAACGAAGAACCTGCTGACGTTCTCGGCGCTGAACACATTTCGCAACTGCGCCCGGAAGTACAAGCACCGCTATGTCGATCAGCTCCAGCCGCGCGAGAAGCCGGAGAGCCTCTCATTCGGCAGCGTAATCCACGGCGCACTGGAGCGCTGGTACCGCCTTGCATCCGACGCCGGTCGGCTGTGGACCGTGCTCGAGTTCCTCGATGCGCAGTTCCCGCAGCGCGACCACGACCCCCTCCAGAAACACCGCTGGCACCTGGCGCGCGCCATGCTCGTCGGCTATGCCCAGCGCTATCCGGCTGAGGATTTTGAGGTCGTCGAGGTCGAGAAGACCTTCACCGGCGAGATTCGCAATCCGGATACGGGTCGCCCGAGCCAGACGTTCGTGATGGCCGGCAAGGCGGACGGCATCGTGCGGTCCGGCGGCGAGCTGTACCTGCTCGAGCACAAGACGGCGGGCTCCGTCGATGCCAACTACCTCGACAAACTGTGGACCGACACGCAGATCGCGCTCTACTCGTTCTACCTGCGGCAGATCGGGTACCCGATCGTCGGTGTGCTCTACAACGTGCTGCTGAAGACGCGCCTGAAGCAGCGCGAAGGCGAGACGCAGGAAGAGTACGAAGCGCGGCGCGCCGAACTGGCCGCGAAGAAC
>JALHJL010000058.1 GCA_022839625.1 Phycisphaerales bacterium
CAGCACGTGGGGCAGGTGGAGGCCGCACGGTGGCCGAAACCTGCCGGCGATCACGTCGTCGCGGTCCATCCGGTGACTCGGCGAGCACCGCTCAAGACCGGTGGCACCCGGCGTCCCGCCCGCCGCGGGCGAGGCAAAGCAGAGCTTTGCCCTACTGCGGGAAGGGACGGCGAGCGGTTGCCTACCCGTGTTCCTGACGAGGCAAAGCAGAGCTTTGCCCTACTGCGGGAAAGGACGGCGAGCGGTTGCCTACCCGTGTTCCTGACGAGGCAAAGCAGAGCCTTGCCCTACTGCGGGAAAGGACGGCGAGCGGTTGCCTGCCCGTTCCTGACGAGGCAAAGCAGAGCCTTGCCCTACTGCGGGAAAGGACGGCGAGCGGTTGCCTACCCGTGTTCCTGACGAGGCAAAGCAGAGCTTCGCCCTACTGCGGGAAAGGACGGCGAGCGGTTGCCTACCCGTTCCTGACGAGGCAAAGCAGAGCTTTGCCCTACTGCGGGAAAGGACGGCGAGCGGTTGCCTACCCATTCCTGACGAGGCGAAGCAGAGCTTTGCCCTACTGGCCTGTGCAACGAATCTGCGGACCAGCACGCTAGAAATCGGGGGGAATCGGTACGCGCCCTTCGACCCCCGCGTGCAAGTCGTGCCAATGGGCCACCGCTGGCTCACCCAGCCGCCAACAGAGCCAGACGCGGCGGCCCTGGTGCACGGCGGGGAAGTCCACCAACCCCGTGCGCCAGTCCTTCAGCACACAGCCGGCCGCCAGCAGCTCGCGGTTGAGCTCTTTGAGTTCCTCGGTACAGCGGGCGATGTTATCGTTCAGCTCCTCGAGGCGTTCGTGGCGTGCGGCGGCCGCCGGGTTGTGCTGGCCGCGGTTGGCGGCGGAGCGCAGCAGCCGCTCGCGTTCGCGGCGGCGATCCGCCAGGTAGCGATAACGGGCGACGACGTCGGCGACAATCCGACGCACCAACACTAGGGCGCGATTGGCGTGCTGGGGAGTGAAGATCAGGCTCTCGGAGGGGCCTCGTGGGTCGCCGGCGGTGGTCGCTTTGTGCGGCGCCATGGGAACTCCCTGGGTGTTCGCCCAGCGGCTCGGCTCGTCATCGGACAGTAGGCGGACTGAGGGGGCAGGTCAAACCCACCGCGCGCAAGCCATTCATGCTGAGGCGCTTGGGGAATGACTCCGCGCCGCGCCGATCAGCCCATTCCCAAGATGTGGAGTCCGAAGCCGGCACACATGCATAAGAAGAACAGCCCACAGATGATGATGGTCGTCAGGCCGCGCCAGTTGCCTTGGGGCGCTTGAACCATGCTGATGATGCCGAGGGGCAGACCCACCAGCGCAAAGAACGCCGCCCCGATCTGCGGGCCGACAAACCAGGGGTCCTTGGCCATTTGTTCCTGCAATTCGGTCATGTCCGCCGGCGTAGGCGGCGTGGGTGACGTGAACTTGCCGGACCGGGCCGCGATCGTGGTTGCCCGGACCACCGCAATGCCGAGCAGCAGCAGCGCCAGCAGCGCACACACCAGGCCGTAGCTGCCGAACGTGTTCGCCGCTCGTTGCCGCGGCGGGGGCACGGGGGGCCGGCGACGTCTCCACTCGGGGGGCGGGCCTTCGTCGGCGCTGACCTCCGCGTCGTTCGCGCTGCCGGCCGGTGGGCTGAGCGGCCGGGCGGCCACCGCGGCCTCCGCGCGGTAGGTGGATTCGCGCGGGATGGTCATCACGTGCCGGCAAAAGGGACAAGCCGCCGTCTGGCCGGCGTGTTCGTCGTCCACCTCGATCGGCTGGTTGCATTGGGCGCAGAAGAACTGGATCGACATCCCGACTTCCTGCCGGGCCGACGCGCGCCGCCACGGCGCCGCCGTGCCTCGTGCGGCGATAATACCCGTTCCGGGGGCGTGCTGTCACGGCGGCACCAGTGGCGAGCAGCCGGCGGGGCCGGGGAAGGAGCGCCGGACGCGGTCCTGTGAGGGGGACTTGAGCGCTTTGCGGCCGGTTCGTAGGATGCCCGTCGGCACGGTAACAAGGGGGGGAGGTGGAGCTGCGCATGGCTGAGGCGAACGCATTCCGCTATCCCGTTTGGGTACGTGGGGACATTGACGGCTTCTTCGGGCTGATGGTGGACAACCTGGTCCAGGTGCTGCTGATCGTGGCGTTGTGTACGACGGTCGTGCACCTGCCGGAGTCATACGTTTACCAGCGCATCCTGCCCGGCGTCGCGATCAGCCTCCTGATCGGCAACCTCTTCTACGGGCTCCAGGCCCACTGGGCCGCGCGGCGCGACCGCAACGCCACCTGCACGGCGCTGCCGTACGGCATCAACACGCCGTCGGTGATCGCGTACGTGCTGTTCATCATGGGGCCGGTCTATTACATGTACGCCCCGAAGGTCGGCGAGGCCGCCGCCGCCGACCTGGCCTGGAAGGCGGGCCTGTTGGCCTGCCTCGTCAGCGGCGTGATCGAGGCGACCGGCGGGCTATACGCGGAGAAGCTCCGGCGAATCACGCCCCGGGCGGCGTTGCTGGGCGTGCTGGCGGGCATCGGCATTACGTTCATCGCGGCGGAGTTCGCGTTCCGCATCTACACGAGCCCGCTGGTCGCGCTGTTGCCGCTGGCGTTTCTGCTGTTGGCGTACTTCGCACACTACCGCTTCCCGTGGCGGCTGCCCGGCGGCCTCCTGGCCGTCGTCTTCGGTACGCTGATCGCGTGGGTGCTGTCGAGCTTCGCAGGCGGGGAAGGATCGGGTGTGCGGGCGTGGCTGGGCGGGGTGCTGATGTCCGGCGGGGAGGTGCGCGCCGCGCTCGACCACGTCGGCTGGGTCAAGCCGACGTTCTGGGGCCATGAGTTGTGGTCCATGCTCACGGGCAGCGAGCAACGCGACCTGCTCCTGCGATTCCTGACGGTCTCCATCCCGATGGGCATCATGAACGTGATCGGCTCGCTCCAGAACATCGAGTCCGCCGAGGCCGGCGGCGACCGCTTCCGCACCGGGCCCTCGCTCGCGGTCAATGGCATCGGCAGCATCTGTGCCGGGCTCTTCGGCTCCTGTTTTCCGACGACGATCTACATCGGGCACCCCGGGTGGAAGGCCCTCGGTGCCCGCTCCGGGTACTCGATCCTCAACGGCATCTTCTTCACGCTGCTGTTCCTGTTTGGACTGGGGCCGTTACTCAAGGCGCTCATCCCGATCGAGGCCGGGGCCGCGATCGTGATGTACATCGGCATCATCATCACCGCCCAGGCGTTCCAGGCCACGCCGCGCGAGCACGCCCCCGCGGTGGCGATCGCGCTGTTCCCGGCGCTCGCGGCTTTCGTGCTCGTGACGGCAGGGAATTACTTCGACGTGGCCGCCCTGGTGTCGAGCGGGGCGCCAACGCTCGCCGACTTCGTGCTCAACCCCGAGCCGCGGACGCTCTACCTGCCGGGCCTGCTCACACTGACCGGCGCGAACTCGGCGTGGATGATCGCGACGCTGATCCTGACGGCGATCGGGGCGACCCTCATTGATCGGCGGTACCGGGCGGCGGCGATCTGGTGCGCGGCCGGAACGGTCCTCACGGCACTCGGCCTGCTGCACGCGTACCGGCTTGAGGGCAACGTGATTTACCCGTATTTCATCTGGCAACGCTGGACGGCGGGCGCCGCGGCCGACGCCGCCACTACCGCGCCGGCCGTGGCCACGTACGCGTATGATGCGTTCCCCATTGCGGTCGGTTACGCGCTGGCGACGGTGCTCCTGGCATTGGCGGCCTGGCGTGCCGGGCGCGCGGAAGTCGCGGCGCGGCCGCCGACGTCGCCAGCGGCTGGTGTGGTGACAGTGCCAGAGGGCGTCGCGGAGACGCCGACGACCCCAGAACCCTGAGTTGACTGCTGATGCCATGGCGATGATGCGGGCGCGAGGGCTTGCGATGCCGGCGACAATCCTCGACGGTGCGGCCTATGCCGCCGAAATACGTGCCGACGTCACGCGCGAGGTGGCGCAATTCAATGCGCGACACGGGCCGATCAAGCTCTGCGCGGTGCTTATGGGCACGGATCAGGCCGGTCGCATTTACGCCGAGTCGCAGCGCAAGCTCGCGGTCAAGGTCGGGGTGCAGTACGAGCTGGTGGAGCTGCCGGAATCCACCACGCAGGCCGAGCTGCTCGCCCAGCTCGACGAGCTGAACGCCGACCCGCGCGTCACCGGCATCATCCTGCAACTACCGCTGCCGCCGCACATTGAGCCGGCCCTCGCCCAGTACCGCATCGACCCCTACAAGGACGTGGAGGGTGTCAACCCGGCCAACATCGGCCTGCTCTTCTATGGCGAACCGCTGATCGCGCCCTGCACGGCGTTGGCGGTGACGGAGCTGATCGGCCGCAGCGGCGTGGTGCAGCGCGGGGCCCACGCGGTGGTGGTCGGACAAAGCCGCATCGTGGGCCGGCCGGTGACGATGTTTCTGCTGACGCACGAGGCCACGGTCACCGGGTGTCACATCGCCACTCGGGACCTGGCGGCCCATACGCGACAGGCGGACATTCTGGTTGTTGCGATCGGTAAGCCACGGGCGATCGGCGTCGAGCACGTCAAACCCGGCGCGGTGGTGATCGACGTGGGCATTCACCGCGTAATCGAGATCGACGAAAGCGGTTCCGAGGTCAGGCGCACGGTGGGGGACGTGGATTTCGGCCCGGTGTCGGAAGTGGCCGGTGCGATAACGCCCGTCCCGGGCGGGGTCGGACCGATGACGGTGGCCATGCTGCTGCGAAACACGGTCGAAGCAGCCCGGAAACAGCTTCGCCGGAGGATCTGAGGCGGCGAAAACAATTCTGCCGCACCCCATGTACGGGCGGGGAGGAGGGGGTATAATCGGGGTGGTTGGTTCGTCGAACCAGGCGCGTACGTGACGATTGTCCGGCGAGTACCGGGCCGCACTGCCTAGATCGGGCTCCTACCTTCCTGGCCGGAATGGCGGCCACTTTCACATTCGACCCTGAAAGAGAAACGTGGGTCACTCGGACCATCGGCAGGAGTGCTACGATGGGTAGAAAGTTGTATGTCGGGAATCTTGGGTACAATGTCAGCAGTGCGAACCTGGAGCAGTTGTTTGCTCAGCATGGTACCGTGCAGAGTGCGCAGGTCATCACGGACCGCGACTCGGGCCGCAGCAAGGGCTTTGGCTTCGTGGAGATGGGCTCGGACGACGAAGCCCAGGCCGCGATCAACGCCCTGAACGGCCGCGAACACGACGGGCGGACACTCACAGTTAACGAGGCCAAGCCCAAGGAGAGCCGCGGCGGCTTCGGCGGTGGCCGCGGAGGCCGCGGGGGCGGCTACGGCGGTGGCGGGCGCCGCTACTAAGGGCTGAGATTCTGCGACGCGCATCGGCAGCGGCCGGCCTTTTGGTCTGCCGCTGTCGCACTGCGCGGGCACCAACAGGAGACTTCTATGCCGCCGCGCTGGCAGGGCCAGCCGAAGCGTTGGCGCGTGCAAGGCAAAGCCGCCGACGGTCTGACGGTTACGCTCGGCCGCTATGACACCGAGGAAGAGGCGAACCGGGAATGTGCCCGGCTGCTCGAGGAGGGGCTCTACCGAGAAGTCCGCACGACGCCGATCCCGCCGGCCCCCGATCCCGTCCCGCCCCAATAGTCGTTCGTCCTGATCGGAGGTCGAGTCGCGCGCTGTATTTGTCGTGCCGGGCGACGCCAACTCGCGAGCGACCAACCCACCGGTGAAGTCGGGCACGGCGCGCGTAGTGCGGGCGCGTCCGCCGAGATCCACATGATCTACTTGTGCGCAGCCCTGCTGGTGGTCCTGAACGCGGTCTGGCTGCTGCTGGTAGCACTGGGGCTTCCGGGCAACTGGCTGATGGTTCTCTCTGCCCTCCTGGTGGCCTGGTGGCGCTGGGACGCCGCGCCGGGCCAGCCGATGTTCGGCACACCTGTACTGATTGTGATCTGTGGGCTGGCACTGGCCGGCGAGGTCGCTGAGTTCATCGCCGGCGCGGTAGGCTCGAAGACGGCCGGCGGCAGCCGCCGCGGCGCCGTTGGGGCACTGGGTGGGGCCGTTGTCGGCGGCATCGTGGGGACCTTCGTCATTCCCATCCCGGTGCTCGGTTCGTTGTTGGGGACGTGCGGCGGGGCGGCCATCGGTGCATGGGGGCTGGAACTCGCGGGGGGCGTCTCGGTGCGAAGGTCGCTGCAAGTGGGCGTCGGTGCGGGCGTCGGCCGCCTGGTCGGCACGCTCGCGAAGCTCGGGGTGGGCATCGCAATCTGGACCATCGTGGCGGTCGCGGCGTTCTGGCCGTAGTACCGGGCTGGTCAAAGCGGGGACCGCGAATCATAATGCGTCCCGGCGCGCCGCGGGCTGCGGCGCGCGTCAGTCAACGAGGAGCAGCAATGATCGACCCGCGGATTACCAAGTTGGCCAACACGCTCGTGAATTACTCGTGCGCCGTCAAGCCCGGGGAGAAGCTCCTCATCGAAGCCACCGACATTCCACACGAATTCGCCATCGAGTGCGCGCGGCTCGCGCGGCGGGCCGGGGCCGATCCGCTCGTGCTGCTGAAAAGCTCGCAGGTCAATCGGGCGCTGATGCAGACGGCCAGCGAAAGCCAGTTTCAACTGATGGCGGACGTCGAGCGGCACCAGATGGAGAACGTGCAGTGTTACATCGGGGCCCGCGGCAACTACAACGTGTCTGAGCTGTCGGATGTCCCCGGCGACCGGCAGAAGATCTACGAGAGCACGGTCTGGAAGCGCGTCCACATCGAAGTCCGCGTACCGAAGACCCGCTGGGTCGTGCTGCGCTGGCCGCACCCGAGCATGGCACAGCTCGCCGGGATGTCCACCGAGGGCTTCGAGAACTTCTACTTCGACGTGTGTACGCTGGACTACGCCAGGATGGGGCAGGCCATGCAGGCGCTGAAGAAGCGCCTCGAAAGCACTGACCAGGTGCGCCTCAAGGGCCCGCGCGACACCGACCTGACCCTGTCTGTCAAAGGCATCCCCGCCATCCCCTGCGACGGCAAGCTCAACATCCCCGACGGCGAGGTCTTCACCGCGCCCGTCCGCGACAGCATCAACGGCGTGATCCACTTCAACGCGCCGACGATGTACCGCGGGGAGACGCACGAGAACATCCGCCTGGTGTTCAAGAACGGCAAGATCATCGAGGCCACCAGCACGAACACCGCCAAGCTTAACGAGGTCCTCGACGCCGATGAGGGCGCCCGCTATTGCGGCGAGTTCGCCTTTGGTGTGAACCCCTTCATCACCAGGGCGATGAAGGACATTCTCTTCGACGAGAAGATCTCCGGCAGCATCCACCTGACGCCCGGCAACTCGTACGACGAGGCCCCCAACGGCAACAAGAGCGAAGTCCACTGGGACATGGTAATGATCCAGACGCCGGAGTGCGGCGGCGGCGAGATCTACTTCGACGGGACGCTGGTGCGCAAGGACGGGCTGTTCGTAACGCCGGACCTGAAACCGCTGAATCCGGACGCACTCAAGTAGCGCCGGCCGTGCGAGGGTCGGGTGCGGCACGGACCGAAGACCCGTACGTCACGGCTCGGGCGACGCGGTCAGCAGATTCACGAAGGGGTTGATGTCGCCGAAGTCGACCGCTCCGTCGCCGTTGATATCTCCGTTGAGAATGTCGCAGTCCGGATAGGCCGCCGCATACGCCGCGGGGTTGACCAGGGCCATCACGAACGGGTTGATGTCGCCGAAGCCCACCACGTAGTCGCAGTTCAGGTCGCCGACGGGGTGCGGCGGCGCGATGCCGGCGGCCTCGACGAGCCAGCCGAGCGTTCCCCGGGTGAGCTGGGCCGCGTACGAGTAGTCGATGTAGTTCGGCGTATCGCACGAGTCGGAGGAGCTGTGGTAATGGGGGTTGCTCTCGTAGCTGTACTCGATGAGGCAGCACGCGGGCTTCCCGACGGCCTCGAACGAAGCGTGGTCGCTGGCATCGAGCTGGCCGCCCACGGTCGCGGCGATGCCCGCGTAGTCGGCCAGCGCCTGGGCCAGCGGCAGCTTCACGGAGTTCGACGTCGTGCGGCCGTAGATCCGGGCCGTGTCTCCCGCGCTGCCGCGATACGCGATCATGTCGAGGGAGATCATGCCGGCGATGTTCTGATTGGCCACGTCGTCCGCGTAGGCGGCGCTGCCGAACAGCCCGAGCTCCTCCTTGTCGAAGGCACACAGCCGGATCGTGCACGCGGAATCCCAGTCGGCGATGATGCCGGCGATCTCCAGCAGCGCGGCCACGCCGCTGGCGTTGTCGTCGGCGCCGGGGTTGTTGACCGTGTCGTAGTGCGCGCCGAGGATGTAGATCGTGCCCGGCTGCGTGGTGCCGAGCTTCTCCGCAATCACGTTTTGTCCGCTGAAGAACAGCCAGAACGTGAACGGATGCACGCTGGTGCTCCAACCGTAGCCCTGGAACACGTTGACGATGCTGTTGCGGCAGGGGCCGTGCTCGGCACCGCCCCAGCCCTTGTTGTGCCCGTTATGCGTATAGAGCGGGTTGCTCTCCATGTTGCCGTGCAAGTACGCGTAGTGTGCCTCGTCGACGAAGCTGACCGCGTACTGACCTTCCGGCGTTCCGCCGGCCAGAGCGCGCGAGGCCGAGCAGACCACGACGAGTCCACCGGCGACGGCCACGGCCACAAGCGATGTGCGAAACGGGCGCGACAGGAACATCCACCGCCTCCTCTCTGATTGTGAACTTATTCCCCGCACCGGGCCAGGGCACGACGCAGCACGCGCGGCGCCATTGCCCGCGGGGGTCGCCGACCGCGGAAGTCTCCGCGGGACACATCTCTACGACGTCGACCTTTCGCGGCCGACGCGCTTCAGGCCGGACTCCGCCGGCGCCGGACCCGCAGGCCCGGCGCAGCGCTTCTGCCGTGGGAGATTAACCCGTCAGCAGCGCGATGAATGGATTGATGTCGTCGAAGCTCACGCTCCCGTTGCCGTTCGCGTCCGCGTTCAGCAGGTGGCACTCCGGGTACAGCGTCTGCCAGCCCTCAGGATCGGTCAGGGTCATGATGAACGGGTTGATGTCGCCGAAGTTCACCACGCCGTCACAGTTCACGTCGCCGGCCAGCGATTGCGTGATCTGCGTGACCGTGACCGCGACGTAGTCGTGGTAGGTCGTCTTCGCGTAACCGGAGGCGCTCCCGCGTTCGGCGTAGATGAGGAAGGTTACCTGGCCGCTGGCGTTGACGTAGCGCTCGAAGTTCGTGCGGATGTCGGCGGTCAGGATACCATCGCGGGTGCCGGCCCAATTGTCCGCATAGCGGTTGATGCCGTAGTTCTCGGGCGCCGTGCCGGTTGCGTCGCTCCACTGACCCTGCACGTAGTCCCAGACGTACAACTCGACTTGCGTGCACTGACCGGCATATCCCTCCCACAGGATCTGGATGTCGTCGATGGCGTCCGGGGTTTCGACGACGTAGAACTCGTACACGTGCGTCGATTCATACCCGTTCGACGGCGTCGTCGCGACGTAGCGGTTGGTGTCGCCGTCGCCGCCCGTGGCGTCGGAAGCCGCCAGCTTCGGGTACGCGCTGGAGGGAATCGCAGCGTTGACCGGCCGGCGCACGCCGTTCACGTTGTTCCAACTCGCGGTCTGGTAGCCCCATCCGAACTTGTCGACGCCGCCGCCGCTCGCGAAGGTGTAGATCGTCTGGTCCGCCTTGGCGATCTGGAAATAGTCCTCGCTGACTGCTTCGGCCTGGTCGTTGTCCGCGGCGGTGACGACAACCTTGATCTTGGCCTGCGGAGCCGCGAGGTTCGGAACGGTCCAGGGATATGAGCCGGTGTTCGTCGTAGTGCCGATGTACACCCAGGTGGCCCCGTCATTCACGGTGTAGTACAGATCCACCTGGGGGATCGTGACGTTGTCGGTATCGGTTGCCACCCATAGGATGTCGCGCGTCGTGCCCGCGACGAGCAACTGCCCGCCGTCCGGCCAGATCACGTGCGCCGCCGGAACCGCGTCCGTGTAGCGCGGCATCTGCATGACGATGCAGTGGAATGCGCCGGCCGCATAAATGATCGGGTAGGCGTTGATCGGGTAGATCTCGACCTCCGGCCCCGCGGCCGCGATCCAGGCGGCGATGGCCTGGTTGTCGTAGGGGCGGTAGGCCGAGTTCCCGTCGCCGTAGGTCGGGACGAAGACGCGGTTGTTCACGCGGAAGGCGTTCGTGTAGGTGTAGTTGGTCATATAGCCCGACTGCACGGCATTCCAGGCCGGCGTGCGGTAGACCGTGAAGCCCAGGTTCTGCATATACGTCACCGCGTTGTTGGTGATCTGGATCGCGGTGGCGTTCGAGCCCGGGATGTACTCGGAGATGATGACGGTGTCCTCGTCCACCAGGTACATCCACATGTCGATGTGGCCCGTGCCGTCCACGGACGTGGGCAGCATCGGGAAGATATGCAGCGTATCGATCCCCTGGTACTTGCTGAACAGCTCCGCGATCAGGCTCGGGGTGAACCCCTCGCTGGTCGGATTGTCCAGGTTGATGAGCGAGGACATGACCGCCATGCGGTCCGGACCCGGCTGCAAGTTGCCGCCCGAGTAGTACAGCCCCATGTCATAGGTCGGCATGAGGAAGCTGTCATCGCCCAGCCGCGTGGGGACGAAGTTGTCCAGCGGCCGCTCGGGGTAGTAGTGGCTGTCCACGATCCCCAGCGCCCCGTTCTGCCAGATGAAATGCGGCCCGTAGTCCCGGATCCACAGCGCGTTCATCGGATGAATGAAGAATTGCACCTTGCTCATGTCGGCCCCGCCGGCCTGGAACTGGGTCGTCGCGGTCTGCTGTTGCGAGGCGCTGGTCACCACCACATAGGCGATCTCATCGCAGGTCGGGCAGTTCGGATCGTTCGTCAGCGCTACCACCAGGTCGCGCACGACCGAGGCCCATTGGCTTGAAATGTACGCGAACACCACGCCGCGGGTCGGCGAATACTCCGGCGGCGAGGCGATCAGCCCCGAGGTCGGCATGTCACGCTCCCGCCGAGCCGCGTACGGCTCCAGCCGCTGGTTCTCGTCGTAGGGCGTGCCGCCCTCGCGCCAGCGCGGCAGCGGCGGCGGCACCAGCTCCTGTTCCTCGGGCGTGATCCCCGGCGTGCCGGACTCCTGCGCCAATGCGCTGCCCACCACCAGCCCGACCGCAAGTAGAAACAGAATCCCGCCTGTCGAACGCATCTCGAGCCTCCTGATACTGAAGAATGGTTGCGGCTACGCCGCCGCAGGCTGCTTCCAGTTTCATGATAACGGAAACGGTACCCCGGACCAAGCGTTTTCGGCCCCAACGGCCCCTTTCTGTGCGTGAATCCAAACAACCTATAATGGGGCGCCATGCCCGACCGCGACCAGGAACGCATTGCCCGCCTGCGCCGGCAGATCGCGCAGCTTCCGAAGACCCCCGGCGTGTACCTGATGAAGGACCGGGAGGGCGTCGTGCTCTACGTGGGCAAGGCCCGTGATCTGCGGGCGCGTGTCGCGAGTTACTTCCAGGACGCCGCGGACTTGTTCAACGCCCGCGGCCCGCGCATCGCCCACATGGCCGCCCTGGTTGTAGACATCGACTTCCTGGAGTGCGAGAGCGAGGTGGACGCCTTCCTGAAAGAGAACCGCCTCATCAAGGACATCCAACCGCCCTACAACGAGCGGCAGAAAGACGACAAGAGCTTCCCCTATCTCGAAATCACCGCTTCCGACGATTTCCCGGGCGTCTATCTGACGCGCCAGCCACGGCCGCGCGGCAGTAAGCTCTACGGCCCGTTCCTTGATCCCGCCGGCGTGCGCGCGGCACTGCACGCCTTTCAGAAAGTGTTCAAGTTCCGCACCTGTACGCTGGAGATTTCGGCCGCCGACGAGAAACGCAGGTTCTTCCGGCCGTGCCTGCTGCACGCGATTCGGCAGTGCAGCGCCCCCTGCGCGGACCGCATCAGCCGGGAGGCGTACGCCGCCGACATCAAGCGGCTGCGCAAGCTGCTCGATTCCAAGCGCAGCATTCTGCTGCGGCAGTTGCGCCGTGAGATGGAGCAGGCCGCGGCGGACAAGCGGTACGAAGAGGCCGCGGTGCTGCGCGATCGCCTCCAGGCCGTCGAGTCGCTCTCGCTCTGCGGCGACGTGGACGCCGACGTCCAGCCGGAGGTGTTCTTCGTGGACCCCACGGCGGGCCTGGGGAAGCTGCAAGCGCTGCTCGAGCTGCCCGAGCGCCCGCGGATCATCGAGGGGCTGGACATCGCGACCCTGCACGGCGAGGCCTCGATCGGCTCCCTGGTCTGCTTCATCGACGGCAAGCCGTTCAAGAACAGCTATCGGCGCTACCGGATCAAGACCGTGGCCGGAGTGGACGACTACGCCATGATCCGCGAGGTGCTCGCGCGGCGCTACCGCTACGCCGCCATCGCCGAGGAGCTGTACCCGGACGTGATCCTGATCGACGGCGGGTTGGGGCAGTTGCACGCGGCCCTGGACGCGTTCGAGCGCATGCGGCAAGCGATCGAGACCGAGGGCCAGCGCGCCGTGAAGCCTGCGATGGTCGTATCGCTGGCCAAGCGCGAGGAGCTGGTCTACGTGCAGGCCCGTGCGGGGCCGATCAAGCTGGCGCGGAACAATGAGGCGTTGCGGCTGTTGCAGCACATCCGCGACGAGGCACATCGCTTCGGACAGCACTACCACCACGTCCTGCGCCGCAAGCGCGCGTTTGACGAAGACCTCGCCGCCGGCCCTCAGCCGCCGACCAAGAAGCGGCGGCGCACGCCAAGGAAAGGCGAGGTGGTACTGGACGAAGATGCGTCTCAGGTACGGCCGGACGACCCCCGTTAGGTGTCCGTTGAAATCGGGTCGGCCGAGCCGGTGTAGCGGCCGGCGCCTCGCCGGCCGATCCGAGCCCAGAGCGCGGGCGACGGGCCCCGGAGGCCTGGTCGGCCGAGGAATGCAAAGCTGGAGCTTTGCACTACTGCGAGGCGACCGGTCCGGGACGGCCGCCCCGGAACCACCGGCGAGCCGCCGGTGCCACCCCGTAGCATCGGACCTGTGCCTGCCAGACGCGGCAGTCGGGCTGGAAGAAACCTGCTGACGTCGTGCGCGGCAGCGCGCCGCACGCTTACCGAGTGACTCGTGGCATCCGCAAGGGGTTACCTGTTATTCCCCTGCCTTCTCGTGCCCTGTGCACCTGGCGGCCTTCTATTTGTCTTTGTCCGCCGCACAGCCCGCTCTGCCCCTGCTCGGGCACTTGCCGCAGTTCGCCGCGCAGCCGCTTGTCACTTTCGACTTGGTCTCCATCGCGCTCGCGTACTCCGCAGCGGACTTCAGGGGGGCCAGGTCGGGGCACTCCTTGGCCTCCGCCTTGACCGCTTCCAGGCGGCTGACGGGCGTGTTCTCAAAGGCGCAGCGCAGCGCGGCGAGGGCCTTGACTGAGTCATCGGTGAGGGCGTAAAGGCGTGCGGCGTTGAGGCACAGCGGGCCGTCGCAGTCCTTGGCCAGCTCGACCCGGGCGGCAATCTCTTTGGCTTCGTCCAGTTGACCGGCGTGCGCCAGGGCGATCCCGTGGAGCACGTCCGTTTGCGGGGTACGGGCGGACTCATCCAGTTTGGTCAGGACGGCGATCGCACCCGCGTTGTCGCCCGTGAGCACCTGCGCCGCGGCCAGCAGCGCCGCCGTCTCCGCAGTGTGGACCTTCTCATGCAGTGCCCGAGCCGTAGCCAGCGCTTCCGCGCTGATCTTGTGCTGGCGGTAGTAGTTGTAGAGGGCCCGGCTCATCTTCTGCCAGGTCTCGGCGTCTTCCTCGTCCTTGAGCTGCTCGCGGATGTTGATGACCCGCCGAAGCAGGGCGTATTCCTGGAAATACTCGCCGTTGTCGGGGTCGGCCTTCGTTGCGGCCTTGAACGCTTCGAGCGCCGCCTGAAAGTCCCCCTTGACCAGCAACGCCTTGCCGCTGGCGAACTGCTCGGCCGCATCCGTCTGGGCTGCCGCCGTCACCCCGCACTGAAAGATCAAGGCAAGCGCGGCACCAACCGCCAAACTTCCGATACGCATGGTCCTCTCCTGGCCTTTCGCGTTCCCGATTCCGTTCCACATCTCCCGCGGACCCGCGCGCCGCCGGTCTGCCCGCAGCACGAGGTTGCCGATACACGGATCATTTACTATATCGGTTCGGCTCCAGAGATGGAAGACGGCCGCACGACACGGCCGGCGCTTTCGGCACCCGCTGGCGCAACCAAGTGGCTGCACGGTCGCACACCCCCGTCCGCACCGGCGCCTCCTGGTCCCCTCGACAGGACCGGCGCGTCATTGCCTGCCGGCGTTGTCCCCGTCTGCGGGCTCACGCCTGTGCAGTGGCCCGGGCCAAGCGGGCTGCGTACCGCGACCAGGCGTACTGGGGCCAGCCGGTACCCAACTTCGGCGATCCCCTGGCTCCCGTGCTCATCGTCGGGCTGGCCCCCGGGGCACACGGGGCGAACCGCACCGGGCGGCTGTTCACGGGCGACCGCAGCGGCGACTGGCTCTTCCGCGCCTTGTGGAAGGCCGGATTCGCCAATCAGCCGACATCGACCGGGCGCGACGACGGAATGAGGCTGAGCGGCTGTCTGATCACTGCGCTGGTCCGGTGTGTGCCCCCCGCCAACAAGCCGACGCCCGCGGAAATCGACAACTGTGCGGACTACCTGCGCGAGACGCTGGCGCGGGTGCCGTGGAAGGTGGCGATTGCCTTGGGACAACTGGCTTGGAAGGCGTGCTGCCGAACCCTTGGCGTCAAGTGTCCGCGCTTTGCCCACGGCGCGGAACTGGGCCTGCCCGACGGCCGCGTGTTGCTGGCGTCGTATCACCCCAGCCAACAGAACACGTTCACCGGCCGCCTGACGGAGGCCATGCTGGATGCGATCTTCGCCCGCGGTCGGAACCTCGGCCGCACGCCTCACGGGCCGGAGCAGGGCTGACCCGCCTGCGGGCGGGAGCGCGTCCGCGGAAGACCACGGCGCCTGCCTGCGCCGGCGATCCGGTGTGTTCGTTGGGACTACTGAGAACCCGCGAGTCGCGCCCGCGCAGCCTCGACGGTCAGGCCGGCGACCACGATTCGCTTCACGGGCCGGCTGTGGCCACTGGCCAGCGACACATCCGCGCGGCGCACGCCGAACACGTCAGCAAGCAGCTTCAGGACTGCCGCATTGGCCTTACCGCCCTCAGGCGGTGCGGCGGCGGCGACCTTGAGGGCGCTTCCCCAAGCCCCGGCGACCCTGGTTTGGGAAGCGCCCGGCACGACCTTGACGGTCAGCTCGATCCCGCTCTGCGTGGCGACGATCTCGACGGCGCTGAGGTCGCTAGCCATTTGCACGGGTGCCGGCGGGCGCGGCGGACGGGCTGGACGGGGGACCTTGCGGCCCAAACTCGTCCCCGCGGAACGTGTTACCGAGATAGGTTTCCCGGACGCGCGGGTCGTTGATGAGTTCCGCCGGCGTCCCGGAGCATATGACCTTGCCCTCGTGGATCACGTAGCTGCGGTCGGTCGTTCGCAGCGTTTCATGCACATTGTGATCCGTCAGGAGGATGGCAATGCCGGACTCGCGCAGCCGAAGAATCTCGGCCCGGAGACCCTCGACAGCGATGGGGTCGACGCCGCTGAAGGGCTCATCCAGCAGGATCAGCTTGGGCCGCGTGATGAGGGCCCGCGCGATCTCCAGCTTTCGCCGTTCCCCGCCGGAGATCTTCTTGGCCGGGTTGTCGCGAACGGTGACCAGGCCGAACTGTTCGAGCAAATGCTCCACCAACCGTCGGCGTTCAGAGCGGCTCAAGCGCATCGTCTCGCAAATGGCGGTCAGGTTCTCAGCGACGGTAAGTCGTTGGAAGACGCTGGGTTCCTGTGAGAGATAGCCAATTCCCCGGCGAGCGCGCAGGTACATGGGCAACGCGGTAACGTCCTCGCCGTCGAAGCGGATGCGTCCTCCCTCCGCCGTGATCATCCCCACGGTGATGCGGAAGCTGGTGGTCTTCCCGGCTCCGTTGGGTCCGAGCAGGCCGACGATCTCACGTTGGTCGACGTCAAAAGCGACATTGTCGACGACGGTGCGCCCGTTATAGGATTTCACCAGCCGGTCGGCTTCAAGCAGCATTGGACACTCCCAATCCGGGCGGCCCGCTTGATGTGGACAACATGTGCAAACGCGCGCAACTCACGATGTTTCGGACGGATGGCGTCGATAGCGTTCGCCCGATAATCGTTCGTGGCGTCTTTTCGCGTCAACGGACCGTGTGACATCCATATCTCATTTATTGACAAATGCTTAGAACGCAAGAAGTCCAAAGGGTGACGGACATCCGTCCAAACGCGCCGTAACCGTTTCCAAAGAACCGCCAAACCGAACCTTAACTCGCTGGGTTGGACGGCCGGTTGTTGACAACTCATCGCGTCGCCACGCCGCCGGGCCGTCTAACGCACCAAGCGCGTGCGCCCCACGTCGGGGACTGCAAGACGTCCGCCCGCGTCCAGGGGCAGCAATCCGGGAAGATACACGAAAGCGGCCGCGCCGACAATCTGGTCCTCTCGCACGGTGCCTGGCCGGTAGTCCGCGGGCAGGTGTACTCCGGCCTCCGTCCACTCCCGACTGTCGTGGCTGTCGGGGCTGTTGTCGCCCAGCACGAAGTACTCTCCGGCCCGCAGCGCGAACGGCTCGCCCGCGCACGCCCGCCGAGCACGCCCCGCGTGACACGTGTAGTGCAGGTCGCGCTCCACTCGCAACTGCCGAAATTCCAGCCGCACGTTGTGTGCGACGATGCGCAGCTCGACCGGGCGCGCCGTGGGCGCAGCACGCAGCTCATCAGGCGAGACGGAGTACTCGGCATCGGTCGTCGCCAGCACTTCGCGCCCGTCGATCCGCAGGTACGCGCGCTGGTCCACGTGTCCGAACTCCACCGCAATCGGCCGCTTGAGCGCATACGGCGAACCGGGCGGCGCGGCGAGCCGTGCCAGGCCGGTGCCTGTTTGCGCATCCAGGACAGTCAATTCCAGCCGCCCGTCCCGCCGCAGCTCTGCGCGAAACAGCCGCCCGGCGCGGGCCAGCTCCCACCGGCATGTTCCGTCGCCGGCATGCAGGACCAGCTCGCACAAGATGCGCGCGTCGCCGAACAACGCGCCGGACGATCTCCGGTTGTGCGCGTAGAAATCGAGCGGGTACTCGCGGGCCGTGTCGGGCGCAAACGCCAGCGCCCGCGGAGCGTCGTCGAGCCCGTCGTATCGGACGACACGCGTGTCCAGGCCTGACCAGCCCGCGCCATCCGCATCCGATGCGCCCTCCGGGACCCAGCGCGCCCAACGCCCCGAAGTCGCCGCCGGGTCGGGCAGATGCGCTTGGTCGAAGACCGGAAACCAGAGGACTCGCTGTACCTCGGGCGGTTTGCGGGCGATGCGCCCGTTCACGAAGACGTCGCCGTCGACGAGCTCGATCGTCTCGCCCGGCAGTCCGATGAGCCGCTTGACATAGTGCTGGGTGGCGTCCGATGGGTCGCGGAAGACGATCACGTCCCAGCGGCGCGGCCCGAACGGGCCGCCGAGGACGTACGGCCACTTGTGTACCAGGAGCCGGTCGCCGGCCTTCGTCGCCACAAGCTCGCCGGCCAGCTCGATCGTGAGCCGGCAGTTCGGACAGACGACCTCGGGCGGCACCAGGAAGCCGGCGGGCACGGACGCCGTGCCGCGCAGCGGGCCGACGTCAAACTCCCAACCGCAGGCGGGACACACGCGCGTGGCGTGCGCCCCCAGCAGCGTGTCGGCCATCGAGCCCGTCGGGATGATGAAGGGCTCCACGAGGAAGTCGCGGAAGACGAACGCGAGGATCAGTCCCGTGAGCACGGTCTGAACGACGTCGGCGGGCCGGAACGCGGATGGGCGGGCCGCCGTGGGTTCATCACACGCGGAGGGCGGAAGGTTCACATGCCACCCTGTCCAAGCGGCCCGCGCGTCACCGGATCCAGCGGGCCCGGCCCAGGTCGGGCATCAGGCTGGGGCCGCGCGACATGATCGGCATGCAACCGGGCCAGTACACGAAGAATGCGCGCCCGATCATCTGGTCGGCCGGTACCGTTCCCCGCTGGAACTCGCCGCGCGCTGCCGCCTCGCGCAGGTGCGGCCCGACCCCATCCTGCCCGGGCCGCGCGAAAGCGTACCGCGCGTCCTGGCTGTTCGGGCTGTTGTCGCCGAGCAGGAAATACTCGCCGGACCGCAGGTGAATCGGACTCCCCTGCACGCCCAGCGGCCGGGACTCCGAGCCGTTAGCGCCAACGTGCACGTCGCTGGTGTAGTACACGTCCCGCTCGATGAGTATGTGCCGCAGCGTGGCCTGCACGCGCTCCGCGGCGATACGGATCGTCGGGCGCGTGTCGGTGCTGGCCAGCCGCCGGGCCGCGCTCGGCGTGATCTCGTACTGCTCCGCCGTCGACTCGAAGACGGTGCGGCCGTCGCGCTCGACGCGCACGACGCCGTCGCTGTGACTAAGCGCCAGGCGGACGGGCGCACCGCGCGGCGGCGCGCGGAGCGTCGCCCACGTCTCGCGTTCGGCGTCCGGTGCGCTCTGATGTTGAACGATCAATTCGCCGGCGGCGCTGAGCCGGGCGTAGAAACGGTGACTGCCCTTGGTGGTGCTGAGTTCCACGTAGCCGCCGTCGGCCGCTGTGATCTCGATTTCCGCGGACAGGCGGATGTCGGTGACGGGGTTGGGTGTCAACTCCGACCGGGGCTCGTTGTAGGCATAGACGTCCTGGACGACGCCCGGTTCGGCGGCCGAGCGGGGATCGGTCGCAAACTGAATCTCCGTGCGGCCGCTGTCGAGTCCGTCGAAATGCACGATCCGGGAGCCCAGGTCTGACCACGGGCTGCTCGCCGCGAGCGCGACCCAGCGCGGGAAGTAGCCAACCCGCCGCGAGGCCTCCGCCGGCGGATAGTCATGATCGTAATACGGGAACCAGAGCGACCGCCGGGCTTCGGGTGTCTTCGGCGTGATCCGGTCGTTGACGAACAGGTCGCCGTGGATAAGCTCGATCTTTTCCCCCGGCAGGCCGACCAGGCGCTTGATGTAATTCGTCTGGCCGTCGGTGGGGACTCGGAACACGACCACGTCCCAGCGGGCGGGGCCGAGGCCCGCCAGGCCCGCGAACGGCCGGTCAAACAGCCACCCGTGCACGAAGATGCGGTCGCCGGAGGACGGACGGAGCGGCTCGGAGAGAATCTCCGCCCGTTCCAGTCCCTGGCGGGTCAGCTCCAGCGGCTTGCCGAAGTCGTAGAATTGCTGGAACCGGCAATTCGGACATTGCACGGCCCGGGGGTGGTACGCGGCGGGCGACATCCAGTTGGCGGGCTCCTGCCAGCCGACGGCGTACTCCATGCCGCAGTTCGGGCATGTGTGCACCGCGTGCTCGCCATACAGCGTCTCGGCCATGGACCCCGTCGGGATGATAAACAGGGGGAGGAAGAAGCTCTTGAGTATCAGAAGGTAGATGAAGAAGCCCACGAAAGAGGACGTTTGCTCGACCCACGTCTCCTTGGGTGGTGCCGCCGAGGCGGACCGGCGCGAAGTCCGCTCAGCACTGCCGGCCGGACGCGTTCTTGATGTCACTCCACCGGCCAATGATCACTCCGCGCGCGTGCCGGACAGCACCGGCACTCAAACGGGCCAGCCAGACGTCCGTTGAAAGCGGGGCAGGCACCGCGAGAGAACCACGCAGCGCCAGCGCGAAGGCCCGCCGGCGCCGAGCCAGTCCGCTTTTTCAACGGGCAGTTAAGGTAAAGGCCCGTCGCGCCAAGGTCAAACTGCCGCGCTCCGCGAGCGATGGAACCTCGTCGCCCATCAATGCGGAACATGAAATCGCCGTGAAACGGTCGCCGGCCCCATCGCCAAAATTGTCTGGTTCCTCACCCCCAACTTCTGGTATTATCGAGGTGCTCGGTCAGCCGGGACAGCCCGCTCCGGTCGTGAACGGGCGGCTGAGAACGTATCGCCGGCGGTGCGACGGGGTTGTCGTGCGACCGGAACGCACGTGGGAGAGCGGCAAGAAAGCGCGGCGCGTCCGTGCGCGTCCGCCGCACGCCTTATGAGATCCTCTTCGTGCACACCGAGAAGTTCGCCTGCCTGAAAAAAGGAGATGTCTGTGTCGAAGTTGTTTGTGCGAGCAGGGACCGTGCTGCTGGTCTGGGCGCTGACGTGCGTCGGGCCGGCGGCAGCCGACCAATGGCATTCCGTGGATGCGTCAAACGCCTTGTCGCCTGATCCGGCGGCAGTGCCGGGCGAGCCCTCGGTGACCGTGCTGGCGTCCGGACCGGACGGGCTGCGCGTGGCCGCCGCCACGCCCGGGCTCGACCTGGAAGACGTATCCGCGGCCGGCGGGCAGTTCGTCCGCGTCTCCTGGCCGGATTCGCCGTACTTCGGAGAGATCGGAACGCCCGCCTTGCCGGTGATTCGCAGGCTATTTGTCGTTCCCGCCGGGGCGCGCGTAAGCTTGAGCGTCCAGGCGGGCGCCGCCGCGGCACTGGGCCAGCCCATCCTGATCCTCCCCGTTCAGCCGCCGATCCCGAAGACACCGGGCGCGCTGGAGAATGCGGAGTTCCAGTTCGACCCGCTGGCGTATGCGCTGGATGCGGACCTGCCTGCCGGGTTGGTGCAGGCCGAGGAACTGGGCATCGTGCGCGGGCAGCGCCTGTGGCTGCTCGAAATCCGCCCCGTCACGTACAACGCCGCCCGACAAGCGCTGACGTTCTACGGCGACGTGATCGTGGACGTCCAGTTCGTCGGCGGCGAGCCGGCGGACGGCCAGATGTCCGCCCCGCCGGGCCTGGGTGCGCTCGTATTAAACCCGGAGATTCTGCCGGCCGAAGGGCGCGGCACGGGCAACTACCTGATCGTGGTCGCCAGCGCTTACGAGTCCGCCATCGCCTCGTTCGCGGGTGCGAAGGCGTCGATGGGCTACACGGTCTCGACCCACGCGGTGGCCGCGGGCACCACGAACAGCCAGATCAAGTCGTACATTCAGGGGCTGTGGGGCGACCCGCAGACCCGGCCGGACTACCTCCTCCTGGTTGGTGACACAGACACCATCCCCCATTGGGTCGGAGTCGGCTCGGGCAGCCCGGCGACGGACTTGTACTACGCCTGCATGGACGGCAGCAGCGACTGGTACCCGGACATCGCCATCGGTCGCTTCCCGGTGCGCAACGCCACCCATCTGGACAACATGGTCACGAAGACCTTGTACTACGAAACGGGGCCGCTGGCGGATCCGGACTACATGCTGCGGGCGGTCTTCATGGCCTCTCAGGACAACTACCAAATCACCGAGGGGACGCACAACTGGGTGATCAACAACCACATGACCCCGAGGGGGATCGCCTCGGACAAGCTGTATTGCCACACGTACAACGCGACCACCCAGCAGGTCACGAACTCGTTCAACAACGGCCGGTTCTTCGCGATCTTCAGCGGCCACGGAGATGTGAGCTACTGGGCGGACGGCCCCTATTTCACCCAGTCCAATGTCAACGCGCTGGTCAACCAGAACATGTACGCGTTCGTATGCAGCTTCTCCTGTCTGACCGGGCAGTTCACGTCGAACGAGTGCTTCATGGAGACCTGGGTGCGCGCGGCCAACAAGGGCGCCGTCA
The DNA here is from genome assembly GCA_022839625.1 of Phycisphaerales bacterium. Classification (GTDB taxonomy): domain Bacteria; phylum Planctomycetota; class Phycisphaerae; order UBA1845; family Fen-1342; genus JALHJL01. The sequence goes on from JALHJL010000058.1 coordinate 21,646, forward strand.
CCGCCTGGGGCTCGTCGGTCACCAGCTACTGGACCGAGGACGACATCCTGGAGAAGCGGCTGTTCGACTCGATCTACGACGCCAACGACGCCGTCCCGGCCTACGTCGGGCCGATCCTGAACGACACCAAGCTGCGCTACCTGGCGCACTTCGGCTCGGGCGGCTCCACGCGGCGCTACTTCGAGATGTACAACCTGATGGGCGACCCGGCACTGCCGATGTTTGGACCGGAAACTCCCCCGCACGGTCTGAAGGTGACGCCGGAGGAGGGGCTGGCGGCGACGGGTCCGCTGGGCGGGCCGTTTACGCCGGACAGTGTGGTGTTCACGCTGGAGAACAAGGGCGAGGTCGCGTTTGATTACCAGGTGACGGCGACGCAGCCGTGGCTGACGGTCACGAACGGCACGGGCACGCTGGGCGGTCAGGCCATGGCGGTCGTCACGGTGAGCATCAACGCGCAGGCCAACGTGTTGGGCACGGGGATGTTCTACGACACGATCAGCTTCGCGAACCTGACGGACCACGACGGCGACACGACGCGGCCGGTGAGCCTGAAGGTGGGCGTGCCGACGCTGCGGTACGCCTGGAACCTGGACACGAACCCCGGCTGGCCGATGCAGGGGCAGTGGGCCTGGGGTCAGCCGACGGGTCAGGGCGGCACGCAGTACGGCTACCCCGATCCGCAGAGTGGTGCG
>JALHJL010000105.1 GCA_022839625.1 Phycisphaerales bacterium
CACCAGCAGCCGATCGGAGCCCGGAGCGCAAGCGACGGGCCAGTGGCGGCAGCGGTAGGGCAGGTGGAATCCGCCGCAGCGGATGCAACCTGCCGCGGCTCGCCTACGTGCTGTGCGTCCTCCGCCCGTTCCAACCACATCGCCTCGGCCGCCGCGAGTCCCCCTCGCACCCGCGCTCCTCGTACCCGCGCTCCTAGCTCGATCATCACTGGGGCGGCGCCGCCTCAGCCCGCGCCGCCTGGTCCTCGTACCAGCGCCGCCAACGCTCTGCCTCGAACCCGAAGTTCTCCCCCGTCAGCCGCTTGAGCGCCTCGAGCACCTCCGTGCGATAGACGATCACCCACTGCCGCTCCCACGTCGTCCATTGGTCGAAGTTGAACCCGACCGGGCCGCAGTGCACCCCAACTTGCGGGAGGTGCTCGAGAGGTTCCCCAACGCCCAGATGCACCACCGTCGCCCGTCGGAACATCAGCGGCCACCTCAGAACGTACCGCTGCACCGGCACCTCAACCCACTTGTTGCGCCCCACCGTCAGCGCCCCGATCAGGTCCGGCACGGCCTCCACCGCCCCGAGCTGCCCCAACGCGCGCGCCGCCCGCGGCACGAGCGCGTCGCTCCCGTTGCACACGGCGTCGCGGTACTGGGCGACCACGCGCGGGTCGTCGCGCCTTCGCAGCTCCGCGACGGCCCGCTCGCGAATCCCCGCGTCGGGATCCACGAGGCCCAGCACGGCCAGGTTCAGCGTCGCCTCATCCTCAGAAAACCGGCTGAGCATCTCCACCAGCAAGGCCCGACAGGCCGTGTGCCCAGAGCTCAACACCTGCGCCAGCGGCAGAATGGCCAGCGGGTCGTCGATCGCCAGGACTCGCGCCCGGCCCGCCTCCACCAGGCGCTCCAGCGTGCTGTCGAGCATCGACTGCTTGATCGCGCGAATCCGCAGCAGCCACTCACGCTGAATCGCCTGGGCCAGGCGCTGCGCGTTCGATTGCGCTGCGTCTTCCTGGCCGCCGGCGCCGCGCGCCCGCCCGAGTACCCGCCGGCCATCCACCCACAGCCCGCCGACCCGCACATAGCCGAGCGCCCGCCGCGCCGGACCATAGTCCGGGTCCAACTCCACGGCGCGCAGCAGGTGCTTGCGGCGTTCCCCTGCCAACCCCTGTTCCTCACACCAGGCGGCCAGGTCGGCCTGCGCTTCGGCGGTGTCCGCCGCCTCCGCCGCCCGGAGGTCGTACTCCTCAAACGGCGTCGCGGCCGCCTCGATGCGTTCGACCGAGACCACCGGAAGGCGCACGAGGCCCGCGGTGGTACGAACGAGGTAGTGCTCGGCGTCGGACTCGACGAGTTGGCCGGTCACCGTGCCGCCGGTCTTCAGATGAAACACGTCCGCCGGCGCAACCGCCGCCGACCACGCCACGGCCAGCAGTGCCGCGGTTCGCAGCGGCGCGATCCGCCCGCCCCAGGCAGCCCCGGCGTTGACACAGTGCATTCCGCCACCTCGCGGCGTACGCGCCACCCACTCTAGACATTATACGCCCGACCCTCAAGGGCTCAGCTCGAGCGCAACTCGAGGACCGGTCGCCGATTACGTCGTGCGGTACAGCGTCTCCGCGAAGTAGCTGCTGCGCACGAACGGCCCGCTCGCGACGCCCGCAAACCCCAGTGCCTTGGCGATCGCACCCAGCTCCTCAAATTCCGCCGGCGTGTAGAAGCGCTCGACGGGCAGATGTGCGCCCTCGTGCGGCCGCGACGGCTTGAGGTACTGCCCGATCGTCAGCAAATCGCACCCGATCGCGCGCAAGTCGCGGAACACCTGGATCAGCTCGTCGCGCGTTTCGCCCAGGCCGACCATCACCCCGCTCTTGGTCTTGCCCTCCGGCCGCAACTCCTTCGCCAGCCGGAGCGTCTCCAGCGAGCGCGGATACTTGGCCTGTGGCCGGACACGCTTGTGCAGGCTCGGCACCGTCTCCACGTTGTGGTTGAACACGTCCGGCGACTCGTCCGCCACAACCTGCACGCATTCGCGCCGGGCGTGAAAGTCCGGCACGAGCACTTCGACGGTCGCCCCCGGCAAACGTCGCCGAACAGCGCTGATGCAGCGCGCGAACTGCCCCGCCCCCTCGTCCTTCAGATCATCCCGCGCGACCGAAGTGATGACGACGTGCCGCAACCGCAGATGCTCCGCCGCCTCGGCCAGCCGCTCCGGCTCGCCCTCGTCCGGCGGATCCGGCCGCGCGGTAGTGACCGCACAGAACCGGCACCGCCGGGTGCATTTGTCGCCCAGGATCATGAACGTTGCGGTATGCCGCGACCAGCACTCGGTCAGATTGGGGCAGCGGGCCTCGACGCAGACGGTGTTCAGCTTGAGGCCGTTGACCAGCCGGCGCGTCTCCAGCAACGCCTCGGCGACCGGCACGGGCCGCTTCAGCCACGGCGGCAGACGGCGTGCTCGGTTGCGGGTCAAGACCGGAAGGGCCAGTGGGGAACACATGCGGATTATTGTAGCGAGCTACCGGTCGCTGTGCTCGGCGCCGTCGGTTTGCTGGGCCGCCTTGGCGTCCTCGCGTATCAGAGGCGGGCGCAGCGTCTGATCGGGATTGCGCTGCATCCGACGCCGTCGATGATGGCGGGGGAGGACCAGGCTACAGCGGGCAGGGTTCGCCCATGTGCTGAGATAGCCAGTTTGAGAACGGGTTGATATCCCGCATGTCCGTCGTCCCATCGCCGTTGATATCGCCATTCTGAATCTGGCACCCCGGATACGTCATCGTCCACTGCACCGGAAATGCCAAAGCCTGCGAGAAGGGGTTAATATCGCCAAGATTGATGACGCCGTCGCAGTTCATATCGCCCTTGCAGGGCTCGATTGGAGTCGCATCATCAAGATCGACGGGGCGAGTGCTACTCTTAGTTGAAATTCCAGGCGAACGGGTCCATGAATGATGGCTGTTCAAAGGACCATCAGACAAGGAACCGTGCGATGAGAAGTGT
>JALHJL010000106.1 GCA_022839625.1 Phycisphaerales bacterium
CGGCAGCGGCTCCTGCGCCAGCCGCGTGAACCCGTTTGGCTTCACCGGGCAACGGGTCGATGTGCTGGCCGGCGGCGCCCTGGTGCTCTACGACTACAAAGCCCGCGTGTACGACCCGCTGCACGGCCGCTTCATGCAGCGCGACCCGGCGGAGTTCGCGGATACGTACAACCTCTACGAATACGCCGCCAGCCGGCCCGCAAATCGGACGGACCCCCTTGGGCGGCAACTGGTCCAGACGATCGGCGTAAGTGGCATCCAAGCCCGCCTTGCCGGGATCACTCTGGTGGGGGCGTTCGCAGCGCATCAACTTTCGCATGCGCTCCAGGATGCTCTTACCTCCTACTTGTTCTCGATGAGCCTGAACGTGCGGGCGACTGAGCTTCTCATGGCGGGCCAGACCGCCGTCTCGGAGACTCTGTTCGCGCTCGGAGGTCTCGTGGTCTATTCGTCGGCAAAGGGGCAAAAGGAAGCTGTCCGGCAGGCGGAGGCCCTGATTGCCAGAATCGAAGAGCATATTGCCAAGCTGCTTGCCCTTGGTGCCGCCGCCACCGGACCACCGGAAGATCCCAACTCCATTTTGCGCGAGCTCAAAGCGTGGCTGGGTAGGATCGAGAAGAACCTCGATCGAATGGGCAAAAAGACAGCAGAGGAATGGCGCCAGCGGCTTCAGGACTTGGGCAGACGCATCGAAGAGGCTCTGCGAGGGTCCGGCGGTCCCGGTGGGCCAGTGGGTGCATAATGGGTACACAGAAAGACAAGAACCGCTGGCTGAAGGACTGGAGGCGGTTTGCGCGCGCGCTCGAAACAGCCGGCTACAGCTCAGGCGAGCGATCCAAGCAGCTAGGCTATGATCTTGCCGAGATCGTCGATGCATGCCGACGTCTTCCTGCGATCATCGACAGGCTGACCAGTTTGCTGCGGGCTGAGAGCGAGGATCGTATCGCGTTGCTTGAGGTGCTGCATGACCTAAGCGGCGAATTCTGGGGCCATCTGCCCGCGCACCTGCGAAGCGCGAACAAGGAAATTGCACGGATTACGCATCGCGTGTATCGGCAACTGGAGCAGTCGGGAATGGACGAAGTCGCGGTATCGCGCGCGCTGGATCGCCACCGTCGTCATTTGCGGAAGGAAAGCAGCGCGAATAGTCGCGGCGATGGAAGGGGTTCTTGACCCGCAGCCGGCGTGCGTACTCACAGAATAGCCATCGTGCTGCTCTTGCGGGAGCTCGAAGAGTACATGGATGCCTTCCGAACGCATGGTGAATTGCTACTTCGCGCAACGCTTGCAGCCCGCGCGGCTGTTGACGGGACCATCGCCCCGGAGGGGCGGGCTCCAGGCGTGCAACGTCGACAGCAGCACGGCCGCGCCGGAATAGGCGGCGGTGGAGAAGAACCACGCGCCCGGGGCGGTGACACCGGCGGTGACGGCGTAGATCACCGCGGTATCCCCGACTCTCTGTCGCGAGAACTTCTGCAGGAAGTTAAGTTCACAACCTCGGGGAAGCTCGGCATATCAGATCAGCTACGCGATTTTATCAGCTTTGCGAAGGGCACAGGAAGGAAGATGGAGCTCATCGTTCCGGAAGGAACCGAGATCGTTGGCGAATTGAAGGATGCGTGGTTGAGGGGCGACCTCGATATCAAGTTCTTCCTGCCATGAGCGTTGTTGACCCGGAGCTGCGTAGGCGTGAGCATGACTGGCTTGTATCCGAGCTAGCCAAAAACGGTATCAGAGTAGCTCAGATCGAAGATCTGCGCGACGCGGCCAATCAAACGGCGGAGTCAGCAGCCCTGCTTCTGAGGCTCCTTCCTCGCGTTAGCGAGGCCATCGTGGCGCACGCTATCGTGATCGCCATCGGGCGGCATAGATGCACTCGCGCTGTCGTCGCATCTCTAATTGAGTACTGGCATCGCCTCGGCAGTATCTCATGGGAGGAGTACATATACCTCCACAATCATGAGGCTATCTCAAAACCTCTGAAAGCAAGAGCAGCGTGCAAGTCACATGCAGGAAGCCGCTGAACAGGCAGCGCGACTTCTCCCAGCGGATGCAGAGCCGGCGGTAGTTCTGGATCCAGGAGATCGTCCGCTCGACCGTTCAACGCCGCTTCGCGCGCTGCAGCGGCCGGCGGTCCTGCGTCACGTTCTCCGGCTTGCGGTTGCCGCGATGCGGCGCGATCAGCTCCACGCCGCGCTGCGCGAGCGCTTCGTCGAGCTTGTCGCTGTCGTACGCCTTGTCGCCAATCACGCGCGGCGGCGTTTCGCTGGGCAACATGAAGTCGAGCAGCGCCTGCACGCAGCGACTCTCGTGGACGTCGGCCGGGGCGGCGTCGATCGCCACCGGCAGGCCGCGAGCATCGACCAGAACCATGATTTTCACGCCTTTTCCGAGGTGGCCACGCCCGATCCCATCACCGCCGCCACGGGCCTTGGCGAAGCTGCCGTCGATGAAGCACTCGTAGACGCGAAACGCGCCGCGCTGCTCGACCAGCCGTCCGGCGGCGCGCATGGCCTGCTCGAAGAGCCCCTCGCGCGTCCAGCGCTGGAACCAGCGCTGCACCGTGGCCCGCGACCCGAACTCGCGCGGCAAGTCCTTCCACTTGGCGCCGTTGTCCAGCATCCAGAAGATGCCGCGCAGCGTCTTCCGCTTGTCCGCAACAGGCCGTCCGCCCTTCGGACTCTTCGGCCGATCCGGAATCCTGTCCGCAAGCCAATCCAATTGCTCATCCGTGAGTGTCAACATGCATCATTGTACAAAGTCAACAGGTGTCCCGGTTTTGAGATAGCCTCTTGATTAAAACTGTGAGCGGCTACTTCCCTCGGATCTTCGCGCTGATCTCGCTCTCTAGCGGGTTGACGACGCCGCTGCACGATGCCAGGGGCAACCTGATCCGCAACGAGCGCGGCTACGGGTTCACCTACGATTTCGAGAACCGCCTGACGCGGGTTTTCACGGACAGCGACC
>JALHJL010000059.1 GCA_022839625.1 Phycisphaerales bacterium
TTCCGCGCTCATGCCTGGCCACCTTGCCAAGACAGCCCAACTCGAAACCGCAACCTGTTCCGCCAGCTCACCTCATCCGCCGCCACAATGCGTGGTCACACCCCCCACGCGCTCTGCCGCGCGCGGGCGTTGACCGCCTACGGGCCGCCGGGTAGGATCAGCCGTTTAATCGGAGTCGTCGTGGAGAGACTCCGATGGGACCGACTTAGGAGCGTGCTTGGCCAAGGAAGATGTCATCCAGATGGAGGCGGTAGTCGTGAAGGCGCTGCCGAACGCCATGTTTCTCGTGGAGGCGGAAGTCGGCAGCGGAAAACACGAAGTCCTGGCCCACGTCTCCGGCCGCATGCGCAAGAACTTCATTCGCATTCTTCCGGGCGATCGCGTGACGGTCGAGCTGTCCCCCTATGACCTCAAACGGGGGCGGATCGTATACCGGCAAAAGTAGTCTGCCGCGGACCGCGGCGGCGCCGATGCGTTCGAGACACCCCCGGCGCGCCGCATCCGGATCGGGTGCCGTCGGCTGACGCAGCGCGCTCTGCGCACGCTGGCCCCGAGACCACCGCACTCCGCGGATTTCCCGGATGCTCCGCAAGGGATGGAGGGTGTCGTCACGTGCTCCATGCCCCCGGGACCACCAGTCGGCCTGCGCGCCCGGCTGAGATGACTCCTGTAACATATTAGCCCCCAGTATGTTACCTCATTTCAGGGCGCGGGCTTTGCGGGCGGCGGTCGCGCGGGGCGGTCGCCCGAAAAGGTGGGGACGGAACCGTGCCGGCAGGCGCGGCGAATGATATCAACAGCGTGTCTGCGTCCCTTGCGGGAGCGGGGTGACCGCATCTATACTACTTGGTTCAGGCCTCAGGAGGCACCGGGCGGTACCGGTGCGAGGCCGGTGTTCGAGTTAGCTTGTTCTCTCTCATCCCCCCTTCTCCCTTACCGATGAGTTGGCTGGGGCAGCGCGGGGCGGACCGCCGCCGCGCAGGACGTGTGCATGATCGACCCATCTTTGCTCAAGGACATTGACGTCAGCGACGCAGACCTCGACGCCGAGTTCAAGGCGGCGTTCGGCGACCAGGCCGGACCGAACCTGCTCGATCAAGTCGTCGGGGAGAAGTCCGGCGTCGGCATCAGCTTCGATTCGATTCTCAAGGCCAAGGTCGTCACGATCAGCGGCAATGAGGCCGTGCTCGACGTCGGCCTGAAGAGCGAGGGCGTGGTCGCCCTGGACGAGTGGGATGACCCTTCGCAGGTCAAACCCGGCGACGAAATCGAAGTCCTCGTCGAGGACATCGACGAGACCGGGATGATCATCGTCTCCAAACGCCGTGCGGACCGGATTCTCAACTGGCGGCGGATCGTCGAGACCACGCACGAAGGCGACACCGTAAAGGGCAAGGTGCTGCGCAAGATCAAGGGCGGCCTGCTGGTGGACATCGGCGTGCCGGTCTTTCTGCCGGCGTCGCAGGTGGACATCCGGCGGCCGGCGGACGTCGGCGAGTTCATCGGCCAGGAAATCCAGGCCAAGATTCTCAAGATCGACACCGAGCGCCGGAACATCGTCATCTCGCGGCGCAAGCTGGTCGAAGAAGAGCGGGCCCGCGCGAAGGCGAAGCTCCTCGAGGAGATCGAGGTCGGCCAGCTCCGCAAGGGCATCGTCAAGAACATCGCGGACTTCGGGGCGTTTGTGGACCTCGGCGGCATCGACGGCCTCCTGCATATCACCGACATGTCCTGGGACCGCATCGAGCACCCCAGCCAGATGCTCAAGGTCGACCAGGAAGTCGAGATCAAGGTGCTCTCCATCGACCGCGAACGCGAGAAGATCGCCCTCGGCCTCAAGCAGAAAGAGGAGAACCCCTGGGAACGGGTGGCCGAGCGTTACCCGGTCGGCGTCCGCGTTCGCGGCGAAGTCGTCAATATCATGAACTACGGGGCGTTCGTGAAGCTCGAGCCCGGCATCGAGGGCCTGGTGCACATCTCCGAGATGAGCTGGACGCGCCGCATCAACCACCCCTCCGAGGTCGTCAACGCCGGTGACATGATCGAGGTGGTGGTGCTCGAGGTCGACAAGGACAAGCAGGAAATCTCGCTCGGCATGAAGCAGACCGAGATCAACCCCTGGACCACCGTCGCCCAGAAGTACCCGCCGGGCACCGTCGTCGAGGGCACGGTCCGCAACCTCACCAACTACGGCGGGTTCGTCGAGATCGAAGAGGGCATCGACGGTCTGCTGCACGTCTCCGACATGAGCTGGACCAAGAAGGTCAGCCACCCCTCGGAGGTCGTCAAGAAGGGGGACCGCGTCCGCTGCGTCGTGCTCACGGTCGATCAGGAGAAGATGCGTATCGGCCTGGGCCTCAAGCAGATGACCGAAGACCCCTGGCTCCGGGCCGTCCCCGAACGCTACCAGCCCGGCATGGTCGTCCGCGGCAAGGTCACCAAGATCACCAACTTCGGCGTATTCGTCGAGCTCGAGCCCGAGCTCGAGGGCTTGCTGCACGTCTCCGAGCTGGCCGACCACAAGGTTGAGAACCCGCAAGATGAAGTGCAGATCGGCCAGGAGGTCGATGTCAAGATCCTCCGCGTCGACACCATCGAGCGCAAGATCGGCCTCTCCAAGAAACGCGCCGAATGGGCCATCGGCGGCGAGGAAGAAGCCGGCGAGGAAGAAGGCCGCAAGCGCGAGCGCAAGCGCCGCGGCGGCCTGGGCGACGAGTCCAGCGAAGGCTTCGGCGGGTTCTTCCGCCGCGGCGACGAGGATCGCGAATAGCGCCGACTCGAAGCACCTGACGACACCCCTCTCCCTCGCAGGGAGCGGCGCGTTACAGCCTCCCTCCCTCTTAGGGAGGGACCGGGGGAGGGCCGAGCCGCAAAGCGAGCGCGGGGACGGCCGCGCCGCGGACCGGGCACGGGACGAACCGATCTCCGCGTCCCAGCTCTGCGTCCGAGCCGCGCTTCCGAGCCGCAAGCGCCTGCGAGTGGGCCGTCCCTTTGCGTCGCGCGGCCAACCACGGGTGCGACTGTCTGCATCCTGGTGCGAGAGTCCCTTCTCGCACCCGCCCGGAGCCCAAGTCCCGCAGGCCCGGTCAGTCCCGTAGTTGCCCGGCGCGAATCGCGCCCAGCGGCGCGTGCAGCAGCACGAACGTCGTCAACTTCATGATTCGGCTCCTGCAATCCGCCAACCAGGATTTCCTTGCGCCCGCAGCGCGCCCGGCGAACACAACCAGCGCGGCGGGGTGTTTCAATCTTCTCTCGGCGCACTGTCGATTCATCGGCCACGCACAACGCGCTGGCCCCAAGTGGCCGTACCTTGCCCGCCGCCATGGTATAATAAGTTTGGCGATGGGGTTCGCCGTGGCCCTGGTCGGTACAACCGACCGGGGCGAACCGCCTGCCTTTCTGACGGGTCGCCACAGGCGACTCGCTGCGGCGAGCTGATGACCCCTGCTGGACGGCGTTGGCTTCCGGCGGTGGTTCTCGGCCCGGATGCTCAACGAGACCGACTCACCGAGGACCGCTGTGACCGGGCACTTGGCGCCTCTGCAAAGGCCCAGTGCCGGAAGGCGTGCGATGGACCGGCGCGACCTTGGACGGTGTCATCAGTGCGGCAACCTGCTCGCCGTCCACGGACACTTTGTCGCCGAGGGGCACCAGCACGAGGAGTACTACTGCCGAGCCTGCGGCGGCATCGAGCGGCGAACGATCCGGCTGCGCCTGGACGATCCCGCATGGCGGAAGTTGTACGAGCGGCGGCAGAAGCTCATTACGCAGGGCCCGACTGCCGGCAGATTCCTGAAACACCAGCGCAGCGACGCGAAGGCGACGCGCCGATGGATCGACGAGATCTTCCGCCTTGGTCAACGTCTCGTGGAGGCAGACGAGACAACGACGGGGCGGGTTGGCTCAGACCCGGACACGCGGCGGAGACCAGCGCAGGAGCGACGGCGATGAACGCTCACCATCGCGGCGCGATCGCGGCCACGTTCCGCTCCATCGACCAGCGGCTTGCTGAAGTCGAAGCGATTCTACTGGCCGTTGGTGGACAGTCGCCGCTCTCGGGCTATGCCTTCGATGTTGGACCGATGGAGCGGCAGGCGATCGCCGGCTACCTGCAACGCATCCGCGAGAAAATGTGGTCGGCGATGAAGCACCTGGAGGTGCCCACCAACGACCGTCGCGTCAGCGCTGCGTGGGCGATGCGCACAACACTGATGGGCGTCATGATCGACCTCGCCGAAATCGAGCCGCGGCGCCTGGCCGGCTACGGAAGCGTCGACGTGGACGCCGGTACGACTCTCGCGGGAATTCTCACGGATCTGCAACGGCTGACGAATGGCCTGGAAGCCTATGTCCGACGGTCGCAAGGCGAAAACCTCGGCGACCGGCTCGCGCGGCTGGAGACTTCGCCCGCCAACCGCGAAGCACTCGCGACCATCGAGCGCATCATCACGCGGCACGGGCTCGTCGAACTGCGCCCGATGCTTGACCTGGTTTTGTCACGTCTTGAGTCGACCGAGTTTGAGATCGCGTTCTTCGGCCGCGTGAGCTCGGGCAAGTCGTCGCTGCTCAACTACCTGCTGGGCCGCGACGTGCTGCCCGTGGGCGTGCTCCCCGTGACGGCGGTTTTGACACGGCTGCGGCCCGCGGATCGCCCGGAACTCGCGGTCCGGTTTCAGATTTCGCAGCCGCAGCGCCTGCCGGTCGAGCGCATCGCGGAATTCGTTACGGAAGAGGGCAACCCGAACAACAAGCATCGGGTCGCCGAGGTTGAGGTCTACCTGCCCAGCCCGCGGCTGGCTCAGGGCGTCGCGTTTATTGATACGCCGGGTGTGGGCTCGCTGGCGACCTTCGGCGCGGCCCAGACGAAGGCGTATCTGCCGCGCTGTGACCTCGGCGTGCTGCTGGTGGATGCCGGTTCGAGCCTGAACCATGAGGACCTGGCGATCCTGCAAGGCTTCTACGACGCGGCGATTCCGGCGGTAGTTCTGATGAGCAAGGCCGATCTGCTCAGCGAACCGGACCGCAACCGTGTGACCAGCTACATCAAGCAGCAGACCACCGACGTGGTGGGCGGCGACATGCCGGTGTTCCCCGTCAGCACGCGCGGGCCGGACGCTGCGCTCGCGGATACCTGGTTCAACGAGCAGATTGTCCCGTTCGTCAAGCACCACCGCGAGCACGCGACGGCGTCGATCAGGCGGAAGATCGCGAATCTGGCCGAAACCGCGGCTTCGTATTTGGCAGGCATGCTCGACCGAGCACGGGCGACCCGTGATGGGGAGCATGGGCCTCTGGCCCGTGAGGAGTCGGCACACCAGTTCGACACAGCGAAAGCTCAGCAGCTTCTGGCCAGCGCGGCCGAGCGCATCGCCGCGGTAGCCGTCCAGGTGACCGAGCCGATCGACAGGGGCGTGGCGGAGCGGGTCGCACAACTGGCTGCGAGCGCGTCCGCGGCGCTGGTTGAACAAGCGCGACGCGGTAACGGGCCCCGGCGAGGACTGTCTGAGCATGCAGTTGAAGCGCTGGCCGGGATGGCGGGCGAAACACGCGGCCAGATCGTCGAGCTGAGTCAATCCCTGGGCGAGACCGTCGCGCAGTTGTCCGAGTCGTTCGGAATGCCGCCGGCCTCAGAACCCCCCTCCCTCTCACGGCGCGACCCGTTACGACCCCCCTCCCTCTTAGGGAGGGGCCGGGGGAGGGTCGGATCGCAGCCGCTGTCGATCATGGACGAAATCTTCGGCACGCTGTCGCCGCTGCCCGCGGCGGACGAGGCCCGGCTGCGCGACATCCCCGACGTGCGTTGCTCGCGATTGCTGGCGCTGTGGCCCCGGCTGGCAACCTGGCTGCTCCGTGGTCGCATCCGCGACCGGTGCGGCGCGATGCTTTATTCTCTGTTCCGCGACCACCGCGCGAAGCTCCGCACATGGCTGTCGGCGAGCCTGGAGCGGCTGACAAACGCCTACGAAGCCCAGGCCGCGCTGTTCCGTGAGAGCCTGCGCACCGGTGGCGACGGGCAGGCGCGGGAGGGCGAGGCTCCCGCCGAGCCGATCGACGAGCTGGAGGCGGATTTGGAGCTGCTGCGGCGCCATGGGATTGAGTTCGAAGAGCAGGAAGTCTTCAGGTGAGCTTCGTCCGCCCTCCGGGCGGCAAGAAACTGGAGAGGGGCTGAGCCGCCTGCCGGAGGCTAAAGCCTCCGGCAGCATCCGCGCGCCCTGTGGGCGAGGCAAGCACTCGTGTCCCCGGCGGCCGAGGAACGCACGCGGCCTCCAGGTCCACGGCCCGCCCGGAGGACAGGCGCACGCAGCGCTCGATGCAGCCTTCGACCTCGGCGGTCGCGTCCCGAACCGGTGCCCAGCCCTTGACACGCCGCGTCCGCGGCAGGCGGACCGGCCGCAGAGCGGCTCCGGAGCAACGCCCCCGGGCGGCGCGTCACGGCCCAGGCCTCGCCCTCGGTGGCCTCGCCCTCAAGGTGCTTGTACGTTAGCCTTTCACGAGCAGCATGATCCCGGCGGCGATCATTACCACCTCGATCACGACCAAGAGCTGTCCGGACCGCCACAAGACTCGACGCACGTGAACAACCTCCCTGAATCGTCCGCAGAGCCAGACCGGGCTGAAGTCATGCCTGTCATTCTCGACCACACCGCCAGGCCGACCATGCTCGCAAAGAAGAGCATGGCGAACGCCTGATCGACGGCGGCCAACACCCAGTGCAGCGGATAGAGGATCGACAGTCCGCCGATCAACGCCGTCGCGACCAAAAACAGCAGCGAAACACAGCAATACAGACACAGCCTGGCCGAAACCCGGGCAGCGCAAGCGATCAGCACGAGCGTGGTAACCAGGGTTACCAGCGCCAGCAGGCGATGGGACCATTCCCAGAATACCAAAGGCGTCATCTCTGGCACCAGCCGCCCGAAGGCCAGCGGCCAGTCGGGTATCGAGGTGCTGGCGCCGGTGACGCGGACGATCTTGCCGAAAACGATGACCAAGAACGTCTCGACGGCGACGATGGCCGAGAGCAGTCTTACGGATCGCATAATACCCTCGTAGCGGTGATACGGGCTTTTGCGCCGCCGCAGGCTTCGACCTCGGTAGCGACGCCTTCCAGGTGCTTCTACATCAGCCTTTCACGAGCAGCATGATCCCGGCGGCCATCATGACCACCTCAATCACGACCACGAAGACCCGGTCGCTCAGGCGCTCGAGAACCCGCTTTCCGAGCCACGAACCGACGAACATGCACGGCGCGAGCAGCAACCCGGCGACCAGCACGCGCGTCGAGAGCAGGCTGGTCGAGCCGTACGCCACCAGCTTGAAAACGTGCGTGATGACGGTCGCGGCCGCCTCGGTGCCGATGTAAGCAGCCTTGACGAGTCCGTAGGCCAGGAAGAACGGGGCGGTCACCGGCCCCGTGCTGCCGACCAGCGCCGACAGCAGCGAGGCCGAAGCACCGACGCCCGCGAAGCCGCGCACGGGCAGCTTGGGGTAGCGCCCGCCGATCAGGCGGCGGTACGCGACGACGGCGATCAAGAACACCCCGACGCCGCGCGTGAGCCACCCCAGCGGCGCGGCCGCGAACAGCGCGCCGCCCAGCAGCGCCAGGGGAACCGCGCCGAGCGAGTACCAGCCGACCACGCGGCGGTCGATGTCCGCCCGATTGAGCCAGACCCGCGAGCCGTTGCCCACGAGCTGCGCGAGCGTGAGGATCGGAACGGCGTCACGCACCCCGAACGCCCAGACCAGGACCGGCAGGAGCAGCACGGCGCCGCCAAAACCCGCCACAGCGGCCACGGCCGCCGCGACAACCGCGGCAAACCCCAGGACAACTACTGCAAGACTGTCCATCTCAAGCGTCCTGCCCAATTTGTGCGTCATCGCCGAAACGGGCAACACAGCGTGCCGCGAAGGGGCGAATTGTCACGCCTCGGCCATGCACCGCGGCTCCTTCTGTCACGATGAGTACCGGCGGCGATCGCCGAAGTCACGCCAGCAACTGGGACAGTACCAGCGCATGCGCGTCTTCCTCAGTCGAGCCGCGCCAGCCGGAGCATGCTGGCCAGTCCTTGGCGCAAGGGCGGTTCGAGCGGCAGGCGCCCCAGCGCCGCGAGTACCGGCATCTGGTCGTACTCCGCACGCCGCAACGTGATCTTGCCATCCTCCCACAGCGCGTACGCTGCCCGCGGATCACCATCCAGCGGTTGCCCGACGGCGCCGGGATTCACGACTTGCAGGCTGCCATGCGCGCGAGCCAGCGGCCAATGCGTGTGCCCGACGACAAGCACATCGGCGTCGATCCCCGCCGTCAGCTCGCCAATGAACTCAGCCGAAGCGTCCGGCCGCAGGTGATAGTCGTACAGCGGGTCGCGCGGCGTCGCGTGCACGACGGTGAAGCGTGTGCCAGCGAGTTCCCAGGTCAGACGAAGCGGCAGACGGGCGAGCCAGGCGATGTCGGCGGGTTGGAGCTGCGAGCGGGTCCAGTCGCGCATCGCCAGCGCCAGGGGCTGCTTGGCTGGGCTGGCCTTGGGGTCCGCACCCGTTGCGACCGCATGATCGTGGTTCCCGCGCACCGCGATAGCGCCCTGCGCCCGCAACGTGTCGAGCGTCGCGCGCGGATCGGGTCCGTAGCTGACGATGTCCCCAGCGCAGAGCACGCAGTCCACCGCTCCGGCGTCGTGAACCACCGCCCGCAGCGCCCAGAGGTTGGCGTGAACGTCAGAGATGATCAACACTCTCATGGGCCCACCTCGGCCGGCGGCGCCGTGGGCTGCTCATCAGGCCAGTTCCGGCGCCACAATACCAGCGCTTCCTTGTCGTCCGGGTTTTTGCGCAGGGCCTCGCGCAGTACATCGTGGGCCTCGGGTTTTCGTTCGAGCTTGAGTAGCGCCAGTGCCCAGTGGATACGGAACGAGGACTCATACGGATTGAGCCACACCGCCCGGCGAAACTGGCTTTCTGCGATTTCCACCGCTCCCCGCTCGATCAGGTAGCAGCCGAGCTTATCACGGTCGAAGCCGAGAAACGGACACGGGCGCAGCGCTTCCTCCCGGGCAAGCTCCGGGTCACGCCGTGCGCGTGAGGTCTTTGCGAGCGGTTGTGCACGTCTAGCCCGCATGCGGGACATCTCGGCACCCGAGAAGCTGTTCGATGGCTCGCCGCCAGGCGTACTGGATGCGGTCGTCGCGGGGTGGTGCGTGCTGGTAGTCGAAGCTGTCGATCTGTTGCCGCAACTCCACGGCGAGCGGTCTCAGGCGCGTCGCGACGGCCGCCTACTGCCCGTAGCGCTTCTTGAACTCCTCCATCTGTTGCTTGCGCTTCTCAACCTCCGCTGGATCCATCTTGTTCAGGTACCAGCGGTGATCGGGGGCATTCAGAACCTCGTCGATCTTCTCCGCCAGCGCCTTGGCGGCGGCGGCCTTGTCCGCGTCCGAGGCGCCCTTGTGCTTCTCGACCAGCTCCTCCAGGTCCGGGATGAGCTTGGCGTAGAAGTGCTTGGCGACCTCGTAGGTCCCGTGCCAGTGCGTGTAGTCCGGGCCCATCATCGAGGCACCGTGCCGCGCGCGTCGGCCTTCGTGGTGCCACAGCTCGTACCACACCCAATCGACCTTGTTGGTGAACTGCACCGGCTTCAGCAGCGGCTTGGCGAGCTTCATCAGCTCCAGCCCCGGCTCGGCGAATTTCTTGTGGTACAGGTCGATGAGCGCGTCGTACTGGATATAGAAATTGTCCACCCACTGTTGCTCGTGGCAGTTGCTGCAAACGTCCTTCATGTTGGCCCGCCGCTTCTCCCAACCGATCTCCGCGCCGGGCAGCCCCATCTTCTTGTCGCTGATCTCGGGCCGGATCGACAGCTCGGGCCGGTTGTTCCAACTGATCCGCAGACCGACGTCGTGGTTGACCGGCTGGTTCCTCGTCGCACTCGTGTGGCAGGTCGCGCACGTCGGCGCCGCACTGTAATCCTCCCCGACGATCCACTTCGGCGAGTCCATGTTCATGCGGGGGATGTTGGCGCGGAACGCGACGCCGTGCTTGGACTCCTCGTAAATCTCCTTCTGCGGGTGGTCCGGACCCATGTGGCACTTGCCGCAGTTGTCGGGGTGACGGGCCTGCTCGGCAGAGAAGGCGTGCCGGCTGTGACAGGCCGAGCACGACCCCTCGCTGCCATCGGGGTTAATGCGCCCGATACCGGTGTTCGGCCACGTGGCCGGGTCGAGTCGGCCGCCGGGCAGCACCTTGATCTCGCTGCCGTGGCATTGCCAGCAACCGAGAACGGCGGAGGCGGCGACGCCTTCCTGGAAGGCGGGCGTCACCATGCCTCGGTTGCCCTCCACGATCTCGGCCAGCGTGTTGTCGAGCGAGCCGAGGATGCGCGCGCCCTTCGAGTGGTGCGAATCGGAGAACTCCTTGGCCTCCCGCGCGTGGCAGCGGGCACAGTCCTTCGGCGAGACAATGGTGGCGATCCACTGGCCTTCGTGCTTGAACGCGTCCGGCTCACCCTCCTGGGCCGCGTGGCATTCGTAGCAGCCGATGTTCGCCCGGTAGTGCTTGCTGCGGCCCCACTGCTGGTAGATGGCCGGGTTTTCGCGCTTGTGGCAGTCGATGCAGGCGATGCTCTCCTTCGACAACTCGGCCAAGCCCCAGGTCTGCGCCGCGGCAGACGGCAGACCAACAGGCAATACGAGCAGGTACGCCAGCAGTGCAAAGTCGGTGCGTTTCATGGCGCTTGAACTCCATAGCGTTTTTCGTAGGTGAGCTCGCCGGCGAGCACCGGCACGGAGATGCGCACGAAGATCGTGTACAGGAGCAATCCGAACGCCCAGATCCCCAGGCAGACCATGATCTCGCCCCACGTCGGGAAGTACTCGACCACCTCGCCGAGCGGCGTCGGGACAAAGGCGGGCACGATCAGCCCCATGCCCTTCTCGATCCAGATGCCGACGATCGCCAGCACGCACGCCGTGTTCAGCGTCCGCAGGGCGCGCGAGGCCGGCAACACGAGCAGGAAGGTCGCCAGCAGATTGAACGCGATGGCCGTCCAGATCCAGGGCACCAGGGCGCTCCGGCCGTGCAGGCCGAAGTACAGATACCGGGCGGACGCCACGTGCGCCGAGTCCGTATAGAACTCCGTGAATACCTCGCACCCGAGCAGGAAGATGTTGATGATCATCGCCACCTGCATGATCCGGCGAAGCGTGAAAAGCGCATCATCGGTCACGCGGTGCCGCGTTACGCGGCGCACGATCTGGAGCGTCAGGACGATGAACGCCGGTCCGGCGGCGAACGCACTGGCCAGGAACCGTGGGGCAATGATGGCCGAGTTCCAGAACGGGCGCCCGCCGAAGCCAACGTACAGGAACGCCGTCACCGTGTGGATGCTGACGGCCCAGACGATCGCGATGAAGACGAACGGCACGTAGAAGGCTCTGGCCGGCTGGCGTCCGCAGTAGGCGCAGTACAACAAATAGCCGCAGATGTGCAGATTGAGCAGCAGGTAGCCGTTCAGCGCGATGACGTCCCACGTCAGCATCGAGATCGGAAAGTTGAACCGCCGGAACAAGTGCAGGGCCCGGTCCGGCCGCCCCAGGTCCACCGTAACGAAGAGCAGGCACATGGTGATGACCGCGACCGCCAGCAGCTCGCCGAAGACGACCACGTCGTGCAGGTGCATGTTCCGGTAGACGTAGACGGGAATGACGAGCATCGCGGCGGCGGCGGCCAGGCCGACGAGGTACGTGAAGTTCGCGATGTACAGCCCCCAGGAGACCTGGTCGGTCATGCCGGTCGTCACCAGCCCGTGCACAAGCTGCTGGCAATAGGCGTACAGCCCGAGCAGCGCGACCACCGTCAGGATCGTCATCCACAGGTGGTAGCGCCAGTCGCCGACGAAGCTGAGGCGAACGCAGTCCCAAACGAAGGTGAGGTAGCGCTTCATGGGTCAGTCCGGCCTCGCGCTGCAAGTCGTGATCCGGGGTCCGGGGCTAGGGATGGGGGACCCGAAGCTGGGGGCTGAAAGACACACGCTGGGCGACGGGCGTGGGCGTCTCCGTTCCCACGTTCCCACCTTCCCACGTTCCCACGTCCCCAGCCGCTCATGTCCCAGCCTCCCCGTCCGCCGTTCCGGGTTCCACCGGGGCGATCGGCTCGTGATAGCGGCTGCCCCGCTCGTCGAAGTAGTAGAAGAAGCGCGGAACCGTCCCCACTTCCTCCTTCAGGATGAACACCCGCTTCTGCCGCAGGATGTACGACACCTCACTGTCCGGGTCCAGGACGTTGCCGAACTTACGCGATCCGGTGGGACACACCTCCACGCAGGCCGGCATGCGCCCGCGCCGTGTCCGGTGCAGGCAGTACGTACACTTCTCCATTACCCCCTTCGCCCGCGGCCGATTCGACAGGTATCCCATGTCCGGATTGAGCTGGCCGGCGGGCACCTCCGGGGCGGCGAAATTGAAGCGCCGCGCCCAATACGGACAGGCGGCCTCACAGTACCGGCAGCCGATGCACCAGTCGTAGTCGATCACGGTGATACCGTCCGGCTCCTGCCAGGTCGCTTCCACGGGACACGCCTTCACGCAGGGCGGCTTTTTGCACTGGTGGCACTGCACCGGCATGTAGTAACTGTCATGCTCAGGCACCACGGGCGGGTCGTAGTGGTGGTCCGACGTTTCCAGATCAATACTGCCCTTCTCCATCTTCAGCACGCGGATGTACTGAATCTCCGGCGACCGGGACAGGTTGTTTTCCTTCACGCAGGCGTGGACGCACTTGCGGCAGCCGATGCACCGGCTGATGTTCAGCGCGTACACAAACTCCACCCCCGTCAGCGGCGGCGGGTCGCCCACGCGGACCTCCACGCCTTCACGCTCCTTGACCTCGCGCTCTACACGCCGCAGAACCGCTTCTTTCTCCGCCGGCGTCATCTCCTTGTAGTGCCGTTGGAAGAACTTCTCGAACGTGGGGAGGTCGTCTCCGGGGAGGTCCCTCAGCGGGGAAACCGCTGCGGCCACGGCCGCCGCTCCACCGACCGCGGCTGCGCCTTTGCGCAAGAAGCCGCGTCGCGTGAGCTGCGGCCCGCCGTCGCCGGCTCGGCCGCCCTGGCCCGGCTGCGTCTCGTTCACGGGTCCACCTCGGCCGACATGGCCCTGTAGTCGTCGCTAATACTCGCGTCATCACCCTGGTCCGGAGCGAGCATCCGGCGGTAGATTCGCAACGGATCCTCCGCCCGGTGCTCGTCTTCCCGGCGCGTCTGGCCGCCCATGCGCAGCGTGTTCGGCGGCGGGGCCGGCGGCATCGGAGGAAAAGGCGGCTGATGGGGGTCGTGACACTCGATGCACTTACGCCGCGCCTGCGGTCCGCGCATCGTGTCCCAGTACCCGTCGCTCCGCCCATGTGAGCCGTGCAGCCAGTCGCGGTAGACCGGGCCGTGGCACTTGGCGCACACGAGCTGCGGCTGGTCCGCGGGAATCTCGCGGCCCCAATCGTCCACGTACACGTCGCGATTGGTCAGATGGTGGCAGTTGAAGCAGCGCGTATTGATCCCATGCTTAAGCACGATGTGGGCGTGCTGGGTCAGCGAGCGCGTCGTCTCCGCCGGCGAGGGGAACAGCCGGTGGCAATCACTACACCGATAGGTGAACCCGGCGAGCTGGATCTCGGGCTTCAGCGTCGGCCGGCGCACGGGCGTGGGGTCCGTGGCCCACACGGGCACCAATGTGGCTGGCGCCACGGGACTTACGAACGGCCAGGGCCCGGTCGCCAGTAGCCCCGCCAGCACAAACAGCACAAGCGGCACCGCGACGGCGCGTACCTGATCTACCCGCGCGAAAGTCATCGTGGGCTCCGCCGGCGACTTGCCCAAGGCCCGACTCCTTACCTTGACCGGCCAGCACGTGAAACAAGCCAATAACATAGGCAGGTCCGGTCTGCAAGGACTTGATCCAAGTCAATTGGCCGGATCGTGGAATGCGGCGGGCTGGCGGCAACCGGCGCTGCCCCCAGGCCGGACACGTCACCTTTACGATGCGGGCTTCCAGTCGAGCACCTTCAGCTCGACGCTCCGCCGCCCGTTCCACTCGTTCAGAATGGGCTCAAAGGCCAGCCGCAGCCGACCGTGCTCACTCAACTCCTGGGCGTGCGGACCGCCGCCGAACATGATGGCCTTGCGGTATATGGGACCCTGCCGCAGCGTGAGTTGGAGGTGCGCCCCGTTCTGACCGACGGCGCGCGGCGTGTCAGCCAGCTCGACGTCGGTCGTCGCCAGGCGCGGCCGCGGGTTACCCGTGCCGAATGGCGCGAGCCGCTGAATGGTCTCGGCGACCTCGGTGGTCAGGTCGGCCAGTCCGACCTCATCGTCCAGGTACAGCTTCGGTCGCAGGTCGGCCGCGGTCAGCCGTTGGGCAGCTTGCGCCTGAAAAGCGGCCGCGAAAGCGTCCACTTGGTCGTCGCGCAGGCGCACGCCGGCGGCCATCGCGTGCCCGCCGTAGCTCAGCAAGTGCGGCGCGCAGGCCCGCAATGCCTCGTGGAGCGGGAAATGCGGCACGCTGCGGCCCGAGCCCTGTCCGAGGCTGTCCTCCAGTGCGATGAGCACCGTCGGGCGGTGGAAGCGCTCGACGAGCCGGGCCGCGACGATCCCGATCACGCCGGGATGCCACGCCGGACTGGCGAGCACGATGCCGCGGCAGCTCTCGCGGTGGTACCCCTTGTCGAGCACAAGGGCCTCGGCCTCTTTGACGAGCTGGCGCTCGACTTCCTGTCGCCGGCGGTTCTCCGCGTCGAGCGTCCGCGCGATCTCCTCGGCCCGGGCCGCGTCGGCACGCGTGAACAGCTCGACCGCCAGGCGTGCGTGTCCCATTCGCCCAATGGCGTTCAGCCGCGGGGCCAACAAGAAGCCGACGTCATAGTCGTCGTAGCTCTTCTTGCCCGTCAGGTTGGACACCGCCAGCAGGGCTTGAAGCCCCGGATTCGCGGCCTGACCGAGGTGCCGCAGGCCGTAACTCGTGATGATCCGGTTCTCACCGACGAGGGGAACGACGTCGGCGATCAGACCGAGCGCCGCGAACGCGGTCGCATCGAGCAGGAACTCGCGATAGGCCGGCAGGACGCGCGCATTGCCCGAGACCCGCTGGGCAAGCGCCCACGCGATCTTCAACGCCACGCCCGCCCCCGACAGGTCTGGGTTGGGGCTGGGGCCGCACGCGCTCGGATGAACGATCAGCGCGGCCTCCGGCAGCTCCTCGCGCGGCTGGTGATGATCGGTGACGATCAGCTCCATCCCAAGCTGCCGGGCACGGCGTGCTTCGTCGATCGCCGTGATTCCGCAGTCCACCGTAATCACGACCGCGGCGCCGTCGGCCGCGATGGCCTCAAGGGCCTCTGTATTGAGGCCGTAACCCTCCTCCAGCCGGCTCGGAATGTAGAAGCTGACGTCGGCGCCGGCGAGCCGGAGCGCGTGCCAGAGAATCGCCGTGCCCGTAACGCCGTCCACGTCGTAATCACCGTAGATGACGATCTTTCGACCGCCGTCGGCGGCCGCCTTGAGGCGTTCGGCCGCTGGCACCGCGCCGGGGAGAGCTTCCGGCGGGAGCAACAGCTTGAAGTCCGGCGTGAGGAAGGGGCGCGCCGCCGCCGCGGAGTCCACGCCGCGGTTCAGCAGCAGTTGTGCCAGCAGGGGCGAGACGCCGACGGTGGCGGCCAACTGCTCGCGCAGCGGATGCGGAGCAGCGATGATCCAGTCGCGGTGTGCGCGAGGCGGCAAGGTCTTCGCACTCCTCTTCCGGCCGGCCGGTGGCGAACCGCTACGTGGCCGGCCAAGCAGTCTGTTGAAAGGCGGGACAGGCACCGCGGGGAAACCATGCCGTGTTCCTGCAAGAGCCCGCGGGCGCGGAGCCAGCCCCCTTTTTCAACGGACACCTGGAACGCGCCCCGTCGTTCCAGGCTGCTGCCGGCCCGGTGGTCACTGGTGCGCCTCCAGGTAGCGCTTGAGCAGTACGCCATAGCGCGCCGCCGCCTCCGGTGTGATCTTCTCCCGATCGGTCCACACGGCGAGATCGAGGCCGGTTTGGATAGGCCCCGGCGGGAGCGGCTTGATGGCATAGGCTTCGATGGCGGCGCGCATGAGGGTCATGGCGTTGAGCGTCGCCGCTTTCAGGTGGCCGATGATCTCCTCCAGGACGGCATGCCCGTCGCAGGCCTGTTCGCGCGGCTGCCAGCAATCATAGTCCGTAACCAGTGCGACCAACGCGTAGGACATCTCCGCTTCACGGGCCAGCTTGGCCTCCGGCAAGGCGGTCATGCCGACAATGTCGCCGCCCCAGGCGCGGTGCATGTGCGACTCTGCGACGGAGCTGAAGGCCGGCCCCTCGATGCACAGGTACGTGCCACGCGAGTGGACCGTGGTTTCCACCTGGCCCGCAACCGAGAGCAACAGCGTCCGCAGCACAGGACAGAACGGCTCGGCGAACTCGACGTGCACCGCCAACCCCTCATCGAAGAAGGTCTGCGGCCGCCGGTGTGTCCGGTCGATGACTTGCTGGGGGACGACCAGGTGCCGCGGGTGAATGTGCTCGCGCAGCGAGCCCACCGCGCCGCTGGCAATGATGTGCGTCACCCCCAACGTCTTCAGGGCGTAGATGTTGGCCCGGTACGGCACGGCCGAGGGGCTGCACACGTGTCCGTCGCCGTGCCGCGCGAGCAGGGCGACCTCCGTTCCGTGCCACTTGACGACCCGGATGGGGTTGCTCGGGCGCCCAAAAGGCGTATCGACGTTGTAAGTTTGCCCGCCCGAAACGCCGAAGAGCGTCTCGCCCAACCCCGTCCCGCCGATGACTCCGATCATGCCTCGCTCTCCGTCTGAGACTGCCCGCGGAAACCCAGCGCCGCGTCGGGCGGGCATTATAGCCGCGGGCCGGGCCGCTGTTGACCCCGGTGCTACTGGTCCGCCTGCCGCGCTGCTGGTTGAATTGCGGGGCCGACAAGGTCGCGCCAATCTGCTACGTCAAACGAAGTCGATCGGGCCGACGTGGGGCACGAGCCCGGCCGCGGCCCCTTCGCTCAGCAGCCGCTCCACTGCCTCCCGGCCCCGCGGGCCATAGTCGAGCGTCCACTCGTTCACGTACATGCCGACGAAGCGGTCCGCCAGCCGTTCGTCCAGGCCCCGGCCGAACCGCAGCGCGTAGCGCACCGCCTCCTCGCGCCGGTCGAGGCCGTACCGGATGCTCGCGCGGATGATGTCCACGATCTCGCGGCTGCGCTCGGGGCCCAGGTCGCGGCGAATGGCGTTGCCGCCCAGCGGCAGCGGCAGCCCCGTCCGCCGGTGCCACCACTGGCCGAGGTCGACGACCCGCTGAAGCCCGTATTGCCCGTACGTGAGCTGCCCTTCATGAATCAGCAGGCCCGCGTCCACGCGCCCCTGCGCAACTTCGTCGGGGATCCGGTCGAACATGACGACGCGCGGCTCGAACGCAGCGCGCCCCAGAAGAAGCTGGAGCGTCAGGTATGCGGTCGTCATCAGGCCCGGGACGGCGATCGTACGGCCGCGCAGGTCCTCCACGCTCCGCTGCTCCCGGCTGACAACCAGCGGCCCGTAGTTGTCGCCCAGGCTGGCCCCACAGGCGGTCAGAGCGTACTGCCCGCACACGCGCGGGTACGCGCAGATACTGATCGCAGTCACCTCGTACTCGCCGCGCAGAGCGCATTCGTTAAGAGTCTGGATATCAGAGAGAACGTGCTCGAACTCGTAGGGCCCCGCCGGGACGGCACCGCAGGCGAGCCCGTAGAACATGAAGGCATCGTCCGGATCGGGGCTGTGGGCCAGACGGATTCGCATCGGCCGCGTCCTCGCATCTATAATGCCGCGCCGGATGAGAGGATAGCATGAGATCAAGCAGCCCGCACCGGAAGCCGCGCGGTTTGCACGCCCTGCTCGCGGTCGTGCTGGCGACTGCTTCCCTGTCGTCGGCCCGCGGCGCGCCGCCGCAGCTCGAGGTCACGTTTGACGAGTCGGTGCACGCCGGGCCGTACACCGGGCGCGTCTACGTCGTGACGACGCAGCGGGCCGGGCAGAGCCCGCTGGAAGGCGTGGGCTGGTTCGACACGCAGCCCTTCTTCGCTCAGGACGTCGACCATTGGCCGCCGGGGGAGGTTCTGCGTTTCGATCCCGACCGGTGCCTGGGCTATCCCAGCGGGCTGGACAACCTGCCGGCCGGAGCCTATCGCCTGCAAGCCGTGCTCGACCTCAACGGACGGTCGCACGATGTGATCCGTGCGCCCGGCAACGGCGTCAGCGCGGTCGTGAAGCTCGAGCACGATCCCGACCAGCCGGGGAGCGCCAGCTTGCGCATCAATCGCACGCTGCCGCGGCCGCACCTGGCCGACACGGACGACATCAAGTACGTCCGGCTGCGCAGCGACTTGCTCAGCCACTTCCACGGGCACTACGTCCACATGTACGCGGCCGTGGCGCCGCCGCCGCGGTACCAGCGGAACAAGGCACGGCACTACCCCACGATCTACCTGGTGCCGGGCTTCGGAAACACGATCCAGGACTGGCAGTGGGCGAGCTTCTTCCGCAACCTGGCGGACAACGTGGGCTTTGAGGCGGTGGTCGTCTATCTCGACGCGGACTGCCCCACCGGGCACCACGTCTTCGCGGACTCGGCTAACAACGGCCCCTGGGGCACCGCGCTGGTCACCGAGTTGATTCCGTACCTCGAACAGCGGTTCCGCCTGATCGCGGAGGCCGACGCCCGGTACCTGACGGGGGCATCCTCCGGCGGCTGGAGCAGCCTCTGGTTGCAGATCACGCACCCGGAGACGTTCGGCGGCGTGTGGTCATTGTGTCCGGACCCCGTTGACTTCAGCGCATTCCAGACGGTGGACATCTACGACGCGGACCAGAACTTCCTGCGTGACGAGACGGGCGACCTCCGGCCGTTCTCGCGCCACGGGCTGCTGGGAAAGGCGCTCGTCCTGCGTGATTTCTGCCGGATGGAGGAAGTCCTTGGCCGGGGCGGCCAGTTTCAGTCATTCGACGCCGTGTTCAGCCCGCGCGGGCCAGACGGCAGGCCGCTGCCGCTTTGGGATCGGCAGACCGGGCGCATCGACCCCCAGGTGGCGCACGCCTGGAAGAAGTATGACATCCGCCTCGTGCTCGAGTCCAACTGGGAAACGCTCGGCCCGCGGCTGCGCGGCAAACTGCATCTGTTCTGCGGAGACCAGGACGACTTCTTCCTGGACCGCGCCTTCGAAAAGCTCCGCGACAGCCTCAAACGGATGGGCAGCGACGCCTACATCGACATCGTTCCGGGGGCTGGACACGCACTGCCCCCGCAGGTGTGGATTCGTGCCATCGAGCAGATGAAGATGCGGTTCGAGCTGCACGATCCGCCGCAGGCCGCGGGGCACGTGCCGGCCGAGCTCGAACGCGACGTCCGCCGTTCGCCGTACCCGTTACGTTCCGCCGGTCGTGTCCGTGTCGGGCTCGGCGATGGCGAAGAGCCCATCGAGGAGCCCGGCGGCAATCGACTTGAACCCATCGCGGACGGATTCGATCGCGGCAGCGCGGAACTGCGCCGAGACCTCCTCACTGCACCCGGCACAGAAGCCCAGCGGTAGCAGCCATAAGGCAAGGGTTGCGCCGCCGGCGCGAAGGATGCGCCCGCGGGAGCGCCGCAGTGTTACTCGGTGGAGTCGAAGTCTCATCGTGAACTCCGCTGTTTACGTCGTCAGCTTACATCCTGGTGCGTCGTTTCCGCCAGGCGTCAACACCGCTACCGGTCAACCTGGCAAGACACGGGCCACGCACCGCTTCTCCCGACCGCGCCAGGTTTCCGGTAGACTTATCGGCGGGATGCGAGCGCCGAATTGCGGCTTCGGCAATCCCTTCCCGTGACCGGGCACGAGGCGCAACGCCCGCCAGCACCCGCAACGCGCGAGGCCGCCGTGAGCGAGACCATTACGCCGAACGGACGAACCTACCTGACGTGGGCGCTGACCGACGGCGTCGGGCCGCTCACGTTCTCGCGGCTGTTGATTCAGCTTGGCGACCCGGAGCAAGCCCTGGGGGCCTCGGCGGCGACACTACAGACCGTGAAAGGCATCGGGCGCGAGCGGGCCGACGCCATTGCGCGCAGCCGCGATTCGGCGGAGCGCGAGGCGGAGATTGAGGCCGCCGCACAGCACGGCGTGCGCATTATTTGCCGGGCCGACCCGGACTACCCGGAGGGGCTCAAACGCATCCCGGATGCGCCGATCGTGCTGTACGTCAAGGGCGAGCTGCGCCCCACCGACGCGGTGGCGCTCGCCATCGTCGGCAGCCGACGGTGTACGATTTACGGCAGCGAACAGGCCCGGCGCTTCGGCGAGCTGTTGGCCGGGGCCGGGTTTACGATAGTGAGCGGATTGGCGCGCGGGATCGACGCCTTCGCACATCACGGCGCGGCGGACAGCGGCGGACGCTCGATCGCGGTGATGGGCCGCGGGTTGACCGAGGTGTATCCGCCCGAGAACAAGGCGTTGGCCGAGCGGCTGCTCGAAAACGGCGCGTGGCTCAGCGAGCTGCCCATGAGGGCCGCGGTGCGGGCCGAGAACTTCCCCGGCCGCAACCGGATCATCGCCGGCATGACGCTCG
The DNA here is from genome assembly GCA_022839625.1 of Phycisphaerales bacterium. Classification (GTDB taxonomy): domain Bacteria; phylum Planctomycetota; class Phycisphaerae; order UBA1845; family Fen-1342; genus JALHJL01. The sequence goes on from JALHJL010000059.1 coordinate 20,627, forward strand.
GGACGCTCGTGGTCGAGGCGGCCCAGCGGAGCGGGGCCCTGATTACGGCGCGCCTGGCCAACGAGTACAACCGCGAAGTGTTCGCCGTGCCCGGCCGCGTACAGGACCCGCTGTCGCAGGGAACGAACGCCCTGATCCGCGACGGTGCCGCCAAGCTCGTCCTGTGCCTGGAGGACATCCTCGACGAACTGGGCGAGGTCGGCCGCGCGATGCGAACGGGGACCGATACGCAGGAGCACGCACCGGCCGGCGGTCCGCCGGAAGTCCGCGCGCAGGCCACGGCCCCCCTGTTCCCGCTCTCCGCGGCAGAGCAGCGGGTCTACGACGTCATCGGCTACGACGAGATGTTGCAGGACGCAGCGATCCGCGCCGCGGAACTGCCGCCCGGCGAGGTTCTCGCGGCCATGACCTCGCTCGAGCTGAAGGGCCTGATCCGGCGCTTGCCCGGCAACCTGATCGCACGGCGCGGACGGGCGTGACGCGCGGCCGCCGTCGATTCGCGGGCACGCGGAGCCGGATGTCCGGTCGCCACACGCTTGAGCCTGAAATGGGCAGCCCGGCCCACGACAACCGGTTGCGGGACGCCCGTTCGGAGAGGACGTGCCCCCCGCGGATCGAGTACACTCTCAGGCACACCGGCGCCGTACCGCCGGCCTTTGGCGGACCGCGCCGCGCGTGAAGGAAGTTGCCCGGTGAGCGACCGCAACCCATACCTTCAGGGTGCCGAGACACCGCTTCCCACCCGCCCGTACACACTTCGCGTGATCGACGCGCATGGGCACGAGCACGTGCTTGCCGTCGATCCGGCGAAGCTGCCCGCCCGGAGCATCGGCCGGCCGGGTTCGATCCTCGACCTGGCCCTGGCGGGCGGCATCGACCTCGATCACGCGTGCGGCGGCGTGTGCGCGTGTGCGACGTGCCACGTGCTTGTGCGCGAAGGCTGGGAGGCCTGCGGCGAGGCGAGCGACGAGGAAGAGGACCAGCTCGACGAGGCGTACGGGCTGACGGCCCGCTCGCGGCTGGCCTGCCAGTGCGTGCCCGACGGCAGCCGGGACGTCCTCGTTGAGATTCCAGCTTGGAACCGTAACTTGGCGCGCGAAGCCCCGCATTAGGTGTCCGTTGAAAAGGGGTACAGGCACCGCGAGAAACCCACGCCGCGCTACCGCGAAAGCCCAGCGGCGCGGACCCAGTCCCCTTTTTCAACGGACTGTTAGCGCGTGGCGGCCGGCGGCTCGCCGGCCGGACGGCGCGTGCCACCGGCAGCTTGCCGCGAACGGCTGCCACTGGCAGCTTGCTGAGAACGGGTGCCACTGGCAGCGTGCTGAGAGCGGGTGCCACTGGCAGCGTGCTGAGAACGGGTGCCACTGGCAGCGTGCTGCCAGTGAAACGTGGTCCGTGCACGGGCGGGCAACCGCCCGCCGCCTCTTCCCGCAGTAGGGCGAAGCTCTGCTTTGCCTCGCTGGGGACCAACGGACAACCGGCCGCCGCCTCTTCCCGCAGTAGGGCGAAGCTCTGCTTTGCCTCGCTGG
>JALHJL010000060.1 GCA_022839625.1 Phycisphaerales bacterium
GGAACCCCTGCGCCCCCTCGCCATCCTTCTCTTCAACCTCTATCCTGAACCCATCAGCGCTGCACTTTCCACCCGCCAGGCACCGCACTTTTCAACCGCTATTTACAACAGCCGGCCGTGCGGAGGCGCGCGCGGCGGAGACCTTCATTATGTCTCGACGTGCGGTACGGGGCGCGTAACGCGCTTTGTCGTGGCCGATATTTCCGGCCACGGCCCGGACCTGAACGAGTTCGCGCGGTGGCTGCGGAAGTCGGTACGGAAACATATCAACTTGCTGGACCAGACGCGCTTCGCCCGCGCGCTCAACAAGGATTTCGCCGACACGGTTGGCGACGGGGAGTTTGCCACCGTCCTGCTGGCGACGTACTTCGCGCCGACGCATCACTTGATCGTCTGCAACGCCGGGCACCTACGGCCGCTGTGGTACAGCCACCTCGCCGGTTGCTGGCAGTTCTTGGACCAAGCGGCGGCCAGTGCGGGGCCGTCCATCCGCACCGAGCGTGTCCGCTACCGACTCTCCTCGGTCGCGAACCTGCCGCTGGGGATCATTGAACCGACCAAGTACCGGCAGTTTGCGGCTAGGCTGGCGATGGGCGACGTGGTGATCATCTACACCGATGCGATGACCGAGGCGCGGAATCCGGCCGGGGAGATGCTCGACGAGCGCGGGTTGTTGGAATTAGCGGAACGCAGCACCCGGCAGATTCCCGGCGCGAGTGGCGAGCTAGCGGCACCTGCGCGAGGAACATGGGCGGCGGCCGCGCCCGTTTCGCACCCAGCACGACGCGAGCTTCACGGAACGACGCTGGATGGACCGCAAGTGTCGGTCATCGCGCCGCAGACGGCGCACCTCATCGGCCAGGGGCTCATCGACGCAGTTGACCGCTGGCGGGGCGGCGCGCCGGCCGAGGACGACCAGACGATCATCGTTCTGTACCATAAAGGAGGGCCGCCGCCGCGGTTAACCCTCGGGCGGGCCGCTCGCTCGATGGCGAAGATGCTGGGGCTGCGCTGGTGGCGAAGAAGCGAACCCCTGCCAATGCCTGACGCGGCCGAGCGACGACAACGCGGAACCCGGATTGCGTGCTTGCGCCATTCTTTCGGCCTCCTCAGCAGAATTCGTGGGTGACTTTCCGCCCCACGTGGTTTCTCGGGGGGCGTTCCGCCGTAGCAAATGCGGCCAATTCGACCTCCGGCGGGTCCGTGCCAGGCGCATTCATTCTGAGCGCTGGTTTGGCGCCGGTGTCCTTCCGCAGCCCTGCGAGGGAAAAGAAGCCCCAGGAAGGGGTCTTGGGGAAACCTGCGGAGCCGGTTTCCCCAGATTTCGACCCACGAATTCTGCGGAAGAGCCTTCTTTCGCGCGATGCGAGGAGTATACTGCATTCACAAAGGTGCCTTGCCCAACGGGATCCAGTTCTTCCTGCGGCTGTCTGACCCGCGCGGCGTTGACCTTGGCACCATCTCCGCGTGGAACGCTCAGCCGGTGACCGAAGGCGAGACGGCACTGCAATGAAAGGCGAACATCATTCCACGCCGGTACTGGTCGTTGGCATCGGCGCCTCGGCCGGGGGCATCGAGGCGTTGAAAGAGCTTTTCACAGCCATGCCCTCGGACTGCGGACTGGCCTTCGCGGTCATCCAGCACCTGGAACCGACCCACGAAAGCCGGATGGCGGACATCCTCGGCAAGTGTACAAGCATGAAGGTCGTGCAGGCCGAGGACGGCATGTTGGTGCAGGCCAACTGGGTCTACGCCAATCCTGCCGGAAAGTACCTGTCCATCAGCGCGGGACGGCTGGTCCTGAGCGAACGGTCCGAGCAGAACCGTATCCGAATGCCCATCGATTTTTTCCTGACCTCCCTGGCCGAGGACCAGCACGAGGGAGCGGCTTGCATCATTCTCTCGGGCAGCAGCGGCTCGGACGGAACGCGGGGCGTCCGTGCGGTTCGTGGGGCCGGCGGGATGTGCATGGTGCAGGATCCGGAGACCGCCCAGTTCCCAGCGATGCCTCAAAGCGCGATCGACACGGGCCTGGTGGACCACGTCCTACCGGTCGCCCAGATGCCTGCGGCCTTGATGAGCTACGTGCAGCACGCGTGGCCCCGGGCGATAAGCCCAACCGACACGGCGGCGGAGGTCGCCTCGGACGACCTGGAATCCATCTTGAAGCTCCTGCGTGTCCGCGCGAGCAGCGACTACCGGCACTACAAGAAGGCCACCATCGTTCGCCGCATACGCCGCCGCATGGGAATCAAGCAGGCCGCCAGCATGGCCGACTACCTGAAGCTGCTCCAGCAGGATCAGGGGGAGCTGACGCAGCTTTCCAAGGACATGCTGATCGGCGTGAGTTCGTTCTTCCGCGACCCCGAGGCTTTCGAGGAGTTGCGGGAGAAGGCCATTGTCCCGCTGATCACCAGGAGTGACCCGGACACCCCGTTGCGGGCATGGGTGCCTGGTTGTGCCACGGGCGAGGAGGCCTATTCCGTGGCCATGCTTCTGCTGGAGGCTGCGGCTTCTGCAGATACCTTTCGCACCGTCCAAGTGTTTGCTTCGGACGTGGACGACCACGCGCTGGAAGTGGGCCGGGCGGGAGTTTACGCCGAGAGCATCGCCGAGGTTGTTTCGGCTGATCGACTGGAGCGGTTCTTCACCAAGCAGGGCCAGAAGTACCAGGTCACAAAACAGCTCCGCGAAGTGGTGGTTTTCTCGCGGCAGGACCTGATCACCGACCCGCCCTTCTCCAAGCTTGACCTGATCACTTGCCGCAATGTGCTGATCTATATCGAGCCGGCCATCCAGAAGAAGATCCTCGCGCTGTTTACGTTCGCGCTGACCACTGGCGGGTACCTCTTCCTGGGCAAGTCGGAAGGCATCGTCGAGTTGGAGGACCTCTTCGAGCCGGTTTCGAAGCCAAGGCGGATCTACCGCTTGGTCCGACCGAACCGGCAGGCGGCGGCCGCGTTTCCGATACGCACCGGCGCCAGGTTTGTCGGCGTACCCGAGCGCAGACTGATCCCGCCGCCCGCCGCCGCTCTGGCACAGGCCAACCAGGATGTACTCCTAAGGCACTTCAAGGCCAGTATCGTGCTGGTCAATCCCAGGGGTCAGATCCTCCATTTCTACGGCGAAACGGAGCGCTTCTTGGGCCACCCGAGAGGACCGGCCAGCTTGAACGTGCTGGACATGACCACCGGGTCGCTCTCGGCGAAGTTGCGGCGGGCGCTAGAGCAGGCGCTCCAGCACGACGAGGCGGTAACGATTCCACGTGTGCCGCTTTCCCGTGCGGGCACGCCGCTGGCGAGACTGACGGTCAGGCGGGTTCCCTCCACGCCCGACACGGACCAGCTCCTGGCGATCGTTTTTGAGGACGCGCATGCGCCCCAGCCGTCGGCTTCTGCGCCACCCCTGCCGGCGGCGGATGAACCGCTCGTGGCGCAGCTCGAGCAGGAGGTGAAGGCTCTCCGGAACGAGCTCCGGGCCGACGCCGAGGAATTCGACACCGCCACCGAGGAGCTCAGGGCCGCCAACGAAGAAGTCATGTCCATGAACGAGGAGTTGCAGTCCGCCAACGAGGAGCTGGAGGCCTCCAAGGAGGAGCTGCAATCGCTCAACGAGGAACTGACCACCGTCAATGGTCAACTCAGCGAGAATCTGGCCGAGCTCACCGCCACCAATAACGACCTGGCCAACCTGCTGGCCGCGACGGAGATCGCCACGGTCTTCCTGGACAACCAACTGCGGATCAAGCGGTTCACTCCGCGGGCCACGCAATTGCTGAACCTGATCCCCACAGACCTGGGACGACCGGTTAGCCACATCACGCAGAACTTCGACGGAAAGGAACTCGCCGCCGAAAGCGAGAACACGCTCCGGAGCCTGTTGCCCGCGGAAAAGGAAGTGCAGACCCGCGACGGGCGCTGGCACACCATGCGCATCCTGCCCTATCGCACGCTCGATGATCGCATCGACGGCGTGGTCATCACCTTCGCCGACGTAACCCGGCTCAAGCAAGTTGAGCAAGTGCGCCGCGAACTTGAGAGTCGCATGCTCCACGCGCAGAAGCTGGAGAGTCTCGGCGTGCTTGCCGGCGGGGTGGCCCACGACTTCAACAACCTGCTCACCGGCGTGCTCGGCAGCGCTAGCCTGGCGCTGGAACTGCTGCCAGGAGATGAGCCCGTGCGCAAGTTAATCAAGTACATCGAACGCGCCGGAAACCGCGCCGCCGACCTGACCCGACAGATGCTGGCCTATTCCGGGAAAGGCCGCTTCGAAGCTGCCCCGGTGAACCTCCCGGAACTCGTGCAGGACATCGCCGAGCTCGTGAAGGCGTCGATTTCCAAGAAGGTCGCGCTGGAGTTCAACTTAGCGAAAGACCCACCGTTGATCGAGGCCGACGCCACCCAGCTCCGGCAACTGGTCATGAATCTGATCGTGAATGCGGCGGAAGCGATCGGCGACGCGGGGGGCTCGGTGACCGTTCGCACCGGAGTTGTCGACGCGGATGGCGCTCTCCTGGCCGCGATGCTGCACGAGGAAGATTTGCCCGAGGGGCTCTACGTGTTCCTCGAGGTCGCGGACACCGGCTGCGGCATGGACACCGAAACCCAGGCGAAGATGTTTGACCCGTTTTTTACGACGAAATTCACCGGCCGCGGCTTGGGGGTGGCCGCGGTCCAGGGCATCGTCCGCGGACATCGCGGAGCTCTCCAAGTGCGCAGCGCGCCTGGACAGGGAACGTGTTTCCGGGTCCTGTTCCCGGCGTCGAAGCAGCCTCTGGTGCGCCACATCGCCACGCCGACCTTGGCAAAGCCGTGCGGGACAGGCACGGTGCTTGTGGTGGACGACGAAGATCTCGTCCGTGCAGTGGCCCAGCAGATTCTGGAGCGCGCCGGATTCACGGTCCTGACGGCCGACGGCGGCCGCGCGGCACTCAGGGTGTTCCGTGAACATCGTGAACAGATCGACGCTGTGCTGCTCGACCTGACGATGCCAGACCTGGGCGGGGAGGAGGTATACCGGGTGATGCGGGGCACCCGGCCCGCGGTGCCGGTCGTCGTTCTCAGCGGGTACAACGAAGAGCACGTTGCGGAGCGCTTCGCCGGGATCGGGCCAGTGGAGTTCTTGGCCAAGCCCTATGACGCCGCCGATTTAGTTGCAAGAGTGGATGCCGTCATTGCAGCGCATCATGCGGATGCAGGGTGAAGTCCGTGGCCCGGCCAACTCCGGTCGGCCTGGAGGTCCTGCGCACGCGGGGCGGCCCTATCCTTCTTTCGCCTCGCTCATCCCGGCAGTGACAGCGAATCGCATCGCCTGCTCGATGGTCATGTCGATGGGTTGGATACCCGTTCGGGCGGAGCTCACATTCCTGCGCCGAGCGCTAGCGGCGCGCCGCTGTCCGAATGCTCCGCTGCATGATACCACGAATCCTCGGCACGGCGTCGCTGAGCAGGCCTCGCGAATGCGCCTGCCGGGCGCCGCGGCTTCATCAAGTCTCGTGCCCCCGAAGACGTGCGCGGCCCACGAGCGGACGCGTGACCCCGTAAGAACGACCCGAGCACAGTTGGAAGCCGTTTCCGAGGCTGCGTCCCCCCGCGACCACCGGCTCAGAATTTGGACCCGATCGCCAGCGGCACTCGATCGGCCGCGGCAACCCTCCCGTGGCCTACGGTCAGCGGAACTCCGCGCGTGGGCAGGTCAGGGTCACCGTGGCCGTGCCGGTGGGGCCGGCGGCCGTGATCGAGATTGGAACAGAACAACAGGTGCCGTTCGTAGCGCGGCACATCATGGATCGACAGCAACATGGTTGAACTCCGCGGCGCGCCGGGAGTTTCCGGCTACACCTCGGCGCGGCCCCCCGGCCCACGTGTACTGTGGGTCGGTTGGGTCACTCGCGCCAAACGCCGCAATGGGCCTTAGGCCGACAGGGGCTTTACGGCCCAGCGCATCTGAATCGGCTTCAGCCAGATGATCTGATACACGGCCGCCAGACCGACCAGACCGTAGACAGCCTTGCTCAGCAACGCCGTGTTGCCGCCCAGCGCCCTGGCGACCAAGTCGAATTCGAACAGGCCCCACAGGCCCCAGTTCAGGCCACCAACCACCAACAAGACCGTCGCAATGATATCCAGGAACTTTATCCTATCACCTTGTTCTTTCTGCGCGTGTGCGCAACTTGGATTCTGCGTCTGCCGTGCGACACGTCCGCACTGACACGGTATCGATTCTAGTCGCGTGGTGCTCGACACGGCATCGGGGTGCGGCGGTATTTGCCTGCCGCCAAAGCGTGGAACAATCGCGGCTGACTACGGCGGTTTCCCTATCGATATGCGTGCGGGTTGGACGCGGCGCGCCCGGCGCGAGGCGTGCGACTCCGCGGCCATGCGACCGGGAGGCTGGTGGAACGACCACCGGCCATGCTCCGCGCGAAGCCCGTTCAGTCGGAATCGACCAGCCCTTCGCGGGCGGCAAAGAGGGCCAACTCGGTCCGATCGTGAATATCGAGTTTCTTCATGATCGCGGCGCGGTGAGTGTCGACAGTCTTGACGCTGCGGTGAAGGGTCTGGGCGATCCGCGTCCGCGACAGACCCTGGCCGATCATGCGCAGAACCTGCACTTCCATCGGCGTGAGCGCCTCGAGCTTGGACGATCGCGTCGACTCGCCACGGCGGTCAGCCACACCACGCACGCGCACACGTGCGAGCACACGCGGACTGAACACGTACTCGCCCTTGGCCACGCGCGTGATGGCCGCCACGATGTCCTCGATGTCGTCGCCCTTGTACAGGTAGCCCCACGCGCCGGCCTGAAACGCCGCGTCCAAGTAGTGATCGCGAACATGGGCGCTCAGAAAGACCGTTTTCACCTCCGGGCAATGTCGGTGCAGGTCGGTGGCCGCGGCGAACGGATCCAGCCCCGGCATCGCGATATCCACCAGAACGATGTCGGGTGCGTGCTCCTTCACCTCGGCGACCAGGTTATCGGCTGAGGACAATTCGCCGACGAGCTCCAATCCGGGCTCGAGCTTCAAGCGCGCACGGATGCCTTCCACCAGGACGGGATGGTCGTCAACGCACAACACACGGATCGGACGGCCGTTCATTGTCCCTCATCACCCCTCGCCGAGATCGCATGGCTGAGTGCCTCGCGCAGCGTGGCCAAACCGCCCTCCGGCGCCACGACCAAGGCGCCCAGTGAGCGCCACTCGCCGGAACCTTTTCCAAAAACCACCAGTCGACAATTCGGGGCGAACGCCCGCACTTTCCGGGCCAGGCGCAACGACCGCGGACTAGGTTCGGTCACCCAGACGTCGATTCGGCCTGGCCCATCGGCCGTCACGGGCTGGATGGTAAACCCCGCGAATGCCAGCAAGGCTTCGAAACAGGCGGCGATCCGGCGGTCACGCACCGAGACCGCTGCCGTGGCCTGCGCGTGCGGCGGCGCCGTCTCACTTGGGCTCGCATCGGCCGCTGCCACGGGGAGTTTCAGGACGATTGTCGTTCCCTTCTTCGGCGCCGATTTGAGTCCGATCGTTCCGCCCACCGAGTGCACGATGCCATGCACCAGCGAGAGGCCCAGCCCGGTCGCTCGTCCGCGGCGCTTCGTGGTGAAGAACGGATCGAACACGCGGCGGCGGACCTCCGCGGTCATGCCGCAGCCGCTGTCCGTTACGCCGAGATGCACGAATGTCCGATCCTCGCCGGCGCGGGCCCAGAGCCGGATCGTGCCCTCGCCAGCGATCGCCTCGCTTGCGTTAATGAGCAGATTGAGGACCGCCTGCGTTAGGCGATGGGCGGCCAGACCGACGGCGGGCAGCGCGTCCGGCACATCGACCTGAAGCTGAACCGGCGCCGGAATGGCACGCTCGAGCACCGTTCGCAGGCGTTCCCACCACTCGCGAATATCCGTCACGCCGCGCGCGTCGTCCGGCCCGTCCGGGTCGCGTGCAAACAGCCGCAGGTTGTCGGTCAACTGCTGGAGATAGTCGATGGCCTGTCCAACGGCGTGAATGTGCATTCCAGCGCTGTCCCCGAGCGCTGCCGATTCGAGAGCCTTGAGATGCCCACGAATCGGGAGTAGCAAATTGTTCAAATCGTGTCCCAGCCCAGCGACCAGCGTACCGAGGGCGGCCATCTGTTCGCGGCGCTGCAGCGCTTTGTGCGACGTCCTGAGTTCGGCGGCCTGGCTCACAATGATCTTGTCCGACACATCCTGGCGCAGCGCCCAACCGCGCTCCCGTTGCTGCCGTGATGTCACGCCTCGTACCACGAAAACCCAAGGCGTCGCGTGTTTGTCCGGTTCACTCAGCGGGACGGCAGCCAGCTCGAACTCCCGTGTGGCGCGGCCGAATTTCCGCCGGATCGCCCCGACCGTCGCCGGGCTGCTCGCCCGCAGGAGCTCGGCGAGTCGACCGCGCAGCCCTTTCTCACCGTTGGGCAGCAGCAGCGAAACGAGATCCTTCGCGGCAGCCTCGGACGGATCAAGTCCCGTGAGCGCTCGGGAAGCGGGGTTGGCAAACAAGACCGGGAGCGCCTTGCCCCGCATCGTCGGCCGCACGGCGCAGACGAAGACGGCGTGCCTGGCACGCTCCAGCGCGTCCTGGAGCGCTTCGGCGCGGCCCGGCGGCATGGCAGCTCTTGCTGCTGACGGCCGCGATCGCCGACGACCGCTCGGACCACTGGTAGGACGCCACTTTGCTGACGATTTCATCGTACGGCCTCGATCACACCGCGCTCCCTGAGTACCGCTGCCTGCTGCATTATGCGCGAACCAAACAACGTGCGTCAACGACGGGAGTGCGTCCTGCTCACACGATCCGCGCCGGCCTGAACGGTCAGAAACGCGGCGGCAGTGGGCTTGTGCCAGGGAGCGGTGCGCCGGATGAGGAGCTCGTCAAGCCCGCGTGAGTCAGAACGGCGGACGCGAACCAGTTGTGCCGCGTCACGGGGATGCGCCCAGGACCGGACGTCCACGGCGACCGCGCCACACTCGGAGCCGCTTCGATCTCAGCAATTCGCAGTACGCGCGGTCGCGCCGGCGCCCAGTCGCGCGCCCGTCCGCAGGCCGACAATACTTCCGTTTCCCAATAGTAAGCATACCCCCGGAACGCTTCAATAAGACTGTGCGGGCAACTTCGCGCCGCTGGCGCTGCCCGCGCGACGTCCCTCCCAGCGGCTGGTCGGTCCGAGACGCCGGCAGCCCGCGAAGGATGTGACAAGGCATTCGCCGCCTCGGCGGCCAGAAAGGAACCATCATGCACAAGCAAGTAATCGAGGCGGCCCTGGTCGCCTTGCTGTCCCTCGTCGCAGTCGGCGCCTTGGTGGGATGCGATCGGAACGACGCCAGGACGGCTGGAAACAGCGTCGAGAAGGCGGCCGACAAGGCTGGCGACGCGGTGGACAAGGGGTTGAACCAGGCCGGCTCCGCTGTGAACACCGCGATCAACGCCGCCAATGACGCCGGGCGAGTGGCCGTCGATAAGACGAAGAGCGCCACGACGCAGGCCGCCGCGGCGGTCGGACAGGCGGCCGAGGCATCCGGCGAAGCGCTGGGCGAAGCCGGGCACAAGGTGAACGAGTTTCTCTCCCCCGCGACCGCTCCCGCAAGTCAGACAAGTGAGAAGTGAGATGATCGTCAGTCGTGGGCTAGACTCACAATCTGGTGCGGAAGACGTGGTTCACGGCCCGGCTTGTCAGAAGGCCTTGGACGCCTGGGAGAACGACGGGGGCTATGTTGCGCCGCAAGGAAACGGTGGGCGAAGCCTGGGGCGGCAAGCGAACGAGCCCGCCGGCCATGAGCATGAACCCCGTATCACGGTGACCTTGTCGACGAAAGTCGTCTGAAAGGAGAATCCCCCTGGGCTTTATTGTGTACGTCCTTTTTCTGGCGGTCGTGGTTCCGGTAGTCGGTTTTCTGGCCGGCATCCGGGTTGTGCGCCCTACGCACAAGGGACTGGTGGAGCGGCTCGGCAAGTACCGGCGCTTCGCGAGTCCCGGCTTCAACTGGATCATCCCGGTCATAGACCGGATGATCCAGGTCAATACGACGGAACAGATGGTGGACGCCCAGCCGCAGGAGATCATTACCAACGACAATCTCAACGCCCGGGTGGACGCCCAAGTCTACTTCAAGGTGAAGGACGACGAGGCCAGCGTCAAGAGCTCTCAGTACCATGTCAACAATTACAAGAATCAGATTGTCAACCTGGCGCGCACGACCCTCCGCAACATCATCGGCACGTTGACCCTGAAATCCGCCAACAGCGAGCGCGACAACATCAACGGCGCGCTCCTGACGACGTTGAGCAAAGAAACCATGAGCTGGGGGATGGCGATCGTCAGGACCGAGCTGAAGGAGATCGACCCTCCCAAGGACGTCCAGGAGACGATGAACAAGGTGGTCAAAGCCGAAAACGAGAAGGTCGCCGCCTTGGATTTTGCCAACGCGGTTGAGAGGCAGGCGGATGGCGAAAAACGCGCGGCGATTAAGCGGGCCGAGGGCATCAAGCAGGCCAAAATCCTCGCGGCGGAGGGTGAGGCCCAGGCGATCAGGCTCGTCAACGAGGCGGCCAACACGTACTTCGTGGGAAACGCGCAGCTCCTGAGGAAGTTGGAGGCCCTCGAGAAATCCATGAGCCATAACGCCAAGATCGTCATTCCGTCCGGCTCTGAACTCGTCAATGTGATCGGGGAACTGGCGGGCGTCGTGCCGCTGCCCGAAGCAGCCCGAGGACGCACCACCGAAGAGGAACGGCAGCGCCTGGCGGTACTGGCGCAGGTGCCTCAGCGGGATGGCAAGCCTGCGGCTCTGAGGGAGCGAGACCGACCGCAGCCTGTGCCGTAGACGGGGCCGATGAAGAGAGTCGCAAAGCCATGCCTTATGCAGACGCAATCGGACAGACTGAGACCCAGCGACGCGCCGGCGGCGCGAGCCACGCCGGCGAACAACCGTTCCTGGAGCTCAAGCGCCATCATTCTGACGGCGCCAAACACGTCGTCGGCTCGATCGCGGTCAATGCGCAGCACGCCAGCGGTGGCCAATGGCTGGCTCACACCCGAGCGTTCTACGCGGCTGAGTGCAAGGCGGAACGCACATGAAGCGGGCCGGCCAGGGGAAAACCCGACGCCACGGCTCACGTTCCGACGACGGAGTTCGGGACTGTCCGCAGTCCGAGTCGCCGCGCGCGCCGTTTCGCGTCACGATCCATCCGTTTCATGGTCCGGCGGAGGGCGTGGATGTTACGGATGCGCTGGTAAGCGCGATCGCACTGGTGCTGTGGAAGCTCCACGGCGGCAACGAGCCGGTCAATCGGCTGGAAGCGACGGTACTGCTTGAGCGCGCCATGGGAAGCTAAGCTCGGAAAAGGGAAACCAATGGAGCGTGTCAGCACGCAGAGCCCGCCGCATGCTTTCCGCAAGAGCGAAAGGACTTACTACAAAGGAGGCAGATCGTGAACGTACGCTATGTTCCCCAATGGGGCGTGGTCACGGCACTCGTGATGCTTGGGACCGGCTTGGGCTGGGAAAGGGCTGCGACCGCACAGGACGGCCGCACGGATGACGAGCAAGGGGTGGAAGTGCTGACGCGCGGCCCGGTGCACGAGGCCTTCGCCGGAACAGTTACGTTCGATCCCGAACCGGGCATTGATATAAGAAGGGCGCCGCCCGACCCGATCGAGGAGCTGCCGCCCGACCAGCGGCCGGACGGGGTCAACGTGGACTGGATTCCCGGCTACTGGGCCTGGGACGACGAGCGGGACGATTTCGTGTGGGTCAGCGGCGTGTGGCGCGCCCTGCCGCCGGGCCGCGAATGGGTACCCGGCTATTGGGGCAGGTCCGGGCCAGAGTATCAGTGGATCCCCGGGTACTGGGCCGATGCCCAGCGGGACGACGTCGAGTACCTGCCGGAGCCGCCGGCGACCGTCGAAGTTGGTCCCAACGTCAGCCCGCCCTCGGCCAACCACGCTTGGGTACCGGGCTCATGGGTTTGGTACCAGGGCCGGTACACTTGGCGCCCCGGTTACTGGGTGATCATGCGGACGGAATGGGATTGGATCCCGGCCCATTACGTCTGGGCGCCGCGCGGCTACGTTTTCGTCGATGGCTACTGGGATTATTCGGTCGAGCGGCGCGGCGTGCTGTTCGCTCCAGTCTACTTCAAGTTGAGCGTATACGCCCGGCGCGGCTTCGCGTACTCGCCCGCGACGGTGATCAACCTGTCGGCGTTCAGCGACCATCTGTTTGTGCGGCCGCGGTACCACCATTACTACTTCGGCGACTACTACGCTCCGAGCTACCGCGAATCGGGGTTCCACGCCTCGTTTTCATTCCACTCCAGCCGGCAGGGCTACGACCCGATCTATGCGCACCAACGCTGGCAGCATCGGCAGGACCCCGAGTGGGGCCGGCGCGTGGAGGCAAACTTCAGCTACCGGCGTGACAATGAGGACGCCCGACCGCGGCGCACGCTGGTGGCCCAGGTGAGCTACAGCAAGAACGAAGCGCGGCGCGGAGACCGGAGTCTCACGCTCGCCAGCTCCGTCGAACAGTACTCGCGCGACAAAGACAATCGCGTGCGATTCCGGTCCGTGGACAAGGAGGAGCGGCAACAGGTGGCCCAACGGGGGAAGGAGGTTCAACGCTTCCGCGCGGAACGGCAGCGCGTCGAGACCGGCGCGTCGCTCGAGCGGACCCCGAACCGAGCGGAACCGCTTCGCCTGAAGGCGCGCCGGTCGCCGATCGCGGCGAAGCCGGCCGAGCAGCTCGGCCAGGACAACTCTCCGCCCACGCGACCGGAACCTCCGCCGCTGGACCCCAAGGTGGAGCGCAAGCCCAGGAAGAACGTGGAGAAGCGCGAGCGTGTCGGAAGGCCGTAGGTGAAGCGGCCCCAGCACTGGCCCGGTGATACAGCATTCACACAGGAGTGTAGTCGTGCGAACATTGATATTCATCGCTGCGACCTGTCTGTCGCTGAGCCTGGTCGCCGGCTGTCCCAGGCAGATTGACATTGACATCGAGGACATTGCCGCTCGGCTGACCAATGCCGTCGGCCGTATTCAGACCCGGCCGCAGGATCTGCCGGCGGTCCTGGTGCAGGAGGGTCATACGATCCTCATCGACGCCAGCGTGACGATCATCAACGATCCGCTCCGGGACCTCGCCGTCGTCGAGTTGCCCAACCGGACGGTGCTCGGCTTTGAGAACGACACTGGCTGGGATATCTACATCCGGTACTACGCCGACGATGAACTACAGGGCGTGTACGTCTACGACGGCGAGGTGCTGCTGCTGGAGTACCCCTGCCTGGGCGTCGTCGAGCTGATCAGTGAAGACGACGTCGACCCCTACACCGGCGTGCTGGTCGATTCGTTCGATCTAACCGGGGCTGACTTCTTCAATCCCGAGGACTTCTTTTGCGGTGACGCGCTCATCCTGAACTTCGATCCGTGGACGGTCACCGCCCGCGCGGAGGTTCTCGATCTCGTGCGATGACGGGCCCGACACGGTGTCGGACCAAGAGCCCTTTGGAAAAGAACGCTCTTCAACAGCCCTACAAGGAAACGAGCCGTGGCCAAGCGTGCCTCGCAGTTCAGAATCGCCCTCATGGCCGTGGCCGGCGCCGCTCTGGCCGGTATTGTGAACTCCCGCGTGCAGAGCGCCGATTCCAGCATGCCGCTCGCACCGAGCGTTGCATCCACCTTGCGCGCCGGGATGCCGGGTGCGACGGCGCAGCGCCCGATCATCGACGCGGGGGCGAAGGCGGGGCTGCTCGAATTCGCGCGCCGCGACCCGCGTGGCCTGGTGCGCCTGGCGCGCGAACGCTGCCAGCGCGAGATCGGAGATTTCCGATGCCTCTTCGTGAAGCAGGAGCGCATAAACGGGAAACTCAAGGAGGTCGAGGAGATCGACGCGCGTTACCGCCCGGATCCGCTGAGCGTGTTCATGACCTGGCGGAGCGGCGCCGGCCGGGCCAAACGCGCTCTTTTCATCGACGGTCCGCCGTTTGTCGACGGCCAGGGGCAGAGACGGGCCCAGGTAGAGCCCGCCGGCGCCCTGATCCGTCTCGTCGTCTCGGACGCGATGGTTCCGATCCACGATGCGCGGGCGCGGGAGGCCAGCCGGCGCGCCATCGACGAATTCGGGTTCCGCAGCACGTTCCAGATTCTGGAGCGCGTGAACGATTTGGCCGCCGCCCGCAATGAGCTCGATTTCCGCTACGAGGGCGAGGGCGCGGTCGACGGACGAGCTACGGTGATCCTGGTCCGCCGCCTGCCCGACACCGGGGCCGGCGGGCCGTATCCCGACGCGAAGTTGATCCTGCACTTGGATCAGGAATGGCTGCTCCCGACTGCGGTCTACTCTTACACGGACCCTGAAGGCCACGAGCTGCTGGGCAGTTATGTCTATACCGAGGTGCAACTCAATCCGGGTCTCAATGAGGACGACTTTCGGTTTTGAATCGACCCAATTCGTCAATCGTGGTGCAGTCATGATCGATCTCGGCAAGCAGACCCAGCGGAACGAAAGTGAACGAACATGAACAAGACCTGGCTCGGCGTCATCGGCGCAATTGTGGTGATCATCCTTCTTGTGTGGCTGCTCTTCGGAAGCAAGATCAGTTGTCACGAGAGCTTCTGGGACAAGGACAAGCAAGTCATCGAGATCAAGCGCTGAGCCGGTTCTCATCCCACTGACGGGTTTCGTGCCATTGAAAGGAGACTCAGAATGAAATGGGTATTTGCAGGCATCGTAATTGCGGCAGCAGTCCTCACGGGCTGCACCAAGAGTAGCGAAGAGGGCGGCCGAGCCGGGAACGACACGTTTCGGATCGCCGTTCCGGCCCTGGCCACGGACATCAAGCAAGGTGAACTGCAAACGGCTCAACTGACGCTGGAACGCGGCGCCGGGTTCAAGCAACGGGTCAAGCTGGAGGTGAAAGCGCCTGCCGGCATCCAAGTCGAGCCGAGCAGTGCGACGATCGAGCCGGGCGATAAAGGCGAGGTGCAGTTGAAGATCACCGCCGCCAAGGATGCGCCCATCGGCGAGTGCAAGATCCAGGTGAAAGGCACGCCGGACAAGGGCGAGCCGACGGAAACGGAAATCAAAATCACCGTTAGCGCTAAGTGACGCCGCCGTATTGTAGGCGACGGCTGTGGTTCGTGAACAGAGGTTACCTCTAGAAAAGGGAAAAAGATGAAAACTGCAATTGCGATCGTGATGACCTTGGTTGTGGCGGCCACCTTGGGCTGCCAATCGTCCAGTCCCCGCGGCGGCGGCCTGGCCCAGGAGGAAGGCTTCAAGATCGTCGTCCCGAGCACGGACACGGAGATCAAACAGGGCGAAATCCAAACCGTTGCCGTGTCTCTCCAGCGGGGCGAGCTCTTCAAGCGCAACGTGACGCTGGAAATCAAGCCGACCAAGGGCATCAGCGTCGACCCGACGAGCGCTGTGATCAAGGGCAGCGCCAAGCCCGATGTGCAACTGCGGATTACCGCGCCCAAGAACGCCGCCCTCGGTGAGTATCGGGTCTATGTGAAGGGAACGCCGGAAACCGGGGAGCCGACGTCGGTGGAATTTACTGTGAAGGTTGTGGCTCCGTAGCCGCACTTACGAAGGAACCATACCATGCTTTGGATTATTGCCGCAGTACTGTTGTTGATGTGGTTGCTCGGAATGATCACGTCCTACACGATGAGCGGGTTTGTCCACATCCTGTTGGTCGTGGCGCTCGTCGTCGTATTGGTCCGCATCATCCAGGGCCGACGGCTGTCGGTCTGAGCACAGCAGGCAGGGCGCGTCGCATAACGCTGCGGCCCGCCCTGCCCGCTCTTGATACGCATGCACGCACATCGAATAGGAGAAATATCATGGGCGTCATTCGCAGAGTTGGTTGGCACCGGGTTCTCGGTGGGCTGCTGTGTCTGGGTGCCGTGGTGGGCTTGTCCGGCTGCGTCAGCCTCGCTGGCCGCTGGACCGGCAGCGAGTTGCGGCCCGAGATGGCCCGCGATCAGTTCCAGCTCCTCCGGCCGACGGGGCAACCCGGCAAGCTCGTCAGTGCGGACCTCCGCCTGCAACCGGACGGCAGCTACACGGCCGAGCTCAACTACGACGGACGGGTGGAGCAGTCCCTCGGCTCCTGGAAACTCGACGAGAAGAATTACCTCACGTTCGTCGACAAGCAGGGCCGGAGCTACGGCTACGCCATCCGGCAGCCTAACGATCAGACGATCGAGATGGTTAAGGGCATCAAGGGCACCGATGCAACCTTGACGCTCAAGAAGCAGCCGTAGCGCGGCGGTTCTTTCCGGGCGCTCGTCAGGTCGTGGCTGGTTGCGCCCGCCCGCTGACCCATCGAGTAGGTTCCGTCGCTTGCGGATGAACCGCTGCGGGGGCGTCCCTGTGCGCCCCGGCCGGCACGGAGGCCTACCCCACTCATATTGTGTCCGCTGAAGGAACGTGTGCGTTGAACGAACCGCATCTTTGCGCGGGGCGGGCGATGTGCGATGTTGGGGGGCATGAGCAGGCGAAATGAATCAACCGCGCGTTGGCGTGAGATTGTGCGGGATCCGGTCGGAAGCGGGTTGTCGGTGGCGGCGTACTGCCGGCGAGCGCGGGTGCCGGCGTCCTCGTTCTATGCCTGGCGGCGGAAGTTGCGGAACGCCATGACCTTCGCTGAGGTGCGGGTCACGCCCGCGGCGCCGGTGGACGCGGTGGCGCTCGAAGTGCGTTTGCCGGGCAGGCGCTGCACTCTTCAACCGACCGTCGGTGACCCCCCAGGCGCCGCACTTTTCAACCGCCGTTTACATAGCGTGCGGTCTCCTTGAAGCCGCAGCGCAGGCGAGCCGCCGATTTCACGTCGCTCGGCGCGTCCGCGCGGCTTGGAGGGTGTGACTCGGCGGCCATGCGGTCACGCGCGTACGAGAAAGCACATCAGCCAGTCGCCTCGTGTCGAGTGCAATGCCATTTCGATGTGGTGCGCTCGGTTCAAGGCTGGACAGACCGCGGCAAGTGCGGCCGGCGCCAGACCCGCCGTGGCACGCGAAGGCGTTGCTCGGCGGTGCCTCCTGCCGACAGTTCCCCCCCGTAATGCTATGATCGAATTCACCGTGGCGCCCGCCCGGCTCATGCCGGTCCAACGCCGCACGAGGAGATCCCCATGCCTACGCCGGACGCCGACGCCATCCTGACGCTGGGGCGGAGCTTCATGGAATGCCGGATCCTGCTCACCGCCGCCGAGCTCGATCTGTTCACGCAACTGGCCGCCGAGCCCTTGACCGCTTCGCAGGTGACCGCTCGGTTGAGCGGGGACCAGCGCGCGGTGATGATCCTGCTCGACGCGCTCGCCGCCATGCAGTTACTGACCAAGCGCGATGGCCGCTATCGCTGCGAGCCGGATATGGCCGCGCACCTCAGCGCGGACGCCCCGGCGACCACCTTGCCGATGCTGCTGCACTACGCGTCGCTGTGGCGGCGGTGGTCCGAACTGACCGGGATTGTGCGCGGCGATACGGCGGCATTCGCACGGGCACAGGCACCGCGGGACGACGCTGCACTGCGCGCGTTCATCGGGGCCATGCACGTCGTCTCCGCGCCGCGCGCCGCGGCGATCGCCGCCGCCGTGGCCCCCGGCGGGGCCCGCGCATTGTTGGACGTGGGCGGCGGGCCCGGTACCTATACGATCGCGCTGCTGCGGGCAGCCCCCCAGATGCGGGCCACGCTCTTCGATCGGCCCGCCGTGGTCGAGATGGCCCGCGAGCGGCTCGCGGAAGCCGGGCTGACCGGCCGCGTGACCCTGGTCGGCGGCGACTTCGATCACGACGAACTGCCGCCCGGTCACGACCTGGCGCTGCTGTCGGCCATCATTCATCAGAACAGCCTGGCCCAGAACCGCGTACTGTACGAGAAGATCTGGCGGGCGCTCGTGCCCGGCGGGCGAATCGTGATCCGCGACCACGTCATGAGCGCCGACCGGCTCGAGCCGCGCGACGGCGCGGTGTTCGCGGTCAACATGCTGGTGGGGACCGCGGGCGGCAACGTCTACACCTTCGACGAGGTTTCCACAGGGCTGACGGAGGCGGGCTTCACCGGCGTGCGGCTGACGCAGCAAGGCGGCGGGATGATCGGTCTCGTGGAAGCCTTCAAGCCGGCCGGCACGCCGTAGCGTGGGTGCGCCGCGCCTGAGTCCGTCAGCCGGCGCGTGATGGCGCTATGGCTCTTTTGCGCGCTGCGTGCAGTTTCGCCAGAGATCACGCGCCGTCGGATAAAGCTGGTTGAGCCGCGCGAGGGCACGCTCGGCATCTTCCGCCGACCACGGCTCACGGGAGCGCACGCTGTCCACCAGGTAGGCGGCCTCCTCCGGCGCGGGGTTCGTGGCTCGAAATCTCCGCACGGCCTGGTCCGCCACCACGTGCACGTCGACCTGCGGCTGCGCCGCCAGCCCCTGCAGGACGCGAATGCCCAGGGGTGTCTGCACATCCATCGGGCAATCGAAGGTCGCAGCGTCGCTCCGTGCCAGACGCAACACCAACGCCACGAGTAGAACCGAGTCGATCTCCCAGTGGCCCACCCGCAGGTCCACGGGGCACGCGGGCGGATAGCGCTTCACGTTCCATTCGGTCTCGCGGACGAAGAGGACGACCTCCCCGCGCGACAAGATCGGCACGAGGGAGCCCGGCGGCTTGCTGAGCACGGCTGGCGGTACCTGGACGGTCATTGGGCAACTGCCTTACCAGCAGGGGCAACGGCGAGCCATCCCGCGGTGCGATCTCACGCCGATCCCACAAGCAAAGGATAATCTTGTCCGTCGTGGCCCGCAACCGCGAGGGAAATGCCCGCCGCGTCCGATACGTGCCGTTCTTCCGGCGCTACCCGTCGTTGTCCGCCGCGGCGTGCAGCTTCTTCTCCACGCTGCGGATCTTATCGTCCATGGTCTGGTGCCGGTCCGTGCGGGTCCCGACGCGTAAGGTGGTCGAAATCCGCGGCGCGCCCAGGCCGTGCACGACCTCGTGACACCGCTTGACCGCTGCGAACACCGCGTCCCACTCCCCCTCGACGTTCGTCCCATAAGCGTGCAGGTGGGTCTTCAGTCCCGCTTCCTGAAGCACACGCTCGCAGGCCGCCACGTACTTCGACACGGACAGTCCCACCCCCAGGGGAATCACGCACAGATCGACAATCACGTGCATCGAGCCGCCTCCATCCTACCTCAGGTCGGCGCCCTTTCCCACGCTGCCCCGGTCCGCCGCCGTGCAAGAAGTCCATCCACGCAGAAGCGCCTCGACGCCGAGAACAGCACCACCAGCGCGCCGACCAGCAGGGCGATGTTCTCCGTCAGCTTCGAGCAGATGAACACCTCCCCCGTGCCGCAGCCGCAGTCAAACTTCACGTCACAGAATGAAGCGTAGGTCACCTTGGGCTTGGGGTTCGCGTAGATGTTCGCCGCCCGCACGGCCAGCATCGGCGTGAAGAACAGCAGCATCCCAACGATGATCACAGCCGCCCCGCGCCGTGCCACGCCAAGCAGCAATGCCGCCGCGCACAGCATCTCCAGCCACGGCAGCGCGACGGCCGTCAGGTTCAAGAAGAGCGGCCGCTCCGGAGGCAGAATGCCGTACTCGTGCGTGAGCTTCAGGAATTCGATCGGGTCCTGGAGCTTCATGTAGGCCAGATACGCGAACATGCCGCCTACCCCCAGCCGCGCCACCAGGAGCGGGATGCCCGTGGCGTCCAGACGGCGAATCAGGCCGGGGCGGCGGGGCGCGGCGGTCATTTCTCCCCCTGATCGAAGGGCAGGCCGCTCTGCTTCCACGCCTCCCAGCCGCCGCGGAACAGATAGATGCACTCCATCGGCACGGCCAGATTCACGAACTCCCGGCACACCAGAAGGCTGTCGTCGCAATCGCCGCCGTGGCAGTACACAATCACTTTTTGGGCACCATACACGCGGTCGAGCACGCCGGGCAGGTTGTGCTCCGAGCGGTAGTAGTCGCATTGCACCGCACCCGGGATGTGTCCGTCCCGGAACGGCCCGTCTGCACGGGCATCGACGAACACAAACTCACCCGTGGACGACCGCGGATCGTCGTACAGGGCAATCACGTCCTCAAGACTCAGCTCGGAAAACTCGCTCTTGGGCTCGGCCGCCAGCTCTGGTGCGCCCGGCTCCGTGGCCCCCCCAGCGGCCGGAGCGTCCGACGGAGAAGGTTGTCTGACCGCCTGTGGGAAGTAATTCCGCGACAAGTTGATCTTGTCCTTGCCGCGAACCGTGTTTACGCCCAAGCCCACCGCGACGGCGAGGACGAGCAGGATGACCGTTTGGCCGACTGTTGCCGAGATGGATCTCATCGTAGGGGTCCTTTCGGGCGCACACAGCCTACTTTGGCCCTGAAGCGGGCCGTCAGGAAATTATAGCCGACGGCGCGGGAAGACCAGACCCCACGCTGCACGCGACGCCAGCGACCATCGCCGCCACCACGGTTCCCCGACGGACACGGGCAACTCACTCCGCAGGCGTCTGATAAAAGCCGCGACCAGGTCCGGCCGGCAAGCCGGCATGTCGATGCCGACACGGTCGGCCTGATATTGTTCCTCGCCGCGCGGGTGCAGCCAGCCCTGCTCGCGGCAAAGCTCCCACGCCCCCGTCCCGGGCCACGGGTGGTACGGCCGGACATCCACTACGTCAGGCTTGATCTCAAGCAGCAGGGACCGCGTGTCTGCCAGCGATGCCTCACTCTCATACGGCGCCCCAAGGTACACGATCGCCCGCGTGCGGATCGCGGCCGCCCGGAGCCGTCCGAACGTCGCGCGAATTTGCTCGCCGGTCAGGTCCATTTCGAAGACCTCGTTCCGGACGAAGTCGCTGCCGCTGATCACCTCCACGTCGACGAGCTCGCAGCCGGCATCCGCCAGCCGGCACACCGTGTCTTCATGCGCCGCATTGGCCCGCAGGTGGCAGCGGAACGGCAGATCGCATTTCTGCTTATAGGCCGCCAGATACTCGGCCAGCCAGGCCTCGTCGAGTGTCAGCGCGTGATCGAGAAACCGCACCCGCCCGACGCCGGCGTACCGCTCCCGCAACTGCGCGATCTCCGCCAGAACGTTCCCCGGCGAGCGCCGCCGAACCCACGTCCCGCGGCCCTCATACCACGCCGCCACGCAGTCATTCAGGCAGTACGTGCAGCGCTGCGGACAACCGCGGCCAACGGCGATCTCGATCACCCCGGTCCGGCGAACGACCTCCGCGTAGTGAAACAGCTCGCGCTGCGGGAACGGCAGCGAATTCAGGTCCTCGACCAGGTGCGGCTGCTCCGGCCGCGCCAGACCGTGTTCGTCGCGCAGCCACACGCCGGAGACCACCTGCCCCGTCGCCGGGTCCTTCATACGTTCCAGGTACGTCACCAGCGACGCATCCGGCTCGCCGATCGCGATGGCGTGTACGCCGGGCAGGCTCAACGCGCCGGGTGGATCGACCGTCGGGTGCTGCCCGCCGGCGACCACCGGAACGAACTCATGCTGCTCGACGTACTCCAGTGTCCGGCGGGCGGCGTCCACGCACACCGCCGAGATGTCCGCATAGATGAGCTGCGGCAGCGCCTGCGCCAAGGCCGCCTTGACTTTCGCCAGGTCGAACCGAGCCAAGCCGACCAGCGCCAACTGGTGCTCTCGCCGCTCCAGCAGCGTGAGCAGCGTTCCGAGCTGCGGATCGAAGCGCGGCACCGGCCGACCCCGGATGTCTGACACGAATTGGAGGACCAGGATGCGCACGGGATGATGCTAGCATTGGGCCGCACGCACGTCGAACCGCCGCCGCGGCCACGAGCCCCCTGGGGGTAAATGAACGTGCACGATTCGGCGGCACCGGCCGGAGCGCGCAGCGCGAGCCGGCGCGATTACCAGCGGCACCCGCCGGCCCCTGTGTTTCGACGCCTCGCGCAGTCCCAGTAGGGCAAAGCTCTGCTTTGCCGGCCGCGCTGGCACCTCGCGTTCCGATGCCTCGCACAGTCCCAGTAGGGCAAAGCTCTGCTTTGCCGGCCGCGCTGGCACCT
>JALHJL010000061.1 GCA_022839625.1 Phycisphaerales bacterium
GATCAAAGTCATCAAACGCATGGCTTACGGCTTCCGCGACGACGCGTACTTCTTCCTCAAAATCCGCGCGGCGTTCCCCGGAATTCGGAGATGAACCTTTCGAAAGCAGCCAGGGCGTCGCGCAGCGGCTGCTCGGCTTCGGCATACTTGTGCAGCATCAGGCGGCATTGGCCAAGCCGCTTCTGCCGCAGGGCAATTTCTACGGAGTCGGGGGGCAGCCGATTGCCCTGCTCAGCAAGCCAATCAACCAGCAGCGGCTCGGCTTCTGCGTACCGCCCAGACGCCTGGTGGGTCACGGCGAGGTTGGCCATGGCGAGAAGCGTCTCGGGGTGCGATGGGCTGAACCGGGCCCTGCGTACCCCCACCACGTGTTCCAAGAGCGGAATGCCCCGCGCGGCCTGAGCGCTGGCGTAGTATGCGCCCGCGAGGTTGTCCATGGTCGCCAACGTGTCCGGGTGGTCGGGACTGAGGAGCGCCGTCTCCCGTTCCAGCGCTTGTTCTAGCGTAGCTACGGCCTGCGCAATCTGCCGATCAAAAAGATACGCGGCCCCCAGAGCGCTCAGCGTTTGCAGCGTGAGGGGGTGGTCAGGGCCGAGTCGGGCGGTTTGCTTCTCCAACAGCTCCTCGTACAACTGCACCGCCTGACCCGCCTGGCCGCTCATCCGGTATGCCCGCCCCATGGAGTACCTCACTGAGAGGGTTGCTGGATCGTCCGGTCCGAAGAGGGACGCGCTCTTTTCCGCGATTTGCTCATAGAGCGCGAGTGATTCCGGCAGTCTGCCGACCGACCGGTAGCCGGCCGCGAGATTTGCCAGGGCCTCGAGGGTGTTCCGGTGGTCCGGGCCCAAGCGGGCCTCGTATCGCTCGTGAACTTGCTCGAGCAGCGGTAGCGCACGTTCCGCCTCCCCAAAAACCACGTAAGCCCAGCCCAGATTGCTCATCGTTGCGAGCGTGGACGGATGGTCAGGTCCAAGTCGGGCTTGGTTCTTTGCCAGCGCCTCCTCCAGCAGCAGTATCGCCCGGGCCGGCTCGCCGTTGTCGGTATAGGCGACGGCCAGGCTATTTGAGGCGGCGAGGGTCTCGTAATGATCCGCCCCATGGAGCGCTCGAGTTCGCTCCAGCACCTCCTCCCGCAGCGATGCGCAGCGGTCCAGTTTTCCTGTGGCGCTATAGGCAGCAGCGAGATGGGTCAGTGTTGCCAGTATGTCGGGGTGGTCGGGCCCGAGGAGAGCTCTTTGCTTGCCCAGGGCGGTGTCAAGGAGTGCGATGGCGCGCGTCGGCTGCTCGTCGGCCAGGTAAGCCGTGGCCAGCGTGATCATGCTGCGGAGCGTGTGGGGATGATCGGGACCCAGGACCTCGCGGTGCCGGGCGAGCGCCTCTTCGCCCAGCGCGACCGCACGGGCGATTTGCCCGTCTTCGAGGCAGGCCTGGACGAGGTCATGGATGACCAAGAGCGTATCTGGGTGGTGCGGCCCGAGTTTCTCCTCCAGCGTGCCCCGCGCCTTGGTGAACAGATCCATCGCCGCCGGAAATTGTCCGAGGTTAAGCTGGGCCCGGCCGAGGTCCAGTTGCATCCGGGCGACATGGAGCGGGTCGCCGACTGATTCGCCTTCGAGAAGTTCGGCCGCATGGTTGAGTTGCTCTCCCAACTGCGCCAGCAGCGGCGGCCCCCCCCGCTCCTCGTACCGCGGGTTCACCCCGCGGAAGATCCGCAGCAGGATTTCGTTGGCTTTCTCGCTGCGCGCGAGTTGCTTTACTGCCTCCGTTCGTTGAGCGGCCTCAGCCTCGCGCGCCGTTTGCGCCGCCTCGCGGGCGTTGTTCGCGACGAATACGCCGATCATGAGGCTGGCAATCAGCAGAATCGTCGCCGCGATCAATCCGCTGCTCAACGCCGCCACGGCCGGCCGGCGGCGCGCAAAGCGTGCCAACCGACCGAGCCATCCGACCGGCCGGGCTGTGATGGGTTCGCCACGCTCGAAGCGGCGCAAGTCACCGGCCAGCGCTGCGGCGCTGGGATAGCGCCGCTTCGGTTCCTTATCGAGGCATTTGAGGCAGATGGTCTCGAGATCGCGCGGCACGCGCGGGTTGAGCTGCTTGGGGGGGACCGGGTCAGCCGCCAGGGCCAACTGTAACGTGGCGGCACTGCTCTCCGCCCGGAATGGCGGTCGCCCCGAGAGTGTCTCGTACAGGATTGCGCCCAGCGCGTATACATCGGTCGTCGGGCCGATTCCGCCGCGTTCGCCCCGCGCTTGCTCAGGGGCCATGTAGCTCGGTGTGCCCATGGCCACCCCCGTTATCGTAATCCCCGCGACTTCGACCCGTCGCGCCAGGCCGAAGTCGCTGACCTTCGGAGTGCCGTCGGTGGTGAGCAGGATGTTGGCGGGCGTCAGGTCGCGGTGAATGATGCCACGCTGGTGCGCGAAGTGGACCGCCTCCGCTACGGTGGCGACCAGAGCGGCGGCCGCGCGCGCCGGCTGAGGCGCGCCGCCCAGCTTGCTCACCAGGCTTCCGCCCTCGATCAGCTCCATCGTGAAATAGGGCCGGCGGTCCACTTCGCCGGCTTCCTAGAGCTGCACGATGTTGGGGTGGTGCAGGCCCGCGACCGCCTGTGCCTCGCGCAGGAAGCGCTCCAATTCGTCCGGACTTGCGTACGGGCCAGCCACCAGCATTTTCAGCGCAACCGCGCGATGGAGACGCAGGTGATGCGCGCGGTACACGACTCCCGTGCCGCCGCGGCCGAGCACGGCTTCCACCTCGTAACCCGGAATCTGCGGCAGAGTCGTTTGCGCAGTTGCCCAGGCTGAGGCTCCAGAGCTTGTCGCCGCTGGTGGAGATGTGCCCCCGTCCTCGGCTGCCGGGAAAAGCAGGTCGAGCTCCGTGCGCACTTTTCTCAAACGACTCCATTGCCGGCGAACCTCCGGCAGGAGCTCGGGGCAGGAGGCGCAGAGCTGCTCGGGGGTGGCATCCGAAGCGAGCAGTTCGTCAAGCATCGCTTGCACATGCGGGTCAGCGGACATCGACGCGCATCTCCACGCGATACGAGAATGGGACGCCGTGCTCGGCGACACCTGAGTTCAGGCCGTTAGGTGGTCTCATCGTCCAAATCCGGGCGAAGATCCGCCAGCGTGTTAGCCAGCGATTGGAGACCGCGATTCAGGCGACGCATCACCGTCATCGGTGAGATCTCGAGCACACGGGCGGCTTCGGCCTGCGACATACCCTGGATTCGCACGAGGTCGAAGACCTCTCTTTCCTCTTCCGGCAACCCGTCGATTGCTTCCAGCATTCGCCGGGTATGCGGGGTCGGACCCGAGCCGGTGCTGTAAGGCGCCGGTACGAGTTCGTCACGCAGCTCCACGGCCATCGGCTGCTCATCTAAGCGTCGAGCCATATCATTCAGCTCCCAACGCATGTGCTGACTGGCCAGAGCGAAGAACTGACGAACGGTTATCGGACGTGCCTCGCGTAGGGCCTTTAGTAGCCGCTCGACCACCGCACTGAGCATTTCATCCGTCTGCAAGTTAAGGGGGGGCTGCGCAAGCCGTGGATAGCTGCGGTGCAGCATGACCGCGCATAGCTGGCTCAGCCGGCGGACCGAACGATCGAGCAGCGCCCGGACGACGGGCTCCGAGGGCGAACCGCCAGCCAGCTCGTCCAAGTAGCGCTGCACGACGACGGTGGTGTGTTCCAGGTCCATTTGAGTAATCCGACGGCGGCGATTTGCGCCGATGCTGCGATTTTACTCGCTTGCTGATAGCCCGCCACGCTTCTTAGGGCAGCCGAAGGGTTCAGCGGGACGAGAGACCAGAACTCGCCGGGCCCCCTCGAAGGAGATCAACATGACGCCGGCAGCTTTCAGCCAGTGCCTGGGGACCGTGGCCCATGAGCTTCGTAATCCCATCGCCAACTCCATCAGTGGAGTGCGCGTGATTGCCTCCGAATGCAAACCGGACCCGTTCGCGGGGCCGATTCTCGCGGGCGTCGAGAACGAGTTGTTGCTGGCCATGCGGCTGGTGGACGATCTCTTTGATCTGTGTGCCGGGAGTCTGGGCAAGCTGTCCATCCGTAAGGAGACGGTTGGGCTAGAAGACGTCGTCGCACGGGCGACGGAAATGGCGCGCCACGAGCTCGAGGCCCGGCAGCACCGCCTGACGATCTCGCTGCCACGGGAGCCCCTGTCGCTCGAGGCCGACCCCGCGCGGCTGGCGCAGGTGCTGGCGAATCTGCTGTGCAATGCCGCTAAGTTCACGAATCCAGGCGGGGACATCCGGTTGAGTGCGGCGGCCGAAAACGGACAGGTCGTTTTACGCGTGCGGGACAACGGCCGGGGAATTGCCCCGGGCCTGCTTCCACGGATCTTCGAGCTGTTCCAGCAATCACCGGGGCGCGCGGGGGGCGGGCTGGGCATTGGATTGGCCGTGGTGAAATCACTGGTCGAGCTGCACGGGGGGGCCGTCACGGCTCACAGCGACGGACCGGGCACGGGTTCCGAGTTCACCGTGCGTCTTCCTATGAGTGCGGATCAACATCGATGGCCGCAACGTGCAACCGTCACGATGGCACACGTACCCATCGTGCTGAGTCAGACAAACTAACCACTCCAGTCAGGCGGGCTTTCGCCGCATCTTCGGGGCGTTGGATCTAAGAGCCCTGCTGCTTCCCGAGTGGCGCGGTTGACTCGCAGGCGGTGCGGGATCGCGCCTCCTGGGCCCCCTCCAACTCGTCGCAGTCCGGGTTGTCTCTTCTTGCACGCGAGAGGCCTGTTGGAGGTCGAGTTGCCACTGGCAAGCCGACCTATAGGGCAAGGCGGCTCCCGTTTGCCGGCCGCTGGATTTCCGCGAGCAACTGGCCGGACCGGAACACAGTGATCGCTCCGGTCGATTGCGAGATGCACACCGCAATCGCTTGAGTCGAGGCAGTAATACCGGCGGCGGCGGCGTGCCGGGTCCCGAGGCCACTCGGCAAGCGGGCGTGCGCAACCGTGGGCAGCAACTGCGTCCCGGCGGAGAGTACGACACCATCGCCGCGGATGATAAAAGCTCCGTCCAGCGCCGAGAGTTCCTTGATCGTCTCTTCCAATTCGGGGTCGAGTAGGCTGCGTTCGGCTTCGGAGTAGCCCTTGAAAGGGTTGAGGACCAGGCGGCGCGACTGGACCAGCACCCGCTCACTGTCCCCGACCACAAAAATGGCTCCGACCGGCCGGCCCTCACGGCCTTCGACGGCGAGCGCCGTGGCCAGGGTCAGGGTGCGCTCGAAAACCTCCGGCTGGACATCCTCCGCGAGGACCGCCGAGCTCGTTATGGCAAACAGCTCGGGCTCAGTGGCAAGGTCGAGCACGACCAGCGCGTCCAGGGAGTGCGAGCCATCGATTCCGGTCAAGCACACGACGCGATCACCGCGCTGCAACACCCCGCGGGCGAGGCACGGCAGCAGGGCCGCCTTGATGAGTCCGGCCCGGGACATACGAACGTTGGGGACGGTGACCCGGACGCTGCTCGGTCCGGTTTCCTGAACGCCAACATGCGTGGACCGCGTTACGAGGATGATGGGATAGTCGGCCTCCGCCGCGAGCAGGCCAGACTGACCATCCCCGTCAAGTGCATCGACGTATACAACGAGCGCGCGGGCGCCGATCTCTTGGGCGAGCTGCCGACTGTGGCGAATGAGTTGGCGTGAAACTGGTTCCATGTTGCCGCTCCGAGAACGGGCGTCCTCGAGTCAGGACGCTGCCGCAAAGCGCTGTTCCAGCACCGTGCGGATCTTGCAGATGGCCTGGTTCTGAAGCTGGCGCACCCGTTCTTTGCTGACGCCGAGCATTATTCCAACCTGATCCAGCGTGCGGGGTTGCACCGCGCTGGAGGCTCCCAGCAGGCGCAGGGAGAAACGCGCATCTAGTACGCGCTCTTCGACAGCGCTGAGGTCGGCCGTGTTCTGGTCCAGGATCTGTCGGAGCTCGTCCAGTTCTTCGAGCTGGGCCCCTTCTCGCCGAGGATCCAGGTGGTCGGCGGCGCTGGCGAGCGGAATACAACCGGTCTGGTAACGATGGCGGTATCGCACCCCGCTCCGCGTCGCCCGCCAGAAGCTCGCCAGAATGGCTCGGCACACGTAAGTACTGAACTTGAATCCGCGCGAGCAGTCGAACTTGTCCACGCACCGCAGTAGCACCAGGTTCCCCTCGCTGATGAGCTCGCCTGATTCGACACCGCTACTCGGGTAACGGCCGGCCATCGCCCTGACCAGCGACGTGTTCGC
The DNA here is from genome assembly GCA_022839625.1 of Phycisphaerales bacterium. Taxonomy (GTDB): domain Bacteria; phylum Planctomycetota; class Phycisphaerae; order UBA1845; family Fen-1342; genus JALHJL01. The sequence continues at coordinate 6,253 of JALHJL010000061.1, forward strand.
CCGGACAATCGCCGCCCGGGACTCCAGGGCAAAGCGGTCCCAGCGAAGTAGCTCACCCGTGGCGCGCTTCCCCAGGCGCCGGCCCCGGTGCTCGCGCAGCAACCGCAGCACGCGATAGCGGCCATAGTTGAATTGGCAGAACAGCTTCCGCTCCTGGATGGCGCTGAGAACGGTCGTGCAACCCACCACCGTTGGCGTCCCAGGCCGGGCCAGTGTGCCACTCAGAACCTTCATTGCCACAGACCCGTCCAGCCAGTCGCGCAGGCGTTTGAAGCCTGGGTGCCAGACGCATTCGCACGGTCCGGAAAGTAGTCGCCGGAGCCGTTGGCGCTCCGCGAGGGGCAGACTGGCCAGGACAGCCTCGGTGGGCGGCTCCACTGCTGGGTAGTGCCTCCACAGGCGGCTAATACGCCTGGCTTTCGCCCGGAAGGAAACGTCGTTTATGGCCATAACTGCTCGAGCGGATGTCATGGGCTTACTCCTCGCCTTCGTCTGTGTTCCGCGAACCTGAACCGAGAACCTCAGAAGGACTTCTTCGTTGCCTGGGCAACCGGAACCTCCGCCCCTGACCGGCGGCGACACGAGCCACGCGCACCGGTCAGAGGCCGAGAAAAGCGCAGACGCCAAAGGCGGCCGGCGTGCCTACTGTCTGACGAGCGTTGCCGCCCCCTGCGACACGGACGTGCTGAAACTCCCGATGACCAGGTCCACGCTCAGGGTGCCGTCGGCGCTGGTCGGTTCCGTCGTCGAGTTCAGCGTGCCGTAGAAATTGAGGCCGTTGCCGCTCTGAGTCGCTGAGATATGGACCTGGTCTCCGTCGACGCTGGCAGATGCCGGAGCTTCGCGCCACGTCACCGTCGTCTGGTTCTCGAAGACGTACGACACCTCCGTTAGTTCGCCACGGGAATCGAAGGTAAGGAGGCAATTCGTCAGCGGCGCGTCAAAGCCGTCGCTCGGGACGAGCTCCCAGGTGCCTTCCAGCACTGACTCCGGCCCTGGCATCAAGCCAGGGCAGCCGAAGACGCCGGCCAGCAACGCACTGGCCCCAATCAGTAGAGACAAGCGAATTCCGTTGGTTTTCATGGTGTTCTCCTTCAATATAGTGAGAGTGTTCAGGACCCTGTCGTTGGCCGGCTACGCGGCGCGCGCCGCTGACTAACCAACCACGTGGCCGACCGCCTGGCGAATGCCCTTGAGCCGCATCTTGAGTTCCTCGGGGTTTGGCGCCGCGGCGTAGGCCGTGTCGACGTCGATGAAGTCGTTTTCGATCAGCCAGTGCAGGCTGTCGGTGAAGCTGCGCATCCCTTCCTCTCCCGCGCGGATCACATCCGCGAGGTCAGTGTCGCGCTCCTCGGCGATCAGCTTCTGCACGATGGGTGTGTTGAGCAGGACCTCGGTGACCGGTACGCGCGAGACGCCCGGCTTGACACCGCGCAACAGCTTCTGGGCCACGATGGCGCGCAAGTTGAAGACAAACGACTGCCGCACCGCGTGCCGTTCGCCTTCGGGAAAGAGGTCCAGCACACGCCCGATGGTCTGGGCGCAGCTCGACGCGTGCACCGTGCCGAAGACGAGATGGCCAGTTTCCGCGGCTTGGAGCGCGGCCCGGAAAGTCTCCGCGTCGCGCATTTCGCCGATGAGCACCACGTCGGGATCCTCGCGCACCAGCGCCCGCAGCGCGGTCGGAAAGTCCTTCACGTTAATGCCGATCTCGCGCTGGTTGATAAGTGCCTTCTTGGGCGTGAACAAGTACTCGATCGGGTCCTCAATCGTGACGATGTGATCGGCACATGTCTGGTTGATGTGCTCGATCATCGCCGCGATCGTCGTGCTCTTGCCGCTGCCCGTGACGCCGGCCAGAAGCACCAGGCCTTGCTGGTTTTCGGCGATCTTCTCGATGATCGGCGGCAGATGGAGGGCTTCGAACGAGGGAATGCTGCGCGTCACGCGCCGGGCGGCGACGGACAGCCCCGATTCCTGGCGAAAGATGTTGATGCGGAAGCGGTCGGAGCCGGGTACGTCATACGCCAGGTCGACCGAACCCTCCTCCATGAGACGTTTCTGCTGCTCCGGCGAAAGAAACTCGAACAGCTTGGCCTCGAATTCCTCGTTAGGGAGAACGTCAAGATCGAGAGTCCTCAGCACGCCGCCTACGCGCACCCGCGGTTTCGCGCCGGTTTTCAGGTGCAGGTCCGACGCGCCCAGCTTGGCGACCGCCAGCAGAAACTGGTCCTTTTCCACCAGCCCGCGGCGGGGCCGGGCGTGCACGATCGACTGCGGGCGCTGCGCTGGCGTCGCTTCGCCGTTCCGGGCTGTGCCCGGCGCGGGTTTTGGCAGTTCGGACATGGCTTTCTCCTTCGCGGCGCCCTCCGGCACGTACGCGCCAATCGGTTGCCCCTTCCAGGCGGCGTAGGCCCGCAGCGCGGCACAACTGTCGGCGGCAGCGCAGCACACGTCGCGGATGTGCTCGTAGCGGACCAGGGCTTCGAGGCCCAATTCGGTCCGGAGCGGACAGCGCAGGGTGATTCGCGGCGTGGTTTTTTGCCCAGCCCCCACGATGAACGAGTGCAGGAAGACCTGATTCTTGCCGGCGCCGCAGCGCACGCGCCGGTTCAGGTCGTCCGCAAGCCGTTCAATGTTGACGCCGCGCTCGTCAGCGTTGAGCGGCGGCTCCCTGGAGACGGTCGCCTCGCCCCCGGCGAGGGCGCTGCGTAGCACGTCGCTGAGTCCTGTGCCGTGCAGCTCCCGCTGCTCGATCAAGCGCACGCCGAGTTCCTGCCAGAGGGGCCGATAGGCCTGGTTGCCGTTGACGCAAAACAGCACCACGGCGAGGCGGGCGTTTGTCCGGCGCAAGTGCATCACAATGTCAATGACGCTGGTGACATCCTGCTTGAAGGCGAGCACGATGATCCCGGGACCGCGGTGGTGCTCAGAGATGAAGTTGCGCAGGCCATCCACCGAATCGAGCGGCGTAAGCTCGCCCTCGATCACGGCCACGCAGACATCCAGGTATCGGCGCTGATCCTCAGTCAATTCGCCCAGCAGGGCGATTGGAACGGGACGAGATAGGGCAGGTGGTCTGATTATCGAGAAAGTCATTGGCGATGCCTACAGCACTGATTACTCGTTGTGGCCCCGCGCGTGTTGGGCCGGGGCTTTCAACCGTGCCGTACTGATGCAACTACCGTGCCATCGCGCATCGGCAGCGTCCGAGCCCCGCTCCCACGCCCGTATGAGGCGGGTCGTGTGAGTCACGCGCCATTGGCTGACGTTTTTTCAGCCATTGGGATCAATCGCTTACCCACTTCGGCTTCATCCCACAGTCGGACGCGCCTGCACCGTGCTGGACTCTTCCGATGGTCGCCAGGGCCACACGTGCCCATGCGGGCGCAAAGATACTGACCGACGGGAGGCGGCGGGGGAGCTCACGGGGATTGATGCAGTGGGAGCCGGGCCCGGGTGGCGAATTCAAGCGGCGTCGAGCTCGGCTGCGTGAGACCCGCTGGCAGTGAAATCGCTCGCGAGTTCGGGCGGTTGACCGCTGCGATAGAGTCGCAGAAACGCTGCCAGCGCATCGGGATCGAACACGCGCGCCTGTGCCCTTATGGAGGTGATGGCCTTCTCGGGCCTCCAGGCCGACTTATACACCCAAACAATAGTGAGCGCGTCAAAGACGTCCGCGACCCGCACGATCCGCGCCGGCAGCGGGCTGCGCACTGGCCACGGATCGTCTCGGCAGATGACGTCGTTGATCAGCTCTGATGTTGATCGATCATCGCTCGCCACCGACAACGTACTGGTGACTGCGAATCGTCGCCGTTTTTCACGCGCGGTTTTTTGCACCGCCGGCGTCCACCTCACGCCAGCCCTGCCGCTACCGCCCGCGCGGAACGGGCGGTTGCAGCCCCATAGCCCGCGATCGCAAACGCCAGCAGGAGGGCCAGTAGCGATTGATCCGCGTACCAGGCGTTCGGGTTCAGCGTCAGCGGCACGCGGTTCAGCACGAGTGCGATGAACATCGCAGCAATGACCGGCAACATCCCGAAGCGGGTCAACGCCCAGATCAGTACGCCCAGTCCACAGGCACCGAGCATGACCCAGGCCACTGCCGGATGGCTCCCGCGCGTCACCACCACCGGTGCGATCAGCAGCGTTGTCAGCGCGCCGGCCAGCCAGGTTCGCCGCAGGAGCCGGCGCAGCATGGCCAGGAGCAACATGCATGCCAGTCCGTAGAGAATAGCGCTCAGCAGGGCGTCGGCTGCGTTGCCGGCGGCAGCCGTGGCGCTCGTCAACCCGGTCAGAAAGGCCTCTTACCGCAGGGATTCGCGCGCCGCCAACCCAAGCGCGACAGTCAGTGGCCCTTCCAGACGCATCAGTACCGCCCAGTACGCGCCGAGCACCGCACCGAGCAGCAGATCGGCACCCACCAGCGGATCACGCCACCGACCGCTGAGCGCCCGCGTCCAGCCGATCAGCAATTGCGGCCAGGCGCGGCGAGCGTACGGCTCCAGCGCAAGGTAACCAACCCACGCCAGCATGCCCATTGCCAGCCCGCCGGTGAGCGCAAACGCCAGCAGGCGCAGCTCCGCGCTGCCGTTCGCGACGTGGTGTGCCTGGAGTAGCCACGCGCCCATCCGCGCGACAAATACGAAGATGGCCAGGCGCAGCGCGCCGCGCGTGTCCGCGCGGCCCTGCGCCAGGTTGCGCCGCGTGAGCACGACGCTGGCGGGGATCAGTACGGCCAGCAGTACCTTCAACGACACGCCGATGATTGCCGCCCGTGTTTCCGTGTCGGCGCGCGCGGTCGGCGGATCATCGACAATCGCCAGGGAAACGGCGCGACCGGCGCGCTCTGCCGCTTCCACGCGGATCGGCCGGGACGCCGACCCCGGTAACACACCGCACCACGCGCGGCGGAAGTCTGCCGGAACGCGCGGCGCCAGTCGCGGCTCGCACACCGTCAACCGCGCCAAGTCCAAGTCGGCCCGTCCCAGGATTGCACCCCAATCCGGCGGCGCCGGGGCTGGGCTCGGCAGTGACGTCAACACCACTTCGAATCCCAGCAGGCGTCCTGCGCCGTCCAATACGGCGCTGGCCATCCCCGGGTCGGTGAGCGGCGGATCGTCCGGCGTGATCCGGGCGGGGCCGAACAGCAGCGCGAACGCGTCCTCCGGAACCAGGGCCGTCGGGGCGCCGCGATACCAGAAGACGACGTCATCTTTGGATGTGGTCGCATACGCGCCGCGGGGCGCTGCGCGTTCATCGGGCGCGCCGGCAAAGCGCAGCCGCTCGACCAAGCCCGCGGCTTCGTCGTGGACGGTATCGGTCGCGCCGATCGCGCTGAGCGCTGCATGGGCGCGCTCCTCCAGCACCCCCGGCGCGCGCTGAAAGTGTGCGCGAAGCACCGGGTGGGACCACGGCGTGACGGCCACCATGACACCGAGCAACAGCACAAAAAGGGCCAATCCCACTGCGACGCGCGACCCGCGCACAGCGCCGACGGGTCCCGCCGCAGCAACCAACTCTGGCGAGGGCGTCGCATTGGCGGCCAGCGCGGCGGTCAGCGCGTCGGTGGCGGGCAGCGCCGCCGCAACCGCCAGCACGGTCGCCGGGCGCAGGGCGGGGTCCGGGTTCAGACATTCCTGGAGAACGCACTCAATCACCGGCGCCAAATCTGGCACCCATTGCGTTGCCGGCGGAGGCGGCTTCCTCTTGAGCTCCCGGTACTCAGCCACCATGTCGGCGTGGAACGCCGGGCGGCCGGTAAACAGTTCGTACAGCACCAGCCCAAGCGCGTAGACGTCGCTGCGGACGCTGACGTCCCGGCCCTCAAGTTGCTCCGGAGCCATGTACGCGGGGGTGCCGGCCTGCACTTCGGCGTTGGGAATGTTCTCGCGCCGTGCCGCAAGCCCGAAATCCGTGATCCGCAGTTGCCCGCGGCCGTCGGGCATGATTTTCGCAGGCTTGAGGTCGCGATGGAGCACGCCCCGGGCGTGGGCCGCCGCGAGTCCGGCGCAAATCTGCCGGCCAATCTGCGCGGCCCGCTCCTGCGGCAGGCGCCCGAGGCGCGAGAGTAGGTTACGAAGGTCCTCACCATCGACGTATTCCATCGAAATGAAATGCACGCCGGATGTTTCGAAAATGTCGTACACGCGACAGACAAACGGGCTGGTTACCTCCCGCGCCACGCGCACCTCCTGGTAGAAGCGCGCCAGCCAAGCCGGATCAAACGCCATCCACGCCGGCAGAAACTTGAGGGCCACCGGCTGACCGAGCTTCAGGTCATCGGCTCGATAGACCTCCCCCATCCCGCCTTCGCCCAGCAGCGCGACGATCCGAAACCGCGCCGCGAACAGCGTCCCAGGCCCCAGCCGGCGCCCGGCCTCCTCCGTCCGCAGCCCCACCGGTCCCGCACAAGCGCGCTCCGCCGCGCGGCGAGCTGAAAACACGCCCGGTGCGACTTCCCCCCGCGTGGTGTCCTCCCGGTGCTGCGCCAGCAGTTCCTCCACAGCAGTGCGCAATTCTGTGTCTTCGTGGCAAGCCGTGGCGATGTACGTCGCCTGTTCCCCCAGCGGCAGGCGACACGCGACCAGGAACAGCTCCTTGATGCGCGCGTGCCGCTCGGGCGTCATTCGGTTTTCCCTTGCGCGCCGTGGACGTGCAACGACAGTTCCCGATGCGTCCAGCCGCGAATAGCCAGGAACAACAACGGTCCAGCTCCAAGAGCACGGAGTAGCAACGGGCATGCCACGGTTTTCGCGCGCCTTCGACATCCGGATTTGGAGCAACCCGCGACAGGCGGATGGCTGGTTGGAGCATGGCTCTGAAGCGTTGCCGGGTCGTCAGCTTGCCCGCTTGGCGAAAAAGCTGCCTGCGCAGGGGGTGGAGAGCCTGCTGGACAGGGTCTGTCAGCAGGCTGAGAATGCGTTTGCCGGGTCAGAAATCCCGCGGAACGGAGCAGACCATGGCGCACGTTCTGCTGATCGACGATGATACGGTCGTTATCCATGAACAAGTACGACAGGCCTTCCGCGCGCCTGCGTTTCGGGTGGAGACGGCCGAGACCGGTTCGGCGGGTTTGGCCCGCACCCGTTCCGACCCGCCGGACGTGATCCTGCTCGATCTGCACCTCCCGGATCAGTCGGGCCTTGAGACCTACGAGCAGATTCGCCAAGTCGACGCCCGTATCCCGGTGATCTTCGTCACGATGGCCAAGAGCGCCGACACCGCGATCGAGGCGATGAAGCGCGGCGCCTACGACTACCTGTTCAAGCCGCTGGACTTACAGCAATTGCGGCGCGTCGTGAACGATGCGCTGGAAGTCGTGCAGCGCATGCGCGCCCCCGCGGTCGTTGCCGACGAGGTTGCTGACGCGGACTTTGAAGGCGCCATCGTGGGAAGCTGCCCCGCCATGCGTGAGGTTTACAAGGCGATCGGCCGTGTGGCGGGGCAGGACGTCCCCGTGCTGATAACCGGCGAAAGCGGGACCGGCAAGGAGCTGGTGGCGCGGGCGATTTACCAGCACGGCAAACGGGCCAACGCGCCCTTCCTGGCGCTCAACTGCGCGGCGATTCCGGAGAGCCTCCTGGAAAGCGAGCTTTTCGGACACGAGAAGGGCGCCTTCACGGGCGCCGACCGTCGGCGGGTCGGCAAGTTCGAGCAGTGCCACGGCGGGACGATCTTTCTCGACGAAATCGGCGACATGCCCCTCGCCCTGCAGGCCAAGATCCTGCGCCTCCTCCAGGATCAGACGTTTGAGCGGCTGGGTGGCAATGAAACTGTGCGGACCGATGTGCGCCTGATCGCGGCCACGCATCGTGACCTTAAGGCGTCGTCGGCACAGGGAGAGTTCCGATCCGATTTGTACTATCGCCTGGCGGTCTTCACGATCCATCTGCCGCCGCTGCGCGAGCGCGGCGATGACCTGCTGTTGCTGGCACAGCATCACCTGCGGTTATACAGCCGCGAGCTGGGTCGCGAGGTGCGCGAGCTGTCACCGGAGGCGCTGGAACGCCTATGGGCGCATGATTGGCCCGGGAACATTCGCGAACTGCAGAGTGTTCTTAAGCAGGCCTTGCTCGCGGCCAGCGGTCCCGTGTTGTTGCCCACGTTCCTGCCCGAGCTGCGCCGCGAAACGCCGGCTGCCGCGGCGGGGGCGCCGAATGCGCAACCGAACCTGGCTCAACCGGATCTGGAGCAGTTTATACGCGCCCGACTCGGCTCCAAGACCGAGGACCTGTACGACGTAACGCATCGCGAGGTAGACCGGCTGCTTCTGCCCCTGGCACTGAACGCGACGAACGGCAATCAGCACCAGGCGGCGCGCCTGCTGGGCATCGCGCGCCAGACGCTGCGTCTCAAGCTGCGCGAGCTGGGGCTGCACATCACGCAGTCGGTGGAATCCGAAGAGAAGGACGAGACGTGAGCCTCGCGCCAAATGCTCAAGAAGGCGTGCGCAGCGACTCGATCGACAGTCCCACCGCCTGATCGACGAGCTGCTGCGAGACTTCTGCCAGTTTGTCGACCAGCGGGCGCGCGGCATCAAGCTGACTATCGTTGGCGTGGTCTTCGATAGCTGAAGCCACACTTGCGGCGGTCGTGGAAAAGGCCGCGACCATCCCGCACAGCTTGTGCGCAGCGTCGCGCAGCCGCGGGCCGTCGCCAGCGTTGAGGGCCATCCGCAACGCCGAGAGTTGCTGTGGCAGGTGGTCCTGCAACGCCCGGCAGAGTTTCAGCAGGACCAATTGATCCCCGCCGCATGCGCCCAGTAATACCGCGCTGTCAATCAGGTCTGTCGGAAAGGGACGAGTTTCGGCGGAGGAGTCCTTGGTCGTCGTGGGTGCTGCCGCCCTCGCCGAGCTGACCGTGCGCGCTACGGCTCGTTCGATCGCCACCTTGAGCTGCGCCGCCTTGATCGGCTTGGCGAGAAAGTCGTCCATCCCTTCTGCCAGGCAACGGTCCCGATCCTGGCTGCGGGCGCTGGCCGTCAACGCGATGACCGGCAAGTGCTTGTTGGCGCCGGCCTCGCGCGCGCGGATGGTCCGGATCACCTGGAAGCCGTCCATCTCCGGCATGTGGATGTCCAGGAGCATCACGTCATAGTCCCCGGACTCTGCGCGGGTCAGTGCTTCCCGTCCGTCCTTCGCGACTCGGACACGGTGGCCGAGGCGGCCAAGCACCTGCAGCATCAGTTGTGCGTTGAATTCGTTGTCTTCGGCCACCAGGATGCGGAGTCCGGCGCTCGGCGCCGTCGCGACCGGCTCTGCTTGGCCAGCCGGCGCAGACTCCGGCTGCACCGCCTGGCGGTCGAATTGCGCCGTGAAGGTGAATGAACTGCCACGGCCCGGTTCGCTCTCTACGGATATGGTGCCGCCCATCAGCTCGACCAAGCGCGAGGCGATCGTCAGGCCCAGACCTGTGCCGCCGTACTTGCGGGTCGTCGAGCTGTCCTCCTGCTCGAAGGCCCGGAAGATCCGCTGCTGTTCGTCCTTCGGGATGCCGATGCCCGTGTCCCGCACGCGAAAGCGCAGCATGACCCGTGATGTGCCACGCATGACGGGCCCATCATCCGGCACGGCTTCCACCTCGACCCGGACACTGCCACGCTCAGTGAACTTGACGGCGTTGCCGACCACATTGAGCAGAATCTGCCGCAGCCGGCTGTCATCGCCGATCAGGGCGTCCGGCACGTCGGGTTCAAGGCGACTGACCAGCTCCAGTCCTTTCTTGCGGGCCCGCGCGGCAAGCACACGCAACGTATCGCCGACAATCGTACGCAGCGAGAAATCGGTGGGTGCCAGCTCCAGCTTACCGGCCTCGATCTTCGAGAAGTCGAGGAGGTCGTTCAGCATGCCGAGCAGGTTGTCGGCCGCCGAGGTGACGGTGGCCAGACACTGCCGCTGGTCCTCGGTCAACTCCGTTTCGAGCACCAGCTCGGTCATGCCGACGATCGCGTTCATCGGCGTGCGAATCTCGTGGCTGATGTTGGCCAGGAACTCGTCCTTCGCCCGATTAGCGGCCTCCGCCGCTTCCTTGGCCTGCCGCAGCGCCTTCTCGGCGTTCTTGCGCTCGGTAATATCGCGCGCCAGGTTCACGACAAAGTGCCGGCCGCCCTCCTCGAAAGCCTGGCCCCGGACCTCGACCGGAAAAACTGTGCCGTCCTTGCGCCGATGTCGGGACTCAAACGCGACCGCCTTTCCCGCGAGGACCTCGCGCTTGAGCTCCTCAATTCGGGCCGGCGTAAGATCGGGGTCAAAGTCGGCCGAGTTCATCTCGATCAGTTCCTCGCGGGTGTACCCCAGGCTCTCGCACGCCCGCCGGTTCACGTCGACGATGCGGGATTCTTCATCGTGCAGGAAGAACGCGTCGACCGCGTGGTCCACGAAAACGCGGAACCGCCGCTCGCTGGCCCGGAGTGCTTCCTCGGCCCGCTTGCGCTCCAGGCACACACCGAGGGCCTCCGCGATCGCGTTGACCAGGTTCTGCTCCTCGGGAATCAGGAACGGCTTGTCCTCGGTATGGTACACCCTCAAGTGCCCGAATATCCGGCCCTCCGCTTCGATCTCCGCTTGGAGGCTGAACGTCAGCCCGGGGGTGTAGGTGTCCAAGGCAAACCGTTCGCCGTTCAGTTCAATCACCGGTACAGTGATCTCTGGAAACTGCATGGCCGGCACAAGATGCTCGATAGCGCGCTGACAGAGCTCCGCGACGGACAAGTCGGCTTGAATATCGCGACTCACGGCGTACAGGCAGGCCAACTCCTTCGTCCTTTCTTGCAGCGCGTGCTCGACCCGCTTGAGGTCGGTGATGTCAACGGCGGTGCCCGCAAAGCGGATGGGTTTGCCCGTAGCGTCGCGCTCCGCGATACCGCGCGCGAGGAGTGTACGGATGCCGCCATCTTTGGACCTGACGTGGCGGACTTCCCGCTTGTACTCGGCGGTTTCGCCAGCCAGGTACGCGCGCGCCGCTTCCCGCATTGCAGCGCGGTCGTCCGGGTGTACCATTTGTTCGATCGAGTCGATCCCGGGACCCGGGAAGGGCTCGTAACCGAACGGCTCCCCGCCGTACACATAGCGCGCCTGGGCATGGTTGAAGTCGTCGTCTGGCAGCTCGACGTCCCAGATCATGACGTTCGAGCCGCGCAGCGCCAGTTCCATCCGCTCGTTTGCCAAGCGGAACACGTCGGCCCGTTCGGCCTGCTTCAGTTGTGCGGTTCCGCGCCTGACCAGCAAATAGAGCATCAAGGCCGTCAGGAAAACGTAGACGCACCCCTTGGCGATCGACAGCCCGGTGATTACTGCTGGGTCCCGGACGACCCACCCGAGTACGGCGTCAGAGAACAATATCCAGAGGATCCCGACTGCAAGATAGATAGCCGTGATCTTAGCGGGAATAGAGACTGTCGGCGGGAATCTGGTTTTTGCGATAAGATCCATCATCGGTGCCTTCGGTTCAGACTTCTGCTGGAGCGCGCGACAATCCAGAAGCGGTGAAGCAACTCGAATGCCAGGCCACCGCGCTAATCCCGGCGGCCCGCCGAGACCACGCCCAGCCGTACAACTATCGGCCCACACTCGCCGGCCCGCAACGGACCTTAACGGGCGGGGACCGTCGGCCACGCGTGGCCGATCCGGCCGAACGAATCATAAGTCTCTATCATAACTACCGTTACGCTGAACTTGGCTCTCGAGCGCCACGTCGGCTTATCGCAGTTCCACATGAAAGCCAAAAAAGCACGTAAAGCGTCTGATTTCCTGGCAGATTTCCAGCCAATCAGGCAATGTCGCGACCATTGCCTCTGCGAGCGTCGTGCGGGCGTCACTCTGCTTTACGCGCCTGCGCCGATACGATCTGGCCTTCCGCATTGTCGCCGGACGGAGCGATCATCACCGCGTTGCAGTCTTCACAGCCGGGTGAGCGCTGAAGTCGGTGGCGCTGCCCAGCGATCCATCTGTACGCAAGAGCCGGACGGTCGGGCAGACCGTCCGGCTGGCGCGGAGGGAGGAGAGGGAGAGGAGGAGTTTCAGGCCGCCAGGGGACCCTGCTTCAGGACGCGGTAGCCGCGCGGCTCGCGCTCCACGCGGATGAATGCGGAACGCCGGATGCGCGGTTCCTGGCAGTGTGTGGTCCACCAGTTCACGCGGAAGCAGCTCGTCCGCCCCCGCGTCCACAGGAAGCGAATATCGAGTTCACGCGGGTCTTCGAACAGCGCCGCCCCGATCGCCGCGCGCATCTCGGCGACCGCACGATCGCACTCCCAGTCGCGCTCCCCCGCATATTCGACGGCGGTTGATGTCATCATTCGCGGAGTCATGGGCAGGTCCTTCGTTTCAGCTCGCCGCACATCACTCGTGGTCCGGTCTCAGGTGATCTTCGCCTCAGCTTCGGTGCCGACCACCGGTCTCGGCGTCGGCTGGAGGACAAGGAGCATCTTCCGTGCCACCGCGCGGATAACGGCGCGCCGATTCATTCACGAGGCGGTCATGAGAAATCTCCAGCCGGCGGGGCCTGTCGCTGAGCAGGCGGCCGTGCCACGCATCCAACGGCGGTGCCCGCGCCCGCGGATACACGTTCGTAGCTCCGGGTCGCGTATCGAAACCGGGCTCACCGTGGAGCCCTCGTGTGGACTCGTCACACGTTTGGACAGCCTTTCAGCCACTCGGGTCAATTACTTTCCCGGGCTGGGTCAGAACCGGCGATGCATCCGCTCGCACAAGGCCTTCCCGCCCTCATCTCCTCATTCCCGAGTCGAACGTTCGCTGAGGCACGGCGGTTGCCTCAGCGATTCGCGGATGAATGCTGACCGCCCCAAGGAGTGTACGATGCACGATCTCAAGTACGACAGGTCCACGCGGCGCGGCCCTCTGGCTGCTGGTCGTCAGCGTGCGGCGAACGCGACTCCCGCGCAGGCATCGACCAACCGAAGCGGGGGGCCGCGGCGGCGCTGGGGCCACGCCGGGTGGGGAGCAGTGCCGTTCGCTGACGTGAGCCGGCAGGAAGACGTCGCGACCCATTTACTGTCGCTTAGGCAAGGCCAGGAGATCCTCTCGGCCCTGCTTGAATTCGCGCGCGACGAGCGACTGGTGAGCGGCTCTCTGAAGGCGAGCGGCGCCGTCAGGAACGCGCGGATCGCCTGCTGGGATCCAGCGACGCACGAGTACACACAGGTGCATGTGCGCGAGCCGGCAGAACTGTCGCTCATCGCCGGCCTCGGGCTGGCTGACGGACAAGCGCTCTTGCACGCGCACGCTGTTCTGCGGCTGCGTGATGGCTCGACCCGGACTGGTCACCTGCTCCAGGCGCACGTTCGTTCGAACTTGAAAATCAGGCTTGCCGGATGGTCCCGGCCGCTGCGCCGTGCGAACGAACCGGAGTCGGGCTTAGCGCCGCTGTGCCTGGCCTCGTGAACATGAAACTGAGGTCCGCGATCTGTTTACGTGGCGAAAACTGGCGTCGAAGAGGTGCCCCGTGAAACTCTGCGATAAACCACCACGAACATTCACCACGCGAGTGTGGCTCGGCCGTCTTGGCGTTGTCTGTGCACTCAGCGCGACAACAATTCTCGCTGGCTGTGCTACGGTGCCGGCCGACGTCCAGGCCCGGTGCGAGCGCGGCTACGTCTACTACCTGGATGGCGCTGGCGGAGGCAGCGTGCTGACAAACTGGTCGGCCGGGGTTCGTGAGGGGCTCCACAACGCTGGCTATCCCGGCTGGGGCGAGATGTTCTCCTGGGAGACCGGCCTGGGGGTCGCGCTGGACCAGGTCGCCAGCAACGAATACAAGCGAGCCAAGGCGAACGAGTTAGCCCGCACAATTGTCGCCTTCGAACGGGAAAACCCGAACACGCCGATCACCCTGATTGGTCATTCCGCTGGGGCGGTCGTGGCGGTGTTCACGCTGGAAGCACTGCCCGAGCGGCCGATCGTTGAGAACGTCGTTCTGCTCTCTGGCTCGTTGAGTACGGACTACGACCTCACGAAAGCGCTGGCCCGGGTCCGTCAGCACGTGTACATCTTCACCTCGGATCGCGATGCCATCCTCAGCGTCCTTTTGCCGATCACCGGGCCCGCGGACCGCGACGCCGACACCAACAACGTGATTGGAGTATGCGGCGCGACCCTGCCGGCCAGCGCTTCACCGGAAACCGAGCGGCAGTATGCCAAAGTGACCGAGGTGCGCTGGAACCCGTCTTTTAGCAGTTTCGGGCACCGCGGCGAGCACCTGGACTCGGTCAACGAGCTCTTTATCCGCGCCTTCGTAGCGCCCTTGGTCTTCGCTGTGCCCACGGGCGAGCCGGGCGTTTGCCCTCCGCTGGGCAAGGTCCGCAATCCGGATTATCAAGCCTGGGCGTCGTTTGCACCCGGCTCGTGGGCGGTTCTGGAAGGGACGTGCAAGCATGACGGTCGTATAGATATCTGCAATGTCAAGACGACGCTTGTGTCCAGGACGGCCGACAGCGCTGTTATCGAGCGCGAACTGATGATCGATAATCAGCGACCCTCTGAGCTTCCGTTCCGCCAGCGCTCGATCCTCATGGCAGACATCGATCCGCAGGACCACCCGCTGACGCACGCGGCCGCCCACGTCCTCGTGCTCGGGCAAGCTGGGTGGCCTGTCCAGGGAAAGACGACCTGGTGCGATATCCGGCGCGTCGCTGTTCCCGGCAAGTTCGACTTCTGGGGCGACGACATTCGGGCCGACATCTACACCGCCAGCGGCGTCCCCGGTTACGTGGCGTACATCGAGCTCAGCACCACACTGGATGGCAAGCCGTACAAATTCGCGCTGCGGGCGACGGAGTATCTCGTCGCATCGGCGGCCACGGATGCGGCGACGGAGTTCTTCCAGGTCAAGGCCCTGCAACCCCAGACACACGCGGACGAGCAACCGTTACCGGCCCGTAGTCCTTCCGCTTCGTTCGCATCGATCGGCACAGCCCGGTAGCGGACATCGAGAGCATGGCAGCCACGGACATTGTGTCCCGAAGGTACCGCGAAAGGAGACGCGGCATGACACTGCGACGTGCCAATCGAATCCGACAGATCGGTGGGGAGCAGGTGGTTCGCGATATGCGAGCCAGCGAAGCGGGCGAGCTGGCGGACAGCGGACCGAGCGAGGTCGAGATTCGAACGCGCCCTCACGACGTCTACCTACGCCGCAACGGTCTGCCGGGCACTGCACGTATTGCGCGTACATGTGTGACATCTGCCGGAAGCACCGACATAAAGGCGCGACCATGAAGAACAGCATGGTATCTATTGTATCGTGTGGCGTTTGTCTCGCTCTGTTCGGCTGCGCCAGCGAGCAACCACGATTGGTTCATCTCCGAATTCCGGGGCGTAGATGAGCCAACGGCAGTCCCGTTCTATCTTGTTGTTCTGCAAGGACATCAAGAGAACAGGAGCTGCCGAT
>JALHJL010000010.1 GCA_022839625.1 Phycisphaerales bacterium
TTGCAGGTAGGTTTGGAGGGGCCTCCGCGAGGGTCCGCAGCGGGTCGTGGCCGCGGAGATGCAGCGTGCGGTAGATGCTCATCAGCACCGCCTGCGTCAGCGCCCCGCGGTCCGACCGATTCGACTGGCTGTTCTTCCGCAGGATCACCGCCGGCCGAGAGCTTCATTCGCAGGCGGAATTGCAAGATGTCGATGAGCTGGTCGAGCGTGACGCCCAGGCCGTAGTGGCACCAGCTCGTGAAGCTGATGAGTCGATGGCCGAAGGTGGCGTTGGGCAAGGCGTCGGGCACGACCGGCTCGACGTGCTTCTTGCATTTCGGGCAGTAGTCCCGGTGGATCGTATGCTCGGTGACGACCGACTGGAGGTTCTCGGGCAGGTCTTCGATCAGCCAGGGCGGCAGACGGCGTGCTCGGGGCTGGGCCGGCACCGTGGGCAAGGACAACAAACCATCCATCACCCCCACTCTATCACGGTGGAGGATTACCGAAAGCTGGCCGCCGGCCGCCGACGTGCGTATCATCGCGGGCTCGCTGAGGCAGGACCGTTGATGCTCTCTCGGGCCATCAAGGATTTCATCCAGCGCAGCCCGGCGTTGCGCGAGCTGCTTCGCATCTTGCGCACGCGCCAAGTGCTCCTCCTCGAGTTCCCGATACACCCGCGTCCGCGTTGGGGGCACGGTCAGCCGCCGCACCCGGAGCTGAACGCCATCATCGCTCAGGGCCGGGCGGTGTACACCGCGTGGCTGCACCGCTTCCTGGAATTGCGCGCCGACCTCCGCCGCATCCCGCTGCACGCGTCGCGCAAGAGCGACACGCCGGCCTGGCGGAACGGCTACCTCACGGGGCTGGACGCGGTAGCTCTGTATGGGTTTCTGGCGTGTACAAACCCCAAGCGCTACATGGAGATCGGCTCCGGACATTCGACCAGGTTCGCGCGCCAGGCCATTCGCGACCGCGGGCTCCGTACCGCCATCACGTCCATCGACCCCCATCCCCGCGCCAGAATCGACGCCCTGGCCGACACCGTTGTTCGGCAGCCGCTGGAGAACTTCGACTTGGGCCGATTTAATGAGCTTGAGCCCGGCGACATCGTGTTCTTCGACGGCTCGCACCGTTGTTTCATGAACTCTGACGTAACCGTGTTCTTCCTGGAAGTGTTGCCGCGCCTGGGCCCCGGCGTGCTCGTACACGTCCACGACATCACCCTGCCCTACGACTACCCGCCCAGTTACGCCCGCCGCCACTACTCCGAGCAGTACTTGCTGGCCGTGTACCTGTTGGCGGGCGGCGGCACGCTCGCCCCCCTGTTGCCGAGCACGTTCTGCCTGCAAGACCCCGAACTGCGCGCCATCACGGAGCCCTTCTGGCGCGAGCTGCAACTGCCCGCGCCCGGAGGATGCTCGTTCTGGCTGGAGAGGCGATAGCCCTCCGCCGTTCGAGCGACGCCCAATCGAAGACTACGTACCCGCCGAGGCGTCGTCCCCGCCGCTTGCCCGCCGCCGCGACCGCGGCCGATGCTCCATGAAGAACGACACGCGTTCATCCCAAGCGCTGCCCAGCTCCTGTTTGAGCATCTTCCGGGCGTCCGCGAGCGCCGTCCGCCGCGTCAGGTGCGTGAGCAGAATCCGCTCATTGCGCAACAGCGGCAGCACCGCCGGCAAGTCCCGCACGTGCAAGTGATTGCCAGCCCGCGCCCGATCCAGGTGCTCGGGCTCGACGAACGTGCACTCCAACAGCAGCACCTTCGCGTCGCGAACGCAATCGAGCTCCAGGAAACTGCCGACCGCCGTATCCCCGCAATACGCCACCAGCGGCATCTCGACCCGCCGGGTGATGGCCACGCCCTGCCGTTTCAACTCCACAAGCTGCGGCCCAGTCAGGTCCTGGTACTCCGCGATGAGCTTGTGACGGACCTCGATGGCGGCAAACCCGAGCGTCGGCACCGCCCTGCGGTCCTGCCGCCGACACGGATGGTTGACCTCAAACGGCCGGACGATCAGGTCCCGGCGGAGCGGCACATCGACGCCCGGTTCGACGGCGTGGACGTTGGCGGGCGGTTCATTGCCGTCAATGTCCGCCCACACCCGCAGCAGCCGCTGCACGGGTTCCACGAGGTACTCCGGCACGTACAGGTGGCCCGGCGGGTTATCGACGAACATCCGCTGCGCGAAATAGTAGACGATCCCAGCGGCGTGATCGGTGTGCCCATGCGTCAGAAAAACGTGGTCGATCGCCACGATCTCCCGCGGCGACCGGCCGATGTCGAACGCCAGGTTCAGTTCGGGCGCAATGACGAAGGTCTCCTCGCCCGCCAGCGACGAACCGAGGAGGCGCAGTCCCCCGTGGACGAACTCAGCCAGCGGCAGGGCCATGGGCGGCGAGTTTATAGCCGGGCGCGGAAGAAAGTTCTGCGCCGGCCACCGAAATAATTTGACGCGCTTGCTATTGTGGTTTACACTGCCTTGTGTTACAACATATGGTGGTGGTGCACCACCGGCACGTGAGAGTGGTTGGTCGGCGGCGTCGGCGACCGGCTCCCCCGGCAGCCGACCGGGAACGCAGTCAGATCGGAACCAGCTTCCCATGCGGTGCCCGTTCTGCAAGGAAGACGACGACAAGGTCATCGACTCGCGTTCCACCGACAACGGCCGGTGTATTCGTCGGCGGCGCAGGTGCCTGAGATGTCAGCGGCGGTTCACGACGTACGAGCGGATCGAGGAGGGCGTCAAGCTCTCCGTCATCAAACGCGACGGCTCGCGCGTCCCCTACAACCGCGACAACATGCTCCTCGGCATCCAGCGGGCCGCGTACAAGCGGCCGATCCCCTTCGAGCGCATCGAGCAGGTCGTCGACGAGGTCGAGGAGTTCCTCGTCTCGCATTTCGAGAAGGAGGTCTCCAGCCAGACGATCGGCGAGAAGATCGCGGAAGTGCTGCGGCGAGTGGACAAGGTGGCGTATGTGCGGTTCGCCAGCGTTTATCGCCAGTTTGAGGACGTTGGCGACTTCATCGAAGAGGCTCAGGACGTGATCGAGCGGTCGGCGCACGACATCCCCGGGCAGCAAAACCTCTTCGAGGGGAAATCAGACTCGTGAAGAGCACGAAACAAATAGTCGTCACGAAGCAGGACGGGACGCTGGAGCGGTTCAGCCTGGCCAAGCTGACGAACTGCCTGACGGCGGCGATGCGCAACCTGGCCTACGACGCCGGCCTCGCCGCTCCGCTGGCCCGGGCCGTCGCCATGCACTTGCAGGAGTGGTCCGGCCCGCAGCCCCCGACCGCCGACTACATTCATCGCTGCGCCTGCTCCGTGTTGCAGCAAACCGGGTTGATGGATGTCGCCGACGTTCTCGTCGGCCACCGCCGGCTGCGGGCCGCGCGGCGCCGGCGAATCCGCGTGGTGGAAAGCGCCTGCGCTGCCGCGCGGAGCGTGCCCTGGTCCAAGAGCGAGCTGGTCACCACGCTTCAGGGCCGCTATGGCCTGCGGCGGGCCGTGTCGCGGTTCGTGGCCGGCCGTATCGAGGCCCAGGTCTTTGCCCTCGACTACCGGACGGTCGCGCGTTCCTTCCTTGCGGAACTCGTGCGGAGCGAACTCGTGGCCTGGGGGTTGGTAGACGTAACCGTGGCCCGCCCGGACGCCGCCGCGTGCGGGCCATCCGTCAGTGCTCAGCGGCCCGAGGAGGAGCGATAGGACAGTCTTTCGAGCGTTGCGGGCGTCGGCGAGGCGGAAACGAGTCGCGCCACGGCTAGACCGGCCGTCCGACCGAGCAACGCTGCCATGATGGCTCGGGGCTCGTAGTGTGCCATGGGACGGCGTGCCTTGTCCCTCCCACACACATGCGGCGCGGAGGGTTGAGACCGCTGCGGGCCCTGCCCATAAGCCTCCGTTCCCTGATGAAGGGCGAGTCGAGTCCCGCCCACGCCCACGCTCGACTCGCCCCCCCCTTTTCTCGTTCGGATTTTGGCTCGCCGATTTCGGATAGAAGACCGCCACGCCCGGCCCGGCCCCATCGTATAATGCGCGCGATGCGGCAGCGCTTTGGCGTGCCGCCGTACCACTGGATCCTGGAGTCGTTGCGGCGTGAAGCTCCCAGACCTGACCCAACCCAACCTCTACCGCGGCTTGTACGTCTTCGACTTCGGTGAGTGGACGGCAGTCGGGTATACCGCCGACGAGATCGCCGTGCTCCTCGAATCCGAGGCGTACCGGAGCGGCAAGGTCTACAAGATCGTCCGCGCGACGCCGGACGGCCGCATGGAGCTGCGCGGCGTCGCACCCGAGCGCTTTCAGATCGAGAGCGGCATGTTCTTCAACCGCGACGAGTTGGCGGCGGCCGAAGCCGATTTCGCCGAACTGGTCCGCATCGGCCGGCAACAGGGGGCGCCTTGCCGCGCGTTCGTCCACCTCGCCGACCGCGGCCCACGGGCCCAGAGAGGCCGCTATGTGACGGCCCTGATCTACCCCGCCGAATACGAAGACGAGATCGCCCACTGGCTGGACGCAGCCCGGTACGGCGGCGGAGACTTGGCCGAAGGCGGCGCCAGCCACGTCTCGAACTACTACGCGACCGAGAAAACGATCCTGAAACGGGAACAACTGTGGAGCACCCCGGCGATTCCATCCCGCTCCGCGGACGAAGTCCTCAGCAGCGTCCGCCGCGCCGTCCAGCGCTAGGAGCGCCCGACAACGCCCCCCTCCCTCTTAGGGAGGGGGAAGGGGGAGGGTCTGAATCATTTGCGCTGAACCCGCTCCCTGTCCGCCGCCCAGCAGGGGGACGGGTTCTAACGGCGGGTCAAAGAGCGTTTGACACAACCCTGGAGCCACGGGCTTCAGCCCGCGCGGACTGCCCGCGCGGCATGAATGCTGCGGCTCGGCGGTCGGTCTCGTTAGGGGCTCCGAAACCACCGACGTCCCGCCGCGCCGGCCTGTGGACCTGGCTCTGGCTGCTCGGAAGCTGGCTCGCGGCACGCCGCCGGCCGTCCGCGTCGGCCGAGGACGTCGCGCGCCACGTCTATCGTCACCAAACCCGCGGGATGGCGCTGCGCACGACCGAGTGGCTCCGCGACCGCCTGCGGCCGACCTGGCTCCGCCTGCGGCGACCGTAGCGATCCGCGCTCGGCTTCCTTGGCAGCTCGGCGTTTCGACTTCCGGCACGTTGGGGTGCCGGGGTATCATCCGCGGCGTTGAACTGGGGCGCGCGCCGATGCAAGAGCAGCGACAACAGCAACTCCGTGCGTTCGTCGAGTGGGCGAGCACCCACATCAACGGCGATGAGAAGGGCGAGGCCCAGATCTTCCTCGACCGGCTGCTCCAGGCCTTCGGCCACGGCGGGATCAAGGAGGCGGGCGCCACGCTCGAAATGCGCGTGCGCAGCCGTGACCGCAAGGGCACCGCCTTCGCTGACCTCGTCTGGAAACCCTACGTCCTGATCGAGATGAAGAGGCGTGGGGAGAACCTCGCGCGGCACTACCGGCAGGCCTTCGACTACTGGACCCATCTGGTCCCAAACCGGCCGCGCTACGTCATTCTCTGCAACTTTGACGAGTTCTGGGTCTACGACTTTGAGACCCAGATGGACGTGCCGGTCGACCAGGTCGCCTTGGCCGATCTGCCGACGCGTTACGACCCGCTGACGTTTCTGTTCCCCACACACGAGCCGCCCCGCTTTGGCAACCACCATGAGAAGGTGACCCGTCAGGCCGCCGACCGGCTGGCCGCCTGCTTCAACCTGCTCATGGTCAGGCACGTGGACCGTACGGAGGCGCAGCGGTTCATTCTGCAACTGCTGGTCGCGCTCTTCGCGGAAGACATCGGCCTCCTGCCGCGCTCCCTGGTCGCCCGCCTGCTCGCCGACTGCAAGAAGCCGGAGGATTCGTACGACCTGCTGGGCGGCCTGTTCGAGGCCATGAACACCCCCGGCGGGGTCACCGGCGGGCGCTTCAAGGGCGTCGATTACTTCAACGGAGGGCTCTTCTCCCGCGCCGCCCGTCTGGAACTCCGCACGGAGGAGTTGAGCCAGCTCAAGACCGCCGCCGACTACGACTGGTCCAAGGTGCGCCCCGAAATCTTCGGCACCATCTTCGAGCATTCGCTGGGCTCGGAGGAGCGCCGCGCCTTCGGCTGCCACTTCACCCACCCCACCGACATCATGAAGATCGTCGGGCCGACCATCGTCCGGCCGTGGACCGAGCTGATCGAGAACGCGACGACACTCCGGCAACTCGAGTACCTGCGCGACCGGATGCAGCGCTACACGGTGCTCGACCCCGCCTGCGGCGCCGGCAACTTCCTCTACTTGGCCTACCGCGAGCTGAAGCGCCTCGAAGCCCGGCTCTTCGAGCGGTTCACGGAGCTACAGAAAGGGGCCAAGGGCCAGCGTCAGATCGGCTTCGTCACCGCCCGGCAGTTTTACGGCATCGACATCAACGAGTTTGCGGTCGAAATCGCCAAGGTCACGATGATGATTGCCCGCAAGCTGGCCATCGACGAACTCGGCATCGAGGAATCCCCGCTCCCCCTCGATAACCTCGATCACAACTTCATCGCCGGCGACGCCCTGATCGAGCCGCAGCGCGCCAACGGCAGCGTGGTGCACGTCACGTTGTTCGCCGATTTCGACAACGACCCGTGGTCGTCCGGCCGCCCCGTCCCCACCGCGTGGCCAAAGGCCGACGTCATCATCGGCAATCCACCCTTCGGCGGCGCGAAATTGCTGAAGCCCCAGCGCGGTGCTGACTACGTGAACGCCGTCCGCAAGGTGTATCCGGCGGTCCCCGGCATGGCGGACTATTGCGTCTATTGGCTGCGTAAGGCCCACGATCACTTGCCCGTCTGCACGCCTGACGACCCGGTGGCCGGCCGCGCAGGCCTCGTCGGCACCCAGAACATCCGCAACAACCAGTCCCGCGTCGGCGGCCTCGACTACATTGTCCGCGGCGACCCGGAGACCGGCGTCCCCGGCGGCACGATCGTGGAAGCGGTGGACAACCAGCCCTGGTCCGGCGAAGCCAACGTCCACGTCTCAATCGTCAACTGGGTGAAGCACACCGCGCCGACCGACCGCGGGGTAGCGGCCGGCGCCTCGCCGGCCGAGGTAACGCCACCGCGCGCGCCCGCTGTGGCGTCGGCCCCCCGTGGCCGACGCACAAGGCAAGAACCGACACCCGACACTGCCCGGCCGTCCGTTATCTCCACGCCGCAATCAGTCCTGATCCCCGCGCAAAAACGGCTCTGGTACCGTGTCCCGCCGAAGGCGAGCGCGCCACAATTCGACTCGGAACCGCGCGAGGCAAACGCCAACGACTTAGACGAACGCCCAGCGCGCAAGGACAAGGCCTACGATCTGGCCTTTCGCGAATGCGCGCAGCTCAATTCGTCACTCTCTTGCGCCGCGGATGTTTCTGGCGCGCGTGTGCTGCGATGCAATACGGAACCGCAGCGCGCGTTCCAGGGAGTTGTCGCCGGCTACTCTGGGTTTGTTGTCTCACTCGAGCAGCGGAAGAAGTGGCTCTCCCAACATCCCCGCGCGCGCCGTGTGGCCCGTCCGTTCCTGGTCGGTCGAGACGTCCTGACGACCGGCAGGCCCTCGCGGGCCGTGATCGACTTTGACGCACTGAATATGCTCGAGGCCCAGCGCTACGCGCAGCAGTTGGACTGGGTCCGCAAGCACGTGTTGCCCGAGGTTGAGCAGACCGCGCGTCGCGCTGTCGGCACGGACATGGAGAGAGCACGTGCGGAGCACGTCGAGCGCTGGTGGCAGTTCTGGAACGTGCGCGTCGGCATGCGAGCAGCGTTCCGGAAACTCAAGCGGTATCTTGGCTGCTCGCGCGTGACGAAGCGCCCGATCTTCTGCTTTGTATCCGTGGAAATACTGCCGGACAACGCACTTCAGACATTCGCCTTCAACGACGACTACAGCTTCGGCATCCTGCAATCCTCTGCCCACTGGCAGTGGTTCATCACGAAGTGCTCGAAGCTGACTGAGCGATTCCGTTACACGCCCGAGTCGGTGTTTGATACCTTCCCCTGGCCCCAGGCGCCGCGGAAGAAGCAGGTCAACGCCGTCGCTAAAGCCGGCCGCGAAATCCGCCGGCTTCGCGCCGAAACGCTGCCCAAGATCACGGGCGGCCTCCGCGCCCTCTACCGCACCCTCGAACTTCCCGGCAAGAACCCCCTCAAAGACGCGCACGCCGCCCTCGACGCCGCCGTGCTCGACGCCTACGGCTTCGACCCCGCCGCCGACTTGCTAGCGCAACTGCTCGACCTGAATCTCGCCGTCGCCGCCCGCATCGACGCCGGCCAGCCCGTTACCGCGCCCGGCGTCCCGCCCACCTACGGCGACCCCGCGCCCCTGATCACCGACGACTGCATCCAGCCGTAGAGCACCGAAGGATACTCCCCTCGTTGTTACAGCCGTGTCACTTTCGGTCGAGCGCCATGGGCGGCTCGTCCGCCCGTGCTACAGCCGGTACTGGCCGCAAGCTGCCAGCGACAGCCGCCCGGGCATGTGTGAAACCGCTCCAGGGAGGGGGCACGCGGAGGGTGGCTGGGGACTGGCCGTGGTTGTGGCGGAACAGGCGCTCCTGGAGGTCTTCGCACGAGCCGGTGTACCGCCGGCCCGTGACTTCCGAGCGCAGGACATACACGTGAAACAAGTCGGAGTGACAGGATTTGAACCTGCGACCTCTTGGTCCCGAACCAAGCGCTCTAGCCAGGCTGAGCTACACTCCGGGCCGCAGCAGATGCCCTCTGCTGCAAGAACATCATTTTACCTCCATCGGCCCCGCAAGCAAGCCCGGCGCACGCTCGGCGGCGGGTCAACAGCGCGTGACGTTGTCAACGTGCCGATAACAGACGGGCTCCGTCCCTACCCCTGCGCGGACGGCCGACCACGGCTCTCCTGTAGCGGCCGAGCTTCTGCTCGGCCGACGGCCGACCGGAAGGTCGGCCACTACCCGGCGTCCTGCGTTCGGCTGGGCCCGTCGCTCGCGCTCCGGGCTCTGATTCGCCCGGTGCGTCGCCGAATGCTGCCGAGCCGCCTTCGGGAAGCCAGCGCTACGTGTTGTGCGAACCCGCTCAATGGCTCTTCAGCTCGCTGACGATGGCGCTCATCATCTTCTTCGCATCGCCAAAGAGCATCACGGTGTTGGGCAGGTAGAACAGCTCGTTCTCGATGCCGGCGAAGCCCGGATTCAGGCTGCGCTTCGAGACCATGACCGTGCGGGCCTTGTCCACGTCGAAGATCGGCATGCCGTAGATGGGGCTGCTGCGGTCATGACGGGCCGCCGGGTTCACGACGTCGTTGGCCCCGATGATCATGGCCACGTCGCACTGCTCCATCTCGGAATTGAGCTCCAGGTCGCTGAGCCGCTCGTACGGGACGTTGGCTTCCGCCAGCAACACGTTCATGTGACCCGGCATGCGGCCGGCCACCGGGTGAATGCCGAAGCGAACATCGGCCCCCTTCTTGGCCAGAAGCTCCGCCAGCTCGGCGACGGTGTGCTGGGCCTGCGCGACGGCCATCCCATACCCGGGAACGATGAAGACCTTCTGGGCGGACTCGAGCACCATGACCGCCTCTTCGGCGTCCATCTGGCGGACGGTCTTTCCGGCGGCGGCGGTGGTGGCGCCGGCGGCCGTGATTTCCTGGCCGAATCCGCCGGCCACGACGTTCAGCAGCGAGCGGTTCATAGCGGTGCACATGATCTTCGTCAGGATGATGCCGGAGGCCCCGACCAGGGCGCCGCTGATGATCAGGCAGTAGTTGTCCAACGCGAACCCGGTGGTCATGGCCGCCAGGCCCGAGTAGGAGTTCAACAGCGAGATCACGACCGGCATATCCGCCCCGCCGATGGGGATCACGGCCATGACGCCCAGCACGGAGGCGATGACGAGGAGCAGGATGATGGCCCACAAGCCCTGACTGTAGTCCATGGTCGTCACCGTGCCGAGGCCGATGCAGACCAGCAGCAGCACGACGCTGAGCAGGTGATGCTGAGGGAGCATGAGGGGGTTGCTGATCGGCGTCCCCTTGAGCTTCCAGCCCTGGAGCTTGCCGTAGGCGGTCACGCTGCCGGTGAACGTCACCGTTCCGATCAGCGCGCTGAGGCCGATCGAGATCAGCGTGTCGATGCGCGGATCGCGCTGCGTGTCGAAGTACACGCGCAGGAATTCCGCGAAGGCGACCGTGGCCGAGGCCAGCCCGCCGAAGCCGTTCAACATGCCGACCATCTGGGGCATGGCCGTCATCTGGACGCGGATGGCGAGCGTCGCACCGATCGTCGAGCCGACGATCAGACCGGCGCCGATCGTCCAGTAGCTCACGATCTCGTGCGAGCCGAGCGTGACGACGATCGCGATGAGCATGCCCAGGGCGGACAGCAGGTTGCCGCCCCGCGCCGTCCGCGGATGGGACATTTTCCGCAAGCCCGTGATGAACAGGGCGGCGGAGACCAGATAGGCCAGGTTGATGCCCAGCGTCTGCAAGGTGCCGCGGGCCGCCTCTTCGACGGCCGGCAGCGTCGCGCTTACCTGACCGAGCAGCGGAAACGGAAACAGGTCCGGATTCATGCGTCGGCTCCTACTTCTTGCGGAACATGGCCAGCATGCGGTCGGTCACCCGGTAGCCGCCGACCACGTTGATCATCGCGAAGGTCACCGCCAGGAACCCGAGAATCTCGCTCCATGCACCGCGGTGCAGGCCGGCGATGACGACCGCACCGACGATCGTGATCCCGGAGATCGCGTTCGAGCCCGACATCAGGGGCGTGTGCAGGATGGGCGGCACCTTGGCAATCACCTCGAAGCCCACGAACATGGCCAGCACGAAAATGACGAAGTTGTTCGTGAAGATCTCAATCATGCTCGACCCTCGCTAGTCAGCGCCGCCTTGGCGGCCGCGTGCCGAATCTCCCCTTGGTGGGTCACCAGCGCTCCCGCGATGATCTCGTCCTCGAGATCAACGTGGAACTGGTTGTCCTTCCAGAACTCCAGCAGGAACACCGTCAGGTTGCGCGAGTAGAGGATGCTGGCGTCGCGGGGCATCTCGGCCGGCAGGTTCAGCGGCCCGACCACCTTGACCCCGCTCTCCATCACCGTCCGGCCCGGTTGCGTCAACTCGCAGTTCCCGCCGGCCTCGGCCGCCAAATCGACGATGACCGAGCCCGGCTGCATCTTGCGGACCATCTCGGCCGTGATCAGCTTAGGGGCCTTGACGCCGCCGATCAGCGCGGTGGTGATCACGACGTCGCTGGCCGCGCACTGCTGGGCGATCAGCTCCGACTGCTTGCGGTAGAAGTCCTGCGACAGCTCCTTCGCGTAGCCGCTGGCCGTCTGGGCGTCTTCCTCACTCTCCACGCCGACGAACTTGCCGCCGAGGCTCTGAATCTGCTCGGCGACCACCCGCCGCGTGTCGGTGGCGGTGACGGTGGCGCCCAGGCGGCGGGCGGTCGCGATGGCTTGCAGCCCGGCCACGCCGGCGCCGATGATGAACACCTTGGCCGAGAAGATCGTGCCCGCCGCCGTCATGAACATGGGGAAGTACTTGGACAGCTCGTTGGCCCCGATGAGCACCGCCTTGTAGCCGGCGATGTTCGCCATGGACGAGAGCGTGTCCATCGACTGGGCGCGGGTGGTCCGCGGAATGCAGTCGGTGGAAAACGCGGTGATCTTCCGCTCGGCCAGCGCCCGGATCGTATCCAGGTTCTTGATCGGCAACAGCGAGCCGAGCAGCAGCGCCCCCTCACGGCAGCGCGCCACTTCCGCCGGCGTCGGCGGTTGCACGGTCAGGATGAAGTCGGCCCCGCCCAGCAGAGCGTCCACGTCGCTCTCGATCGTTGCCCCGGCCGCGCGGAAGGCGTCGTCGGTCAGGAACGCCGAATCGCCGGCGCCGCGCTGCACGGCAATCTGTATCCCCTTGGCCACCAGCTTCTTGCAGGACTCCGGCGCGAGCGCCACACGTCGCTCGCCTTCTCGGGTTTCCTTCGGAACTGCGATCTTCATAGCCAACTCTCCGGTTGCCGACGCGTGATCCGCACGTTTCCTCCTGTCCCCCCGCCGAGGCGGGAAACGGGCAGAGCCGGAATTGTAGCCCGTGATCCGTAACCGTAAAGACCGCCCCGGCGGGTTCTTCGAGCCAGACCCCGGAAATCGCGGCGTCGGCCGGCCCCGGCGGTATCGCGCGGGGCGTTCCGCCCGATCAGTCCGCCGCAGTAGTGTAGCGCCGGACCTCCGTGTCCGGCGAGGATGCCATTCGGCTCGAAAACGGGCGGACAGCCGCCCGCGCCGGCGGCCGGCGACCTATTGCGCCGTTTCCCAGCGCGCCGCGCCGTACATGTACTCGTACAGGTAGTGAATCGTCTTGCCCTGCTCGGCCTCGACCGCGGCGAGCACGTCCCCGATGGAGATGATGCCGACTAGCTGTCCGGCCTGGACGACCGGCAGGTGGCGAATGCGCTGGCGGCGCATGACGGCCCGGCATTCCTCGGGCGTCGTCTCCGGCGTGCAGCAGGCCACGGGGGCCGACATGACCTCGCCCACCAGCGTCTGCGCGGGGCTGCGCTGGGCGGCGACGACACGGCACAGAATGTCCCGCTCCGTGAAGATGCCCACCACCTTCTCCGCGCGCGTCACAACCAACGCTCCGACGCGGTGTTGGTTCATCAGGTCGGCAGCCGCGAGGACACTCTGGTCCTCTGGGATGCTGTGAACGTGACGGCCCTTCGCGTCCAGGATGCCCTGTACGGTCGGCATGTCCATCTCCTCGGGACTGTGTAACCTGGGTCCAGGCGACCCGAGCCTGCGCCTGTCAGAGTGTAGCGCCCTCGCGGACGGCGGCCACCGGCTACCAGCGGCCCGCCGAGTACGCCCGCCGGCGCCGCAGCAGCGTGGGCAGTCGCACGACCGCGGCGGCGAGCAACGACGCCGCCAGCGCGGACAGCAGCGAGTAACCAATCATGCCGGGCCAGGAGATCGCCGCCCCCTGGTAATACCGGGCATGCACTTGCAGCACGAGCTGCGCGGGCGCCGCCGTGATGAACCCCGCGAGCCAGCGCACCCACCAGAGCTCGCGATTGGCCAACTCACGTACGCACGTCAGCAGCCACGCCGCCAGTCCCAGCGCGAGGGCATGAATCCCAAGCGGCCCGTCGCCGCCGATGTCCTGGGCCAGGCCCGCGATCCAGGCCGCCAGCCGTGCATCCGCCACGGGCGCCGTGAGACCACAGACCAGCGCAAAGGCCAAAAACAGGTCGAGCCACTGCGGCGCGAAGTGCGGCAGCACGGCGGACTGCGCGAGGTACACGAGCAGCAGCGCGACCGTGTACAGCCCCCAGGGCATCACTTGTTTCCTGGTTCGTGGCGCTGTGTCTCGGTGTGCGCCGCGTCCGGAGCGCCGCGTGCCGGTGCGGTCGCCAAGTGGGCCGGGTACTGAGCACCCAACAGTGCGGGCACGCGGAACCGCGTGCCGCGTCGCGCGATGATCTCGCCGTCCTTCCGCTGGTAGCTGAGCATGACCTGGATCTCGCGGCCGGCGAGGTCGAGCTCGGTCGGCCAGCGCAGGATCAAACCGTACGACTCCCCCATGACAGATGGACGACGGATGCGAAAGCCCTCCGCCTCACGCGTGTCGAAGCTCCACTCGTGGACAAGTTGCCGGCTGTAACCGCCGTCGCTGAGCGGGACCACCGCGTGCAGCGTCGCCCGAATCGTGCCCGCCACGAAGACGCCCTTGGGGACTTCCTGCTCCTGGGCCCCGGGGAGGAAGTAGACGCGCGTGCGCAGGCCGACGACGCGGCCCTCCTCATCGCGCAGCCACGGGTCGGTCGGCGGGTACTGCTGGATCGCAACGATGTCATCGCGCAGCACCGGACCGGCGTTGGGTCCAGCCGAACCCTGGCACCCCGCGACAAGCAGCACGAAGCCCACGAGCAGGCTCGTCCCGCCGAGGACTCCGTGACCGTGCGCGCAAGAAGACCTCATGACTGCTAGCGCGTCCTCAGAGACAGCGGCACGTCGTACGAATCGGGGGGTGCGGGCGGCGGCTCGGGCCGCAGCACGGGCCGCAGCGGACCGTACTCCTCACTGGGGACCGCGTTGTCCAGCGGCGCCGGCGCTTCGCGCAGGGGCAGCGTGTCTTTATTGCGGCGGGCCTCCATATCCTGGGCCTCATCCGTGCTGAGTTGCAGGCCCTCCATCAGCGGATCGCTCAGGACCTCGATGGGCGTGACGACCAGCCGGTCGCGCTCCCGAATAGACAGCTCCCGGTAATCTTCGACCGTACGGATCACGTGCGGGGTGAGAACGACCAGCAACTCGGTGCGCCGCGACGTATCCTGCTGGTTGCGGAAGAGCAGCCCCAGTCCGGGGATATCGCCGATCAGCGGGACCTTCTGCTCGCGGTTCTCCCTGCGCGAGGTAATCAAGCCGCCGAGCACGACCGTCTCGTTGTCTTTGACGGTAATGGTCGTGTTGGCCTCGCGCTCGAAGAAGACGGGGGCGGTCACGCCGGGCCCGACGTCCACGGTGGAACCCGTCACGTCCGAGACGACCTGTTTGATCTCCATGCGTACGAACCCGTCCGGGTTGATCTGCGGCGTCACTTCCAGTTGAATCCCTACGTCCTGCCGGTCCACCGTCGTAGTGATCTGGCCCCCCGTCGTCGTCGATGTCCCCGTGACGTACGGCACGCTGTCGCTGATCTTGATGGACGCCAACTGGTTATCCATGGCGACGATCTGCGGCCGGCTGAGCACGTTCAGATTGCCCTCGCTCTGGAGGGTCCGGAAGAGGAAATTGAAATCCGCGCCGGTGATCGTGAACGTGAAGCCGCCCAAGCCGCTGCCGGCGGCACCGATGTCCGTTCCGCCCACGAAGTCGAAGGTGGTCGTGTCGCCCACGCCGGCCTTCGCGTATTGCAGGTCCTGAAACGCGAACTCCACGCCCAGCTCCAGCGAGTTGTCCATCGTGACCTCGACGATCAGGACCTGGATCAGCACCTGCGGCGGGGGCTGGTCGAGCTCCCGCACCACGCTCATCACGGTGTCCTTGAAGCGCGGGTCCACGTCCAGAATCAGGCGGTTGGCATCCTTGTTGGCGATGACGGTCACCTGGCGTTCCTGCTTCACGCCGATGGATACCTCATCCCCGATGTCCTGGAGCCGCTTCTGTTCGGCCTCGCTGAAGCTCTTGATCGACGGCTCGAGCGACTCGGCCGTGATGTTCCGCGGGGCATACACCCAGGTGTCCCGCGGCTCGATCGGCAGGGTGTCCAGCTCCAGAACCATGCTCTCGGCGAGGTCGAGGTAGCCGGGGGTGCCGGCCGCGATCACGGAATTCGTCCGGATGTCGGTCGTGAAAGCGATCATCTGGCGACCGCCTACGCCGCCGAGCCCTTCGCCGACGGTCAGCACGCGCTCCGGTTCCCCGCCGGCCCCCGCCCGTCCGCCGGTGGTGGTGGTCTTCTGCTCGAAGAGGGCCTCAAGCATCTTCACCATCTCGGCGGCGTCGGCATTGCGCAGGCGGAAGACGCGGATCTTGGCGTGCTGCGGAGGCACGTCCACCGCGGCGACGAGGGATTCCATGAGCGGCATGCTCTCCGGCGGAGCGGTCACGACCAGGGAATTGGTGCGCACGTCGGCGATCACCACGATGTCGGCCCGTTTCGCCTTGAGCGTCTCGAGACCCAGCTCCGGGTGCTGCCGCTGGAA
This sequence comes from Phycisphaerales bacterium, assembly GCA_022839625.1. GTDB lineage: Bacteria > Planctomycetota > Phycisphaerae > UBA1845 > Fen-1342 > JALHJL01. The sequence continues at coordinate 15,704 of JALHJL010000010.1, forward strand.
GATCAGCATGACTTGCTTCGCGGCTTCCTGCTGGCTGCTGCCGCTGCCACCGCCGCCGGTCCCGCCGACGGCGCCCCCGCGGAGCTCGAGAATCCGGTTCAGCAGCTCGCCGGCGTCGTCGGCCGCGGCCTGCTCAAGCGGGAAGATGCGGACGATGGTGCCCCGGGTGGGTTCGGTCGCGTCGAGCTCCTTGACGAAGCTCTCGACGTCCGCCAGCAGGGCGGGCGGGCCGAAGACCACGATCGAGTTCGTGGCCTTGTCGGCAGCGACGTTAATGTCGATCTCGCCGCCTTTCTGCGCCCCGCCCTGTCTCTTGAAGACGTCGCTGACCGCCTTGGAAACGTCCTCGGCCACGGCCCGCTGAAGGGGGATGATGCGGGTCATGCGGCCGACCTCGCTGGGGCGGTCGAGGATTTCGACCCAGCGGTCGATGACCTCCAGGTCCTCGCGCGCCCCGGCCAGCAGCAGGCTGTCGGAGACGGGATCGGCCAGGACGTGGATCGGCGAGCCGCTCAGCTTGCTGTCCTTCTGGGCCAGGGCCTTGTCGATCATCTCCTGGAGCAACGAGGCGACGTTCGGCGCACTGTTGAGCCGGACCTTGCGGGCCCGGAACAGGACCGTGCCGTCATACTGCCGGTCTAGCTGGCTGATGAGGCGCTCCGCCTCCTCCAGGTAATCGCGCGTGCCGGTGAGCAGCAGCGAGTTGCTGCGCGTATCGGCCAGCACGCTCAGCGTGTCCGTCGAATCCTTGTCGGCCTTCTTCTCCGCGTCGGCCCGGCTCTTGAACGTCTCTTCGATCAGGTTCTTGAGCTTGACGGCGTCGGCGTGGACCAGGGCCCGGTAGCGAACATCCACGACGCTGTACTTCTCGGCGGCATCGAGCTGGAGGACGAGGTCCTCCACCATGTCATACACATCCTGCGTCGCCAGCACGATCAGCTTGTTGGAACGCTCGTCCGCGTACACGATGGCGTTGTCGCGGGCCGCGTTCTTGTCGGCCCCCAGCGCCTTGGCCCGATCGTCCAGGAGCTTCTTCAACTTGTCCTGGAGCGGGGCGGCTTGCGCCGCCTTGAGCGGGATGACGTAGGACTTCAGGGCCAGGTCCACGCTCGGCCGGTCCAGCTCGCTGATCAGGCCCCCGGCCAGCAACACCGCGTCCTTACGGCCGATGACCAGCACCGTGTTGCTCCGCGCGTCGTGGTGCACGGCCAGCGGATAGGGCAGCCCCTTCGCGGCCAGGCCCGGCGGCACCGGCGGCATCACGCCCTTCTGCAAGCTCTTGGCGTCGCCCTCGCTCGGCCGCGCCAGGTAGCTCTTGTCCTGGAACGTGTCCTCGATCAGCTTGGCGATGACCTCGGCGCTCGCATGCTGGAGCGCAAATGCCTTGACATCCGTCTCGACTCCCACCGGCAGCGTGTCGAACAGGTCAACGATCGCGGCCAGCGCCTCGTTGTTCTCCTTGCTGGAGAAGATGATCAGCGAGTTCGTGCCCTTCTCCGGCACCAGGCGGATCGGCCGCTCCAGGTTCAACTCGGGCAGCTCCTCACCATCGGCCAGGCGCAGGCGGATCTTCTTGACGAACGGCTTGCCGGCCCGGCGGTCGGTGCCGCCGCCCTGCGTCGCCGCTTCCTGCTCGGCCTTGATCATGTCGTTGAGCACCTTGGCGATCTCTTCCGCGGTGCCGTTACGGAGCTGAATCACGACCGCGTCGGCGGTGACGAAGCCGGCCTGCTTCTGCTCGGCGGTCAGTTCGACGTCGACCGCGGTCAGGAGCTTCTGGATTTCCTCCAGGTCGCTCGGCGTGCCGATGATGAGCACGCTGTTGGAGCGTTCATCGGCCTCAATCGAGGCCTGCGATTCGGTCGGCACCTCGCGCATCTTGTTCAGCTTCTCGATGGTCGGACGCAGCAAGGCCACCGCTTCGGCCGCCCGGATGTGCTCGAGCGCCATCATGCGGATGTCGGTGTCCATACCCTCGCGCACGATGTCCAGCTTCTCCACCAGTTCCCCGATCCGCTCCAGCAGCGGCGCTGCGGCCGCCACCACCAGCGAATTGCTGCGTGCCTCGGCGTTGATGCTGAACTTGTCCTGCGGCCCCGGCTTGGTCGTCCGCGCATCGATCTGGGCCTTGATCGCCTTCTCGATGATCGGCGCCAACGCCGTCGCCTTCGCCTTTTGCAGGGTGAACACTTCGACGAGTGCCGGCGCGGCCGTCTGTTCCATCATCAACAGAATCTGTTCGATGAACTCGACATCGCTCGCGTCGCCGGTGATTACGATCCGCTGGCTGTCCACGGCTCGCGCCGCGACCTCGCCGCGCAGCGCCCCGCTGACGCCGGTGAGTCCTTCTGCGATTGGACTCAGGGGCTCCGCCTCGGGTTGCGTCGTGGGCTCCTCATCGGCGAGCTCCTCTTCGAGTTGCCTGAGGATCTCCGGCCGCGACCCCGGACGCTGGGCGGCGGGCTGCCGGGCGGGCGCTTGACGCCGCGGGCGTGCCTTCGGCGCTTCTTGCTCCCCAGGCGGCGGATCGTCCGGGGGGTCGCTCATCAGAAACGCGCCCAGCACCGGCGAGAGCGGAGTGGCCGTGATGATCGGCTCCACCCACGTGGCGGGCTGGAAGAGCACGAACTCGTCGCCGCGCTCCTCCTGGTCGTACAGCGACGCCCCGGCCCCGCCGGGCCTGCGCGGCGCGCTGCCGCCACCGCTCGGCGTGCGGGGCGGCCGCGCCGGAGTAGAGCCTGATTGCCTTTGGCCGCCGCCGGTCGGTGTCGGCGAAGTCGGCCGGATGCTGGGACTGCTGCTGCCGCTGCCGCTTGGCCGGCGGATGCCGGCACCGCTCGTGCCGCGTCCGCCCGACCCGCCGGTCTTCTGCTGCAATGTGTTGATGACATCCTCTGCGTCCTGGGCGGACAGCTTCTTGAGCTCAATCACGCGGGTCACGTAGTTGTCGGACCGGACCTCGCTGAGCTGTTGGACGATGGCCTCGGCCTGCCCGAACAGCGTCGGGTCGCCGGCCACGATGAGCGTGTTCGTGTATTGATCTGCGCCGACCACGACGCGGCGAGGCTGGCGGCCGGTGCGGCTGGCGATCTCTTCTTCGCTGCCGTTGACGACGCGCTCGACCTCGGTGGCCAGGCGCGACGCGTCCTGGCCGTAGGGGATCTCAATGACTTTGATGGTCTGCTGGACGATGTCCTGGTCGTCGAAGCGCTCCACCAAGTCGCGCACCTCGTCAACCTGGCGCTTCGTGCCGCGCACGACGAGCGTCTTGGCGTTGTCGTTCGGCACGATCTGCGGGCCGGCCTGCCCGGCTTGCGTGCGCCCGCGTCCGGGTTGGCCGCCGGGCGTCGCCTGCTCACCCATGAACATTGAGATGAAGCTGACGATCTGCGAAGGCGGGACGTTCTGCACCGGCAGGGTGGCGATCTGGTACCGGTCGCTGATGCGGTCCTCAAGCTGCGCGATCACCGCATCCTCGACCAGGTCGATGTCCTCAGGCCGGCCGTACACCATGACGGCGTTGGTGGCTTCGTCGGCGAAGGCGAACACGTTGAGATCGCGCGCCCCGCCGGTCGCTCCCGCGGGCGTCGGGCCGCCCCCGGCGCGCCGGCCGCCGCTGCGCGCGGCACCCGCCGCCCCCGCGCTGCCCGACGCATAGCCGTTGATGGCGTCGGCGACCGTCACCGCGTCGGCCTTCTCCAGCAGGAAGATGCGGAATTCCTTGCGTTGGTCGGGCGGGGTTGCCAGATCAACCGCCGCCAGCACTTGTTCGACGAACAGGAACGTCCGGTCCGAACCGACGACCGTGATACTGTTGGTGCGCGTGTCGGGCACCGCGGTAAAGGCGTCGAAATCGGTCGCCGCACCGGTCGTCTTGGCCAGTTGGAGATAGTCGTTGAGGGCCTGCCGGACCATCTCGACCACGCCTTCCGCGTCGGCAAACTTGAGCTGAAAGCGGCGCAGCTTCATGTCCTGGCTCGGAACGTCCAACGTCGCGGCCAGGTCCTGAATCTGCCGGAAGGTCTCATCCGGCGCGCGGACCAGGAGCTTCCGCGCGGCCTTGTCGCCGATGATCGTCACGCGGCCGGAGCCGGCGGCCCCTGCCCCGCCCGTCGCGCCTGGCCCGCGCGTCCGCCTTCCGCCGGGCTGTGCCGCCCCGCCGCCGAAGGCGCCGTTCAGAATGTCGGCCAGCCGCTCCGGGTCGGCGTGGACGACGGGGATCTCGCGGATGCCGCGCTGGGCGAGCCGGTCGAGCGCTTCGATCTTCTCGAAGATCAGATCGCGCTGGTCGCGCGCGCCCCACACGAGAATGGCGTTGGTGGCCGCTTCGGCCACGATGCGCACATCGGCGCTCGTACCGCCGGTGGTGCCGCCGACCCGCCCTCCCCGCAGGCCGCCGGGGGTGGCGCCGGGCGTGAAGATCGGCTCCAGGACGGAGACGATCGCCTCGGCATCGCCCCACTGGCAGACATACATCTCCGCTTCGGCCAGCGGACCCTCCAGGTCAAGCGCCCGGATGTGCTTCTCGACGGTATCTACGTCCTTCGCCTGGGCGGTGTAGATAATCGTGTTCGTCCGCGGGTCGGCGGAGACCGTCACCGGCCCCAGCGCGGCGGGCGACGCACCGCCCCCTGCGCCGATCGTGATGCCGCCCGGCCCGCGCAGGCGCGGCGCGCCGCCGCCGCTGCCGGCCGCGGAGGAGAAGATCTCCTGGAGCAAGGGGAGCACGTCGTCGACACGGGCGCGGTCGAGCCGGCAATAGTAAATGCCGATGACGTCGCGGCCCTCAAGCTCCTCGAGCTCGCCGATGACCCGCTCGATCAGGCTCATGACCTCGGGCGGCGCCGAGACCAGCAGCGAGTTCGTGACGCCGTTGGGGACGATCTCGACCCGCTCCACCTTCGCGCCGCCTTCCACGCCGGGCACCGAGAAGAGCTGCTGCTGCAACATCTCGAGGAGTTGTTGCTGCTGTTGCTGCTGCGGGCCGCCGGCGCGCGCCCGCTGCGGCGTGGCGCCGCCGCGCCGCTGCTGCACCTTGGAAATGCCCAGAATGTCCTTGATGTTCTCGGCCGTTTCGTCCGCGGAGAGGTTCTTGAGCTGGAAGATCTTGATCTGCACCTCGCCCGGCGGGATGTCGAGCTCGCGCAGCAACTGGCGGATTTCGGGCAGCAGGGTTTCCTGGCACTTGATGATCAGGTAGTTGTGGCCGGGATCGGTGGCAATGCGCAGCGGCGTCGGGCCGGTCCGCGACCGGTCCGTCTGGCGCGTCCCGACCATCCCGCGCAACTGGTCCATCAGGCCGCCCGGCTGGTCGCGGCCCTCGTCGCCCGGACGCTGCTGACCGCGCGGCTGCGGCTGCGGCTGCGGGATCACGATCTGCCGTTGCTGCACGTCGAACATCATGGAGAGGATCTCAGCCGCGGCGCTGACGTCCCCGTACTTGAACTGGAAGATGCGGATTACCTCGCCCGCCGCGGTGTCCTCCGCGAACATGTCCAGAACTTTGGTGATGTCGTCGACGTCGTCGCGCGGACCCTGAATCACGAAGGTGCCGTCCGGTTGCCGGATGATGCGCGTCTTGTCGCGCTGCGCGGCCGCAGGAGTGTCGGCCGCAGGCGGCGCGACCCCACGCGTGCTCGGCAGGGCCGGCGGCGGCTGCATCGGCGCGCGCGCTTGCGGCTCCTCTTCCAACGAAGCGAGGCGGACCGCGGGGGGATAGCCGGGCGACGTCGCCAGACGCGCGGTTCGCTCGGCCTGCGGCCCGGCCGGACGCGCCGCCGGAGCAGGCGACCCGGTCAACTCTTCCTCAAGCTCGTCGAGCAGGACCTTGGCCAGCGGCAGGCCGGTCTGGAATTGCTGGATGCGGCGTACCGGCCGATTGGCGTCGTCGGGCCGGTTGGGCTCGTCTTTCTCGCGTTCGGCCTTCTCCCGTTTGATCCTGACGATGTCGGGCTCTTCGCCTTCGGGCCATACCATCTCGCGAATGGCCGGTGCCTGCTGCCGCTCGGACGCCGCCTCGATGACGACGTTCTCGCCTTCGCTGCGCGCCAGGAGATAGGCGATCATGCCTTCGGTGTCGCCCTTCGGCTTGTAGAGGCGCTGGACGGTCTCGACCTTGACCCGTCCCTCGAGCTCGCGAATGAGCTTCTCGATCTTCGGGAACTCTGCCGGCCGACACTTCACAATCAAGTACTGGTCGAACCAGTCGGACTCGATGCTCGGTCCGCCCTTGTCCTTCGGCGGCACAAGACTCCGGAGGTCCCACTCGATGTCGCTGGCCTTGCCGCGGTAGATATCCACGAAGTAGACGCCGTAGCCGATGTCGCTTTCCCCTTCTTCCGGCGCGCGGTCCAGCTCCTTGATGAAGGTCTCGACCTGCCGCATCTTCCGCTTGTTGGCCGTCACGATCAGTTGCCCGCTGTACTCGTCGGCCGAGATGGTGACCGTGTCCTGCGGCGTCCGCGCCCCGCCGAAGATGCCCTTCAGCGTGTCCTCCACCTTGCGGGTGGTCGTGTAATGGAGTTGGAAGATCTGCATCTCGGGAATCCGGGTGCTGCTGCCTTCCAGCTCCTGGATCCATTGCTCGACCTCGGCCACGTCCTTGGGCAGCCCGGCAAGCAGAACCGAGTTGCTGCCGGCGTCGGCGGTGACGCGCACGGCGGTCGCGCCGCCGCGGGCTGCGCCGCCCTTGCCCGCGATAAGCTGGCCGAGCGACTGCGCCACCTGGGCCGCGTCGCCGTTCTCCAGCGGGATGATGTGGACGATCTCGCCGGTCTCCACCTCCTCATCCACCATGCGGATCAGTTCGGCGGCGAGCCGGTGGTACTCGTCGGGCGCGAAGACGAACAGCCGGTTGCCGCCGACATCCGGCAGCACCGCGGTTTGCACGCGGGCCTTGCGGACGTCGCCCTCGCGCTCGGCCACCTTGGCCTTGAGCATCATGTCGATGTTCTGCGCGACCTGCTCGGCGCGGGTGTTGGTCAGGGTGTAGGTCTTGGCCGTCGACTCCGGGCGCTCCGCGTTCTCAAACTGCGCGACCAGTTGGTCGACAAACGGCAAGTGATCCGCGGGGGCAATGACCACGAGCGTGTTCGTGGCCGGCTCGCCATACGCGCCGGGCTGCAACTGGCCGGTGCGCTGCGTGGGGCTGATGCTGCGGAGGTACTGCTGCACCTGGACGGCGACCTGCACGGCGTTCAGCACCTTGAGCGTGTAGGTCTTGATTTGCAGAGCGGTTTTGTCGACCGAGTCCAGCTCGTCGATGAGCTTGCGCACGTCCTCGAGCCGCGCCTTGGGCGCCCGCACGATCAGCAGGCCGTTGCTGACCAGCGCCTGCACTTCCTGGAGGCGGCTCTGGCCCGCCGCCCCGCGCCCCCCGCCGTAGAGCGTGTTGATCGTCTGCGCGACCTGGTTGGGCTCGGCGTGCCGCAGCTCAATGGTGACCGGCTCGATCTCCGTCGTGTCCTCTCGATCGAGCGCGTCGATGAGTTCCTGCGCATCGGGGTGTACGAGCCGCGGCGCGTTCACGATGACCTGGTTCTGCCGCGGATCGACGCTGATGTTGATGCGGCTGGCGAGGGTCTGGCCCTTCCGCTGCGCAACCTGCCACGGCAACTGCTTGCTCAACAGGTCGGCGACGTACGAGGCGTCGGCGATCGTGATCGGGTAGAACCGCCGCTCGAGCGCGAGTTCCTCGGTCCCGGTCCGATACTCGCTGACCAACTCGTTGATCTTGACGTACATGTCGGCCGGCGCGCTGGCGATGATCGACTCCGTGGCGGGGTCAGGAATGAACGCGCCGCGCAGCCCGTCCGGGCGCGGGATCGAGTTCATGGTCTGGTTCAACATTTGCGCGATCTGGGCCACGTCGCAGCCGGGCAGCTTGATGGACTCGACCTTCATCTCCTTGCCCTTCGGGTCATCGAGCTGCTTGATGAACGCCTCGATCGTGGCGAACTTCTCCTTCGGGGCTTCGATGATGACCTGCGCCCCGGCCGCCATGGCCCGCACCTGCGCGCGGCCGGCCGGCCCGCGACCGCCTCCCTGGCCGAAGATCGTCTGCACCGTGTTGGCGACTTCCTGGGCGCGGGCGTAGCGCAGCTCGAAGAAGCGCTGCTCGGTGGCCTGTGCCCCGATTTGCTGGTCCATTTGCAGGACGAAGTCCTTGATCTTCTCCATGTCCGCCCGGTCGGCCTGCACGATCAGCGAGTTGGTCAGCGGCTCGGCCTGCACCAGCGGCCCGCTCATCCCGCCGCCCCGCGGCCCGCCCCGACCCGAAAAGAGGGCCTGAACCTGCTGCTGGAGCTGTGCCGCGTCGGCGTTGACGACCGGCAGAATCTCGACCTTGTCGGTCGCGCTCGCCACGTCCAGCGTCTTGACCAGCTCGCCGATCTCCTCGAGCGCGGGCTGGACCGCGTACACCCAGAGCTTGTCGCCGTCCGGCTGGATCGTCACGCCGGACCGCCCCAACACCGGATGTTCGTATTGCCGATACAGGTTGGAGAGCGTGTTGGCGATGACGTTCGCACTGCCCTCCGTGATCGGGAACATCTCCAGCTTGGGCGTGCCGGTCAGGGCACGCTCGTCCCACATCTGGATGGTCTGCTCGATCTTGTCCCAGTCGGCGGCCGAACAGATCACGATCAGGATCTGCGCCTCGTCGAGCGGGATCAACTGGTAGTCCGCGGTGCGCGTCGGGGAACCGCTCGGCATCATGGGGCCCAGGGAGCGCCCGCGCGGCATGCGCGGCGTGCTTGGCGCAGGGGTGCCGCCGGTGCTGGCGAGCAAGGTCTGCACCATCTGGGCCACGGCGCTGGGGCGGAGGTTCTGCAATTCGACGATGTGCCGCTCGTGCTCGGGACCGGGAACGTCGAACTGCTGGATGAGGTCCTCCATCTTCTGCATCATGTCGCGCTCGGCCATGACGTGCAGCGCGTTCTTGGCCTCGTCCGGCACGAGGGTCGGCGTGCCGCGGGTGCCCGCCGCGGCGGGCGCCAGCCCGCCCACGATCTGCGTCAGCAGCGGGGCCAGATCGGCAACCTGGGCGTGCTCCAGGACGAAGGTGCGGAAGTTGTCGGGCAGCGGCTTGTCGATGATCTTCAGCATTTCCTCAACGCGATTGAAGCCCTCCTCGTTCGCATAGACGATCAGCGAGTTGGTGCGCGCATCCGCCACCATGCGGATCGTCTTCTTGGCCCGCTCGAAGGCGCCTTCCACGAAGATGTCCTCGGGCGAGACGCCGGCTTGAATCGGCGTCATGGCCTGCTGCGGAGGCACGGGCTGGCCGCGGCGCGCGGCCTGCTGGCGCTGCTGTTGCTGCATCTGCAACTGTATCTGCCGCTGGAGCTGCCACTGCGGCATGCGGGCCTGGGCCTGCCCCTGCTCCTGTTGCAGGATCTGGTTGAGGAGGCTGGCGACCTCGACTGCGTCCGCGTGCTCGATCTCAATTACCTTCGTTTTGAACTCGCCGATGTCGGGCTTCTCGTCGAGCCGCGTGATCAGGTCGCCGATTTCCTCCACCTTGTCGCTGGTGGCCTTGACGATGATCGAGTTCGTGCGCTCATCGGCCACCATCAGTACGCCGGTGTCGTCCGAGCCGCCCGGACTGACCTGCTGCGGCATCATGCGGCCGGTGCGTGGATCGCGGACGAGCTGGACCTGGGGCGCGGCGCCGCCGCCCCCGATCTGAAGGAACGCCCGCACGCGCTGTTCGATGTCCGCCGCGTTGGTCTTGATGTTAAAGATCTTCATCTTGCGGACATCCTGCGGGGAAAGATCGATGCGGTCCTTGAGCGCCAGGAACCGCCGCACGTCGCGGGCCAGCGCGACGATCTTGATCTGGTTGCTCTCCGGCAAGGCCGAGATGAGCGTCGGCTCGGGCAGGGCGTCCACGAACGCGTCCACGTAGAGCTTCGCCGGCTTGTCCTGCACCTGGTAATACACGACGACGAAGTCCATGTCGCGCGGGTTGGCCTGCTCAAAGGCCTCGACCGAGTTGAACGTGAACTTCAGCGGCACATACTGCTTGATCTCGTTGACCGGGAGGATGCGGATGTGGTGCACGTCCTCGACGAAGCGATAGCCCTTCTCGTGCATGATCAGGTTCAGCTCGTCGATCGCATCCTGCTGCGTGAACTTGCGGTCGCTGATGTAGGTCAGCTCGCCGCCGATCTGCACGTCCGTCTCCAGCAGCGGCTTGCCCACCCGTTCGACGAAGTGGGCGATCACGTCCTCCCACGGCACGCCGGCGAAGTTGAACCACTCGGTGGCTTCGTCCGGGCCGGGCTTCCGCCGCGGCTGGCGCTCGATTTCGGGCCGCGCCTCTTCCTCGGCTGCGAACTCGGGCTCGGCCACCTCGTCCGTGGTCGACTCGGGGAGCGGAGTGTTCGCCAGGGCCTCGGGCGGGCCGACGAAGTCCGCGGGCACCGACAGCGGCTGGTGCGCGCCACGCGCGGGGGGCATGGCGCGCTGCGTCGAAGCCCGCGCCCGGTTGCGCATTTCTTCGAGGGAGGAGGGTTGCTGTGGCGCGTCCTCAACTTCCCCCGTGGCGCCGGAACGGTCCGGTGCGGTCGGTCGCCCGCTGACCGGCTGACGCGTCTTGGTCGGCGGCACGCGCGCCGGCGGCTGGGCCGCTTTGCTCTTGCCGTCCACCTCGCCGCTCGCCTCGCGCTCCTCCTGCTCCTTCTGCATCTCGTCGCGGAGCTTCAGAAGCCGTTCGAGCGCTTCCTGTGTTTCAGGCGGCCGTTCCGACTTTTGGGGCGGCGGCTGTCCGGGCCGCACGCCGCCCGCGGGCCGGGCGGGACGCTCCTGGGCCAGAGCGCTCGCCGCCGGGAGGCCGCAAACGAGGCCGAGAATCAGGCAAACCAGCCCGCAGGGGGTCGTCCGCAGCGTCATGAATGCACCTCAACTAGGCGATGTCTGCCGAAACCCTAAGGCCCGACCACGCGCCGTTGCGGCGGTCCGGGCGACGACCGGGTCGTACGTCCGCTAGTTATACCCGGAAACGCACCGCAAGTGGCAGCGCAAAAAGGCGTTGCGCGGCCCCGCGGCCGGGGCCGCACCCTCCCCCCGGCGCGACGGGAATGGCCCCCTTGCAGACGGGCGCGGCGCCCTCAGTCAAAGCGGTCAGCCGCTCGTTCCGCTGCGCCCGGTGACCGCGCGATCCGGTGGGCCGGCCGACTCCTGCCGCAGCGCTTCCCAGACTTCCGGATGATCGATGGGGCTCAGCGCTTCCCGGTCCACGAAGCTCTTGCCCAGCGGATAGAAGTAGTCCTTCGTGCCCACGCGCACCACCAGTCCCCGCGGGTGAATCAGGATCAGCGTCCCCTCGTCGAACGGGCTATCGAGGAAGTACTTCGTCGGCGGCTGGTCCCGCTGCTGCTCGTCGTAGACATACGCGACCGGCTCACCCTCGAGACTCGCCGTCGCCTTGACGAAGATCTGGTCGCGTCCGTCGGGCGGAGGCGGCGGCGGAGGCGGAGGCGGCGCGGGTTGCCGCTCCGTGTCGGGGGCCGGCTTCGTCGGTTGGTCCGGCACGGACGCGACCCGCGGAGTTTCACGGTGCGGCATGAACAGGTTACGGTCGAAGATCGCGGTGTACGCCGCCCGCTCTCTTTGCAGCCGGCCGCCGTCCAGTTCCACGACCTTGTCCGCGGCGGCGTGTTCGAGGTCGCGCAGCTCGGGCAGCACCAGCGTAATCGCGGAGACGCTGACCTTGAGCACGGGACCGTCCGGGCCGTAGGTGGGCTCGCGGCGGCTGGTGGGCGGCGGAGTACGTCCGGGTCGTGCAGTCGCTCCGGGGCGGATGCGGGTCGTGTTGACCTCGCTGATGACGGCCTGGTCGGCGGTGATGCGGACCTTGTCGAGCCGCGCCAGGTAGTCGCGGCAGTAGAAGTCGCAGAGAAAGCCAACCACCTCCTTGAGCGTCCCGGAAGCGCTGATCGTGAACGGTATGCCCCGCGAGCCGTTCTTGTAAGGAGTGATCGCTCCGGGCGCGACCTTGGCGTCGCGCAGCCCGTGCCGCTCCAGCAACTGCTGCATGTCCTCCTGAAAGCGGCGCTGGGCGTCACGGGCGTCGACCCCGAGCGTCCGGGCGGTCAGCTCCCGCCATTGCGCCTCGACGCTGTCCGCCTGTCGCAGCGCGGTCTGGAGGTTCCGGCTGCGGCGATGCTCATCCGCGATCTGGCTGCGGACGTTCTGGAACGGGGTGAGCACGGCCCAGCGGACGAGCGTGACGAGCGCCAGCCCGCCCAGCGCCCCGCCGACGCACAGTGCCAGTACCTTTTCCCGTCGCGTCATCCCGCGGCTCCGCGCCTAACAGTACGTTGAACGAGGGGACGTGCTCCGCGCCGGCGCGCTTTCGCGGCAGCGCTGCATGGTCTTCTCGCGGTGCGTGTATCCTTCTTCAACCGACACCTAACTCCGGCCCACGTCCCGCAGCCGGTCCTTCCGGTCCTTGGCCCGCTGCGCCGCGTTGTCCCGGAACTCCTGCAACTTCAACAACTGGATGGCCACATCGGTCTTGCAGTTGAACTTGGCCGCGCCCGGGACCGCACTGGTGGTCCGCTGCGATGCCTCGTACAGGCGCTCGCCGCTCTCCGCCTCGCGGGCAATCAGGCTCCTGACCAGATCGTTCGGCACTTGGTAATCGCTGGCGTACAGGTTGCGCAGGGTGATCCCCGGCGTGCGCGACACGGTATCGAGAATGATCTCCTGGACCACCATCCGCTCTCCGGGGGTCGCGCCGGCCTCCGCGGCCACACTGATCACGTTCAGCAGCTCGTCGGGCCACACGGCCTCGGTGGCCCATTCGCGCGTTTCATCGATCAGGTTCAGGACCTCAAGCTGGCCCTGGACCCTGGTCTGCAACTCCCGGTTGGCCTTCCGCAACGTGTTGAGCTCGTTTCGAAGGCCCTGGTACTTCGTGCCGAGGAGCCCGGCCACCAGGACGAGGACCATTACCGCGGCCAGCACACCCAGCCGCGCCCGCCGCTGAAGCACTTCGCGGCTCGAGACCGGGCGCTTGGGGTTCAGGAAGTCCAGCGCGAGGGAGCCTTCGCGGCTCAGGCCCCAGGCCAGCCCGAGGGCCGCGGAGAACGACCGCAGCTTCGCCCCCTCGCCGGCCTCCACGGCGAGCGCTTCGGTCGGATCGTACAACGTGACGGGCAGCTCGAACCGCTGGCGCAGGCGGTCCGCAAGCTGCACCTCGATGCCGGTGCCGCCGGCCACGACGATCTCGTCAATGCGGGCCTCGCTCTCGGTCGCCCGGTACGCCTGGAGCGTGCGCGTGGTCTCGACCAGCACCTCGTTGACGGCCGCCTCGATGGCCTCGTCGGAGCTTTCCAGGTCGCCTATCTCGGCCAGCGAAATGACGCGCGAGTCTTCCCGGCCCGCGGGGTCGCTGACCGGCAGGGGCACACTGACGTTGGCGGACCGCGCGAAGGCCAGCGCCGCGCCGCGCATGACGTCGATCTCGGTCGCGCCCGGTCCGACATCAAGGAAGAGGATGCGCTGGTCGCCCGTGCCCCGCGTCCGCAGAATGCTGATGAGGTTCGCGTACGGCCGCAACCCGATGCGGGCGGGCGTCAAGCCGGCCGCCTCGCAGGTCAGCCGGACCCGGTTGAGCGTCTCGGTCGTCACCGCGGCCAGGAGCACCTCGGTGGCCAGGCCGTTGGCGTCGCGCCCCATGATGATGAAGTCGATCGCCGCCGAGTCCACCGAGAACGGCAGTTCCTTGATGGCCTGGAAGCGGATCGCCGCCGCGACCTCGGCGGCCGGCGTGGGCGGCAACGTCAGCCGATTGATCACCGCCCGCTCGCGCGGCACATCCACGACGACCGAGCGGTGGCTCAGGCGATGCCGGCGCAGCATGGCGCGGATGAAATCCCCCATCGCTTCCGGATCGTCCGAGTCGACCGTGTTCGGCACGCGGTGCGAATGGGCATCTTCCAGCACCGTGCGGTTCTTCCCCACCCGCGCCACCACGATGCGCAGCGAACGCTTGTCCCAGTCCAGGCACAGCACGCGGCGGCTCAACTTGATCACGGCCTCGCTTCCTCGCCGACTCAGCGGCCTGACACGATCAGCGTGTCGTCGTCCACGGGCCAGGCAAAGCCCAGCCCCGTCAGCTCGCGATGATACAGGATCTGCGCGACCGAGCCACGCAGCTCGATGATCCATTCGTACCGCCGCGCGAGCTTCGTGTGGTCCCCGTATGCCACGATCTCCACGTGGAACTGGAGCGCCCGGGTGGTCAGCCGGTCCGCGATCAGGGCCAGCGTCCCGGCATCCAACGTCCCCGACGTCACCAACCAGTCCGGCTCGGCCAACGCTTCCGGCGACAACTCCTGGCGGCGCGCCACAATCGCCTCGGCCGCCCCGGCCGGCATGCCGTCCAGGGCCGCCAACACCCGCAGCGGCGCCGTGTTCACGTTGATCGGCCCCTCGTACATCTGGCTCCCCGTGCCCTGGGCGAGTGCTCCACCCGGCCCGGTCGGAGCGCCGGGCGAGGTTGCCGGCTGCTCGGTACCCGGTGTCGTCGCCCCGCGACGCCCTGGCGGCGGAGCGCTGGAGCGGCCAGAGGACTTATCGCCCGCCTCCGTCTCGTCGGCCCCCGACGGCCACGGCGACTCCGGGAAACTGCCGTCCTCTTCGCCGGGGTACGGGCCTTGTTCCCGTTCTCCTTGCTGTTCCCGTTCGGTCGATCCGCCGGGCGGCGGTTGTTGCGACGTGGCGCGCGGCTCCCGCGACCAGACGGTGACGAAGGGGGCGATGCCGTGGTTCAGGATTCCATCGCCGTTGTCGTAATACGGGAACGACAGGTCTCCGTCGTCCTCGTTGGGATCGAGCAGGCCGTTGCGGTTCGTGTCCTCGCCGTACAGCACGGCGGCCGTCCAGCCCTTGACCTGCAGCAGTTCCTCGAGCGTGTCCAGCGGCCCGTTCTTGGCGACGTACGCCGGCTGAAGGTTCGTGTAGTACTCGTTCTCAGCGCCGCCGGCGCGTACGTCGTCATCCGCGTCGCGCCAATCCAGCAGGGCGTCGACCAGTTGCTCGGCGTTGCCGACCTGCAATTCCTGCAAGAGCGGGACCAGCAGCCGCGTGATCTCGTCCTCGCTGGCCGAGTTGAGGTTCAATTTCCCCGCCTCGGGCGTGATGCCGAACCGGAACGTCTGGGGCAGGCCGTCGAGGTTCTGGGCGACCACGCTGTAACGCCAGGCCACCGCCGGCTGCCGCGACTCGAGAATGTCCTTGCGCGAGCCCATCTTCCGAACCGG
Organism: Phycisphaerales bacterium; assembly: GCA_022839625.1. Taxonomy (GTDB): domain Bacteria; phylum Planctomycetota; class Phycisphaerae; order UBA1845; family Fen-1342; genus JALHJL01. The sequence goes on from JALHJL010000010.1 coordinate 30,976, forward strand.
GTCCTCGTCGCGGGCGTAGGTCTCCGCCCAGACGAGCGCGTGCCGGAAGCGGTCGGGCACGTCGTACCAGACACCCGGGTCGTCCCGGCCGGTGCGCAGGATGGTGATGAGCTCCTCGAGTCCCGACTCGGCGGCCAACCGGGCCTGGAGCGCGTCGCGGTGCGCCTGGAGGCCGGCGATCTCGGCGTTGACGAAGAACGTGAAGCCCGCCAGGGTCACGGCCAACAGCCCGATCAAGACGAGCACGATCGGGAGGATCAACGCCGGCCGGCGCCGGGCGTTCGCGAGCGGCCGCCCGGTTTTCACGATCGGCCTCCTCGAGTTGTCGTGCCGGTGCCTCACTGCTCAGCGCCCTCCTCGGACTCCGCGGGCACGTTGAACTGGTAGATTTCCTTGACCTCATCGCTGAGCCGGTGCAGCCGGCTGGAAAAAGTCTGGTCGGCCGCGGGCAGGCGCACGACCGTCGCGTAACGGTTCGGGTAGGGCACGTCCGGGCCGAGCGGGTAGCGGTCGAGCGGATAGCTTTGCAGATCCTGGTCCTCGAGTTCCGCGTTGGTGAGCGAATCAAAGCCGACCGTGACCTGCACGAGTTGCGGCAGCGGGTTGCCCTCGGTCACTTCCCAGGTGGCGTGCCATTCGACGCCGTCGAAGTACCGGAACTCCAGGTACCCCAGCTCGTGCGACCACAGGTCGCGGCGCACGTATAGCAGGTCCTGGTTCTCGGGCACCTCTTCCTCCGGAATGTACGGGTTGAGCGCCTCGCGTTCGGTACGCAGGATGCCCCCGACGAGCGGGTCGCCCTCCTCGGTCGTCTCGTCGGGATCGATCCACAGCTCATACGTGATCTCGCGGAGGTCATGCGGCAGATGGGGCCGGCCCTCCGCCTGCGTATAGAAAACGTACGCATCCGGCGCGGGGAGCGGCGCGGTCACAAACGTGAGGCTCCGCCGCTGCCCCGAGAACTGCCGGATGGGGAAGTTCACCTTGTCCACCCCCACGCAGCCGCGCAGCTCGCCCGCCAGGCGATTGAGCACCTGCTGCACAAGCTGCGTGCGGTCGGCGGCCCGCCGGGCCACGTCGCGCGCGGCCAGCGTCTGCCAGAAGAAGGTGAGGAGCGCGCCGAGCAGCAGCGCGATGAGCGTGATCGAGATCAGCACCTCGAGCAGCGTCAGCGCATGCCGACTTGCGGGCCGTGTCCGCCTCATCGGCTGCCCCCTTGCAGGCGCTCGTATTCGTCGCGCATGCGCATCAGGTCCTCGATCGTGTACTCGCCGTTCGGACCCGAGCCGCGCCCGATGTTGACCCCGCCTCCCGCGGGTGGCGGGGAGGGTGCCGGAGTCCGGCCTGGCCCGCCGGCGACGGGCGCCGGAGCAGGAGCGCGGCCCGGCGTCTGCCCGCCGGCGGCCGGCATGCGCCCCGGAGTGGGCGGCGGCCGGATGCCCGCTCCGCGCGGGCCTTGCGCGCCACGCACCGCCTCCCCAATCTCACCGGCCAGGTCTCCGGACGAGGCTCCCCCCGTTCCCTCGGGACCCAGCGGGCTGCCGAACTGCTCCGCCAGGCCGGCCAATTCCGCCGGCAGGCTGCCGCCGGCAATCTGTTGCAGCAGCGGCATCAGCATCGGGAGCAACTGCATGATCTGGTCGCTCGTGAGCATCGCCATGAGCTGTTGCAGGTCGATCGCGGTCGGATCGAACCCCGGGATGGGGATGGCCTGCCGCAGCTCCTCGGCCTGTTCCTCGGTCAGGCCGGCCTGTTCCACGAGGTTGATGGTGCTGGGCTTGCCTTTGAAGAATGCCAACTGCCGCAGCACGGTCGCCGTGCTGATGCCCGACCGGCTCTCCTGCAACTCCCGGACCGGCTGGTAGAGGACCTGGATCGTGACGAGCTTCAGCTCGTCGGGGCGGTCGCGTTCCAGGGGCTCGGTCGTCACACGCCAGAAGTAGCCCGGGTATTCCTCGCCGAACAGGTCTTCGACGAGGTCGTCCTCGGCGACGAGGCGTTGCAGCTCGGGGTCGAGCTGCACGAGCGCGAGGATGCGGTCCGCCAGCAGCGCGGCGCGGAGTTGCTCCTCGGAATAGGAGGTCATGTTCAGCGCGCCCGCGAGCTGCGCGCCCAGCAGCCCCATGGCCGCAACGAGCACGGCCAGGGCCACGACGACTTCGAGCAGCAGGGCGGCGGGCCGGCCCGGTCTCATTCGTAGTCCTCCGGGCGGTAGTCGGGTTCCTCCGGCACGGGCCACGGCTCGGGCCGCTGGAGCTGGTCGGGCGGCACCGGGGGCCAGTCCTCGATCATGACGCTCCCGAGGCGGCCGTCGAGGGTCAGAAGCAGTCCGAAGCCGCGCGAGTCGCGCAGCACGCAGCGCAGCGAGTTGCTCATGGTGCCGTCGGGTTCGAAGTCGATCTCGACGGGCACGCCGATTTCCTCCACCGGCCGCGGCTCGATCTCGGTCTCCGGAAACTCGAGCCGCTCGTTGACGATGCGGATGGGCGGCGGGCCTTCCGGCAGAAGCTGGATGGCCTCGATCCACACGTCCTCCAGCAGGAAGGCGGCCCGGGCCCAGGCGACGCGCGGCGTGATGTACAAGTGCGGTGCGTGCAGCGGATGTGCCTGCCGCAGCACGCGCACGCTGCCATCGGGCGGAATCTGGATGCGGAAGCGGACGGTCTCGTTCATCGCCTCGGCCCGGCACATCGAGATCAGTGCGTGCAGGCGCTCGGCCGACTCGCTCAGTTGCTGGCCGCGCGCGATGACGTGAAAGTCCGGCAGTGCGAAGACCGCGAGCACGCCGAGCAGCGCGACGACGAGCAGCAGCTCGAGGAGGGTGAAGGCGTGAGATACGGATCCGCGCATCGCGGCGCTCCTCGGTAGTCGCGGCACCTCACGCCCGGCGTGCCCGGCCTTCCGTCGAAAGAGGGGACCGGCACCGCGCGCGCACCGCGCGGCGCTGCCGCGAAAGGCCGCCGGCGCGGAGCCAGTCCCCTTTTTCGACGGACACCTAGCTGCGCTGCCAGTTCGTGATGTCGTCCTCGGTGCCCTCCTGGCCGTCGCGGCCGGGACTCGACAGGTCGAACCCCTGTTCGTTGTACTGGCCGGGGCACTTGTAGATCAGGTCGTTGCCCCATTCGTCCTTGAGGTCGCTGGCCTTCTCGATGTACGGCCCCGCCCACTTCTTCGCCCGGTCTTCATCCGACGGCTTCTCCATGAGGGCCTTCAAACCGCCCTCGTCGTCCGTCGGGTAATGCCCCATGTGGACCCGGTACATCTTCAGCGCGCCGCCGAGCCCCGAGTCGATCTTGGCCCGCGTGAGGTCCTCGCGTGCGCGTTCGCCCGTACCGAAGAAGTTCGGCACCACGAAGGCTGCCAGCAGGCCGATGATGACGACCACCATCAGCACTTCCAACAGGGTGAACGCTCGGACGTGAATTCGGGTTCTGCGCGTGTGGGTCATCATCGCCGTCTCCGCTAACCGTTCAGGCTCCCGGCAGGTTGCGCTGCGCGCCGCCTGCCTTATACTCTAGGTCCGCAAGCCCGTGGTCGCCATCCGCAGAATGGGCACGAGCAGCGCGATCGCGATGAACGCGATCATACCACCCATCAACATCAACAACAGCGGCTCCAACAGGCGCATCGTGAAATCAATCTGCCGGGCCGTCCGCTCTTCTTGCGTATTCGCAATCTCGACCAGCACCTTGTCGAGACTATTGCTTTCCTCGGCAACGGCGATCATGTCCACGATCGCCGGCGGGAACACCCGCGCCGCCGCCAGCGGCCGGGCCAGCGACTCGCCGGCCCGCACGCTTTCCGCCGCCTCGTCGATCGCGTCCGCCAGGACGGCGTTGCCGGTCGAGTCCTTGGAGATCTTCAGCGATTGCAGGATCGGGATGCCGTTGGCCAGCATGGTGCCGAACACGCGGCAGAACCGGCAAATGGCCACCATCGTGTAGATCTTCCCCAGCCCCACCATCCGCAACTGCACGCGGGACCACATCGCCCGCCCCACGGCGCTTTGGAAATACCCCAGCACGACGATCACCAGCAGCACGGCCCCGCCCAGCAGCCACAGCCCATGCTCGCGCATCACGTCACTGACGCCGAAGACGATCTGCGTCGGCAGGGGCAGGTTCTGCCCTTCCAGGACCGAGCGGATCTTCGGCACCACGTACGCCATGATGAACGATACGGCGCCGATCGCGCCAAACAGGAGGATGCACGGGTAGATCAGCGCGCCGATGAACTTGTTCTTGAGCGCATCCTGCCGAGCCACGAACTCCGAGAGCCGGGCCAGCACGTCCTCCAGGAATCCGCCCTTCTCGCCCGCGCGTACCATCGCCGCGTGCAAATCGGGGAACACGTGGGGGTGCTGGCGCATCGCGTCGGCCAGCGCGTCGCCGCCCGAAACGTCGTCCCGCAGCTCCCGCAACACCTGGCCCAGCGCCGCGGACGAGGATTGCTGCGAGAGCACGTCCAGCGCCCGCAGGATCGGCACGCCGGCCCGCAGCAGGTCCGCGAGCTGCTCGTACGTCTGCCCAACCTTGGACGCGCTCACCCGCCGCCTGCGCCCGGTCAGCAGCGAGCGCTGCTGAGACGCCTGCTCTTCTACCTCGATGGGAAGTAAGGATCGCTCGTCGAGGACGCGGGCCGCCGCCATTGCGCTTTCCGCAATCAGCGTCCCGCGGACTTGCTCGCCAGTTGCGTTTCGGGCTCGATAGACAAACGTCGGCACGCGTTCCACTCACTCGGGTCATACAGGGCGCAACACGCCCAGCCACTATAGCTTATACTAATTCCGGCCGGGCGGGATGCAGCCGCTGCCTTGGAATGCCCATCGGGGCCGACACAGCGTTGGCAGGGCAGTTGTGGGGCCGGCCAGCCTCCTGGGCCCGGACTTCCGGGAACGCGCCCGGCATCGTCACCTCTTGCGGAAGCGTCCGTCGTTCCGGCGGTTATGGCGGCCGCCGTACCGCACCCGCGGCGGCGGCCCGCGTCAATTGTGCCCCGGTCCCTTTGCGATCCGCTCCCAGCCGGCGCGGACCAGGTGCAGGCCGTGCACGCAGTACTCGAACTGCTCGCTGAGTTGCAGCAGGACCTGCGCCGGCGGGCGTTCATCGGCGCGCGTCAGCTCGCCGGCGATGCCGTAGGAGCGCCGGCCGTGCTGGAGGTAGAAGTCGAGACGGCCGGGCCGGCCGGGGCGCGGCCGCAACTGCTCCGGGTACACGCCCGTCCAGAAGAGCGTGAAGTCGCCCATATACTTGTAGATCAGTCGGCGGCGACGGGTCTCATCCAGGTGGGGGCCGAGGTCGGCCTGGGCCTCCATGTGCGACAGCTCCTCGATCACCGTGTTGTCGACCGTCCGGAGCCGATAAATGCGGTCCATGTGGACGAAGTCGGCCAACATGTCCCCGACGTATTCTGTCAGTGCGGGGTCACAGATGCCCAGTTCGACCATGAAGACCTGTTCGACCAGCCCGTCGAAGAGCCGTCGAAGTGCTTCTCCGCGTTCGAAAATCGGGCACATGACTTCGCCTCGCGCGCCTGCGGGGTCAGCCCACGCCATCGCAGCGCACGCACTTGATTGTATAGGCGGTCCGGAAAACAGGATGTCGGCGGTCGAACAGGCTATGCCGCGCGCCGCCAGACACCGCCCGCCAGGCGGACTCCGCAACTCCGCCTCTTCCAGTGAATCGACCGCGATGCAGCGGCAGTTTACTGAGCAGGGCCCCGGCTAGATGCGACCGCGCGAGCGGCGGAGCGGCGGCGGGGCACCTTCGGGGCGTCCGAAAATCATCCGCCCGGCGGAGGTCTGGAGGACGCTCGTGACGGTAAGCCCGACCTCTTCGTTGATCTTCTCGCGGCAACCCTCGGCGACGACCATCGTCCCGTCTTCGAGGTAGCCGACCCCCTGGCCCGGCTCCTCGCCGGGCTTGATGACGCGCACGGTGAGCGTTTCGCCCGGCATGACCACGGGCTTGAGGGCATTGGCCAGATCGTTGATGTTGATGACATCGACCCCGCGGATCTGGGCGATCTTGTTGAGGTTGTAATCGTTCGTGACGACGCGACCGTCGACCTTCTTGGCCAGGGCGACCAGCTTCTGGTCCACGTCGCCGGCTTCGTCGATGCTCGGCAGCCGCGTGTCGGAGATGCGAATCTCGACTTTGTCGTTGGTCTGAAGCTTGTTGAGCATGTCGAGGCCGCGGCGGCCGCGGTTGCGCTTCAATTTGTCGGGGCTGTCCGCGATGGCCTGCAACTCCTGGAGCACGAAACGGGGGATGAACAGCGGGGAGTCGATGATCCGGGTCTCGCAGATGTCGGCGATGCGGCCGTCGATGATCACCGAGGTGTCCAGGATCAGCGGCCGGGCGCCGCGCGTCTGGCGGGCGAACTCCACGTACGGAATGACAAACCGCACATCGTCCTTCGTTTGCAGGATGAAGCTCATCGAGAAGTAGCAGCAGATGATCCCGATCATCAGCTTCGTCGCGGCCACCAGCGGGTTCTTGGCCAGGTCGTCCATGCCGGGGAAATAGCTCTCGATCACCAGGTCAACGATCAGGCCCAGCCCGTACGCGAAGCCGATGCCGACCACCAACCCGAGGAACGCTCCGGAGAGGGCGGCGAGCGACTTGCGGGTCAGAAAGAAGTCGACGACCACGAGAAGCACGGCCACCCCGAACGCCCCGTACAGCCACCACTTGGCCTGCGCTCCGAGATACGGAACGCTCTTGGCCGCCGCGACAAACGCAACCGCCCAGATCAGAACGACGAAGACGACGCGCAGACCCCAAATGACCATTGTCCAGTTCCTCTCACTCTCGCTGGCCGCACGGGCCGTATAATCCTGGCCCCCGGTGTTGCCGGGCAACGTCGACGGCACGCCGAGGTCAGGCGGATGATCTCGCCGCGAAGAGCGGTGTTCCGCCATTGTACGTTCCGGCCCCGCCGATACAAGTTGGCGACGGGCAGCGGAACGCACCCATTGTGCCGCCGGCTCGGGCGTCCGCCACCCGATCGCGAGCGGTCCTGGGAGCGCACGTGAGCCAGAGCCGTTCGCCGCAAGCACGACCGTCCCCCGCCGCCCGGCACGCCGCTGCGGTCCGCCGACTTTGCCGCGCGGACCGGCGGCTGGCCCAACTCATCCGTCGGATTGGCCCATACTGTCCGACGCTCACCCGCGACCCGTTCCGGGCACTGGTCGGGTCCGTCATCCATCAACAAGTTTCGATGAGCGCGGCGGCGGCGATACAACGCCGGTTGCGGGCGGCGTGCGGCGGCCGCGTCACGCCGGCGGCGCTCCTGTGCCTGGACGGCGAGGCGTTGCGTGCGCTGGGCTTGTCGCGGCAGAAGGCGGAGTACGTGCGCAACGTCGCCGACGCGTTTTCCAGCCGGCAGCTCACGGCCGCCCGGCTACGCCGCATGACCGACGAGGAGGTCATCGCCGCGACCACCGCCATCCGAGGTGTCGGGCGCTGGACCGCGGAGATGCTGTTGATCTTCTGCCTGGAGCGGCCGGACGTGTGGCCGGTGGACGATTTCGGGCTGCGCACGGCGGTGGGGCGGTTCCTGGGGCTGTCGGAGACTCCGCCGCCGTCCGCCATCCGTGACGTGGCGGACCCCTGGCGGCCGTACCGGAGCTACGCCACTTGGTATCTTTGGCGCAGCTTGCAGGGGCCGGTCGCGCCGCGCATCGACGGGTGAGCCGCCGCACGGGAGACAGTCTGCCTCCGCGGCCGATTGTCCCGAGCCTCCTGACCGTGAGGCGGCGCCCCACGCTACGGGACCAGCGCTGCACCGAACGGGGGGAGGTCTCCGCAGTGCGCGTTCTTGTCGCGGGTGATCTCCGCATGCTTCAGCCGGGGGCGCGGGTATGGTGGCAGGCACCCGCCATTCTGTAGGCCGATCACTGATACTCCCTGCATGCCGGCCCGCCGGGACGGATCCACTTGGGTCAACCATATCAAGCGCACGGCGCACGGTTTCGGCCACGACACCTGCCTTTTCCGCGCACTGCGCACCGCTTCCCCCGGAATCCCCGAACGTCCCCCCAGAAAGCCACCGTACCGAACCTTGACTCTGCTTAGCAGAGCGCTAGCGTTATTCCGCTGTTAAGTGTGCAGGTGTTCGGGCCGCGCACGCCGGCGGGCCGTCTTCGCCGGAACACCGCGGAGCAGTACCGCGTGTCGTCGATTGCCCCGACGCGGGTGGGCGCAAACCAGTTGTTTGCCCCGGCCGCAGGACGATCGCGCGGCGCCGAACGTGAACGGGCGTGGCCCGCGGAGCTGTTCGACAGTCCACTTGGAGCACTCCCAAGACAACTATAACCGCGTGTGCAGTGGAACAGAAATTGTTCGGAACCAGTTGTCTAGCAATCAAACGCAGAGGATTACAACCATGAAACGTCGAGGTCTATCTGTAGTATTCGCGACGGCGCTCAGCGCGGCGTGTGCGGCGCTGGCCCAGCCCACGTACGTAAGCGGCATCTTGCACGAGCCGCTCGGTGACGCGGGCTTTGGGACGGTTGACGGCCGCGTGCTCACCGTCTCCAGCATCGGGAGCAGCGGCCAGGATGGCGTTGAAATACGCTGTCGCAGCGTCTCGGGCGGCGGGGTCGGCATCGACCTCACCGGGTTCGCCGGCGTGGGCGCTCCCAACCGCGAGATCAAGATCCGTCCCAAGGGTTGGGACGGCACCATAAAGGGGACGATGCGGGCATACAACGAATCCGCGACAGGCGAAATCATGCTCGCCGCCGATTTCACCCACATTGGCGCGAGCGAGTCGTCCTACGTCGAGTATGACGGGTTCGGCAATGTCGTGGCTTCGGGCTTCCTGCCCGCCGGCGGCGCCCTCGCGGCGCCCCCGTGTCTCGGCGGGTACATTATCTTTTACCCGTCGCTCACCCTCATCAGTTGGGGGCCGCCCAAGCAGTGGTCCGTGACGTGGAAGTTCTACTGCTCCCCCTGTCCAGACCCCTGGCAGTGGTTCGCGCCCTGCGGCGGCCCTAGCACCGAGCGCACGATCGTCGTCACGCCTATCGTGCCCGGCGGCCTGCCCGGCCTGGGCGACCTTGAGTCACTCCTGGTCACCGGCAGTGACCTGCCCGACCTGGACGGCGACGGCGTGCCCGACCTCGTGGTAGGCAACGCCGACGTGAAGACGTTCCCGATCCCCTGTCCGCCATGGGATTGCCTCGGACCTGACACGGCTTTGAACAATGCGCGTTGGGGACTCGGCCAGGCCCGCATCAGCGAAGAATGCACGCCCGACGGCATGGGCGGCTGCGATGAGACGGACCGCCGCCTGGTCGTGACGAATCTCGGCTCCAGCGGACAAGACGGCGTAGCGATCGTACTGCCACCGGGGGCCGGCAGTGTCGGTGCCGAGTTGGCAAAGGGCAACTGCTGCCGCGGGCACGTCATCATCATGAAGCTCTACGATGACGACGGTCACGAGCAGCGCGTGATTCGCACCCAAACCTTCGACCCCAGCGGCACCGAGGAACTGGACGCGGACTTCTCCTCGCTCGGCGCCACGGGCTATCGCCTGACGCTGTACGGCGCTTCCGGCCAGGTCCTTGGGCCCCCCGGGGGAACCGACTTTCTCAGCGGCGGTCCCAAGCCCGTCTTCACCAACTTCTGTCCCCCGGGTGCCACCGAGTGGTGGATGAACATGGGCACGCCGAGCAACCCGATCTGGGTCTTCCAAGGCTGCCTCGGCGGCTACGACTTCGTGCTGCCCGGTTACGGCGCGGTGCCGAACGTGGCCTCGTTCCGCATCGAGCCGCTCGACGCGCTGATGAGCTTCGGCAATCGTGCGCGCTGCGAGATCGCGAGCGATGACACCGAGGGCCTGGTGCTGGACGGCCTGCTGATCACGCAAGCCGTCACCGGCGACCTCAACTGCGACAACGTCGTGAACTTCGGCGACATCAACCCGTTCGTGCTGCGGCTCGCCAACCCGGCGGCGTACCACGCGGCCTTCCCGGGCTGCCCGGATACGAACGGCGACATCAACGGTGACGGCGTCGTCAACTTCGGCGACATCAACCCGTTCGTCGCGCTGCTCGCCGGCGGCTAAATCACGGGGCGCGATTCGGGTACGGGCGCTAGAACCCGAAGCGCCAGCGAGCGCCCGCCCGTCGGAACGCGAAGCGCAAGCAAACGCCCGCCCGTCAGAACGCGAAGCGCAAGCGAGCGCGTATTGGACCACGCGCTGGCTCGCGCGGCGCGTTCTGACGGCGCTCCCAATTCGCGCACGGCCATATAGCAGTCCGGTGCAGAAGTGTAGCGCCGGACCTGAGCTCGCCGCAGCGAGTCGCCTGTGGCGACCTGCCCGCCGTGCCGGGTGTCCGGCGAGGATTCCATTCGGCTCGAACAACGTCGGACACGGAGGTCCGACGCTACGGGTGAGCGGTCCGCGAGGAGTTCTGCGGCGGACTGATAGGGCCTGCCCCAACACTCCCCTTCCCAGAAGGAAGAGGGGAGGTTGTCCCGCATTGCCGGAGACTTCGGCCGGTCGGCCGGCCGAGTGCCGTAGGCGGCGCGGCCTCGCGCGGCGCCGCACGGCGCACGATGTCGGCGACGTCCGCGAGCGAATACGAGCACACCTCGGCGTCGTTGTTGACGGCCAGAAGAAGGCCGGCCGAAAAGGGGCCGAGCGGCTCAGCGTACACACAGATGCCGTCGGTGTTCGCGATTCGCGGCCGGCCGGTGAAGGCCGTGACGTAGCGCAGAGTGCGGCGCTCGAACACGTGCCACACCGTCAGGGTCTTGCGCTGGTCGGTGAGCATGACGTACCCCGCCTCTTCGCCGGCCCACAGCACAATCCCCTCCGGGTCGCCGACGACAAGACCGTCGCCCAGCGTGGTGCCGGTGAAGCGCCCGCCGCGCTCGTAGACCTTGACGTTCTTGTGGACCTCGTCACAGAGCAGCACGCGGTCCAGCTCGTCGTCCACCACGACGGATTCCGCCTCGCCAATGGCCCCGGGGCCGGCTTCGTCGCCGAACGCCTGCACGTGCTCCGCGCGCAAGCCTTCGTCCTCGAGGACAAGGCGGTAGACGTGCACGGCTTCCGACGGCGGCACGTCGGCCTGCGTAACATAGAGGAACGTTCCCTCCGGGCGATACGAAACGGCCGCTCCGTAAGGCCGCTTCAACTCCTCGGCCCCGAACATGCCCGCCGGTCGCAGCGTGTCCGGGCAGAACGCCTGGACCCGCCGATTGTCCCGTTCGACGACGAGCACCAGCGAGCGCGGCGTCGGTTGGCTTGTCCCGCGCGCGGGGTTGGAGAGCCGTACCGTCACAATCCCGTTCGGCTGCTTGAATTCGCCGGCGGCCGTCCCGGTTTGACCGAAGCTCCTGATGAACTTGCCGTCGGCGGCATCGAAGAGATCGACGCGGTCGCCCTTCTTCGCCGTCGCGAAGACGACCACCTGTCCGGACGCCAGGCGACACGCGGCCAACGAGTCGGTGGTGCCGTAGGTCGTGCCGTGGGACGCCCACGCTCGTGGAACCGTGACGAGGTCGGACAGCTCCTGGGCGACTGCCGGCCCGGAAAGGGCGACGAGGGCGACGAGCGCGGCCAACAGCAGGGATCGTCTGAAGTACACCGCTTATTCTCCTGGCGTGTCTAACGGTCGCGTTGCATGAGACCCGTCACAGTGTAGCACACGGCTACGCGCACGCGCCGGGGCGGCCGGGATTTAGCGCAATCAAGGCGTTGCCTTAACGTGTTCCTCACACGCGCCAGCCTATAAGTACTACTGAAATCGGCATCGGGCTTGGCGGTGCGGGACGTCCCCACACCGTCCCCTCGGATCCCTAACAGGCAGGAGAGAGAGCAATGAGGAGTATTGCAGGTGGTCTAGGACTGGTCTTCGTTCTGGCGAGCATCGTGCCCCCGGCTTCCGCCGGCATGTACATCACTGAGTGGATGTACTCGGGCGCCAACGGGGAGTTCGTCGAGTTCACCAACCTCGGCGCCGTGCCAATCGACATGACCGGCTGGAGTTACGATGACGACAGCCAGTTGCCGGGCGTCTTCGACCTGAGCGGTTTCGGCGTCGTGCAGCCCGGCCAGTCCGTGATTATCACGGAGAGCACCGCGGATGGCTTCATCGCCGCCTGGAACTTGAGCGGGGTGGCGGTGCTCGGCGGCTACACCAACAACCTGGGGCGCAACGACGAGATCAACCTCTTCAACGCCGGCGGCCAGTTGGTCGACCGTCTCACCTACGGCGACCAGACGTTCCCCGGCACCATTCGTACGCAGAACGTTAGCGGCAACCCGCTGACGCCCGCGGCCCTCGGCGCGAACGACGTGTCCCAGTGGACGCTCTCCGTCGTGGGCGACGAGTTCGGGTCGTATACCTCGACGGGCGGCGACAAGGGCAACCCGGGCATCTACATCCCGGAGCCCGCCGGCCTCGTGCTGCTGGGGTTGGCCGGCCTGACCTTGCGGCGCCGGCACGGATAGAGAGCTGGACAAGCGCTGAAGTGAGGGCGAGCAATGAGCCGTAGAGCGTACGTCGGGTTCACTCTGATTGAGCTGCTCGTGGTCGTCGCGATCATCGCGCTGCTGATCAGCATCCTGCTGCCGGCCTTGGGACGTGCCCGGGAATCGTCCCGGGAGGCGAAATGCGCAGCCAACCTGCGCATGTTCGGCATCGGAGTGCACACCTACGCCGTGGAAAACAAGGACGTATCCTGTAGCGGCTCCTTCGACCCTGAGGTGTCGAACGGCCGCGACGGCCCCGTCGATCGCATCGGCTGGGTCGCGGACCTCGTCAACCGGAACGTCGCGTTTCCCGCCAAGCAGTTGTGTCCCTCCAATCCCGCCCGCTACAACCAGAAACTCGGCGAGCGGGCGGCCGGCTCGAATTCCTATACGCCGGACCAGGCGCGCGATCTCATCAGCCGCGGCTACAACACCAATTACACGCAGTCGTGGTACATGGCGCGCACCGAGTGGCGTCCGAGTTCGCGGGACTACAACTTGAAGCGCGTCGCGGCCACATGTGGGCCGCTCCGGCTCTCGTGCTGGGGACGGGTCACCGACGCCCGCATTCCGCTGCTCGGCGACGGCCGCACGGACATCGACGACCTCGTGCTCGGCGAGCGCTCGGTCAAGACGATGACCGACGGGCCGTGGGACGGACCGTACGGCACCCAGAACTACCGCGACTTCGGCCCCGCCCACGGCCAGGGAGCCGCGATCTTCGGCAAGAAACAGCATGATCGCGAGCGGGCCAACGTGCTCTTCGGCGACGGGCACGTCCGTGTGTTCGTCGATCAGGACCACGACGGGGAGTTCGGAATCAACGAGGAGGTCGTCCCCGCCGAACAGCGCGATCTGGACGAAATGCTCGTGTTCGACGGCGTGCTCAGCCTGGGACGCCGCTCGCTGGATGCGTGGGAGCTGCACTGATTCACGGTGCGCGATTCATCAGCCCCCCAGGTGCCAGAACGTGAAGCCCAGGCCGCGCGTGTGGAGCCACGCGCGCGCTTGCGCGGCGCGTTCTGGCCGCGCTGCTGAGTCACCCATGATTACCGCAAGACCACAACACTCTGGAGGAATTGAAGATGCGCCTTAGCACGTTACTCGCCGCCTGGCTGCTCGTTGTGTCGCCCGCCGCGGCGACCGTCTTCATCAACGAAGTCTTCATCAACCCGCCCGGCAGCGGTGCCGACGACACCCGGGAGTTCATCGAGCTGCTGGGGACGCCCGGGATGAAGCTGGACGGCTACGCGGTCGCGCTCGTCAACGGTGCGCTGACCAAGTACTACCCGCTGAACAGCATTCCGCCCCGGCCCGACGCCCAGGAGATCGACGAGTTCTTCAGCCTCGACGGCCTGCAGCTCGGCCCGAACGGCATCCTGGTGCTCGGCATCGGCACCAGCAACTACTACCCGACGCTGTTGGCCGACTCGAACTTCCAGCGCTGGAACACGCTCTGGAACGGCGGCCTGGACACGCCCGGGAAGCTGAACAACGACGGCAGCAACACGGTCTTCCTGCTGCGGAATCGGCCCGGCCGAACCCAGGCCAACCCCACTCACCCCGGCGGCCTGCGCTGGGGCAAGGACATCACCCCGGACGACGAGCTGCTGCGCCCCGTCATCGACCCGCAAACCGGCCTGCCGAGCGACCAATACGGTGACGGCGACCTCGATTGGGGCCAGCCGAATGGGATCGACGGCGGGCTAACGCTCGACATGGTAGGCAAGAGCACGCTCGCGGACCTGAGCGATGACCTCGAAATAGTCGATGAGGTGAGCTACGAACACGAGCGCGGCTGGGAGTACGACGTCGACAGCCGGCACGTCGACGCCGGCAGCCTGCACACCGGTCTGCCGCATCGACACGTCCACGCGCTCGACGATCCGCAGGGCTTCAACCCCGATGCCCTCACCCGCGTCGACTACCGCACGTCCGGCCCCGGCTGGCCACCCGCCCCCGGCGCCACCGGCGAGCTGCCCAACGGGAATAACTGGCAGGATACCGCGACCGAACAATGGATCCGCGGCGAATCCGTCGTCGGCACCGGTGGTGCGGGCGGCGCGCCCCAGTTCTTCTACACCAATGCGGCGAACACCAACCCCGACGCCATCCAGCCGTATCTGACCAACGTGCCGCTGTGGCTCGACGACGGGGCCGCGCCGGACTACAGCTTCGGCGCCGCTTACACGTATCAAATCATGGCCGGGCGCGTGAACCCGCTCGCCATCCCGTTCATCCCCGGCGACGCCGACCGCGACGGCGATTGCGACGCGGATGACATCGCGAAGATCGCCAGCGTCTTCGGCGACGACGACTGGATCTTCAGCAACGCGTTCGCCGAGGCCCCCGAAGGCGACGGCGGCGACCCCGCCACCCAGGTGCGCCCGTGGGACGTGGATGCCACCGGCGACAACGGCATCGAGGCCAGCGACCTCCAGTGGACACTCAACTTCCAGGCCAACACCGACGGCCGCATCGTCGGCCGCCGCTACGACAGCACCGACCCGTCGACCACCGGCGTGTACCTGAATCCCAACGCCGGTGTCGCCTGCACGGTCACCGCGTCGGTCCACGTCCCGAGCGGCCATCCGCTCAGTGCCTTGACCGTAAACGAGACGGTGGAGATCACCGTGCGCGCCCAGGTCACCGGCGGGGCGAACACCTCCCCGGAGCAGCAGAACGGCGTGATGCAGTTCGTGCACGACATCGGCCTCTCCGTCGGCGGAGTTGCCGCGGTTGAGGAGGTCGCCGCGCTCGGCGCCTTTGACTTCACCCGCGCGGAGATCATGGTGCCGCAGGGCACCGATGGGGACGGCGGCATTCAACTCGTCAACGGCTATGCGACCAGCTTCGCCGAGGGCTTGGCCGGCGCGGCCGATCTCTACCGCGTAACGCTTCGCACTCTCGGAACCGGCTCGGCCGGCGTGGCGATCGTGCCGACGGCCGCGAGCAAGTTCGCCCTGAGCACCCCGCGCGGTCTGAAAGTCGGCCACACCGACCAGAACGGCAACCCCGCAGCGGCCAGCTACCCGGCGCCGCTGACCCTGACGGTCTCGGGGCCGACGATCAAAGTCGGCGACCTGAACTGCGACGGGACCGTAGACTTCGGCGACATCAATCCGTTCGTGCTGTATCTGTCGAACTTCTCGGCGTGGCAGGCCGCCAATCCCGACTGCCCGCCCGAGAACGGCGACATCAATGGCGACGGCACGTATGGGCAGGCTTCGTTCGACGACATCAACCCGTTCGTCGCGCTGCTGAGCTCGGGCGGCTAGTGCCAGGATAACGTCCGGCGAGAGGCCGGTCACAACTCGAACGGGCCATCCCCGAAAGCGGACGGGGATTACTCGCCTGCCCGCTGCGATCGCGCCGCGGTCATCGTCCGGCCCGGGCGACGGCCGCGGCGCGTCGTCCAAGAGGCGCGCTCCGGCCGAGCCGCGAAGCCCGAGCAGGCGGACACCTGGCCGAGTCTGCTGAATGCGATGGATGTCGTGGATCGTTACCAAGGACCAAACTAGACTCTCGGCATGGACGGATTGAACTGCCACCGTCAGTCCGGGTTCTTCGCGGTTCCCAACGCAGCCGCTCTCGTCGAAACCGCCGCTGTGCTGCGCGGGATCCGACCGGCCCGAAGGCCCTGCAACTCAAACCAACGTCAAGGCAACTAGCGTGCGCGAGGTCGCTCGCCCCGGAAGGAGCCCAGTATGAACGCACGACACATTTACGTGACGGTGAGCGACATGGATCGTCTCGGGCGCATGCTGCTGGCTGCCATCAGCGAAGCGCCCGATCTCGAGCCGCTCCGCGCGCTGGACCGCGAACTCGACCGTGCCCAGGCGGTCCGGCCGGAGGAAATCCCCCCGGACGTGATTACGATGAACTCGAAGCTGCGCATGACGGACCTGGACACCGGCCGACAGCGCGTCGTGACCCTCGTTTACCCCGACAAGGCGAGCGACGATGACTGCGTCTCGATCCTGAGCCCGCTGGGTACGGCACTGCTCGGATATCGGGTCGGCGACGAGATTCGGTGGGACACGCCCGCCGGCCAGTTGCACCTGCGAATTGACGAACTGCTCTATCAGCCGGAGGCCGCGGGCGACTTCACTCGGTGAGCCGGTCACCGACGGCCGACGCCGAGCGAACCGGCGCGCCGGTTCCGCGCGAGAACAAACGGGGGCCTTCTCCGAGTTGCGCCGGCTGCGCGGCGGGCCGGCTGGCGCCTCCTGTACACGCCGTGAATCGCCGCTACCATAGGTTGTGTCCTGCGAGAAGAGACACACAAACCAACGTGGAGCCAGGGATGGCCACACTGCCCGAAACGACGATGCGCAGAGCGGAAACCCCGAGCTTGTTCGACCAGCCTCGCGGGCGTCCGATCCCCGTTCGAACGGTCAGCCAGCCGGCCTGGGAGCCTGGCGCGGATGACGAAGAGGACCGCACGCCTGAGTCGCCGGCGCCGAAGGCCAAGCCGGACCCTGTGGCCCAGCCGCCCTCGGGGAGGAAGCCCAAAGCTGAGCCGCCACCGCCGAAGCCGGCTGTGCCGCATCGTCGGGCGGCGCGGTCGCGGGCCGTGACGGCGGAGACGCTCGCGAGCCAGCAGCGTGACATCTCGGTGTCCGAATTCTTCGCCAAGAACCGGCACCTGCTGGGCTTCGACAACAAGCGCAAGGCGTTGCTGACGACGGTGAAGGAGGCGGTCGACAACAGTCTCGACGCGTGCGAGGAGGCGGGCCTTCTCCCCGAGTTGTGGATCACGATCGATCAGCTCGCGGAGGACCGTTTCCGCGTTACCGTTCGCGACAACGGGCCCGGTATCGTGAAAGCCCAGATCGCGAACATCTTCGGCAGGCTGTTGTACGGTTCGAAGTTCCACCGCCTCAAGATGGCCCGCGGACAGCAGGGGATCGGCATCTCCGCCGCCGGCATGTACGGGCTGCTCACCACCGGCAAGAGCGTGCACATCACGTCGCGCACGGGTCCCGGCAAGCGTGCCCATCACATGCAGATTCAGATGGACACGGCGAAGAACAAGGCCGACACCATCGTCGATGAAGAGGTGGACGTGGAGTGGGAGCGCGGCACGGAGGTGGTCATCGAGCTGGTCGCGACCTATGCCAAGGGCCGCCAGTCCGTTGATGAATACGTCGAGCAGACCGCCATCGCCAACCCGCATGCCCGGATTCACTACGTCTCGCCGACGCCGGAGCACCGCGAGTTCCCGCGCGGCACCGCGGAGCTGCCCGCCGAAACGCGCGAAATCAAGCCGCACCCGTACGGCATCGAGCTGGGCGTGCTGATGAAGATGCTCAAGGACGCCAAACCGCACAAGAAGGGCGAGCGGTCGGTCCGGCTGGCGTCGTTCCTGCAAAACGAGTTCTGCCGCATGAGCGCCCGGACCGCCCAGGAAATCTGCGAAGCCGCCAAGCTCAGTCCGACCGCGCGGGCGCACGAGATCGGCACGCACGACGTGGAGCAGCTCTACCACGCGATGCAGAGCGTCAGGATCATGGCCCCGCCCACCGACTGCCTGGCACCGATCGGCGTGCGGAACCTGCTCGCCGGCCTGCTCAAAGAGGTGAAAGCCGAGTTCTTCACCGCGACCACGCGCGATCCCACCGTGTATCGCGGCAATCCCTTCCAGATCGAGATCGGGCTGGCGTACGGGGGCAACCTGCCGGCGGACGAGCCGGGGCGCGTCATCCGCTTCGCCAACCGCGTGCCCCTGTTGTACCAGCAGTCCTCGTGCGCGGCGTACAAGAGCGTGCTCGACGTGGATTGGCGGAACTACGGCCTGTCGCAGCCGTCCGGCTCGCTGCCCGTCGGCCCGCTCGTCGTGATGATCCACATGGCCAGCGTGTGGGTGCCGTTCACCAGCGAGAGCAAAGAGGCCATCGCCGACTACGACGAGATTCGCAAGGAAATGAAGCTCGCCTTGCAGGAGTGCGGCCGCAAGCTCGCGGCGTACATTCGCCGCCGGCGGCGCCAGCGGATGGAGAGCGAGCGGCGGAACATCTTCGAGCGGTACATTCCCGACGTGGCCGAGGCCCTCGCCAATCTGACCGGCCAGAGCCAGGAGCGCCTGCTGCGTGACCTGCGCGCGATCGCGAGGCAGCGAACCGCGGTCGCCGACGTCGCACTGGACGAGAACGGCAAGCCGGTCGCCACCGCCGCGGCTTCCGAAGGCCGCTCGGTAGCGCCCGACGCCTCGTCCGCCGAGGGCACGGACGAGCTCGCCGGCGACGCCAGCACGGTGATCGTGCCCGAAAACGAGGCCGTGGACGTGCCGGAGGGGCTGTTTGAGGAAGACGCAAACGGGGAGGCGCAACGGCGGGCGACGGGCGGACGCCGGCGCAGACGGACGCGCTGAAACCTGGCGGTCGCCGTGGGAGGTCCGCCGGCGAGCGCTCGCCGGTCCAGAACCGGTGTCGCTGCGGCGTTCGGGGTGATTGCAGTTACTTACTTGCCGCCCCGCAGCTCGATTAAGCGCAGCTCGCTGGCCTGGTCGGGGCCGGGGCGTGTGTGAACGGCACCCAGGTGGGACGCGAGTTGCTCGTCCTGGAGCAGCTTCTCGACCAATTCGCGGTTGCCCGCGCGCTCGAAGCCGGCGCCGATCTCGACCGCGAAGTACCCGGGGCCGCCGGCACGAAGCTGCCGGGCCAGAACGCCGTATTCTTCCGGTTTCTCCGCCCAGGATTCCCAGGCCATGTTGGCGTAGAACGCGATGCGTTGGGGGCTGCTGCCCGACAGCAGCCGCTTCGACCCCACTTCGGGGTCCAGCGCGACCAGCCAGCGCGCCGCGTCCAGCAGGAAGCGGTCGTGCCAGCCGGCCCCGCGCAGGGCATACGCTGTGGGCGGGAGGTAGCAGACCGCCAGGAGCGCCGCCGCCGGCCAGTAGAGTCGCACGTCGGCCAACAGCCGCAGCATCCGCGCGAGCAGCATCGCCGCCAACGGAATCAGCAGCGTGACCGGCACAAGCATGTGCCGCGCGTCCAGATACCGATAGTGGTGCAGCAGGACGAGCGTCAGCGCGAGATGACCGACGAGGCACGTCGTCCAGCCCGCCAGCTCCGGCGAGAGTAGCCGGCGGCGCAAGCTGAGCAGCGGCAGAATCGCCAGCAGTGGAACCACTACGCGGCCGGCCCTCAGCAGCTTGTACAGGACGTGCGGCACGAGGCCGTACCAGGGCAGGTCGAGCAACTCGAGCTTGGCGAGCAGCACCGATGGAATCGGCAGGCCCGCAGCGCCGAAGCCGGCGCGGGCGGCGTGGTCGGCGGGCATCGCCGCACTGTCTGCACCGCGGCAGGTGGCCGGTATCGACGCGGACGACGTCGCCGACTGCGATGCCCAGCAGTCCGCCGCAAGAGTGTAGCGCCGGACCTCCGTGTCCGGCGAGGATTCCATTCGGCTCAAAAAACGTCGGACACGCGCCACGGCGGGCAAGCTCGGGTCCGACGCTACAGGCGCGTGGCCCACGGGGACTCCTGCGGCGGACTGCCAGGGCTCCTTCTTGGGCGAAAGCCTGCCAACGGTGCCCCAATACGGAGCCGCACACGCCAGGAAACCCACCGCGAGTGCCGCGGCGCACGCGGCGAGCTTACGTGCGCCGAGTTGGCGCCGCGCCGCGGCCAACGCCGCGATTCCGCCCAGCACGGGCAACGCGCCTTCGGGCCGCGTGAGAAACGCCAGCCCGGCCAGCACGCCGCAGCCCAGCGCCGCGGGCAGGCGGTTCAACCGCACAAGCAGCAGCAACGCACCGAGGTAGAATGCGAGATGGACCTGGTCCGACATGGTGTCGGTCGATAGCCAGACGTGCAGGTCGAGCAGGGCGGCCCACGCCATGGCCACCAGCGCCGCCAGGCGCTCATCCAGCGGAAGCTCCAGGCGCCGCACGAGCCGCAGCGTCAGCCCGCCGACCAGGGCGATCACGGCCATCCCGGCGGCCCAGCTCACCACTTGTCCGCTTCTCTGCCAAGTCCACGGCGTGTCGGCGGCGCCCAGGGCACGGGCCAGCCGCTGTGCGCCCAGGATCGCAGTGGGATACAGGGGGTGCTGGCGCACGTGCGGGCTGCGCAGATAGTCGAGCCCCTCGGTACCCAGGTCGCGCGCGTACCAGCAGAACGTCACGCCGTCACGCGAGATCACGGGCAGCAATGCGGCGGTCACGCCGCGCCACGCGCCCGCGACGACGAGCACGGACAGGATCGCCCAGCGGAACGAACGTCTACTCAGCCTAGCCGCGGGCGACATCCGGTTCCTCGCAAGAGACTAATCGCCGGGCGCACCGCCCGGGACGGTATCCGGCGCCGGCGAGGATGATAGGGGCGGAGCCTCGGCGCTGACCAGCCGGACGAGCTCTACCGCCTTGGAAACGCCCATCTTCCGGAGGACCTGCTTGCGATGTGCCTCGACGGTCTTGAGGGTCACGCCGATCTCCGCCGCGATGCGCTTGCTGGGCCGGCCGGCTACCACCATGTTCATCACCACGCGCTCGCGGGGCGTCAGCCGCGCCAAGCGCACGGCCAGGTCCTGCCGTTGTTCGCGCTGCCGCCGCCATTGCTTCTCGACGCCGAGCGCATGGCGTATCCGGGCCAGCAGCACCTGGGGGTCGACGGGTTTCTCGAGGAAGTCCAGGGCCCCGGCTTTGAGGGCCCGCACGGCCATCGGGATGTCCCCGTGGCCGCTGATGATGATGATCGGAATGGGCAGTCGCTCGCCCACCAGCTTGGCCTGCAACTCCAGGCCGCTCATGCCGCGCATGCGCACGTCGAGCACGAGGCAGCCGGGCTGCCCGGGCCGGTAGGCCGCCAGGAATTCGTCGGCGGAGCGAAACACGGCGGCCCGCAGCCCTTCCGACTCCAGCAGCGACTGGAGGGCATCGCACACGGCTTCGTCGTCGTCCACGACGTACACGGTCCGGTCATCGTCCTGCATCCCCGACCTCCGCGCCGGCCGGAAGGCTGAAGCCGGCGAGCACGCCCTGCTCCGGGTGTGGCCTGACCCACAACTGCCCGTCATGCATCTCCTCGATCAGGCGGCGGCTGATGGCCAGGCCCAAGCCGGTCCCGTGGGGTTTGGTAGTGAAGAACGGATCGAAGATCCGTTCGGCCGCGCCCTCTGCCAGGCCCGGGCCGGTGTCTCGGACTTCGCAACACGCTCGCCCCTGCGGGTCCATGTAGGTGCGGATGTGCAGGCGCCGCTCGCCGGCCGCAACGAGCGCGAGGGCCTCGACGCTGTTCCGCACCAGGTTCAGAACGACCTGCTCGACCTGGATCGGGTCCACGCGGACCGCACCCAGCGTCTCGTCCAGGTCGAGCTGGACGGTCACGCGGGCGCTGCGCGCCTGCGGCAACAGCAGGGCCAGCGCATCGCGCACGATGGCGTTGAGGTCGTAGAGCTCGCGCCGGGGCTGTGCCTTGCGGACGAACGCTTTCAGGTGACGGATGAACTGGCCGGCGCGCTCCGCCTGGGCTGCGATCTTCGCGACCGCCGCCTGTGCGTCCGCCGTACCCCACCGGCCATGCTCCAACTGCGTAATGCAACCCCGGGCGAGGTACAGGATCGCGGACAGCGGCTGGGCCAGCTCGTGGGCCAGGCCGGACGCCATCTCGCCGACCGCGCTCAGGCGGGCCGCGTGGGCGATTTCTTCCTGGTGTCGGCGGGCGGCCGCCTCAGCGCTCTTACGCTCCGCGATGTTCGTCATGATGCCGACGAATGCGACGTTGTGGCCCTGTGCGTCCTTGATCGCGTCCGCCCGCAGGAAGACGGGCACGACGGACCCCCGGGCCGTGCGCATGTCTACCTCGCCTTGCCAGGAGTGCCCAGCGCGCACCGTCGCGAACACCCCCTGCGCCAGGTCGGCGTTGCTGAAGACCGCCGGCGGCCCACCGAGGGCGTTCAGCTCATCGACCGTATACCCAAGCAAGTCGTACAGCGCCTGGTTCTGGTACACGTGCCGCACGGTCAAGTCGGCGATGCCGACGGCGTCACTGCTGCTATCCACTGCCTTGCGAATGCGCAGCAGCTCGTTCTCCACCGCTTTCCGCTCGGTGATGTCCCGGATGATGCCGACGATGAACTTGTGCCCGCCCGGGTCGGTGTACAGCGTCTTGCGGGTCACGATGGTCCGCGTGCGCCCGGCCGCGTCCGTGATCTCCTCTTCGTTGGTGTTCTCCTGCCCCGTCTCGAAGACGGCTTCGTCCTTCTCCCAGAAGACATCCACTTGCGCTTTGGGGAAGAAGTCGTAATCCGTCCGGCCCAGCATCTCCTCTCGCGACCGCCCGCTCAGGGCGCACTCCGCATCGTTCACCAGGACCAGCCGGTGCTGCCGGTCCTTGACGAAGATGGGATCCGCGATGCAGTTGATGATGCTGTCCAGGTAGTCGCGGGCCGCGCGAACCGCCTCTTCGGCCCGGCGGCGCTCCGTCACGTCCTCCGCAATGCCGGCAATGCGGTACACCTCGCCGGCCGCATTGCGCACCGGAAACCCCCGGTTGCGGACCCAGCGCAGCTCGCCGTCCGGACGCACCAGACGGAACTCGCAGTCCGTCACCAGCCCGCAGGACTGCTCCTGCAACATCGCGGCCACGGCCGGGCGGTCATCCGGGTGCACGGCGTCGAGCCACGCGCGGGTGTCGCTGTACACTTCCGCGGGCGCCTGACCCCAGAGCTGCTCGACGGCGGGACTGATGTAGAGAATCTGCCGGCTGTCAGGCCCGGAGAGCCAGAATACTTCGTGAATGTTCTCGGCGAGCTGCCGAAAACGTTCTTCGCTCTCGCGCAGATTCTGTTCCGCGCGCTGCCGGTCCGCCAGCTCCTGTTGCAGTCGCGCGTTGATCCGGGCCAGCTCAGCGGTTCGCTGCTGAACCAGCTCCTCCAGTCGCGTGCGATAGAGGCGCAATTCCGCCTCCGCCTGGTGGCGTTCCGTGACGTCGCGGCCCACGGCCTGGAATTCGACGATCTCGCCGCTCTCGGAGAAGAACGCCCGGTTGATCCAGTGCTGCCAGCCGAGTGAGCCGTCGGAACGAACGACCGCATGTTCCTGGCTCGCCACGGGCTGCGCCCGCGTGATGCCGGCGAGTTGTCCGAGAACCGCCGGGCGGACCTCCTCCGGGATCAGGTCCAGGAAGCGGCGTCCTACCAGCTCCTCCGGCGTGCGGCCGAAGTAGCGGCAGTAGGCGCTGTTCACGAACGTCAAGGTCGTATCAGGCTGGAAGCGGCAGACCAGGTCCGTCTGGTCTTCGACGATCGCGCGGTAGCGGGCATCGCTGATGGAGGACGGCCCGGCGTGACCGGTCGCACATGCTTCCGGCGGAGGGTCACTTTCGTTGGTGCCCGTTGCCACAACCGCCATCCCCGCTGCCGCAGGACCTCGGACGGGGAGGCTCTCCGCGGCCCGCTGGAAGACCGAGCCCGGCCAGCACGCACCTGATCTCACGGTGTGCGAGCCCGATTCAGCCGCGTAGGCCGGGCGTCACGTCGCGGAACTGCGCCTTGCCCGGCGGACCGGATCGCCGCGCCGCCGCGCGAAAGCCTCACAACCGCACACCACGACACAGTGTACCACAGGCGGGTGATGGCGCGCCGTCCAAGCAGCGGATTCGGGACCAGCCGCGGACCGCGCACGGCTTGACCGCGGACCGTACGCGGCTCGTCCGGCGCAATGTGCGGGCATCAGTCCTCGGCGCGCAGCAGCACGAAGACCTGGGTCTCGCCCTCCTGGATGCGCAGACGAATGCCCTTCTTCAGGTCCTGCCTGGCGACTTGAGATCGGAACTCGGCGACGCTGCTGACCGGCGTTCCATGAACGTCCAGAATCAGTTGTCCTTGTCGCAACCCCGCGCGGTACGCTACCCCGGTCGGGTCCACTTCCGTGATCACGACTCCGGTGACGTCGCGGTCCAGCCCGAGCGACTGGCGTGTCTCGGCCGTCAGGTTCGCGACCGCCAGCCCAAGCTCATCCGCATCGGTCGGAGCGGCCCCGGCCAACGCTTCATCGTCGGTGCGCTGCGCCAGCTTGACCGTGATCGACTCGGTCCGCCCATCGCGGAACACATCGAGCTTGACCTTCGAGTTGGGTTCGGAGGCGGCGACCAGATTGCGAAACTGCGTCACGTCCTTGATCTTCGCACCGTTAAGACCGGTTACGATGTCGCCTTGCTTAAGCCCAGCGGCCTCGGCCGGACCGTCTTTTATTACGCTGCCGATGAGCACGCCCTCCGTGGAGTCGTAGCCGAACGACCGGGCCATGTCCTCGTCGAGCGGCTGAATGCCGACGCCAAGCCAGCCGCGGGTCACGGTGCCCGTCCCGATCAGACTCTCCATGATGGACTTGGCCATGCTGATCGGGATCGCGAAGCCAACGCCGCTGTTGCCCCCGGTGCGCGTCGCGATCGCCGTGTTGATCCCCACCACCTCGCCGCGCAGGTTCACCAGCGGACCGCCGCTGTTTCCGGGATTGATGGCCGCATCGGTCTGGATGAAGTCTTCGTACTCAACGATCCGCATGTTAGAGCGGCCCTTGGCGCTGACGATGCCGGCGGTGATCGTGTCGTTCAAGCCAAATGGGTTGCCAGCAGCGACCACCCACTCACCGACGCGGAGGCCGTCGGAGTCGCCGAGCCTGGCGGCGGGCAGACCGTCGGCCTTGATGCGGATCACGGCCAGATCGCTGAGAGGGTCTTTGCCAACCACCTGGGCGCGGTGCTCCTTGCCGTCGCTCAGCGTAACCATGACCTCATCCGCATTTCCGGCCACGTGGTTGTTGGTCAAAATGTAGCCGTCAGCGCTGACGATGACCCCGCTGCCGAGGCCCTGTTGCGGTCGCAGGCGGTTAGGAGACCTTTCGCCGAAGAAGCGCCGCAGAAGGTCCTCATCGAACGGCAGCCCGTCGGGGAACTGCGGCTGCGGCGTGCTCCGCCCGCGGCCCTCGCCGCTCATCCGAGCGTGCCGGACGGCACGGATCGCCACCACGGACGGGCGGATCGTGTCGGCCGCGTAGGCGAAGGCATCCGACAGCGCGTTGGCGAAGCGCAAGGCCTCTTCGGGCGGGGCCTTTGGCGGCTGAGGGTCGGCCAAGGCGCTGGCGCAGCCGACCGCTCCGAGGAAGACGGCTGTGACAAGCAGTGACGTTCGCGGCCACGACTTCCCGTCAAGAAATGCGCTGGAACTCATCGCTATTTTCCTCCAACTGTGCACGATTACCGCACTTATACACCGCAGGGCGCAGTACGTCGCGGCGCGGGCAGAGGTTCGCTGACGCGATCGTGACAACCTGGCCGGCCATTCATTCTCCCCGGTCCGTGTGGGACGCAACACGGCCTGGCCCATTCCCACGAGCGGAGGGGCGCCGATCCCCAATGCGCAACCAGCAACCATGCGAATGGCGCCGTGCGGGGGGGCACTGCGCGGGCGAGGTGACGGCGAAGCCACAGTTACGTTGTGCCCAGACTAGCGAACGAGCACCTTCATTCCGGCGTCGGCGGAGTTGCAGCCACGGGTGGCTCAAACGGCGCCGGGGACGGTGGATCATCCCGGAGCGCTGAGATCGCCTTGTCGTAAACTTCTACTTGGTTTGGATTTAGGATCGCACGCACGTTCGCGATGAACTGCTCGACGCGTTCCTCGGTTGCCTGGGGCTTTTCGCCCCGAGCAGTGGCAGCGGACGTCCGATATTCATCCAGCAGCTTCTCAAGCTGCGCGTCTTGCTCAGACGAAAGGCCGAGCTTTCGGACCGCCCGGAGGACGTGAACCGGGCGAAGCGAGATATCGCCCACGGTCTCGGCCTTCTTGAGAATCTGCGGCAGCTTGGTCCGCTGTTCCGCGGTCAGGTGCTGTTCGAGACCCTCGAAGAAGTGGTTCTCGGCCTGCGCGGCAGGCGCCAGGTTGCGCAGCTCCTCCTGAAGCCGCTGCGTCTTCTCCGTATCGCCGGCCGTCCGCGCCGCCTGAAGCTCCGCGGCCTTGTCCTGGATGCGCTGCAGCAGCTCGGCCGCGTTCTCTTCCATGTCCTTCAGTTCGGCGTGGTAGGCCGCCATCAACGCCTCAGCTTGCTGCATCTGCGTCGCGTCGAGCCGTAGTTGCCGGCACACCCAACGCAGCTTCTGTTCCCCTTGCGGGCCGGTGGGTTCGGGCGGCCTGCCCTGTGCCCGCTGTGGTTGCCCTTGAAGCGCTTGTGCCGAGGCCAAGGCGGTACCCAACAAACCGACGATCAGAAAGCAGACCTTCCGACTCATGTTCGTCACCAGTTCCCCTACGTTCTACGGCCGCTTCCGGGCGGCAACGGCCCGCGCCGCCGCTCTGCCCGCGCGGGGACCACCATAACCTGCCCGGCCGGACGCCGCAACCGCGGGCGGGCGCTCCCCGACCGCTTCCCACGAAGCCGTGTTTTCACCGCACAACGCCGGTATGCTATTACCCGTGCTGAAATCCCTGCTTTATCGGCCTGAGGCGATCCTCGCCGGTACGTTCGCCGGACTCATCCTGGCCGGAACGATCGCGCTGCGCCTGCCGGTGTCGCACAAGGGCCAGACGGTCGGCGTAGTGGACGCGCTGTTCACGGCGACGTCGGCCGTGTGCCTTACGGGCTTAATCACCGTGGATACCGAAACGGGGTTTTCGCGGATCGGGCAGACCGTGATTCTGCTTCTTATACAGCTTGGCGGGCTGGGCATCATGACATTTGCCGCCCTGAGCGCACAGGTGTTTCGCTTGCGGCTTTCGTTTTCCTCTCATGCGGCGTGGCAGAGCGCCTTCTTTGGGACCGAAGCGCGTGTCGATCTGCGCCGTGCCCTGCGCAGCATTCTTCTGATGACGCTTGTGATCGAGGCCACGGGCGTGCCGCTGCTCTATCTGGGAATCCAGCGCTTGGGGGGGCACGCCGAGTGGTTCGACGCGGTATTCCACTCCATATCCGCGTTTTGCAACGCGGGGTTCTCGCTGTACGGCGAGAACGCGGTCGCCTTTCGCGGTTCCGCGCTGGTGCTGTGGACACTCGCGGGCCTGATCGTTGCCGGGGGGCTCGGCTACACGGTTCTGCTGGAGTGCATCCAACGGGCGTGGCGCCGATTGCGGGCCCGCCGGGAAGGCCCCGTCGTGTGGAGCCTGCACTCGCGCGTGGTGCTGAAGGCGACGGCCGGGCTGATCCTCGGCGGCGCCGTGCTGCTGTTGCTGTCCGGCCTGACCCCGGACGAGCAAGCTCCCGGTTCGCGGATCACGAACGCGCTGTTCCAGTCCGTCACGGCCCGCACGGCGGGGTTCAACACGCTCAGCATCGGCTGCCTGCCGTTGTCGTCGCTGCTGATTCTGATCGCGCTGATGTACGTCGGTGGGGCGCCCGGCTCCTGCGCCGGAGGAATCAAGACGCCCACCGCCGCCGTCTGGGTCGCACGCGTGCGCGCACGACTCATCGGGCGAGATGAAGTTACGCTTGGCGGCCGGCGGATTCCGCAGGACGTGGTGCGCCGCGCCGCGCTGGTGATTTCGGTCGCGACGATCTGGAACCTGGCGGGCGTGTTCATCCTCAGCATCGTCGAGGCCCCGCACTGTGGCGCCGGGTTGGAGCAGTTGGTTTTCGAGCAGATCTCCGCGTTCGGCACGGTCGGGTTATCGACCAACACCGCTTCGCCCGTGTCGCTGTCGGGCTTGTTCGGCCCGCTTGGCAAGCTGTGGGTGGCGGCCACGATGTTCGTCGGCCGTCTCGGTCCGTTGACGCTGGCGATGGCGGTGATACCCGCGGCCCGCAAGCCCTACGAATACCCGACCGAACGCGTCTTGATCGGCTGAGGAGCGCCGCCATGAGACAGGTGTGTGTTATCGGGCTCGGCCAGTTCGGCACCCATCTGGCCCGCGCGCTGGTGAAGATGGGGTGTGAGGTCCTGGCGATCGACCAGGACGAGAAGCGCGTCGAAGAAGTCCGCGACGACGTGCACCGGGCCCTGATCGGGGACGCGCGCAGCTACCAGATGCTGGCCAGCGTGCTGACGCCGTCGATCGAGGACGCGGTGATCTGCCTCGGGGCGACCGACCTGGAACCGAGCATTATTTGCGCCCTGAACCTGAAGCGCATCGGGGTGCCCTCGATTCGTTCCACCGCGGTCAGCGATGACCACGCCCAGATTCTGACCGCGATCGGAGCAACCGAGATCGTGTTCCCAGAGCGGGACTCCGCCGTGCGCACGGCACGCCGCGTGGCCAACCCGGACATACGCGACATGTTCCCGCTGGCCGAAGATTACAGAATTATGGAGGTTGAAGCACCTGGTAAGTCTCATGGCCAGACGCTCGCGGCGCTCGATCTGCGCGCCAAGTTCGACATCCTGATCCTGGCGGTTCGCAACGCCGATGACCCGCATTTCCGTTTCCTGCCGCCGGCCGACAAGGTGATCCGACCGGGTGAGGTGCTTATGGTTCTGGGGCGCGAGCTGGACCTGGTGCGATTCGCCAACTACGACTGACGCCGGTCCAGCGCGGGCCGGCGCCGCCGGCAGCGGCAAAAAACGCTAAGTTTTTGCAAATGGGTCGGTTTCGCGTTACATTATAGAGTGGAGACCGGAGGTGCCGGTCGTAATCGACGGTAATAACCTCCTCCACGCCGCGCGAGACGCGGACGCACTGAAGCTGCTCACCGGCCGATCCATGTTATGTGACACGGTCGGGCGCTGGGCGGTGGTCCGCCGGGAGCGCGTTCATATCGTGTTCGACGGTCGCGCGCCGCACGCGGCGCTGGCCAAGCAGATCGGCAATGCCGCGATCGAGGTCAGCTACAGCGGCGCCGGGCGAACGGCGGACGCGGTAGTGACGTACCTTATAGACACGAACTCCGCGCCTCGGCGACTGACGGTGGTCTCCTCTGACAGGGCCATCATCCGAGCGGCGAAACGCCGGCGTGCCCGGTGGATGCGCTCGGAAGACTTTTGGAGACTGCTGAAGCGCGACTTGGCGCAGCCGGCCCCGGACGGAACCGAGCCGGAGGAAAAGGAGGCGGGTCTCAGCCCGGAAGCCACCGAGGAGTGGCTGGCGGATTTCGGGTTTGACGGGCCGACCAGCAGCAGGCCCGAGTGCCCGCCGGGTGCAGACGATTAACCGCGTCTGTGCGACGAAGGAGACACGCATGACCACGTCGAATGCCGCTGCCCTCCCTGTCTCGCCCGGTACTGCCGGTCCCACAAACGTGTTGGAGCGCCGCTTCGAGCCGCGTCGCCCGGCGTGCTGCGACCTGTGGATGATCGACCATCACGGTTCCACGATTCTGCGCTGCCGCTGCACCGAGGTGTCGCGGAACGGGATGCGGCTGAGCGTGCCGTTGGGCTACGGCGTGGCGGAGGGCCAGCGCTACGAGCTGCGCTCGCACCTCCCCGGTGCGCCGCCGCGCACTTCGCTGGGCCTCATCGGCAGCCGCTGGGCGACGGTCGTGCGGACCCAGGTGGCGCTGGAAGCGAACGAGCACCACCTGGACGTTGGCGTCGTGCTGGACCACACCGACGCGCTCGTACCGCGCGTCGTCAGTTAGCCCAGCCGGCCGTCGAACATCGCTAGCATACTTGCAAGCCGGTCCCCTTTCGGTCGGACCGGCTTTTTCTATAATCACGCGATCGGATCGAACATGGACCGCACGCCCCCCGAGTACTGCGCCTTCGACTGTCCCCACGCCGAGTTCCCGCCGGCGCAGACGGCGGGTTTGTGCCGGACGATGTCCGCCGTGTGGTGCCGGGAGCTGAAGGAGCTGGTGCATAAGAACGCGCCGTGCGAGTGGCAAAGGAGAGCCGCGTGCCCGCAGCGGACCTGCAAACGTTCCTCGCCGAGCTCGAAGAGCGCGGCTGGCTCAAACGGATCCACACCCCCGTCGATCCGGCGCTCGAAATCACGGAAATCGCGGACCGCGTGACGAAGGCCGGCGGGCCGGCCCTGCTGTTCGAGCGCGTCAAGGGCTCGGATGTTCCGCTCGTCATCAACACGTTCGGCACCCGGGAGCGCATGTGCCTGGCGCTGGGCTGCGACGATTTCGACGCGCTGGCCGCCCGCGTGCGCAACCTGCTGAAACCCGAGATCCCCACAACCCTGATGCAAAAGCTCAAGAAGCTCCCCGAGTTGGCGCAGCTCGGCAGCCTGCCGCCCAGGATCGTCAAGCGCGGCGTATGCCAGGAGGTCGTACACACGAGCGACGCCGATCTGTTCGCGTTGCCGGCGCTGAAGTGCTGGCCGCAGGACGGCGGGCGCTACATCACCCTGGGGGCGGTCTTCACGAAAGACCCCGAGACCCGCGACCGCAACGTGGGCATGTATCGCGTCCAGCTCTTCGAGCCGAAGCTCGCCGCCATGCATTGGCACATGCACCACGACGGCGCCCGGCATTTCCGCCGGTACCAACAGCGCGGCGAGCGGATGCCGTTGGCGATCGCGCTGGGCGGGCCGGCCATCCTGCCGTACGCGGCCACCTGTCCGCTGCCGCCGGGGCTCGATGAGTGCCTGTTTGCCGGGTTCCTCCAGGGGCAGGCGCTCGAGCTGGCGCCCTGTGTCACGCAACCGGAGATTGAGGTTCCCGCGACGGCGGAGATCGTCATTGAAGGTTACATCGACCCGCAGGAAGAGCTGATCCGCGAAGGGCCGTTCGGCGACCACACGGGCTTCTACTCGTTGCCGGACGACTACCCGCGGTTCCACGTGACGGCCGTCACCCACCGGCGGCAGCCGATCTACCCGACGACCATCGTGGGCCAGCCGCCGCAGGAGGATTACTGGTTCGGCAAGGCCACCGAGCGGCTCTTCCTGCCCCTGCTGCAAATGTTGGTCCCGGACGTGATCGACTACGACCTGCCGCTCTTCGGGTGCTTCCACAACTGCGTCTTCGTGAAGATCAGGAAGGAGTATCCGTTGCAGGCCCGGCGCGTGATGTACGCGCTGTGGGGCGCGGGGCAGATGTCGCTGGCGAAGATCATTGTGGTGGTGGACGCGCACGTGGACGTGCACAACCAGGAGGAGGTGCTGTTCCAGTTGTGCAGCAACGTGGACCCGCGGCGCGACCTCGTGCTGGTCGATGGGCCGCTGGACATCCTGGACCACGCCGCCCCGGTCTGCGGCGCCGGGGGTAAGCTGGGGATCGACGCGACGCGGAAGATCGCGGGCGAGGGGCAGGTACGCCCGTGGCCGGACGAGCTGCGAATGACGCCGGAGATCGTCGCGCTGGTGACGCGCCGGTGGGGCGAGTATGGGTTGGGATGAAGTCGCCGCTCGAACAGAGCCCGGAGCGCGAGCGACGGGTTTCAAGACGTTCCTCTGAGATCAAGAAGCTCTTGCATGTCGGAACCCCTGGCCTACTTTCTGACGTGGACATGCTACGGCACGTAGTGCCACCGGGATGAGCGCGGCTCGGTGGACGATGCGCACAACATCTACGGCACGCCGTTTCTGGTCCCGGACGCGCACCGTGGAGCAGACGAGCGTCGGCGCCTCGCGAATCCGCCCGAGACGCTCGATGCGGACGCGCGCCGAGTGGTCCGGAACACCATCGTTGCGCATTGTGCGTGCCGTCAGTGGACGATCCTGGCGTTGCAGGTCAGAAGCAATCATGTTCACCTGGTGGTCGAGAACCCCCGTGTGCCTCCTGAGACGGTGTTGACCCAGCTCAAGGCCTGGTGCACGCACCGCTGGCGGGAAGCCGGGCTCGCCGGGCCGCGTGCCGCGGTGTGGACGCATCACGGCAGCACGCGCTACCTGTGGCACGTCGTCGGCGTGCGGCAGGCCGTGGATTACGTTACGGATGGGCAAGGGCACGACCTGCCGTAGGTGGCAAGGGTTGCTTGGAGCAGCGCGCCAGGCGCTGCGCGTGAGTGCCCGGAGCGCGAGCGAGGGGTTGCTGGTTGAACCGAGGCGTCATCGGGAACCCGTCGCTGGCGCTCCGGGCTCTGATTACGGTGTGCGCTACGGCCACTTCGGCAGGGGTGCGGTCTCCGCGTCCTCGTACTCGGGCTGATTGGGAAGCAGGGGAGTGACGCTTCCGCTGCCGCAGCTTGTGCAGGCGACCCCGAGCGGAAGCCGCAACGGACCGCCCGGCTCGCGCTGCACGAGCGCGGGCACGAAACGCTTGTTGCAGTCATAGCAGTAGTACCACGGGTAGAACGCCGGCGTGCCGCACTTGGGGCAGCGGTGCGGGGCCGGCTCCCCGCGCGGATAGGTCACGACTCCCTCGGCCTGGCAGGACAGGCAGACCCCGGCCTCGGTGAACTTGCTCGCGATCGTGGGCCCGCTCTTGCGGCCGAACAGCGAATACGCCGTCGCACCGAACCCGACCACGATCACTGCCACCATCACTGCTTGCCGCTGAGGCTTGGACACGTGCGGTCTCCGCTAGCGTCGGTCTTCCTGCGCATTGGGCAGGTTCCGCCAGGCGTTGTTCTTGGTCCGCCAGGTGGCGCTCAGCTCTTCCGGGTACGAATAGGGGTGGAGATTGTCCCGGGAGCCGAGT
Source organism: Phycisphaerales bacterium (assembly GCA_022839625.1). Taxonomy (GTDB): domain Bacteria; phylum Planctomycetota; class Phycisphaerae; order UBA1845; family Fen-1342; genus JALHJL01. The sequence continues at coordinate 63,929 of JALHJL010000010.1, forward strand.
TGCTTGCCGCCGGCGCCGCCGGCCAGTTGGATCGCGCGCCAACGGGGGTAGCGCTGCGGCGGGACCATGTAGTCGGGCATGCCGTACGGGCAATTGCCGGCCGCATAGTGGTCAGTGTAGTTGCGGCTGGGGTTCTCCCCCGGCATCCACGTGAAGTACCGCACCGAGTCGACGGTGTTGAATCGCACGTCGTTGATGCTGTTCAACGGCGCGCTCTTCGGCACGAGGTTGATCACGTGCCCGTCACGAAAGAGCACGTTCGCGCTGCGCTCGCGTCCGTGTCTCCAGCCGACCGACGTGGCGCTCGCGTTCGGCCAGTCGTACGAGGGCGTCCCACCGAGCACCGTCGGCGACAGCAGCCAGGCGGCGTTCAAACTGCCGAACCAGGTCCACCAGCCGTCCACTGCGTACACCTGGCTGGAGGAGTCCTTCCACCGGTCCTCGCGGAAGTTGAAGTGCATGATGGCGTTGATGGCGAAGCTGGTGCGGATGCCGCCGCGCGGCGTCTCGCCGTGCCCGAACTGCCGCACGAACTTGTAGTTCCAACTGCCGGTGCTCGTGCGTTCCTTGACGAGCTCGTCCGGCCGCTGATCGTTCGGGCAGATCTGGGCGTCCGGGTTGCCGAGGTAGCCGAGGTCGTAGAGCGTGTCGCACCAGGAATAGAGGAACCATTCGGACCCCATGCTGGGGTTCGCCTCGCCGTCGTCCCACGCCGGCCCGTAGTCGTTGTAATCCGCCCCGCAACTGGCGACGGCCTGTCCCAACGACCGCAGATTGGCGCCGCACTTGGCCTTCTTGGCCTGCTCGCGGGCACTGCCCAGGGCCGGCAGCAGGATCGAGACCAGAAGCGAGATGATGGCCACGACGACCAGGAGCTCGATCAGCGTGAACGCCGGCCGTGTCCGCCGACAGCGGTGCTGCGCTTCCATCGCGTTTACTCCCGTTCCCATCATATCGGCTCGCCGTGCACGAAGCGCATAACTCCTTGCCGGCTCCCTGCCAGCCGGCTCGGCGCGGGGCGGCCGCGAGGCCTGGCCCCCAGGGCATTCTAGCAAAGGCCGACTGCGTCGCCAGGGGTTACCGTGCACCACCCCCGCGTCCAGTGCGAGAACGGTTTGACCGCCGCATCCGGCGCTCGTAGACTGGGTGACTGGTCGTGGTGGCGATGGGATGGGTGCCGTCGGCGGACACGCGCCGGTGTAGCTCAGTTGGATAGAGCGCCTGACTGTGGATCAGGAGGTCTCCGGTTCGACCCCGGACGCCGGCAATCGCGGGGGAACGCAGCGTCAGCTTGCCAGCCCCAGCGGCTTGTGGTAGACGTGCCGCCGTTGTGGAGGTATCGCGCTTGGGCGGAATCGTCGAACCGCGCTTGCTGCGGGGCTTGCAGGACCTGTTCCCCGCCCAGATGCACGCCCGGCAGTGGATCATCGACACCATCCGCGGCGTGTACGAGCGGTACGGGTACGTCCCGCTGGGCACGCCCGCCATCGAATTCCTGGATATCTTGAGCGGCACCGCCGGCGAGGAGACGCAGAAGCAGCTCTTCGAGGTGCGCGGGCCGGAGGGGGAGCAGCTCGGGCTGCGTTTCGATCAGACCGTGTCGCTGGCGCGCGTCGTCGCCCAATACGCGGACCTGCCGCGCCCGTTTCGGCGGTACCAGGTCGCGCCGGCCTGGCGCTGCGACAACCCGTATGAGAAGCGCGGCCGGTTTCGCGAGTTCGTGCAGTTCGACATCGATGCCGTCGGCGTCGAATCCGACGTCGCCGACCTCGAGACCATCACGGCCATGTGCGACACGATGGCGGCCCTGTTGCAGGCGGCGGGGACACAGGCCGGTCGGGACACGGGCGGGTTTCGCGTGCGCGTCTCCAGCCGGCGCGTGCTGAACCTGCTGCTCGGATTCGCGGGCCTGCCCCCCGACAGTGCCCACGACGTGTTCCGCGTGCTCGACAAGCTCGATAAGCTCGGCCACGAGAGGGTCCGGCTCGAATTGACCACGGGGTACGTGGACGATTCGGGCAGCCGCGTCCGCGGCCTGGGCTTTTCGGGCGCGCAGGTCGACCGGATCGACCAGTTCCTCTCGATCCGTGCGACGAGCCGCGGCGATGCCCTGACCCAGGTCGGCGAGTTGTTCAAAGACGTGCTCGGTGCCGCCGCCGAGCTGGAGCCCCTGGCTCGCATGTCCGAACGCTTGCACGCCCTCGGCTATGGCGATGAGCTGGTGGCCTACGACTTCAGCATCGCCCGTGGACTGGACTATTACACCGGCACGGTGTTCGAGACGATCCTGCTCGATCTACCGGAGTTCGGCTCCGTGTGCTCCGGCGGGCGCTACGACGACCTGGTGATGCGGTTCCTCGGCGAGCGCGTGCCGGCGGTGGGCACGTCGGTCGGCGTGGACCGCCTGCTGATCGCCCTGACCGAGCTAGGCTGCGCGCCCCTGCGCAAGTGCTCGGCCCAGGTGCTGGTCACGGTTTTCGATCCAGGCCTCATGGACCATTACCTGGCGATGACGTACGAGCTGCGCCGGGCCGGGATCAACACGGAACTCTACCTGGGGCCCGAGAAACGCATCGGCAAGCAGGTCCGCTACGGCGACCACTACGAGATCCCCGTGCTCGTCGTGTGCGGACCCGACGAGCACGCCCGCGGCGAGGTGCAGCTCAAGGACATGGCCGTCGGCCGCCAGCGGACCGCGGAGGTCAAGGACCGCGGCCAGTGGCGGGCCGAGCGGCCGGGCCAGTTCAACGTCCCGCGCGACCAGCTTGTGCTGGCGGTGACGAAGCTGCTGGCGGAAGTCGGAAACGAGAGCTGACGCTGGGTTCCCCGGGGGGCCAGGGCATCAGGGCATCCTGCCGTGCCCCCGGTGCCAGCTCGGCCGGCGGCGAAGATAGCCGGGGGCGGTCAGGCGGGCGGGTTTCGCGGTCGGGGCCGCCGGATTCCGCCACCTGGAGTTCCGCTGCCGGGCAAACTTTCCAGGATTCTGCGGCGCCTAGTGGCGTAACTCGTCGGTCGAGGGTATCTTATGTACTAACAGGCAGATTGCAGGGGCCTTTTGGGTCGCCGTGGCGGCCGGGCGTGGGCTCTGCTGCGCCGCGGCGCATCGGCGACAATAAGGTGGGCCCGCGCGCTTGTGCCCGCGGCCGGCGGCTTGCTTTGGCCGCAGGCCCCGTCCTGTTGTCGTCGCAGTCGCGACGTGCGGCACACGGATAGTGTCGGCACGAACCGTTTGCTGGAGTGTTGCGTGGCGGTAACGTTGAGAGTTCACACGCTCGCCAAAGAGCTGGGCGTCCCCAGCAAGGCCATCATTGAAAAGTGCCGCGCCGAGGGAATCGAGCTCAAGAACCACATGGCCGCAATTTCGCTCGGCCTGGCGGAGTCGATCCGCGAGTGGTTCAGCACGGGCGACGATGTGACCTCCGTGGAGGTGGCCGAGCGCGTCAACGTCGAGCAGGTGCGCAAGACCCGCCGCAAGAAGCAGGAAGCCGAAGCCGATCAGGCCGCCGCTGTGGCAACCGAGCCGACGACCGTTGTCGAGGCGGCCCCGGAACGCGACCAAACGCAACCGCAGCCGGTGCCCGCCGAGGCCGGCTTGGACGTTGCGGCCGAAGCGACGACCGCGGGAGCTGGGGCGGACGTGGCCGGGCCGACCGCGGCCGAAACGCCCTGGGTGGAGGTTGTGGAAGGGATCCCGCTGTCGGCGGAGCCGACCCCAGTCGGGGCCGAGGCCCTGGCCGCCCGAGCCCCCGGCGAGGTGGAGCCGCCCACTACCGAGCCATCGGGTCCGGTTGGTGCGGAGCCGGCACCGGAGGTTGCGGCTGAGGCGCCGGCGGAAATGCCGATTCCCGAGGTAGTTGTTCCGCCACCGCCGCCCCCCGAGCCGATCAAGCCCGCCGGGCCGCAAGTGGTTCCGGCGCCCGCCGAGTTGCGGGGACCAACGGTCGTGCGCATCGAAGCTCCCGAGCCGCATGTCATTCCCCGGCCGCGGACGGGGGTTGCCCGCGGTGTCGGAGAGCGAGCCCCAGCCGCCGCCACGACCGGAACGGCCACCGCTGCGCCGCGACGACCTCGCGGGAAGGGCCGCAAGACCGAGGAAGAGGAGGCGGCTGCCTTCCGTGCCCGCAGCCCGCGACGGCACGGCGCGACTTCCGACGTGGATCAGCGGCTGCGCGAGTGGCGCGACCAGGATCTCTTGGAGCGCAAAGAGCGGCTCGCGAGCGTTACCGGTCACGGGCTGCGAGATCGCCGAGCAGCCGAACGTCGTCGGCAGGCGACCGTGCAGACGGGGGCGCTTCAGCCGGTGCGACGGGAGGCAATCCCGATTACGACGCCCATCTCGATCAAGGACTTCTCGGCGGCACTCGGCATCCCGTTTGCTGCCATTTCGAAGGCGCTGTTTGAGAATACGGGGCGGCTCTGGACGATTAACCAGTCGCTGGACGCCGAACAGGCCGAACTCCTGGCGCTGGATCTGGGCATTCCGATTCGGGTCGAGCGGGCCAGGACGGCTTTCGAGCGCATTGAGGAGGAGTTCCGGCAGCGGGAGCGGAAGAACTTGCAGCCGCGCCCGCCGGTCGTCGCCATGCTCGGCCATGTCGACCACGGCAAGACGTCGCTGCTGGATGCAATTCGGAAGACGCGTGTGGCGGCCGGCGAGGCGGGGGGCATCACGCAGCATATCGGGGCCTATCGGCTGGACCGCGGGGACTGGCATGTAACGTTCGTGGACACCCCGGGTCACGAGGCGTTCACCGCCATGCGGGCGCGTGGGGCCAATCTCACCGACGTCGTGGTCCTGGTAGTGGCCGCCGATGACGGGGTGATGCCGCAGACGGCGGAGGCGATTAACCACGCCAAGGCCGCGGGCGTTCCGATCGTCGTTGCCCTCAACAAGGTTGACCTGCCGGGCATTGATCTGAACCGGGTGTACGCGGGCTTGGCCGAGCACGGCCTGGCGCCTGCGGAATGGGGCGGGGAGACGGATCTGATCAAGACGAGTGCCATCACGGGGCAGGGGATCGACGATTTGGTGGGCCACCTGAGCACGCTCAGCGAGCTGCTGGAACTGAAGGCCGATCCGGAAGTTCCGGCCCACGCGATCGTGATCGAAGCTCAGATGCGTGAAGGGCGCGGCGTTGCGGCCCAGGTCCTGGTGCGCGAGGGCACGCTACGACCCGGGCAGTGTGTCGTGTGCGGTCCGGGGGCCGGCCGCATCCGCGCGCTGCGCGACGATCAGGGCCGCCAGGTCAAAGACGCCGGGCCCGGAACGCCGGTGGAAGTGTCGGGCCTGGACGAGCTGCCGGTGGCAGGTGACCGCCTGTACCAGGTCAGCGGGCTCTCGCAAGCCAAGGAGATTGCGGAGGAAGTGCGTCAGCGTCGGCGGGAGGAGGCGCTGGTCGCGACGCCGAAGGCGCGCTCGTTGGAAGCGCTCATGCTGGGTCAGGCTGAGGCCACGGTCCCCGAGCTGAACGTCATCGTGAAGGCGGACGTGCAGGGCTCGATCGAGGTCCTGCGGAAGTCGCTGGGTGAATTCCCGGCGGACAAGGCCCGGCTGAACATCTTGCACGCGGCGATCGGGGCGGTCACGGAAGCGGACGTCCATCTGGCCAAGGCGTCCGGCGCGATCATCATCGGTTTCCACGTGGTGGCGGAAGAGCGTGCCCGGCAGCTCGCGGACCAGCTTGGCGTGGAAATCCGCCAATACCGCGTGATCTACGAGTTGCTCGACGACCTGCACAAGGCGTTGGCCGGGCTGCTGGCGCCGCTGGAGCGCGAGGAGGTTCGCGGCTCGGCGGAAGTGCGGCAGGTGTTCAGCGTCTCGCGGGTGGGCGTTATCGCCGGCTGCTACGTGACCGACGGGGTGATCAACCGGAACCACCGCGTGCGGCTCGTCCGCGACGGGCGCGTGGTGGTGGAGGGCCGTCCGGTGTCCTCGCTCAAGCGGTTCAAGGACGACGCCCGCGAGGTCCGCGCGGGTCTGGAATGCGGCATCAAGATCCAGGATTTTGACGACCTCAAACCCGGGGACGTGGTGCAGGCGTATGAAGTCGTGGAGGTAGCGCAGGATCTCTGAGCACGCCGGCCGCAAACAGGTTCCCGCGGTGCATCGTGAACGATGCCGACGGCCCCGGGCAGTGTGCATCAGCCGGTAGTGGGCAGGCCCGCAATGGTCGTCGGAGTTTTGCGGATCCGATTGGGTTTGTTTGAGGCGCGGTCGCTCAAGGACAAACGTCGGGTCACCAAGAGCCTGAAGGACCGTCTCGGCGCGCGGCACAACGTCTCGGTCGCCGAGGTGGACGACCTGGAGCACTGCCAGGCCGCGACGTTCGGCCTGGCCATGGTGGCGAATGAGACGCGCTTCGTCGAAAGCGCTCTGGCCAAGATCGTGGATGAGTTCCGCGCGTACCCGCACGCCTCCCTGCTGGAGTACGACATCGAGTTGCTGTGAAGCCCCGGCGTACCGAGAGGTCGACGTGTCCAGACGAACTGAACGAGTGGGGCACCTGATCCGGTCGATCGTCGCCCAGTCCATTCAGAGCCGGCTGGCGGACCCGCGCATTCCGGCGATCACCTCCATTACGCGCGTCGAGGTCGCCGACGACTTCTCCGTCGCCCGAATCCACGTCAGCGTGATGGCCCCGGAGGCACAACGCGCGCTGTGCCTGACGGCCCTGCGCAGCGCTGCCGGCCTGTTGCGGCGGGCGCTCGCCCCCGAGCTGCGTCTGCGGAAGATCCCCGCCTTGGTCTTTCAACTGGACGACTCCCTGCGGCAGAGCGCCGCCACCGTGGATATGATTGACCAGGCCATGCGCGAGCTGGGCCAGGCGCCGGAATGGGAACGCGAGGAGCAGGATACGGACGTGCCCGTGGACCCGGAGATGACCGCCGCGGAGGGAGCCTGTGCGGACCAGCCGCCGGGTGCGCCTGATCCGTCGCGCGCTTCGCCGTCGATCGGCGGCGGACCCGAGGATGAGGGTGTGGGACAGGAGGGAGCCTGAGCGATGCGGGGTGCGACGGAGTGCGCCAAACGGCTCAAGTCATTCGTCAGCGCGTTGCGGTCGCGCGTCGGCAAAGTCAGCCTGCCCTCTGCCAGCGACCCGATCACGCAGTTGATTCTGGGGGTGCTGTCCCGCGACGTGCCGGAAGCCCGCGCCGCCGAGGGGCTGGAGCGCCTGCGGGAGGTGGTGGTCGATTACAACGAGCTGCGTGTGATTCCGCCCATCGAGTTGGCGGAGTTGCTGGGCGACTACCCGGACGCGCGGCTGAAGTGCGAAGACATCTCGCGCGCCCTGAACACCGTGTTCGCCGAAGAGCACACCGTGTCGCTGGACCGGTTGGCGGGGTTGTCGCGCCGCGACGCGCAGGCGTTTCTGGATGGGCTCGAGGGGCTGGAGCCCTACACGCGGGCGCGCATTCGCCTGCTGGCGCTGCGCCAGCACGCCGTCCCGCTCGACGAGGCCATGTGGGCGCTGGTACGCCGCGAAAAGCTCGTCGCCCCGCGCTGCCCGCTCCAGGAGGCCCAGCAGTTCCTCGAGCGCCAGGTGCCCGAGGAGGACGCGCTCGAGTTCTTCGCCCTGCTGAAGCGGCACGCCTGGGCGGAGATGGGCGCGGCCGTGCGAAAGCGGGAGGTCGAACGCATCCACAGCGTGCCGCCCGACCGCACGTCCCGGAACATGCTCCAGTTGGTCGAACGCTGGGCCGCGCCCGAGGCCGCGTTGAGCGCCGTGGATGGGGCGACCGGCGAGTTGGCGGAGGCCGAGGCCCCTTTGGAGGCCGCGGAACCCAGGGCCCGACCGAAGCCACCGCGCTCCCGAGTCCGCAGTGCGGCGCGCCCAGGGACACGGCGTGCCAAGCCCGGCGCTGCACGCAAGCCGGCGGTCCGGGACAAGCGTCGCAGGTCGGAGCCCACGGCGCGTGCGCGCGGCGGGTCGCGGGCGCGTGGTGCCGGCGCCTCCAAGGGGCGTCGCGGTGCCGCGTCTCGCGTGCGGCCCCGCCGCCAGGCGCGGAAGTCCGCCGCGCGGGCGCGGTCGGCTTGACGATCCGCCGCAAGTCCGCGCCGGCATGTCTGCCGGCAGGCGCGGGCAGGGGCGCGGGTCGCTCAGCGCACCGGGGTAGTCGCGGAACTCAGGATTGGTAAGATGTCGCTGGCAGCGCTCGAATGGCGCGCGAATGTCGCGCGGGCTTGAGTGTGTGCTGCTCTGACGACCCAGCCTGGTCGGATGGATTGGCAGGGTACGGTGTCGACAAATACCATCGCGGCCTGGGGGCTTCGCCTCGCGCTTCTGATGCTGTTTCCAGGGTGGTGGAGCGCCGGCAGCTCCCGCTCGTTCGCGTCGGCCCAGGAGCTGGACGAGCAGCGGGCGAGCCGGCCGCTGCTCCAGATCGAAGGGGCGCCGCTGCCCGGCCCGCACGCGGATCGCCCGCTCGAAGAACAGCCGGACGTGCAGACGCACTGCGCCGCCGCGCGCGAGCTGATCGAGCAGCAGAAGTTCCCCGAGGCGGTCGTGGAGCTGAACGCCGCGCTCAATCGGGACGGCGGTTGCTGTTACGAGGTGCTGTACCTGCTGGCCCAGGCCAAGCGCGGGGTCGGACGCTGGGGCGAAGCACGGCTGGCGGCCGAGTTGGCTTCCGTCTATCGACCCGGCGCCGCCGACGTCCACCTGTTTCTCGGCCGTCTGCACCGTGACCAACGCCGTCCGGAGTTCGCGATCGCGCACTTCCGGACTGCCGCCCTGGCGGCCGAAGTCGAACCGGACAACCCCCATGTCGCCGTGGCCTGGTACGAGCTGGGCGAGTGTCTGGCGGAGGCGGGCTACCTGACCGCGGCCGTCGAGTCCTTTGAACGCTTCGATCACGTTGTGTGGGAGGAGCGGCCTGCGCAGCAGAGCGCGGAGGCGGTCGCCTCGATCCTGAGACAGCGGCCCTATGGGGCCCTGGACCGCCGGCTCGAGCTCCTGCGGCGACTGGGGCAGGCGGACGAGCTGGCGCGGACCGCCGAACGGGCGTACCGGACGCGCCCGGAAGAGCCATACCTGGAGCGGCTTTACGTCCGCACGCTGCTCGAAGCGGGACAAGCGGAACCGGCGTTTGACTTCTGCCGGGAGCGGCTGGCGGCGAGTCCGGCGGGCGACCCGCGATCCGACGTTCGACTGACGCTCGCGATCGAGACCGGCAGCGCTGCGGGGCGGCTGTCCGAGTGGGTCGCCCAACTGGCCGCTGACGTGACCCGGGACGACGGTGCGGAGTTGGCCCGGCGCGTCGCGGAGCGGCTGGATGCGGCCGGAGATCACGCGCTGTCGCTGGCGTTGTGGCGTCCGTTGGCAGAGGCGCACCCGAATGACGCCGGCACGGCCTGGGCCCTTGCCGGTGCCTGCCGCGAGTCGGGCGACCTGGCCGGCGCCGTGCGCTCGTTGATCGCGTTCGTACGCGCGAACCCGGACGGGGTCGAAATTCCCCCGGAACCGTTGGCCGCCTGGACACGCAGCTTCGCGGCCACCGAGGAACTCCTGCGGCTGGTGCACGAGCTGTCCGCCGGCGCTGACAGCGACGCGGCGACGTCCGCGGTGCTGGGTTCGGCGGCGGCGGCGGCCGGCCAGGCTGAGCTCGCGGAGCAGCTTTTTCGCGCGGCGCTCGAGCAGCGGCCGGACTTCGTGCTGGTACATCTGGCTTGGGCGCGGATGGCGTTGGCCGACTACCAGTGGGACGCGGCCTTGGCGCACGCCGAGCGGGCGCTGACGATTGCGCCCGACTCGCCGGCGGCTCAGCATCTGCGCGGCCAGGCCTTCGCGGGGCTGGACCGGCAAGCCGACGCGGAGCAGGCATTCAAGGCGGCCGCGGCGGCCCGCCCCGAGCAGGTCGCCTATGTGCTGGAGCTGGCGCGCCACTACCGGCGTACAGGGAACCTGCTCGCGGCGCAACGCTATTTCCAGCAAGCCTGGTCGGCCGATCGCAGCCTCGGCGAAGCGGTCGAGGAGTTGATCGACTGCTACCTGGAGGGCGGCAAGGTCGAGATTGCGCGGGCCTGCCTCAAAGAGGCGGAGGCTTCCGACGTGCCGGACGACGTCCTACGACGGGCTCGCACGGCCCTGCGCTTCGCGGCCGCGCCGATGCAGGCGGAGCACCTCGCCGAGCTGACGCAGCAATTCGCCCAGTACCCGGACGACATTCGCACCGGTCTCAAGCTGGCCGCCGGCTTGTATCTGCATCAACGCGTGGACGAAGCCCTCCCGGTCCTGGAGCAGGTCCAGGCCCGTGCGCCGGACGACGAGCGGCTGACGTTCCTCCTGGCCCGCGTGCAACTGCGGCGGATGAAGAACGAGGCGGCGATCGGCGTGCTGGAGCAGGCGGCCCGGCGTTTTCCGAATCGGCAAGGTGTGCTGCGCCTGCTGGCAGATGCCTACCTGGCGGATTTCCGGGTTGAGGAGGCACGGCAAGTGTTGCAACGCCTCCTGGCGCTGGAGGTCGCCGCCGAGCAGCGCCAGCAGTTGCGTGAATACCTGTTGAACACGTACCTGTGGTTCTCCGAGTTTGACGCCGCCCTCGACGCGGTCGCGCAGTGGCAGGCGAGCGAGCCGGCCGAAACAAGCTGGGGCCGCGTACGGCTCCAGGTGTTGCTCACCGCCGAGCGGGCGGATGAGGCCGTGGCGTACGCGACCGAGCGCTTGGAGGCCGCGACGGCCCGGTTGGAAGAATCGCAAGCGCGGGGCAAGAGCCTGAGCGCGCGGCTGCGCGAGGACCCGAAGGACGCCGATGCGCGGGCCCAGCTCCAGAACCTGGAGCGCGAGTTGGAAACGCGCGCCGCGGAGCTTTACGAGCGCCGCGTCGAGTTCGTCCGGGTCTGTCTCGGCACCCAGCGCCTGGCGATGGCCGAGGAACAGGTGCGCGCCTGGCTGGCGGAGGACCCCGAGCCGGCGGAGTGGCTGGAATGGCTGATCGAGGTCTTGCTGGCTGCCGAGCGCGGCGACGCGGCGCTGGAGGCGGTCGGCGAGCTGATGCCCAAGACGCCGGCGGACGTCATTGAGGCATTCACCTGGCGTGCCCGGGCGCGGGCGTTGACCGGGGACTTGCAGCAGGGCCTCGACGAGTTGAACTCGCTGCTGGAAGAGGGGTTCGTGCAGAGCGATCCGCGGCTGCGGGCCCAGGTGCGCGGGGAGATCCTGACGCTGCTCGTTGAGGCGTCGGAACATGATCGTGCCCTGGCCTTGTGCGACCGGTGGCTCGCCGGCATCCCCGCCCAGGAGCGTGAAGCACGGCTGGGGGTCCTTACGTTGAAGCGCCGCGTGCTGTCCACGGCGGACCGCCTGGAAGAGCAGCTCGAGGTGTTGGAGGAGTTGCTCGCGGCGCAGCCCAATGACCCTGGCCTGAACAACGACCTCGGGTACACCTGGATCGACCGGGGCCAACACCTGGAGCGCGGCCTGGCGATGATCAAGCTGGCCGTGGCGGCTGACCCGTTGAATGCCGCATTTCTGGACAGCCTGGGGTGGGCGTACTACAAGAGCGGCGATTTCCCCGGCGCGCGCTTGCACTTGAGCCGCGCGGTACGCCTGCGAAGCGGGCAGGATCCGGTGTTGTACGATCATCTGGGCGACGCGGAGTATCGCGCCGGCGATCCCGACGCGGCCCGCGCCGCATGGGAGCAGGCGTTGACGCTGCTCACGACCGGTGCGCCGTCCGACGCTACGCCGCGGGATACGCACCTGATCGCCGCGCTGCGCGGCAAGCTGTCCGCCCTGGCGGAGTCGGCCCGGCCCGCCGTGGCGCCTACCGCGGACGAACAGGAGGCCCCCCAACCGTGAGCAGCGCCCTGGAGATTGCGCGTCGCGTCGTCGCGGACGAAGCCGAAGCGTTACGGAAGATGGAAGCCAGCTTCGGCGAGGATTTCGAAGCGATTCTCGACACCCTGGCGGGCGCCAAGCCGCCGATCGTGGTGAGCGGCCTGGGCAAGAGCGGCAACATCGCCCAGAAGATCGCGGCCTCGCTGACCAGCACGGGCACACCCGCCGTCTTCCTTCACCCGGTGGAAGCTCTGCACGGCGATCTCGGGATCGTTACGGAGCACCATTGCCTGGTTGCACTGTCGCGCAGCGGCAACACCGACGAGGTCCTGCGTTTCGTGGTCCATTTTCGCCGCCTGGGCGGCCCCGTGGTGGGAGTCACCCAGGGACGCACGTCGCGGCTGGCCGAGCTCTGCCGACATCTCATCGTCCTGCCCGACCTGCCCGAGGCCGGACCGCTCAACCTGGCGCCGACCACCAGTTGCGTGATGATGCTGGCGGCCGGCGACGCCCTCGCGATGGCGCTCCTGCACCGCCGCGGATTCCGGGCCGAGGACTTCGCCCAGTACCATCCGGAAGGCACCCTCGGCCGGCGGCTGCTGCTGCGGGCGTCTGATCTGATGCACTCCGGCAGCGCCCTGCCGGTTGCCGCGGCGCAGGAGTCATTTCAGAACCTCATCGTGGAAATGACGCGAAAGCAGCTCGGCTTAGCGCTGATCGTGGATTCGGACGGCCGGCTCCTGGGAACGTTCACGGACGGCGACCTGCGCCGTGTCCTCGAGCGCGTCGACGACCCGCGCAAGCTGGATGCCCGGACGGCATTTGAACGAAGCCGCCGGCCGGCAGCGGCGCCGCCGGTCCCGACATCCTCGGTCCACGGCACGCACCTGGCCGTCGATTGCCTGCGTATCATGCGGTCAGCGAAGATTACGAGCCTGGTTGTCACCGATGAAGCAGGCAAGCCGGTCGGGCTGCTGCGCCTGATGGACCTGCTCGACGCCGGACTCGGCTGACCGGGTTTCCGCTCGCGTTCCTGCCGTTTCTCGGGGAGTTATCGGCTGTCGTCACTCCTGGCGCCCGTCCGCGGCCTAGTTTCGGGTGCTTTGCTTGCGCTGGGGCACCGTTTGCCGATATATCACCAGCGGGGCCGCGGGCGCGCGACCTCACGCAGCCGCTGCCATCGCTGTCGAGCGCCCCCTGGTGGGTGCTCGGACTTGGCTGTATCGCCGGTGGACCTGTATGGCCGCGCCTGCACACACTTCGAAGAGCCCGCTCAAGGTCGTGGTGTCCGAGGACCGGCAGCAGGCCTGGGTGGAGTTGGCCGGCCTGGACGCGTCCAGCCGTGCTGCGCTCACGGCCGAGGACGTGCTGGCCGCTGCCAAGCGGGCGCGCATCGCGATTACCGAGACCGTGAGCGAGCGTGCCGCGGCGCTGGTGGATGCCGTCACGCGCGCCACACAGGACGGAGCCGGGACCGGAGCGTCCGAAGTCCTGGAGCGCTTCCTGATCGCCGAAGGCCAGGCCCCGATCGAGGCGGAGGACGGGCGGATCGAGTGGTCTCCCGAACTGGCCGTGGCGAAGAAGCAGCCGGCGGAGGACGACGAGCAGGTCAACTATTTCGCGACACGGGAGATTGTGACCGTTCCCGCCGGGGCGCAGATCGGGCGCATCGTCGCGCCGCGGGACGGAACGGATGGGATCGACGTACACGGGAACCGGCGCCCGCCCCGCCGCGGCACGGGTACACGGCTCCGGCCGGGAATAGGCGTCGCGCTCGCGGCACCGGACTCGGACGTGCTGGTGGCCACGACGGCGGGGCGCGTGACGATCGAGGGCGAGCAGGTACGAATCGTCGAAGTATTGGACCTGCGGGGCGACGTGGACTTCGAGAGCGGGAGCATCGACGCGTGCGTCGACGTGCACGTCGGCGGCACCGTCCGCGCGCGGTTCAGTGTGCGAACCACCGGGACGCTCTCCGTGGGCCGGGTCATCGAGGCCGCAGAGGTTGACGTAGGCGGCGACCTTGTGGTCCGCGGCGGCATCTTCGGCCAGGAGCGGACGGGGCGCGTGCGGGCCGGCGGCCGGGTGACGGCCAAGCTGCTCAACGAGGTCGACCTGGCGACGCGGGGCGACCTGGAGTTCCTGCGAGAGGTTCTCAACAGCCGGGTCAGCGTTCAAGGCCGGTTGTCCGGGCCGCGCGGGACGATCATCGGCGGCGAGGTGTACGCGCGGGAGGGCATCGAGGTGCAGGTCATCGGCAGCGAGGGCTGCGTCACGACCTGCGTGGCTGTCGGTACGCACGTGAACACGCTTCGTCGCGTGCGGCGGATCGAGCGTCAGATCAAGGAGCTGGTGAAGTCCGCCGAGCAAATCCGGAGCATCGTCAGCCCGCTGCTGGCGAACGCGAAGCGTCTGCTGCCGGCGCAGCGCGAACGGGCCACCGAGCTGCTGTGCAAGGCCGACGAGATCGAGCTCCAGATTGAGGACCTGCGCCAGCAGGCCCAGCAGACACAACAGCAGGGCGCGCCGCTGGGGACGCCGTGCATTCTGGTCACCGAGGCGGTCTACCCGGGCGTTCGGATCACGTTCAACGCGCGGGAGACGCGTGTCCAGGGGCTGATGCACGGGCCGGTCAAGGTCGAGCTGCGCCGCGTGAACAACGTGACCGAATTGGCCGCGGTCAACCAGCGCACCGGCTCGGTGACCGTCCTGCCGAGCAGCGAAGTGGATTTGGACGTTCCGCCGACGGACGAGGCGGCACCCAACGCGAAGAAGGAGCAGACCGATGAGCGAGTCGTCGGCCACCACCCAACCTGACCTGACCCATGTTGTCTTGGACGTGCTGGGCGACCTGGCGTTCATGCTGACGGACGACCAGCCGACCGATTGGCCCGCGGGCACCGCGTGGTTGCAGGGGGAAGTGAAGTACCGTGGCGCCTGCACGGGCACGCTGCGTTGCTGGTGCACGCGGGACTTCGCGGTCCGCCTGGCAGCAAACCTGCTGGGCATCGAAGCGCACGACGGCGAAGCCCAGGCGGAAGCCGGCGATGCCGTCCGCGAGTTCCTCAACGTGCTCTGCGGGCAGCTCATCACCGTCTGGCACGGACGGCAAGACGTGTTCGATCTCTCGATCCCCGTGGTCTGTGAGTGCAGCGCGCCGCCTGCCGATTGCGACCACACGCCGCGGCACGTCTGCCGCCTGTCCGTCGAGGGCGAGCCGCTCCTCTGCACGTATTGTCCCGGACCTTAGCCGCTCTCCCCGCATCGCCGCCGGAGGTTTCTGCTGTGCTGACCGCCGCCGACAGCGAATTGACGCAAGGTGAGTACGAGCTCTTTCGCCGGCTCATCTACGAGCAGGCCGGTATCAACCTGGGTGACCAGAAGCATCAGCTTCTCCGGGCCCGGCTGGGCAAGCGGCTGCGCGCCGGGGACTTCTCCTCGTACCGCGCCTATTACGAGCACGTGAAGGCGGACCCGACCGGGGCCGAGCTCAGTGCGCTCATCGACGCCGTCTCGACCAACACGACCCACCTGTTTCGCGAGCCGCAGCACCTCCAGTTCCTGGCCCGCACGCTGCGCGCGCAGCTTGAAGACCGCAAGTGGCGCGCGGGGAACCGGGACCTGCGCATCTGGAGCGCGGGGTGCTCGACGGGCGACGAGCCGTACTCCGTCGCGATGACCGTGGACGACGTGGCCGGTACGCAGATGGAATGGAAGATCCTGGCGACCGACGTCTCCACCCGCGTACTAGCCCAGGCGCGGCGCGGATTGTACGAAACCCACCGTCTGGGGACCGTTCCGGCCCAGTTTCGGACGCGCTATTTCCGCCGTGCCGCCGGACGCGACCCGGCCCAAGTCGAGGTCAGCCCGGAGCTGCGCGCGCGAATCACCTACGCGCATCTCAACCTGATGCGCGAGTCGTATCCGTTCCGGCATGGATTCAACTACATCTTCTGCCGCAACGTGATGATCTACTTCGATCGCCCGACCCAGCAGCGCGTCGTGGCCAAAATGACCGCCCACCTGCGGCCCGGCGGCTACCTGCTGATCGGACATTCCGAGAGCTTGAACGCGATCGAACATTCGCTGCACTACGTGCAGCCGACCGTCTACCAGCGTGCGACTTTATAGGCCGTGCCCCGACCGTGCCAGTGACAGAGGTATGAGCCGGTGAGACTGGACAGGCCCTTGCGGGTCCTGATCGTCAGCGATAGTGCCGTCTTCGCCCGCGCGTTGGCCGCGGAGATCGACGGCCGGCACGGCATCCATGCCCTGTGCGTGTCCGGTGACATCGTCGCGCTGCGGGAACAGCTCCTTCAGTATCACCCTGACGTCATCCTGCTCGACGTGACCCTGCGCGCCCTGGATGCGCTGGGGCTGCTGCGCAGGCTGCGACAGTACTACCCCGTCCCGGTGATCGTCGCGGCCGATGACACCGCGCGGGATGCCGATCGCGCCCTGCGGGCCGCGCGCGGCGGCGCGCTGGACATCGTACGGAAGCCTCTGGCCGGCCGAGGGACGGCGCTGCGCGCCTTTGCAGCCGACCTGATCACCAGGATTCGGACGCTGGCCACGGTGGCCCAGCCGGCGCTACCGATCGCACGCGCTCACGGCGGCGGCGCGGCTTCGTGGCACGCCAGCGGACTCAGGCCGGCCCAGTACATCGTCGCCATCGGAGCGTCCACGGGCGGCACCAGCGCCATCGAGACGCTCCTGCGGCGCGTCCCGCCGGATTTTCCGGCGACCGTCATCGTTCAGCACATGCCGGCCGACTTCACCCGGTCCTTTGCGGCGCGCCTAAGCAGCCTCAGCACGCTGTCGGTATCTGAAGCGGTCGACGGTGAGAACATTGGTCCTGGACGGGCGGTCGTCGCGCGCGGGGATACGCACCTCACCGTCCGGCGGACGGGATACGGCTGGTCGGTGCACTATGCCGGCCAGGACCTCGTCAATCGCCACTGCCCAAGCGTTGACGTCCTGTTTGAATCCGTCGCGGCGGCGGCGGGCGAACGGGCGGTCGGTATCCTGATGACTGGCATGGGAGCGGACGGGGCCCAGGGCCTCCTGGCCATCCGGCGGGCCGGAGGCGTCACCGTTGCTCAAAGCAAGGAATCCTGCGTGGTATTCGGGATGCCGAAGGTGGCGATGGAACTGGGTGCTACTACGTGTGCCGCCGCACCGGACGAAATGCCGGCGCGCGTGCTGCGCGCGATCCTGGACCGGCAGGGGGCGTTCACGCGACCGTGAGGGCGGTCGCGGGCTCCGATTCAAGTGTGGCGGAGGGCAGCGCGGATGAGGCAACTGCACCTCCGCCATTTGAAGCACCACAGAAAGGGAGCCAGTGGTGCATCAAAAAAGAGGGGATCGGACCCGGGTCCGATCCCCAACTGCTTCGCGCGTCCCTTGATTCCTCCCGACCACTTGGCTCCCTTTAAGGGCGGGAGGAGGACTACACCAAGCTTATAGACCACGTTATGCGCGATGGTCCAGGAATAGTCGCGCGAGAGACCGGGACAGACGGGGCGGCCGAGAAGCGCTGGTCGCGCTAGTTCTTGTAAAATAAAGCCTTACTCGCGAATCCGGCAGGCTGCGATTCCGCGAGAATATTGTTGCGGCCGGTGAACGTCCCATAATATTGGCAGACGCTCTCCTGTCCTGACTACCAGCGAGCCGCCGCCAGTACAGCTACCGTACCAACCGACGCACCGGGTGCCACTGGCAGCTCGCTGCCTGTGCCCGCTGAAACACGGGCAGGCAACCCGCCCGTAGCACCCAAGGCCCTTGGCACCCAAGGCCGGTGGCACTCCTCCGAAAGTGGAACTGCTCTGGCAGTCCACCGCAGAAGCCTCCGTGGGCCGAGCGCCGGCGAGACGCCGGTGCCACCCTGTAGCGGCGGACTACGAGGCAAGCAGCATCGGCTTGCCCGCCTGCGGCAGCGGATGCGATTTCAACTGCTCACGCAGATCGTCGGCGTCCAGCGCAAAAGCAGGGCTCACCTCGATCGGCTGTGCCGGCTCCCCGTCGGCGGAGCGCGCCACCCCCACACCGCAGGATTCCAGCCAGCGTGCGGCCCGCCGAACCAGGTCTCGCCGTGTGGTCGCCGGCGAATCGGCACCCTCCGCGTTCTTGACCGGGCTGAACTCCTCGTCCCGCCGCGTGTATAGCACCAGCGGGTTGCGGGCCAGCGGAATCGCGTCGAAGACGAACATCTCGAGCTTGACGATGTTCGGCGACGCCGGCGTGATGAGCTCGCCGCGCTCGTTCACGACGGGCAATTTCTTGTCCGCGCGGTGCCACGGCAACTGGATCGTCGAGCCGGCCGCCGTGAGCCGCTCCACGAAATCGCGGCTCAGCACGTGGACCGCGATGCTACCGGCGTCGAAACGTCGCGTACCGTCGGAATTCCTGGCGCGTGCCAGTTCCTCCGGGAGATCGCTGTACTCGATGACCGCGAGTTTGCCGTCGGCTACGCAGAAGACGCCGACGCGCTCGAGATCGTGGGCCTTGTGCACGGCCTTGCTCGACATCTCCGACCCGGTCAGCAGATGCAGCCCGATGAACAGCGGGTCGATCGTCTGCACGAGCGGGTTGTCCACCTGGAAGTAGCTGATCGTGTCGATCCCCCGCCGCCGCATGTCCGCCAGCGCGCCGCTCTCCGCCAGGGCGCGCAAACTCCCCCCGTGGCCGTCCGGCCCGAGCGCGACGCGGTGCTTCTCGGCCAGCGCGATCCGCCCGTCGGGCAGGAACGCCGGCATCTGTCCCTGCGTGAAGAACAACACGTCATCCGGCGACAGCCCGAAGAAGTTGTGCCGCGCGAAGAAGTCGGCGGTGTCCGCATGGTTGGCCGGGCTGGTCATAACGTACCAGCGCGGGCGGTGGCGGTAACGACGCTCGACCCCCAGCAGACTCTCCGCGAAGAGCTGGAAGAGCGGAGCCTGGCGAATCGGGCTGATCCGAAACGCCCCTTTTGGGCCGTCGAAGCCCAGGCGGGTCCCCTGCCCGCCCGCCACCATGAAAGCGGCGACACGCCCGGCACGTATCGCGTCCGCGCCCGCCCGGCGAGCCGCGGCATACTGCTCGGCCTGATCCGGCGAGGGCTCGATCGGAAACGTCGTTGGCGGCTCGATCGTGTCCGGGATCCGCACGGCCGGTCGATTGCGTATGTAGGCCTCGATGGGCGACGTGCACCTCGCGAAGTCGATCTGATCGAGGTCGTCGAGCAGTTGCTCCTGCTGCCCAGAGTCCAACTCGTGCCAAAATGCGAGCAGGTGTGACTGGGAGTACTCGGCCAGCCTGCGGACGTAGGCTTGATGGCGGTCGTCGATACTTGGCATCGCGGGCGATTCCTGGGAGCGAAGGCGCGAGGGCTCAACAAGGGACGGAGGATAGGCGCGGCCCGCCCGATGGTCAATGCGAGTTGCGTCCACGCGCACGAGGCTTCATGACAGACCGCGTTCGTTGCCGAGGGTTTCCGTGAGCGATTCCGTGACACCTGGGTATCTGAAGTTATAGGACCATCAATCTGGCGACCACGCGCGGCGATTACAACCCCCGGTGCAAGATCGGCGGCCCACGTGCGGTTTTTCCGGGCCCGGACTTGACACGCGCCGTGTTCGTTGTATGCTAAATATGGTGATATAGACGGGATCGAATGAGGGTCTAAGGCTTCATCGATTCATTCTTGATCGTATCGGTCAGCATCATAGGTTCCTGCCCTCGTTCCTAACGTCACCGACATTCGTTCCCGCCGTGCAAGCGTGGCAGTGCGGCCTTTTGTTCTTCGCACGAGCCAACGATGCGGTTCTTGTTTGCGCCTGCATACCACTTGCACACTAATCGATTACAACCTGACCGCGCCGTGATCGTTGCCCATGCGGTCACTACGGCCTTGGCCGGCGTTCGGCCTGGGCTACGAGCGCGGAGATCAGTTGGCGGTTCGCCGCAGGCTTTGTTTCTCGGAGTCTGCAGCGGGCGACAAGGCGACAGGCGGAGATCACGCTCTCTTACGTAATTCGTCCGGCCAGCCAGGGTTGCTCGCCCGCACGACTGATCGGAGCGTTGTTCATGGGAAGATGTAGGAGGTTTTCAGTGTATCGAAGAAAAGGTTTTACGCTAATTGAGTTGCTGGTGGTGGTGGCGATCATCGCGCTGTTGATCTCCATCCTGCTGCCGAGCTTGGCGCGCGCACGCGAGATCACGAAACGTGCCGTGTGCGCCTCCAACCTCCGCGGCATCGGTCAGGCCATGAAGGTCTACTCGAACGACAACGCGGACTGGTATCCGACCACGGCGTTCGCCGAGTCGACGGACATGGGCTCTCCCGGTTCGATGGGTGTCGATTACGTTGGCACCATGGGCTACAACATCACGCAGCAGGTGACCACCGACTTCCTGGAATCGGTGCATCCCAGCAGGTCGCTGTTCATGCTCGTGATCGACGGATCATGCACGACGAAGCAGTTCAACTGCCCGAGCGCCGGCGATCAAGAGGACGATCTGCGGAACTATGACACGACGCCGGCCACGGCGTCGCAGTTGGGTCGCAACCGGTTCGACTTCCGCGGCTATCCGTACCTGAGCTACGGCTACCAGCTCCCGTTCGGGCCGCGGGCGAAGCCCAACGAGAATCTGATGCCGCAGATGGCCCTGATGGCTGACAAGAGCCCGTGCTTCGAGGCAGGCGCGGCATCGTCTGAATCCTGGGTCATGCCGGACGTGTCGAAGACGTCGATGGGCAAGTTCGGCGGTGGCCCGGGCATGGATCTCTTCTACAGCGACGACGTGCAAGAGATTCTCAATATGACCGGCGATGGGTGGGCGGACGCGAACAGCCTGAACCACTCCAAGGAAGGTCAGAACGTGCTCTTCGCGGACATCCACGTCGAGTTCACCAGGCGACCGATCGTGGGTGTGAACTACGACAACATCTACACCCAGCAGCGCGGAGACTTCTCGTTGGTGGGTTCGCTTCTGGGCGTTCAGCCCACCAACCGGCTCGGCCCTCTGACGCTTTCGGACTCGCTGATCGTTCCGTAGCGGGCCGCTGAAGGGCCTTAGAAACCAGGGCGTGCGCAGTGCAGGCGATTGCGCACGCCCTGTTTCTGTCAGTACGCCAGGCAGGTCAAGGTCGGGGGATCACGTTCCGGCGTCCTGGGCATCGCACTGCTCCGCCGCCCCCGCGCCGTGGTCGCAGCGGCCCGCGGGCTGCCGGCCTGTGGAACGCGATGTGGCCGGCCGGAAATCGACTCGCCAGGGGGCCGGGCCGAGTGCGGTGAGGCGGTCGTACCAACGCCGGTGCGCTGAAACTCACTCGCGTTTCAGCTCGTCCTCGAGTACGCGCGGCTCGTTGCAGGCCCGCTCGGCTTCCCCGCGCGAGACAGTCCCCGCCTTGACGAGCGCCGCGAGCGAGCGCTCCAGCGTGGTCATCCGCTGGCTCGGTTCGTCGCGCGTGTGGGTCTGAATCAGCGAGTAGATCTGCTCGAGCTTGAGCTGACGAATCAGGTTCGCGATCGAGAACGTGTTGTTCAGGACTTCCATCACGGCGACGCGGCCGCGCCGGTCCTGCCGCTGGATGAGCTTCTGGGAGATGATGTAGCGCAACCCCAGGGACAACTGCGTGGCGACCTCGTCGGCCCGGTTGGGCGGGAACATGTCGATCACGCGCGTAATGGTGCCCACCGCGTTGCGCGTGTGGATCCCGGAGAACACCAGGTGCCCCGTCTCCGCGGCGGACAGGGTCCAGGTGGCCGAGTCGGCATCCGTCATCTCGCCGACGAAGATCACGTCCGGATCCTCGCGCAGACAGTCCCGCAGCCCGCGCTCGTAGCTCGGCACGTCGCGGCCGATGGCCCGCTGGGAGATCATCGCGATGTCGCTCTTGAACTCGTACTCGATCGGGTCCTCGAGCGTAATGACGTGACAGGGACGCGTGCGCGTGATCTCGTTAATCATCGCCGCGATCGTCGTGGACTTTCCCGCCCCGGTCGTCCCCGTCACCAGCACCAGTCCCTGGCTCAAGTTGATGACATCCTGCCAGACGCCGTTGGGAAAGCCGACGAAATCGATCGAAGGCAGGGCGGTATCCAGCGCCCGGATCGCAATCGCCAGCCCGCGCATGTCGAAATAGGCGTTCAGCCGGTACCGGTAGCCCTCGATGAGCCGCGAGGCGTTGACGGAGCGGTGCTTCTCGAGCGTCTTGAGCTGCGTCTCGTCCAGCATCGTACGCGCCAGTTTGACGATGGTCGCATGGTCGAGCGGGCGCGCACTGGTGACCTTCAGCTCGCCGTCTACGCGGTAGCACGGCGGGCGGCCCACCTTCAGATGCAGGTCGGTCACGCGCGCGCTGCCGTCCCGCTTGAAGTAGTACAGCAGGTCCAGCATGCTCATCTGCCGGCCGTCGGAGGCTGCGTAGACCTTCTCGCTGAGAGCCTCGGTTCGAGACATGCGCACTCCTCGGCCGGCATCCGCTTCGCGGAAGAGACACCAGCGGACGCTCCTGACGAGCAGCATACCGCCGCCGGGCTTTCCGCGGTACGTCGTGCGGGCGCCCGCGGCAGGCCGGCCCCGCGTGCCCGCCGTGCGGGAGCCTCCTTGGGGCGGTATGATCCGCCGCCGGTTTCGACCAGGCGGAGAGCCGCGCGTGAACCATCCGCTGGGACAATTCTGCGCCTTGCTGACGGCCATGATCTGGGCCTACGCGCTCGTGTTGTTCAAGCGCAGCGGAGAGACGGTCGCGCCGATCGCGCTCAACCTGTATAAGAACACCGTCGGGCTCGCGCTGCTGATCGGCACGCTCGTGCTGTTCATGGCCGCGGGTTGGGACAGCTTCCGGCCGGTACAGGAGCTTCCCCCGGACGAGCTGGCCCTGTTGCTGCTCAGCGGCATCATCGGCATCGCACTGGCGGACACGCTGTTCTTCCATGCCCTGAACCTCATCGGCGTCGGACTGATTTCGGTCGTGGATTGCTCGTATGCCCCCCTCGCCATTCTGTTCGCCTGGCTTCTGTTGAACGAGAAGCTGACCGCGTTCCACTATGTGGGGGCGGCCCTCGTGGTGGCCGGCGTGTTCATGACTTCGCGGCACACGCTCCCGGTTCGTCGCACGCGCGGCCAGATCATCGGCGGAATGCTGCTGGCCACACTGGCCGTCGGGCTGATGGCGTTCGGAATCGTCATGGCGAAGCCCGTCCTGGAGAAGATGCCGGTCCTATGGTCCACGACGCTGCGCCTTGCCGCGGGCCTTGCCCTGCTTGGGCTGTTCGCACTGCTCGGGCCGGGCTGGCGACGGCACTGGGCGATCTTCCGCCCCAGCCGGGCGTGGCGGCTGGCCCTGCCGGCCTCGGTGCTCGGGACGTACGTGTGTGTTCTCCTGTGGGTCGCGGGGTTCAAGTACACCTACGCCTCGATCGCCGCTTTGCTGAATCAGACGTCAGTCGTGTTCGCGAGCGTCCTGGCGGCGTTGCTGCTCAAGGAGCACTTCGGCGTGCGTCAGGCGGCGGCGCTGGGGCTGGCGATGGCGGGCGTTGTTACGGTCACGCTGGGCGGCCAGTTGGCCGCGTGGTTCGGAGGCCGCTAACGCCGCTCAACGTAGGCGGGAGAAGCGGAGCCGACCCTCGGGTGGCACAAGGGAACCGGCGGGCTGGTCGCCGACGACGTGGGGCCATCTCGCCGACCGGGCCACGCACCTCGCGCCGACTCATTGGACGGGGGCCGGTGGCCGATAACATAGCACGGCGGTACGCTATGTGTTCGTGGACCGTGCAGCCCGAGGTCTCTGGGCGCGCTGGTCCAGATAGGTGACGCTCGTACCCCAGCAGGAGCCGCCTGATGGTCGCCAGAATCGTCGCTTGTGGGTTGCTCATCGTCCTCGCGCCGCCGCTCGCCGCCCAGGAAGATCCAAGCCTCGCGGGGCCGCCCGAGCCGCGTGTGGTCACCATCAGCCCCGACCAGGCGGTGGAGCGGGCCAACGCGTTGTACGAGGCGGGACAGATCGCGGAAGCGCTGGACCTGCTCAAGAGCGTGTTGAAGACGGCCCCTGGGCACATCGAGGCCATGCTTCTGGGCGCCGAGATCCTGATCGCCAGCAACGACTACGATCTCGCGCGCACCTACTACAAGGGCGTCCTGGACAAGGAGCCGAGCAACTTCAAGGCCAACCTGGGAACGGGGAAAATCTGGCTGGCCAACAAGTACTGGCGCCAGGCCGTGTCCTTCCTGGAGAAGGCGGAGAACGTCGCGCCGCAGGAGGGGCGGTCCGAGGTGAAGCGCTTGCTCGCGGGCGCCTATGCCCAGGTCGGCCAGCTCCAGAAGGCGATCGACAAAGGACTGGAAGCTGTTCAAATCGCGCCCGACGACCTCGACGCCTTGCTTACGCTCATCGAAATCCGCCAGGCCATGCTGGTGCGGGACCCGGAGCAGGTCGAGCTCGCGCTCGCCGACGCCGAGAAGTACGTCCAGAAGGCGGCCCAGGCGGTGGCTTGGGCGCCGCTCGATCGCAGAGCGCTGGCCCGCCTGGACGGCGCGTACAACCTCCTGGTCACGTTCGGCCCCAAGCAGGGTATCTTGCAGGTCTATCACAATTCGTTCTACCAGAAGGACTTTCGCGGCCAGCCGACCGACGAGCTCCAGCCCGGCAAGGGCGCCGACGCAGCCGCACTGCTGATGCGCATCGCCGACGTGTATCGGCAGCAGGCTCTGCTCCGGCTCATCGGCGCGGAGCGCGACGCGATTCTGCTGAACGAGACCGCCGTCGGGGACGAGTACGACGCCAGGAACGTCCGGTACTGGGAGCAATTGGCCCTTTCCTACCAGCAGTTGCAGGACCTGACCGCCAAGCTGGTCGGACCGGAGGTCTACGCCGATCCGACGCTCCAGGAGCGCACCGTGGAGGCCTGCCGGAAGGTGCTCGAGCTCGAACCGGACAACGAGCGCGCCCAGCAGTACTTGCGCCGCGTCGGCGTGCCGTTTACTCCGCCGTCGGCCCCAGACACCCCCTAACAGTCGGCCCGCGCGACCGTGCCCGGGCTGCCGCCGCTCCGCAGGGAGTCCCTGCCCGCGCGGCCGCACGCGAAAACACCGGACCTAGAAAGCCCATCTCGCGGACTATAATCGCATGAATATCGCGGGACCGCGGGTTCCGCTTCGGGCAGCTTGCCTGTCCGATGGGCCGAACGGTTGCATTCCACACGGAGAAGAGAGAAGACATGTTGCGCTGCGCACACACGCGCCCCATTCTGCCAGGGGCGAAAAGAAATCCCGCGACGTTCCGGCCGGCTTCAAGATGGACCTTGTTGCAGCGCGAGACGCGGAGCGGCGCGCCGGCGCCGCCAACGAAAGCGACAAAGTGGCATGGCTGGCGGGTCCTCCTGGTGGGCGCATGGCTCGCGATTGGCGTACACGCGCTGGCCGACGTTCCAGGCGATGCCGACCTGGATGGGGACGTGGATTTCAACGACTTCGCCCAACTGGCCGCGTGCCAGGCAGGGCCGGACGTTCCGATCTCTCCCGACTGCCACGAGTTCTTCGATCTTGACTTCGACTTTGACGTGGACATGCCCGACCTGGCCGCCTTCCAGCGCTGCTTCAGCGGGCAGAACCAGCCCGCGAGCCCCTACTGCGCGAGTCACCTGGCGCGCATCGAGGACGGGTGCCTGCACATCATCGGCACGGCGGCCAGCACGACGCTGGCCCTGCGATTGCGGGCTGGCGTACCGGCCATCCTCGAGGTCGACGTCGACAACGACGGCTCGGCCGACTTCAGCTTCGACCGCGGCCTGTTCGACTGCATCGTCGTCGATGCGCGCGGCGGCAACGACCTGATCTGGATCGACGAGGCAAACGGCGTCTTCACCGACACCGAACAGACGACGGTCAACGGCGGGTATGGCAATGACACGCTGTTTGGCGGCAGCGGCGGAGAGACGTTCAACGGCGGCCCGCAGAACGACGCCGCGTACTTGGGCGCCGGCGACGACCGCGTAATTGGGGAACCCGACGGCAGCAGCGATTATATCGAGGGCGGCGAGGGCAGCGATGTCGTCGAGGTCAACGGCGGCGAGGCCGCCGAGAACTTCACGATCGTCTCCAACGGCACCCGCGTGCGGTTTGACCGGCTCGACCCCGCGCCGTTCTTCCTCGATATCGGCACGTGCGAGAGCTTGGTTCTCTACGCCCATGGGGGCGACGACTCACTGGCGTGTGCGGGAAACCTGGCGGCCCTGATTCAAATCGCGGCGGACGGCGGGGCCGGCGATGACACGTTGCTGGGCAGCAATGGAGCCGATCTGCTGCTGGGCGGGGACGGCAACGACTTCATCGACGGCAACCAGGGTAGCGACGTAGTGTTTCTGGGCGCCGGAGACGACGTCTTCCAGTGG
>JALHJL010000107.1 GCA_022839625.1 Phycisphaerales bacterium
GTTTCGAAATTCCACACCGGGCAGCATAACCGCCCGGCAGGGGACAGCCTTTCATGGGATTACGGGTGAGCGGTCCACGAGGAGTTCTGCGGCGGACTGCTATGCCTGTCGGCGCAACTCGCACAGCTCTCGTCCTGCTGACCTACGCGCGCGACGAATTCCTATCACGTTTCCGCTCTGTTTCTCTGATTTGTCTTGTACGTACACGGCGCGTATGAGATCATGGGGCAGCCGAGCAAAGAAGCGTGCAACACCTCAACTAAGCGCGGAGAACCAGCCATGCGTACACAGCACAATCGTCAGACATGGGCCGTCGCGTTGTTCGTTCTCGCCCCGCTTGGTGTACTGCTCATCCCGACGGGCAGCCTTCAGGCGCGGCAGAACATACGTGATGCATTCTTCACTGTATACTCCGACGCCGTCGGCAGTCCGATCGATACCGTACCCAGCCGTCCGAGCCACTGTGGCGTCTGCCATTTCGATTTCGCCGGCGGCGGCGCGCGTAACCCATACGGCCTGGCGGTCGAGGCCGCCTTGCCCGGCTTCCCAAGCAATCCGAACGGCCGGCGACAGGCCATCATCTCTGTGCAGAATATCGATTCCGACGAAGACGGCTTCACTACCCTCGTTGAGGTCGCCGACACGGTGAACTACACGAATACGCCCACGTTCCCCGGCCTCACGCCGGCCAACGCCCAAAGCGTTTCGAACGTCTTGCTGAGCGATATTCAACCGTACCTCGTGCCGACTTCCGGTGCGGACAGCACCCCGCCGACGGTGGCGGTGCTGTCGCCCAACGGCGGCGAGACCTTGGTCGGCAACACCGCGGCCACGGTACTCTGGGAGGCGACGGACGCGAGCGGCATCGCGCGCGTGGATCTCCTGCTCTCCGACGACGGCGGTCTGACGTTTCGCACGCTCGCCGAGGGCATCGGCAACGCCGGCACGTACACCTGGTTCCCGCCGAACCGCCCGACGGTCGAAGCGCTGGTGCGGATCGTCGCGATCGACAATGCGTTCAACACGGGCTACGACACGAGCGATGAGTTTTTCACCGTCGTAGCCCCTCCGGGCGGACTTGCTCCGACGACGTTGCGCGACTTTGACATGCCGGGCTCGCAGCCGTTTGAGTCGGGCATTCTGAACCCGCCCAGCGCCTGCGTGGCCTGCCACGGGAACTACGCGCCGTTGGTCGAGCCGTACGCCACTTGGCAGGGCAGCATGATGTCGCAGGCCTCGCGCGATCCGCTCTTCGAAGCTTGCATGGCGATCGCGAATCAGGACGCGCCGGACTCCGGCGATCTCTGCCTGCGGTGCCATCTTCCGCGCGGCTGGCTGCGCGGCCGCTCAGTCCCAACGGATGGCAGCCAGATGCTCGTCAGCGATCAGGCGGGCGTGGCCTGCGACCTCTGTCACCGACTGGTCGATCCGTTCTACATGCCCGGCCAGAACCCGCCCGAAGACCTGCCGATTCTCGAGGCCCTCAGCATGCCGCCGATGAACTTCGGCAACGGCATGTTCATCGTGGACCCGACCGGCGCCCGTCGCGGCCCCTTCCCCGACGCGACCTCCGGCCACCCGATCCTCGTATCACCCTTCCACCGCGAGGCCGCACTGTGCGGAACCTGTCACGACGTCAGCAACACCGCGTTCGAGAAGGACGGCTTCGGCAACTATGTGCCCAATGAATTCGACGCCCCGGCCGCGAGCTACTCCGCCAACACGCTGATGCCCATCGAGCGCACGTACAGCGAGTGGTTCCACAGCGAGTACAACACGTTGCAGGGCGTGTATGCGCCGCAGTTCGGGGGCAACAAGGCCTACGTGGCGACGTGCCAGGACTGCCACATGCGCGACGTCACGGGCAAGGGCTGCAATTTCGCCGAGGCCCCGGTGCGCACCGACCTCCCGCTGCACGACATGACCGGCGGCAGCACGTGGCTGCCCGGGCTGCTGCCGAGTCTGTATCCCGACCTTCCCACCGAAGTGAACGCCACCAACCTCCAGGCGGGCATCCTGCGCGCCCGGTACATGCTCCAGAACGCGGCGGCAGTCGAGAGCGAACAACAGGGCAGTCAACTGTGGGTCCGGGTCACGAATGACAGCGGCCACAAGCTCCCGACGGGGTACCCCGAGGGCCGGCGCATGTGGATCAACGTGCGCTTCTACGACAACCAGCAGACGCTGGTCGGAGAGTCCGGGGCCTACGACTTCGAAACGGGCATGCTCTCGCACGACGCGCAGACGAAGATCTACGAAGCCAAGCCGGGGCTCGACGAAGTGACCGCGCCGCTCGTGGGAGTCGAGCCCGGACCGTCCTTCCACTTCGTGCTGAACAACAAGATCTTCAAGGACAACCGCATCCCGCCGCGCGGCTTCAGCAACGACGCTTTCGCGGGCTTTGGCGGAAGTCCCGTGGGGCACGCCTACGCCGACGGACAATACTGGGACGACACCTACTACGCGATTCCCGCCCAGGCCACGTCGGCCGTTGTGATCCTGTACTACCAGAGCACGAGCAAGGAGTACATCGAGTTCCTGCGGGATGAGAACTTCACGAACGACGCGGGGCAGCAACTCTACGACCTGTGGGCGAACAACGGACGCTGCCCGCCGGAGGTGATGGCAACGTTGAACGTTCCGATCGCACTCGCGTTCGGCGCGTGTTGCTTCCCGGACGGCCACTGCGAGCAGTTGACCGAGGACGACTGCACCACCGCGGGCGGCGTAGCGTGGACGGTCGGCCTGCCGTGCGAGCCGAATCCCTGCGCGCAGCCCACGGGCGCGTGCTGCTTCCCGGACGGCCACTGCGAGCAGTTGACCGAGGACGACTGCACCACC
>JALHJL010000062.1 GCA_022839625.1 Phycisphaerales bacterium
ATCAAAGTCATCAAACGCATGGCTTACGGCTTCCGCGACGACGCGTACTTCTTCCTCAAAATCCGCGCGGCGTTCCCCGGAATTCGGAGATGAACCACAAATCTGCACATGGCTCACCTCCTTGCTCTGCTCCTTCGGAGTACACCCAGCGCCCCCAAGGCGCTGGCTAAGGCCAGGCTCCCGCACTCCGGTGTGACACCAAACCGAAAATAATCCCAGTAGGCCGCACTGCTAGCACGGTACACCCTATCGCCCCAGGCGACCGCGGGCCCCGTCAGCGACTCCCAGAAACTGCCGTTGATCGCTGGGGCTCCATCGACAGATAGGATGTAGGTCCGCATGTCTGCGGACTGGAATTCGAACGTGTGCGCGATGCCGGGCTCGAAGGACGCACTGACCTCCGGCTCAAACAGACTGTAAATCGCGGATGAACTCAGCACGAACGAGGCCGCCCATTTGTCGTCGGAGTGGATTGCTACACCGGGGTCGTACGGCCCCGTAAGCTCCGATACAAAGACACGCCACTCGCAGACAAACAGCGCTCCAGGGCCCGGATCAATCGCATTGCCTGCCATGAGCGCATAGTCATAAATCCCCGGGCTGGCCATGCCGTCCATGATGAGCCAGCCGTCCTCAATCGACCGCTGGTCGCCGCCGTAACTGGTGTAACGAGTCCAACCCACCTCTTCCGGGAAGTACCCATTGCCGGGCTCGTACTCAATCCAGTACGGGCTGGCCCGCGCGGCCGCCGTAGTCAACAGTAGCCCGAACAAGATGCCGCACGCTCGAAACATCGCAGTTCTCCTTTCCTTCACGGGACTCCGGCCCGGCCACCGCGGCCGGGCGTGGTCCCCGCATCATGTGCCGGCATAGCGCCTCACTCCGGAGCTGGGCGGGCCATGGATTCCGGCGCACGCACGCCTCACGTGCGCAGACCGGAAACCACGGCGCTCAGATCCGTCTTCTTCACGTTTCGCGCCCCGTACTCGTGGCCCAGAATCTTGAACCGAACCGGCGTTTTCATCGCCGGTGATCAGGTTAATGTCGCCAGGGCCCTGGTACTGTCCGTCCCAATTGCCCCAATTGCGCGACCAGCCGAACTCTTCCGGCAGACCCGCCGTCTCACCCTCGCCCTCCCAGGCAATCCAATACGGCTCCGCCCTGCCGATCACGGCCAGGGCGAGTGTCACGAGCAACGCAGCCACGAGCGATCGCATGACATGCCTCCTGTGAACGTCCGCTGCAACTAGCCCCTCTCCCTCCCAGGGAGAGGGCCGGGGTGAGGGTCAACCTCGCACCCCGGATGCAACTACCGCGCTACGACGACAGCAACTGCACAAACGGGTTAATGTCGCCAAAGTCGACGCTCCCGTCACCGTTGATATCCGCATTCTCCAGCCAGCAGCCCGAGTACGTCTGCTGATAGCCTTCGCCGTCCGTCAGCACCTGGACGAACGGATTGATATCGTCGAAGTCGACCGTACCGTCGCAGTTGACGTCGCCCACCTGCGGTGTTGGCAAGACGCCGAACCGAAAGTAATCCCAGTGGTGCAAGCTGGCCGCGCCCTGCGTCCCATCCCCCCAAGCCACGTACGACTCCGAGACGCCCTGCCAGAACGTCCCGACGTGTGCCAACTCGCCATCGATGTACAGCTCGTAGTTGAGCATGTCCCACGACAGCATGTAGTAGTCGTGGAACCCGGACGGGATGGGAATGACGACACCGGGTTCGAAATAACTAATCAGTGCGTTGGCGCTATAGCCGAAGCCCACAATGCGTTCGGCATCGCTCCCGACGGCAACTGCGGGATCGTCGCTTCCCATGACCTGTGCGACGGCCAGTCGCCACTCCATGACGAACACCTCGCCGGGCCCAGGGTCGATCTGCCCCGGGCGATCCATCTCGTAGAAGTCAAAGACTCCCCGATCGTAAAGCGAGTTGAACGTGAGGATGCCGTCCACGAGCGTCGGTGAGGCCCCCGGACCCTGGTACTGCCCGTTCCAATTGCCCCAATTCCGCGACCAGCCGAACTCTTCCGGCAGACCGGCGGTGTCGCCCTCCCCTTCCCAGGCGATCCAGTAGGGCTCGGAACTCCCGACCGCCGCCAGCGCCAGCGTCAGGAGCGCCACAACCAAGCGCAATCGCATGACACGCCTCCTCCAGACGTCCGCTACAACTGGCCCCTCTCCCTTCCGGGGAGAGGGCCGGAGTGAGGCTCAATCTCACACCCCGGAAAGAACTTCCGCGCTACAACGACAGCAGCTCCACAAACCGGTTGATGTCGCCCCAGGCGACCGTGAGGTCGCCAACCTGCGGCCCCGGCAACGCACCGAAGCGGAAAGAGCGGAAAGAGTAGCAATAGTGCAAGCGCGACGCGCGCGGCACATAGGCGCACGTGCGACGCCCCAGCCCGTCAGGCAACTCATCAGCCTGCTCCTCCTACTCGCCGGCGGGTGTACAGATATGGCCCGCCCGCTGTAAAACAACATAGCATGGAAAACCAAGCTCATCAAACTCTTTCTTTGTTGTCGTCCAAGGAAAGGGGTGATCTGCGAGCACACCCAACAGCAGGCCGTTGGCACGTGCGAGGCGCCATCGGTCGGGGCGCGCGACGCGAGTCCCTTAACCCGATCCGTCTGCGCCGCATGCGGGATGGGGTACCCGAGAAGGCCCGATGGGGCGCCCTCAAGATACGCGATGTCGCTCCCCCGCGCATGACTCATGCCAACGCCCGGGTGCCGCATCCCGTGCTATCGGCCCGCGGCCGACAATCGAGGTGGGGGGACCGCGCCAACATCCAGACTTAGCCCGGCGAGGCAGGCTGCTCACTTGGGCGTCGCGGCGCGCAGGACCAAGCCGCCGACGGCGGGCACGCGAACGCTCACCTTGTGGTCCGTGGCGGTGAACCGGCCGTCCGCTCCGAAGACCACGGTCCAATGGTTGGCTGCGCTGCGCGGCAGCGGGACAGCCACCTCTCGATCCTGGTCGGC
Source organism: Phycisphaerales bacterium (assembly GCA_022839625.1). Lineage (GTDB taxonomy): Bacteria > Planctomycetota > Phycisphaerae > UBA1845 > Fen-1342 > JALHJL01. The sequence goes on from JALHJL010000062.1 coordinate 2,992, forward strand.
GGCATTCAGCACGACCACGAGCTGCTCGTCATTGTTGCGGCGCAGGAACGCCCACACGTCCGCCTCGTCGTCGGTCAGCAGCGTCTGATACGAGCCGGTCCGCAACGCCGGATGCGCGTTGCGCAGCGCGATGATCTGGCGGTAGTACGCCAGGTGGTCCTTCATCACGAAGTTCTCTTCCGGCTTGTCGTACGGCTCGAGGTCTTCCCAAAGCATGGGCTTGCGGCAGGTGGGGTCGTCGGCGCCCCACATCCCGGCCTCGTCGCCATAGTAAATCATGGGCGCCCCGACGTAGGTCATTTGCAGCAGCGCCGTGAGGCGGGCGCGGGCATACGCGGCCGGCGGCGGCTTGCTGTTGTCGTAGTCCGGCCCGTTGTCCTGCACGCGATTGCCGTGGTTGTACGCGCGGTCCGGGTTGTGGGCCATCGACGCCACGCGATCCGTGTCGTGGCTGTTCATGAGGTTCTGGAGCACGAGCGTGGCCGCCAGCGGGTAGGCCACCCGCAGCTCGCGCAGGCGCCGGTCGATTTCGCTGACGGTGATCTTCTGCTTGCGGTCGAACACCCACGCGCACGCCGCGCGCGAGAACTCGTAGTTCATGACCGCGTCGAAGTGCCGGCCGTCGAGCCACGGGTCGGCGCGTTCCCAGATCTCGCCGCTGATGTAGGCGTCCGGGTTGATTGACTTGACCAGGGCGCGCCACTCCACCCAGAACGGTGCCGGAATCTCGTTGGGCACGTCGAGCCGCCAGCCGTCGATGCCGTCGCTGGGGTCGCCGTTGCCGTCCGGGTCCATCCAGCGCCGCGTGACGTCGAAGATGTGCTTCTTGGCCGCCGCGCTGGCCAGCCCATCCGGGCTCTTCTTGAACACCGGCAGCGACTTCACGCCGAACCAGCCCTCGTACTTGAACGGTTTCCAGGACGTGACGTGGAACCAGTCGGCGTACGGCGATTCCTGGCCGTGCTTCTTGACGTCCTGGAACGCCGGATGGGCGGTGCCGACGTGGTTGAATACGCCGTCGATGATGACCCGGAACCCCTGCGCGTGGGCGGCCTTGAGGAATCGGAGGAAGCGCCGGTCAGACTCCGTCCACTTCCAGGTCGTCGGGTCGGTGATGTCCTCGGTCGCGGCGACGGCGTCATAGTCGCCCTTCGTTCCGAAGTGGTCGTCCACGTGGAGGTAGTTCGTCGCGTTGTACTTGTGGTTGCTCGTGGCCTTGAAGATCGGATTCAGGTACAGCGCGTTGACCCCGAGTTCCCGCAGGTACGGCAGCTTCTCCTCCAGCCCTGCGATGTCCCCGCCGTAGAACCGGTCGAACACGTAATGGTTGTAGAAGGTCTGTCCGTCCTTTCCCTCCCAGGGCGACGGGGTGAACCACTCGCTGGTCCACGGCCGGACGGGCTGGGGGTCGTTGCTCGGGTCTCCGTTGCGGAATCGGTCGGGGAACACCTGGTACCAGATCGCGTGCTTGGCCCATTCGGGGGTGCGGAAGATCTGGTCCCCCAGGTTCGCGGCACGATAGGTGGTGGGGTCCGACACGCGGGTTGCTCCGTCAGTCAGCACGAATGTGTATTCCACAGCCGCACGCTCGTCGAGGACCGGAGTGTCATCGGGAGCTTCCGGGTCCGCCGGAAAAAGCGGCGCCTCCGCCTCCCAAAGTGCAAATACACTGTCCTGATCGGCCACTTGCAGCTCCGTCGCCAGTCCGGTTCGCGTTACGAGGGTGACTCGCTCGACATCGCGCGCCAGGGTCCGGTAGCGAACGAGCGCGCGCTCGGACGTGAGCGGCTGAAAGTAAAGCGGTCGCGATGGATCATGCTCCAGCGCCAAGCCTTCGATCCGGCCGTCGCCGATCTCGGCGTCAGATTCGGTGAGTCGGGCAATGCGCCCGAGGCGCAGGACCGAATTCTGGCCGCTGTGCCCGTCGGGGACGCCGTCCGGGTTCCGGGAGTCGCGATGCCACTGGTCGCCGTCCACGACGAACTTGTACAAGTGCACGCCGCCCGGCAACTCCACCGTCCCGCTCCAGGCCCCCTCCGGGTTCGGACCGGTCAAGGGCGCCGCGTCGCGACTCCAGCCGTTGAACGTCCCGGCCAGCGTCACCGTTTGTGCCGCACCTTCGGGGAGGTAGGAGAACGTGCAGCGCCAGCGCCTCTGCGCCACTGCCTCCGCCTGCACCGAGGGCGGCAACGGTCCGGGCGTGTCGTCCGTTACAGCCGCCAGCACTGGCGCCGGCGGCCATTCCTGAGCGGCCAAGGCCGCGTGTACTGCGCACAGCCCTACCACCAGACTCGCGCTGGCGAGCCCGAACACTGTGCGCCCAATCGGCAGCGGATTGATGCGCGTCATGCCGCGAATTATACTCGGACCTGCGGCGATGAAGTAGCAACCGAGACCGTGGCGGATAGCGCGATGCCGTTTGTCGGGCGAGGATTTCGGCTCGCTATGGCGGGCGCTGCCGTCGCCGTTACCGTTTGGGCGTTCGCGTGGGTCGCCACCCGACCGCTGCGCCGCGCCAGCCTTCAGCCGGGGCAGGTCCAGCTCACCCTCGTGCATTGGGGCGACGACCGCGAGGACAAGATCGTCGCGGCACTCGTGGCGGGCTTCCAGCAACGACATCCCGACATTCGCGTGCTCCGCATCAATCCTGGCCCTGCGGATGCGGTCGTTACCAAGTTCCAGACGATGGTGGCAGCGGGCGACCCGCCGGACGTCTTCCAGATCGGGTATGAGAGAGTCGCTGGCTGGGCCGACAAGGGGTTGCTGGCCGAGCTGGATCCGTACCTGGCGCACGACTTGGCGCAAGGCGAGCCCGCGGCGCTGCGGCTGGACGACTTCTACGCCAACGTCATTGACTGCTTCCGGTTCGACGGCGAGATCACCGGCCGCGGGCCGCTGTACGCGATTGCCAAGGACTTCACGACCGTCGGGTTCTACTACAACCGCGACCTGTTCCGCCGCGCCGGCCTGCCGGAGCCGCCCAACGACTGGACCTGGGACGACTTTGTGGCCACGGCGCGGCGCATCGGCGAGCTGCCCGGCTGCTATGGGGCCGAGTTCGTCACCTGGGAAGCCATGCTGCGGATGTACTGCTGGACGGAGGGCGTGGACTTCACGGCGGACGGCTTCCGGACGTTCGACTTCACGAACCCCCGCCTGGTGCAGGTACTCGACCGGCTCCGCGGGTGGTTCGAGGAAGGCCGCACACTGGCCAGCGCGAAAACGCAGATCGAGACCGGCGAGGATCCGTTCCTCACGGGGCGGGTGGGAATGGCGGGCCCGTTCGGCCGCTGGAAAGTGCCGGTCTACCGCCTCATCACGGATTTTGACTGGGATTTCGCACCTTTGCCGCGCGGGCGCGACCATCCGCCTGCCAACGGCGTGTTCACCAGCGCCTGGGCGATGTCCAGCAACACGGAGCACTCCCAGGAAGCCTGGAAGCTGATGCGCTATCTCTGCGGCGAGGAGGGACAGCGGCTGATCGCGGAGACGGGGCTGGCGGTGCCCAGCATGGTCAGCGTGGCCGAAAGTCCGTCCTTCGCCAACCCAATCCTCAAGCCCGACCGCGACGACGTGTACCTGCAAATGGTGCCCTACGCCCGGCCGATCGACTGGCCCGCGGACCAGAAATACCTGGACAAGCTGCGCCGGCGGATGGAGGAAATCTTCAAGATCGGCCGGCGCTCGGTGACGGACGTGCTCGCGGACGTGCAGCGCGAGTGGACCGAGTTCCGGCAGGCCACGGTCCTGGGCACCGACTACCGGCCGATGTCTTGGCGCAGGATCGCTTTGGCGATCACGATTCCGCTGGCGGGGTTGGTCGCGATCGGCGGTGTGCTGTGGTGGCTGCGCCGGCCGGGACGAATCGAGTTCCGCGAGGAGCTGGCCGGGGTGGGGATGGTCAGTCCGTGGGTCGTGGGTTTCCTGGCCTTTGTGGCCTTTCCCGTGGTGCTGTCCCTGCTGTTGAGCTTCACGAGTTGGAGCGGGCTGGCGACGCTCGACCACGCCGACGCGGTCGGCCTGGACAACTTCCGGCAGTTGCGGCACGACGCGGGATACCTCAATGCGCTGCGGCTGACGGCCTGGTACGCCCTGTTCGCCGTGACGCTCGGGCAGGTGGTGGCGCTGGCCGCGGCCCTGCTGATGAACGCGGAGGTCCGCGGCATCCATTTCTTTCGCGCCGCGTGGTACCTGCCCAGCGTGCTGGCCGGCGTCGCGATCGCCATCCTCTGGAAATGGGTGTTCCACCACGAGCACGGTATGCTCAACGCCTTGCTGAATCCGCTGCTGGCGCCCTTCGGCTGGCAGGCCCCCCGCTGGTTCGAACGCGACGCGAACACGTGGGCCGTGCCGGCGTTCGTGCTGATGAGCTTCTGGAGTATCGGCGGCACGATGATGATCTACCTGGCGGGGCTCAAGGGTATTTCGCGCGAGCTGTACGAGGCGGCCGCAATTGACGGGGCGACCGTGCTCGGACGTTTTCGACATGTCACGTTGCCGATGCTCAGCCCGGTGATCTTCTTCAACACGATCATGGCGACGATCGCCTCGTTCCAAGTATTCACGCAGGCGTACGTGATGACAGGCGGCGGGCCGGGCGACGCGACGCGCTTCTACGTCGTGTACCTCTACAACCGGGCCTTTGACCTGCATGACATGGGGTACGCATCGGCGATGGCCTGGCTGCTGCTGTTGATCGTGCTCGGGCTGACGCTGCTGATCATGCGCGGCAGCCGGCGGTTTGTGTATTACGAGGCGCTGCGGACGTAAGGGGCCGAGGGTCCAAGGGGCCCAGGGTTCGAGGGTCCGCCGGAATGAGAACGTGCCAGAGACAGGCGATAGGCAGCGCGCAGCGGGAATGCTAAAGACCTACAAGGATCTGCTGGTGTGGCAGAAGTCATTTCGGCTCTGCGTCCGCGTCTACGAGGTGTCCCGGCTCTTCCCGCGCGAGGAACGGTTCGGCTTAACCGCGCAGCTTCGCAGGGCGGCCGTCTCGGTCCCTTCCAACATCGCGGAAGGCTACAGCCGGGGGACCCGGCCAGACTACGTACGCTTCCTTTGGGTCGCCTATGGCTCGCTCGGAGAGCTCGAAACTCAACTGCTGTTGGCGCAGGAGTTACACTATGGTGACTCGGCGGAAGCAGGTCAGTTGCTCGAGGCATTGGCTGAGGTGGAGCGGATGCTGAGGGCGTTGATCCAGTCTCTGGCCGGAAAGGGGAAGCCTTGAGTACTCGCCCGGCTCGTTACCCTCCCCCTCGGCCCCTCGGCCCCTCGGCCCCTCGGCCCCTGGGCTTCTTGAACGCGAGAATCGCCCTGTACAGCGCGCTCATCGCCGGCAGCCTCATCATGCTCTTCCCTCTCTGGTGGATGCTCTGCGTCAGCCTGTCCAGCCCCGCCGAGGCCAGCGCCGCCGCCACCGGCGCCACCCAATTCAACTGGCTCCCCAACCTCTCGAACTGGCACAACTACCCGGATGCGCTGCGACAGATCGGCGTCAATCCGCCGGGCGTGCCTGCGCCGCCGGAGCCGACGGGCTGGCTGGAGGCCACGCTGCGGTCTCTGCGGAACCTCTCTTGCGACTACCGCGGCTTCCTCGATGCGCTGGCCAACACGGTCGTGGTCACGGTCCTCAGCGTCGTCGGCCAGGTTCTCTCGTGCAGCCTCGTCGGCTACGCCTTCGCGCGGCTGCGTTTCCGCGGCCGTTCGTCGCTGTTTGTCCTGATGATCGCGACCATGATGCTGCCGGCCCAGGTGACCATGATCCCCATGTTCATCATGTTCCGGTGGTTCGGCTGGATCGACACGATTCTCCCGCTGGTCGTGCCGGCGTTCTTCGGCACGCCCTTCTACATCTTCATGTTCCGCCAGTTTTTCGCTCAAATCCCCGAGGCCCTGGTCGAGGCGGCCCGCATCGACGGCTGCGGCCACCTGCGCATCTGGTGGCAGATCATGCTGCCGCTCTGCCGGCCGGTCATTGCCATCACCGCCATCTTCGTCTTCATCTTCGCCTGGAACGACTTCCTCGGCCCCTTGATCTATCTGCACAGCCAGGACCAGATGACCCTCGCGGTCGCGCTGAACTCCTTCAAGAACCAGTACGGCGACTTCCGCGACTCCCATTGGCTCATGGCGGCCAGCATTGTGACCATGCTGCCCTGCGTGCTGCTCTTCTTCGCCGCCCAGCGGCAATTCGTCGGCGGACTCCAGCTTGGCGCTGTGAAGGGCTGAGGATGGCCCGTTCCGCCGGCCTTGACGCGCCCGGACGCGGACGTAGCGGTTTGGGAAAGGCGCGCCTATAATCTCCGTTCCGCACGGCGATGGAAGCGGTTCCAGCCCGTGCCGATCCTCGGGTCACTTACCTCAAGTGGGTGGGTACCGAGCGTAAGGTTCCGGTCGGGCCGCCCGGCGCAGGGCGTACCGCCGGTTTAGGCGAAAGGTGGATAAGCATGGCGATTTCCAAGGCAATGAATGCTAAGTTGAACGAACAAGTCACGAACGAGCTCTTCGCGTCGCAGCTCTATCTGGCCATTGCGTGCCGGTTCGACGAGCAGGGGTTGAAGAACCTCGCCAAGCTCTATCGCAAGCAGACGGACGAGGAGCGCAGCCACGCTCTGAAGATCCTGGACTTCATCCCGACCGTCGAGGGTACGGTCAAGTTGCAGGCCATCCCCGAGCCGCCGGCCAAGTTCCCGTCCGTGCTGGCTGCGATCGAGGCCGCCCTTGAGCACGAGCGCAAGGTGACCGACCAGATCAACAAGCTGATGGCCCTCGCGGAGAAGGAGAGCGACTACGCCACGCGCGAGATGTTGCGCTGGTTCGTCGAGGAACAGGTGGAGGAGGTCGATTCGCAGGCCCACCTGGTGCAGATGGCGCGGCTGGCTGGCGACCACCTGCTGCAACTCGAGGCGTACGTGGCCCGCCTCGTGAATTAGCGTCCAGCCGGGTCGGCGCGACGACGTCGGAGCAGGCGTGGCCGTCGAAGGCGTGCCGCGTACAATATCCCGCGGCCGAGTGTGCCGCGGGTGTCCGTCGGCGACCGTCCCGCAGCACCCAGTGAAGCGAGACCTGTCATGCAACGCGCCAAGATCACTATCATCGGAGCCGGAAACGTCGGGGCCACCTGTGCCCACTGGATGGCGTCCAAGGAACTCGGCGACCTCGTACTCGTGGACATCGTTGAGGGCCTGCCGCAGGGCAAGGCCCTCGACCTGTACGAGGCCGCGCCCATCGAGGACTACGACGTGCGGCTCACGGGCAGCAACGACTACGAGGCCACGGCGGACAGCGACGTCGTCGTCATTACGTCCGGCCTGCCGCGCAAGCCCGGCATGAGCCGCGACCAATTGCTGGAAACCAACGTCAAGATCGTGGCCGAGGTGACGGCCCGCGCCGTCGAGAAGAGCCCCGAGGCGATCCTGATCGTGGTCTCGAACCCGTTGGATGCGATGGTCTTCACCGCGCACCAGATCTCGGGCTTCCCGACCGCGCGCATCGTTGGTCAGGCCGGGGTCCTGGACAGCGCGCGGTTCCGGGCCTTCATCGCCGACGAGGTCGGGTGCAGCGTCGAGGACGTGCAGACGATGTTGCTCGGCGGCCACGGCGACGACATGGTCCCCCTCCCGCGCTACACGACCGTCAGCGGCATCCCCGTTGCGCAGCTCATCTCCTCCGGAAAGCTGGAGCAGCTCGTCACGCGGACGCGCAACGGCGGGGCCGAAATCGTCAATCTGCTCAAGACCGGCAGTGCCTACTACGCCCCGGCGGCCGCCACGGCGGCGATGGTCGAGTCCATCATCCGCGACAAGCGGCGCGTGCTGCCCTGTGCGGCGTACTGCAATAAGGAGTATGGCGTCGGGGGGTATTTCGTCGGGGTGCCGTGCATACTGGGCCGCAACGGCGTGGAAAAGGTGGTCGAGGTCGAACTCGACGAGCGCGAACGGGAGATGTTCGACGCCAGTGTGGCGCACGTGAAGGAGCTGTGCGCCGCGGCACGTAAATTTCTACCCAAGTGACACCGCGCCGGTGGAGAACGCCGGCGGGCAACAGGATGGATGGTCCCCATGAATCATGGTGCTCCGGCAATCGCCCTGGTTCTTGTTCTGCTCGCGTCTACGACACTTGACGCAGCGGCACAGCCGTCGCAGCCGCCGGGTCAAGCCCCCGCGACCCAGCCGACCCAGCCGCCGGTCCTCTGCCCCGTCACGGGTAAGCCGATCGACCGCTTGTGCGTGGCACGTTTTCGCGGCAAATGGGTGTACTTTGCCGCCGCGGACGCCCAGAAGAAGTTTGAGGCTGACCCGTACGAATACGCCGACGGCGTTCAGGCCCAGTGGCTGGCCGACAAGCCTCTCCGCGTACAGGTGAAATGTCCGGTTACGGGCGACCTGCCAAACCCTGAAATCTACGTGGGCCAGGGCGAGGACGCGGTGTTCTTCGCTTCGGACGAGGCTCGCCAGAAGTGGCAGGCGGACCGTGCACCGTTCGAAAAACGACTCGAAGCCGACTGCTACACGTTTCAGACGCAATGCGTGACCTGTGGCGGCGCGATTGCGCCGGCGGCTTCGCGCCAGGCCGACGACCGGACGGTCTACTTCTGCTGTGACGGCTGTGCCGCCGAGTTCCCCAAGAACAAGAATGAGTACCTCAAACAGGCGGATGCGCAGGTCCGCGCCAACAAGACCGCCTGGCTGACACGGCTCCTCGAGCAGAAGCTCGGCGCACCCGCTACGAAGGACGCCGACGCAAAGCCGCGGTAGCCGCAATCAGATCGACTCGCACACCAGGCCGTCCCAGGCCAATTCCATCGTAGGAGGCAGCGCGGCGTTGGTCGCCGCGTGACCGAGTTCGTGCGCGATGTGCGTGAAGTACGTCCGCCGGGCACCGATGCGCTTCGCCTCGGCGACGGCCTGCTCGAGATTGAAGTGCGTGGGGTGGGGCCGGCGACGCAGGGCATCCAGCACCAGCACGTCCAGCCCGGTCAACAGCGCCCGCGACTCGTCCGGGATCGCGCTGCAATCGGGGCAGTACGCGATGTCGCCGATCCGGTACCCCAGCACTTCCGTCGGACCATGCCGATAGGGGACCGGCGTGACCCGCCGGCCGCCAAGCTCGAACGGCCCCCAAACCGGAACGGCGGCGAGGAGCGGCTTGGCGCTCGGGTAGTACGGATCGTCGGTAAATGCGTACGCGAACATGCGCTGGACGTGGGCCAGCGTGGCGGCGCTCCCGTACACGCGGAGCCTGCCGTCCTGAAGATGATTGAAACGGCGGACGTCGTCGAGCCCGACCACGTGGTCGGCGTGCGCATGGGTCAGGAGGATGGCATCCACCCGGCGGACGCCGCACGCCAGGCATTGCAGGCGGAGCTCGGGCGCGGTGTCCACCAGGACAGGACAGCCCTCGTACTCGAAGAGGACGCTGGTGCGGGTTCGCCGGTCCCGCGTGTCGTCCGAGCGGCAGACCGGACAATCGCAGGCGATCATTGGAATGCCGTGCGACGTACCCGAGCCCAGGATGGTCAGCCGCAGCGGCACACGGCCTCCTTACCGGAGCAGGACGGCGACTACAGACCTTCCCTGACGCTGTCCCATTCGTCCTTGAGCCTCCTGTACGCGGGGTCCGCCCTGTCGAGCTCGGCCACGCGCTCCTTGACTTGCCCGTCCGCGGAGTCGACGTAGACCAGCACGAGCGACTTGGCTTCGCGGTACGAGAAATCGCCGCGGTCGGTCGTGCGCCGGAGCATCACGGGCTCGTCGAACCGCAGGTCCAGCACCACGGCGCCGGTCGAGAAGTCGATCTCCTGCCGTTTCGGGCGATCATCCTCGCCCAACTCCGGGGTCCGCGTTTCCACGGGGCCGCCGATCGCGTCGCCCACGCGGACCTTGAAATCCTGCTTGAGCCAGTAGCCCTGGTGCCAGGCGTAGACCTCGACCGTGGCCGCGGGCTCGCCGAAAACCGGCCCACGGACGAAGAAACGCTGCTTCGGGGCTACGGTGATGGGTGCGGTCGGTGCGGACCATTCGCCGCGCAGGACGGACTGGTTGGCCTGAGTCGGATCGCGGAGCGCCGCCGGCCGGCCGACGTAGCGGTTCCACAGCGCGACCCGCAGACGATAGCGATAGGTCTTGCCCGGTTCGACCGAGTCGTCGTGGAACCAGACTGCGGGCTCCTGCTCCGACTCCGGGCTGGTCACGAACGGGACCCGTACGGGCGTCGGAACGCCGGTTGACCTCGCACCCCGGCCGGCAGCCCGCTTCTCCTCCTGCGCACGGGCCTTCTCCGCGTCGCGCACAATCTTCCGGGCGGCCGCCCGGTCGGTGCTGCGGGCGCTGCTGTTGTTGATGATGGCGTTGGCCAGGCGCGCGGCTTCGTCCCAGTCCTTGTCACGGGCCGCCTTGCGCGCCGCCCTCAGGTCATCCAGGATCTCCTTTCGCCCGTCGGTCTTCGGTGTAGCCTGCGGCTGGCGCACGAATGGGTTCGCCCCGGCACCGCGGAGGCCCCCTCGGGAAGTGCGCCCGCCGGCAGGCGCCGGCGGGGGCGCGGCGCGCGGCGCCCGGGTCACTGCCCGCGAAGGGCCGACCTCGGCCGCCGCCTCCACCGGTTCGGCTTCTTCCTCCTCCACGCCCGCCTCGTATCCAGGCAGCGGCGGAATGGTCCATTCATCGCCGGCCTCGACCGCGTAGAACGTCGGCTGCATGATGTCGGGCTGTAGCCGCCGGATCGTGTCGAAGGCCGCGTCCAGGTCCGCCTGGTTAGCGAGTTGGCCCTTCTCATCGAATTCCGGGACGGGTACGTTAACCCTCGGGATCGCCTTGGCCGGCGCGACGTCCACCCATTCGGAGAACTCGCCGCTCGCCGTTATTTCCTGCCGTTGCGCCTCGACGCCCACCAGGTAAGGCTTCGCACGGTAGCCGGCGTACCCGGAATCCATCATCGCTGCCTGTTGCTCCTCCAGCGAGAAGTAGCCGGACACCGTGACCCACGACAGCTCAACCGGTTCGTCTTCTTCGTCGGTCGCTTCCGCAGGCTCCGCATCCAGGGCGCCGGTCAGCAGCGGAGGCGACCGCCGGTATGCCAGGCTGATGCCGGTCTCGGCCACCACGGAGACCGGCGGCAGCGGCGTAACCACGACCACGTCGTCGATCTCCATGCCCTCTTCAATTCCCGGCAGCGGCTGGCCAAACCTGGGAGCCACGGTAAGCACCTGGGGCAGGGGCGGCGAGTCGCCGTCCAGCGCGCGGAAGAGCCCGCCTTTTACGCTCTCCTCGAGTTGCCGCGCGTACTCGGGCACGTCCGGTTTCTCCGGCGCGGCCTGCTGCACGGCCCGGCTGAGTTCATCCGCCTTTCGCACGAGCGCCTCATCCAGCTCGCGCGGACCGAGACGCTGCCCGTCGAATTCCACCTTGTTCGGCTCAAACACCAGGTAGCGCACGACCATGAAGACCATGAACGCCACGGTCAGTCCCAGCAGCCCCTTCTCCAGGTGCAACTCGATGAAGCTGATTGAGCTCTTCTTGGCCATCGTTAATCCTCCGTCGGCGGCGGCGGCGCCGCTGCCCGGGTCAGGCGCCTCTACCTCCTCCGCGCGGCGTCCTTGGGGGCCTCCTGGCCCGCGATGCCCAGGTCCTGCAAGACCCGCTCGGGCATCATCGCCTTATAGATCTTGCGGGCCATGTAGCCCTCGAAATCCAGCACGGCCCGCACCACCGGTGCTTCGCCATAGAAGTAGCCCTCCGGGTCCACGGACTCAACGGCGGTGTACTCCAGGCCAATGAGTTGGTAGAAGTTGGTGCGCGTGATGCTGTCGACCAGCTTGAGCACGGTGCGCTCATCCACAATGACCGTCAGCGTCAGGCGCACCACGTCGAACTGATCATCTGCGCGGCGGCCGGTGAAGGAGGACACGGTCGGCGCGGCGCCCGCGGTGCCGGGACGGGGGCCAGCCGCTGGCCCCCCGGCCGGGAACGGGATCAGCGATCCAACGCTGTTTACGTACCCATGCACGCGGATGCTCTCAATACGCTTCACGGGCATATGCGCGACGTTGGCATCCGAGCCGCCCCTTTGCTGTGCTGCCTCGTCATTAAGCTTGGCGATGGCGTTGACCAGGTCCTCCTGAATCCAAAGGCTTACCTGGGCGTACCACATCTCCGCCGGGTCCGGCCGTTCGACGCTGTACGCCAGCGGGCTGACGTGAAAGGAAGTCTCCGGTGAAGCGTAGACGCGAATGCTGCGCGCCTTCTTCACGGCCGCACGGTAGCGCGCCTCCGCGGTTTGCGCGGGGGAGAGCGAAGCCCCGGCAACCGCGGCGGGCGCTCTGTCCCCAGGGGGCGGCTGTGCGGCGGCCCCCTGGAAAGTCGTCCGTCCCGTGGGGGGTGCGACGCGACCACCAACGCCGGGAGGCGCCGTAAGTCTGCCTCGTCCTTCCGCCGGGGCCGGTGGCGGTGGAGGTGCCAGCCGGTCCGGCGGCATGCCCGGCGGCGAGGGGGCTGCTGGCACGTCCGTTGCCGTGCCATCCTCCGCGGCGCGACGCGCCTGGTCCGCCATCATCTCCAATTCGTCGCGGATTTCGTCTTCGCCGGGCAGGGAGCCGGCCTTCAGGGCGTGCGGCAGCTCCCACATGCGGCGATTGTAGTTTTGCCGGAAGAGGTAGGGCGTCTCGAGCTGGGCCGGCTCGGGGAACACTCCTTCCATCAGGGGCCTGCGCTCGTTGATCAACTCCGCGGTCCGCACGACCCGCTCGTACTCCTCCTCGAACTTCCGGCCGCGCTCCTTCTCGGCGTCGATCGTGGCGCTGTTGTGCGCATTGCTCTTTAGGCTGGCGATCTCCGCAGCCAACTGGGTCCGTTTCTTCATTTCCTGGACGACGCTGTCGCGGGTCATGCCGACGACCGCCAGCGAGATTCCGATCAACGCCGCCAGGCCGCTGGCCAGCGCCAGCCAATGGGCTTTGACGAACTGCATGGTGTTCTCCTGCACGCAGGGCCGGGCTCACTCCAGCGCCGGTCCGTCCGTGATCATGTCCCGGGACGCCGCATCCCGCGGAAACCGCCTGCCGGGGCAGGCGCGGCCGGCTGCGCCTTGGACTCCGGCTGCGGTGCGACGTCCGGAGCCCCCTTCTCGCCGAGCTTCACTTTGAACGCAAATCGCAGCTTCCAGTCGGTGGACATGTCCTCGCCCGTCACGGGGTCAGGGTACTGCGCCGCGACCGCCGCGGGCACGCCCGGCCGTGCGAAGTCCGTCGGCTGCAAGGAACCGCCGAGACCGGTCTGGTGATACCGAACCGGCGTCGGCTCGCTGATCGCGCGGCCGCCGGGAGTCTTGGGATCGTCCTCCGGGATGTGAAACCCCAGCCCAGGCTGCTGGCCGCGCTCGCGCAGGTTCGCCAGGAAGGACTTGATCCATTCCGCTGCCTCCGGCTGGCTCCGGCCGTACAACAAACGCCCCTCCACGCGGACGATGAACCCGGCGCCCGCTGCGGGCGCACCCGGACCCTTCGAGCCGGCCGCAGTCGGCGGTCCGCTGGGGGTCAGCGTGGGCATCTTCGTGAATTGGCGCGGTCCCGCAGGCGGAGCCGCCATTTGCAGGTCCGGGGCACCCCGCACCGCTTGCGCCGCATCCGGCCGGGCTCCCGCCACGGTGCCCACGTCCGCCTTCGCGACGTCGCTCACGTGCTCGATCCGCAAGGACTCAACGACAAACTGCCCGCGCTGCCAGCGCGCGAAGCGGGTCTGGTTCGGATCGGACTGAAGCAACCGCTTCAACTCTTCGGCCGACCTTGCCTGGGCGATCTCTGGCTGATTGGACGGGGGCAGCGCTTCGTACACCAGGGCGGCCAGCCGCGGCAGGACCAGCTTGTATTCTTGCAGCTTCAGAAGATTGTCGATGTCTGCCTTGCGTTGCCCCGTATCCGTCTGCGCCGCCTTGTACTCCTCGCGAAACCGCTTGGCCTCGCCGATGACCTGAGACACCCTGGCCCTCATTTGCGTGGACGGATCGCTGTTCAGGGCCTGCCGGTCCAGACCGTGCGCAATCCATGGAATCCCGCCCGCGATCAGCAGGGCGGCCGCGGTGGCGATGAAGTAGGGCCGCTTTTTCTGCCAGACGACGACGCGGGCAAGTTCCGCCGGCAGCAGCGACGCACGAATCGGCCCCAGCCCCAACCCCTGCAACGCCAGTCCGTACGCCGCGGCAAAGCTCGGCACGTTCTCCGTGAACTGCGGCGCGTTGATCGTCGCCGTCGGCACGAGCTTGTTGAACTTCTCCAGCTTGCTGACGCCGCCGGGGACGGTCAGGTTGTTCTCCAGGTATTTCTGGAGGCCCGGCAGGCGGAAGGCGTTCCCGAGCGCAAGGACCTTCTTCAGCTCCACCCCCCGGTGCGTCGAGCTGTAGAAGCCGATCGAGCGCTGAATCTCCGCCACCAGGTCGGCGAACACCGGCCGCATCGCCTGGAAGATCTGCCGGGCGTACTTGCTGTTGGCCGCCGAGCGCTTCAGGCTTTCGGCCTTTGCGAAGGAGAGTTTGAAGGCCCGGACCAGCGCTTCGGTGAAGCTGTTGCCTCCCAGCGGAATGTTGCGCGTCCAGGCGGCGTTCGCCTCGACGATGATCAGGTCGGTGTTCTGGGCCCCCACGTCGATCAGCACCGTGGCCCCTTCCGTGCCGGCCGCGTGCCCGTCGAACTGGCAGAAGTTGTAGAGCGCCGCCGGAACGGTCTGAACGCCGAGCGGGGCGATCCCCACAGCGCCGAAGAACCCCAAGTGTTTGCGGATCAAGTCCTTGCGAATGGCGAAGATACCGACCTCAATGTCCGGAGAGCCCTCGTTAGTAAAGAGCTGGTAATCCCACACGACGTCGTCGATGTCGAAGGGAATCTGCTGGCTGGCCTCGTATCGGACCAGATCGTGAATCTTCTTCGCGTCCTTTTTCAGATCGATGGGCGGCATCTTGCAGAAGCGGGCGAACGTCTGCTGCCCGGGCACGCCGATCACAAAGCGGTCACCCTGCCACTCGTTGCGCGACGTGAACTTCGCCAGCGCCGAGGCGATCAGTTCATCCCGGTCGGCATCGGGCTGCGAGAGTATCTTCGGGTGCTCGATCACGTCGAAAGCGAGGGCCTCGATCTTGCCGTCCTCGGCCGGCCGCAACTTCAGCGCCTTCAGGGCACACTGGCCAATGTCGATGCCCCAGACTGCGTTTCCTGAAGCCATGGTTCTTACTCCTTGGGCCGCGACCGCCAGCGCGAACGTACACCGGCGCTCGCGGCTGCTGCCGAAACACGCAGAATACAGCGCCGCCGCGGCGGCGCGCAGACAGCCGTAGCAGGTCTTGGTGGGTTGCTTGGCGGGCTGCTGCCCGCCGCCTGCCGCCGTGAGTCCCTCACGACGGCTTCGTGCGGATGATATCTATGTATGATGCCGGTACGTCAACCGGTTGGTCTGGCACGCCGGCCGGGTGAATCCCGACCGTTCAGGCGCCCCATCTCTGTCTTTTTCGCCCTCTGTTTCGGCGTTGCTACCTCCAGATCGTCTGCCACTGACGGTCCGCGCCGCTCGGGACCTCATAGTAATTATACTCGGTAGTTCAAGACGCAAGCGCCTACCTCCGAGAAAACCGCTCCCGGCGACGTGAAAGTCCTCGACCCGCCACGGCCAAGCCGCTGCTGGCGCTTGCCCCACGCGGCCGGCGCGCTCACCAACCGCCGGACGGCGGCGTGCCAAGATCACCAGGTGGAGCGGGCCTGCAATCCGGTCCCTGCGCCGGCGGCCCGCCGCGCCGTCCGCCGCGCCGCGCCGGCGGCTCCAGCAAGTGCCTGAGACGCCGCTCGACTTCGTCGAACTTCTCCGCCCGGAGGCGTTCCGCTCGTATGCGCAGGCCCGCGATTTCGGCTTGCAGTTCGCGCGTGATTTCGGCCCGCATCTTCTGTCGCACGGCTTCTCGCTCAGCGTCCGTGGCGCACTCCTCGAAGGCCGAAACGAGCGCGGTCAGCGCCTCCGTCTCCGGGACTTGCAGCGTGTCCCCGCCCGTGAGATAGGCGACGCGGCCTGCAATGCGGTCTTCGCGTTCGGCTTCGAGGTGGTTTGCCATGAGCTCCAGAGCATCGCACTCGCGGTCCACGTTCTGGGCTACCCGGATTCGCACGTCTTCAAGGGCTGCCACGTACTCCGCGGAGTCGGTGGCGCTGGCGCGCAACTCGCGCAGGGAGCTAATCTTACGCTCAATCGCCACCAGCTCGCCGGCGTACGCCTGCACCAACGCGCCCATTTCCGGGCTGCGCTCATAGATGCGACGCAGGTGGCGCAGACGAGGAGCATGTTCGGCCATCTTCAGCGCGAACCTGTGCTGATCCCGCTGCCGCAGTTCATCGAGGGGTCGGAAGAGCCGCGGCGTGTGCCGGGCCGCGAAGGCAAGCAGCTCGTCGGCCTCTCCGGGGCGCAGGGGGCCCTGGTCCTCAGGCGCTGCCCGGAACAAACCGCGAAACAGCCCCTCCATGCCCTGGCGGCTCGTCGGGCCGCGCGCGTGACGACGCGGGGACGTCGGCTGGGTCTCGACCTCCTGGGCCGGCGCCAACGCGGGCCAGAGTCCCGCAATCATCAGGAGCACCCCCAACGGTCGGTATGCCGGTTTTCGCGTGGTCATGACATTCGCCATCATCCAGGCTACAGGTTCTCAAAGTGCCGCAACGACTCGTCCAAGCCGCGAAGCAGCTCGTCAAGCTCGCGGTCGACGTCCGCGTCGAGCGTGTCGTACGCGGGGACCGCGGTGAAGAGGCTCGCGAAGCGCTCTTGCGACGCATCCAGCGCAGCCGCCCACTCGCTCAATACCGTCTCAGCGTTGGAGGACACGTCAGTTCGCCAGGATCGCCAGAGCAGCGGTGCGCCCAGCGCCAGCAGCACCACAGCCGCTGCCCCGGCGCCGAGGCCGCTCCAGCGCAGCACGCACCGCCGGCGCAGGTCGCGCTCCGCCTCCGCGACGACAGCTGCGGCGACCCGCGCCACGCACTCGGGTCGAGGCGCCACGGGCGGAAGGTCGCGCAGCAGGACCATGCCCCGCTCGACGTCCTCTGCCAGCTTCCGCATCTCGGCACTCACACCTCATTCTCCTTGGCGAAGCTCACGCCGGAGCCGCTCCAGCCCGCGGTGGGCGCGCGCCAGGGCCGTTCCCAACGGGACGCCGAGGACCGCCGCGATCTCCGCGAACGAAAGGCCCGAGTAATGCCGCAGCAGAATGACCTCGCGCTCTGCATCCGACAACCTCAAGAGGTGCTCGGCCAACTGCTCCTTCGCTTCCGAGAGCGCCAGCCGCTGGGGCGGATCAAGCGTGTCACTTTGCACGCCCGGGGCCCGTGCGACGCTCAGTGGCTGAAGCTCGCCAAGCCCGTCAGTCCCGCCGCGCCGCGCGCGGCGCCGCGCGCGATCGCGAGCCAGATTCGCGGCAATCCGGAACAGCCACGCTTCAAACTTCCCGACGTGCCGGTACTTGTCGATGACGCGTACGACCCGCAGGAACGCCTCCTGGAGCAGGTCCTCGGCCTCGTCGCGCGAACCGGTCAGCCGATACAGCAACCCGAATACGCGTGGACTGTACGTCTCGACCAGCCGGCGGAGCGCCTCCGGCTCGCGACGTCGCGCACGCCGGAGAAGCTCATCCAGGACCGTGCTGTCCACTACGTCCTCGCATAAGGCCCAACGCCACCGGAGCGGCCAGATTGCGACGCCGGGCTCGACCGCCAGACGGGGTGTTGCGCCGCATGGTAGCAGGAAAGACCTAGGCCCGGTCAGTTCAAGTGATTGCAGCACCGTTTTTCTTGCTGCCTCCAGCCCCGGCTGGGCCCCGCGGGGAGCGGCCCCACGCGCGCCGGGCGTGGGCGGATCGCATCCATGTGGGCGAGTCCGAACGGCATCCGGCCGCCGGAAAAAGCAACCGGCACGCCGGGAGCCATACTCCCGACGTGCCGGATGATTTCCGCTTCATTGGACCCTGCGTTCCGGGCCGTGCTCGTCCGCACTCACCCAGGCCGCAGCACCTTACTCAGGCCTCGCTTAAACCGCGAGTCTCGGGATCAGTCTCCAGCGGTTCCAGCCCTTCGCACACGGATAGTACTTCGTCAACAGGTCGCCGAGCTGATCCA
>JALHJL010000063.1 GCA_022839625.1 Phycisphaerales bacterium
GAAGAGCGCTGCGACCGTACGCGGAGACTGTGCAGACGGACGCCACCCTTGACACGAAGATGCCTTTCATGGATAGCGTCGGACCTCCGTGTCCGACGTGTAGCGGCCGGTGCCTCGCGGGCCGACGCTTGGCTGATGGCCGAGAGCGGACAGCTTCGCGGCAGTTGTTTCTGGTAGCGGCCAACCTCCTGGGCGGCCGTGGAGTCGTGGGTGGGGTCAGCGGACCCGACGGCCCCCTGCACGAACGGCTGCGAAGGACGCTCAGTTGTTAACAAGGCGCCACGACGCGATGGCTTTAAAGTCCTTATACGGCATGTAAGTCTTCTTCGTCAGAGTACCTGACGCTCGCGCCTCCACACTTCCCGCCAGCGTCGTCTTGTATAACTCGAACCCCTCGGAGTCAATGGCCTGTAGTGTTATGCGGCGAGCTGGCACATCTTGCTGGTTCTGTATGTCCGCCTTGACCGTGAACGAGATATCACCGGAATTGTCAGGATCGGAGAGAACTTTGGTTTTAACGTCTGTGAGGGTGACTTGAGGCGCATCCTTCTCTTCCGCCGAAACACTCTGCAGAGCCCATTTAGCAACGGAACGCAAGTGCTTGTCCGCCATATACGTACGAGCCGTCAAAACGACGGTCTTGCCTACCGGAACGAAAGCTGACAGCCTCACCGATGCCAATTCGAATCCCTCCTTGTCAAGAGCCAGAAGCACGACACGAACACTCAGGCACTTCTCGGCCTTACTTGTAACGGGGACCTTGATTGAATACCACGCATCTCCGCTGGAATCGGGGCCTGTCATGACAAGTGTGCTGGCAGATCCAACCGATACGCGCTGCTCATCTTCACTCCACCCGCACACACAACTGGAAACGGCCAAGGCGAATAGGGGCACGGCGAGAGGTGACATTTCCTTGTCCTTTCGTTACGCAGCAACGACTGAACTGTGGCGCCTATTTGAAGAGCGCGACGGCCGTGCTGACTACGGTCGCCAGGCCTACCACGGCCGCAACGGCGAAGGAAGCCCAGGTGGCTAATCGTTGGGACCGTTGCAGCTCGAGCATCTCGCACTCGATATCTCGGCGGTCTAGGTCGTAGTACTCGCGGAAAAGGCGTTCCGCGTCATGCCGGGCAGACTGCAGCCGATGTTCGTCGGCCAAGCGCGCGCCGGGATCTCCGTATCCGCTCCCAGGCTGGAACAGCTCAGCAGCCCGTTTCGATGCAATTTCGCTCGCCTCCAGCCATCTGGACCGCGCCGCAGCCACGGCGTCCAGTTCTGGGTGAGGGTCTTTCAGCCGAGGTTGGCTCATGTCGTCGCATCCTCCGTGTGTCCCGCGGACGTTGGGTTCCTGCACAAGACAATGCAGCCGCACGTTAGCCGGTAGACGAACAGCGTAGGTCAAACTCCCGCCAGCGATAGGGGTTCGACAGGCCCCGGCTGACCGCCAACAACGTAGCACGTGGTGGCGGACGGTGCAACGTCGGCCTCGCGATGGCGAGGCTGCGACACGGCGGGCCGACGCTGCGCTCGCGGGCGAGACGCCGGTGGCACAAAACCCTCACCCTGCCCTCCCCCTAAAAGGGAGAGGGAGCGATGACCCTCATCCTGCCCTCTCCCTATGAGGGAGAGGGAACGAAGACCCTCACCCTGCCCTCTCTTTAAAAGGGAGAGGGAACGACTACCCTCACCATGCCCTCTCCCTAATAGTCCGCCGCAGGACTCCTCGCCGGACACCCGCCACGGCGGGCAGGCCGCCACAGACGACTCGCTGCGGCGAGCTCCGGTCCGGCGCTACAGTTCTGCGGCGGACGGCTAAGAGGGAGACGGAACGATGCCCCTCACCCCTGCCCTCTCCCTAAGAGGGAGAGGGATTGACCGGGGCCGCTACATGCCCATGCCGCCCATTCCGCCCATGCCGCCGCGGCCGGGCATCTTGTCTTCCTTTTCTTCCTTGATTTCGCTGATCGCCGCATCGGTCGTGAGCAGCAGGCCGGCGACGCTGGCGGCGTTTTCCAGGGCGATGCGCTCCACCTTCAGCGGCACGACGACGCCCATCTTCACCAGGTCGCCATACTCTTCGGTCAACGCGTTGTAGCCGTAGTTGCCTTTGTTCTCCAGCACCTTCTGACAGACGATCGAGCCGTCCAGGCCCGCGTTCTCGGCGATCTGGCGGATCGGCGCGCGCAGCGCCCGGCGGACGATGTCCACGCCGGTCTTCTGGTCGCCGCGGGCTTTCTTGTAAACCGCGTCGAGCGCTTCGTCGCAGCGGAGCACCGCGACGCCGCCGCCGGGCAGAATACCCTCTTCGACCGCTGCCCGGCAGGCATGGAGGGCGTCCTCGACGCGGGCCTTCTTCTCTTTCATCTCGACTTCGGTCGCGGCCCCCACGTTGATCTGCGCGACGCCGCCGGAGAGCTTCGCCAGCCGCTCTTCGAGCTTCTCACGGTCGTAATCGCTGGTGGTGGCCTCGATCTCGTTCTTGATGGCCTCGATGCGGCCCTTGATCTTCGCCGTGTCGCCGGCACCTTCGATGATGGTGCACGTTTCCTTGTCGACCACGACGCGCTTGGCCTTGCCGAGCTCGTTGAGCGCGAGCTTCTCGAGGCTGATGCCCAGGTCTTCCGACACGGCCGTCCCGCCGGTCATGATCGCGATGTCTTCCAGCATGGCCTTGCGGCGGTCGCCGAAGCCGGGCGCCTTCACCGCGCAGCACTGGAGGATGCCGCGGAGCTTGTTGAGCACGAGCGTGGCCAGGGCCTCGCCCTCGACGTCCTCGGCGATGACCAGCAGCGGCTTGCCCGCTTTGGCGACCTGCTCCAGCAACGGCAGCAGGTCCTTCACCGATGAGATCTTCTTTTCGTGCACCAGGATGTACGGGTTGTCGAGCGCGACTTCCATCGCCTCCGGCTTGTTGACGAAGTGGGGGGAGATGTAGCCCTTGTCGAACTGCATCCCTTCCACTAGGTCAACGACGGTCTCGATGCTCTTGCCCTCTTCGACCGTGATGACCCCGTCCTTGCCGACCTTGTCCATCGCCTCGGCTATCTTGTCGCCGATTTCCTTGTCCTGGTTCGCGGCACACATGCCGACCTGGGCGACCTGCTCCTTGCTCTTGACGGGAACGGCCATCTTCTTCAGGGCGTCGATGACCGCATCGACGGCCATCCCGATTCCCCGCTTGAGATCCATCGCGTTGGCGCCCGCGGCGAGGTTCTTCAGCCCCTCGTCGTAAATCGCTTCGGCGTAGATGGTTGCGGTCGTTGTGCCGTCGCCGGCGTCCTTCGAGGTCTTGCTGGCGACTTCTTTGACCATCTGGGCACCCATGTTCTCGTAGGCGTCCTCGAGCTCGATCTCCTTCGCCACGGTCACGCCGTCCTTCGTGACCGTCGGCGCCCCGAACGACTTCTCGAGCACGACGTTCCGCCCGCGCGGGCCAAGCGTCACCTTGACCGCCCGTGAAAGCTGGCGCACGCCTCGGCGAATCGCCTCTCGGGCTTCCATGTCATATGCAATCTGCTTTGCTGCCATCGGATCATCCTTATCGCAACGTGTTTACGGATAATAACTTCCGGTGAACATCGATTGGAAAGACTGGCCGGCTGTCAAACTGGCAGCCGCCGCGCTAGCCGCCGTCTACTCGAGGATGGCGAGGATGTCGCTTTCGTCCATGATGGTCATTTCCTCGCCTTCGACCTTCACCTCAGTGCCGGCATAGCTGCTGAACAAGACCTGGTCGCCCTTCTTTACCTGCAAAGGCTTGCGCTCGCCGGTGTCGAGTAGCCGGCCGTCGCCGACGCTCAGAACCTTGCCGCGCTTCGGCTTCTCCTTGGCGGTGTCGGGCAGCACGATGCCGCCGGCGGTCCGCTCATCGGCCTCCAAGCGCTTGACCAAGACTTTCTCCCCAAGGGGACGAATCGCGACCCTGCTCATACGCTCTCCTCACGTCAGAGACATAGCCTCTCGGCGGGCTTCCGGGATGGAGCCCGCGGGGGCGCCCCAGGACAATTCCCGGCGCGCACCGCACCGAAGTGTGCATGAGCAAGACTTGTGCCAGTGGCGGCTACGGCGCTGGCGCGCGAGACGCGAGCACCTAACATATTGCTGCTGCACGGATTACCGGTGGCGCTGCCGGTCGCGAGCATCGCGTCTCGGCCGCCCGCTTCCGCCGGCCCGCCACCTCGATATGTCATCCCTCTGTCAAACTGGCAGGCGGACGAGAGGGATGAGGAAACCAGGCGGCGGGTGTTGAGGACGGCAAGCAGGGGCACGTGGCCGCCCGATTCGGAGATCGGCCGCTTCCCGCGATGCCGCAATATCGCGCACGCTGATTTGGCGCCCGGAGTCGGAGGTTGACAAAGGGTTGGGGCGTTTCGCCGCCGGTACCGAGGTGCAAAGTGGAACTTGGCACTCCCCGTCCTATGTGAGCAACATCTGACCCGGGTCGCTAATAAGCCCCGAGATCCTGGTTGAACGCGAACATCACGATCATGTTCTCGCGCTGCTCGTGCTGGGCGACGATCGCCATGAACCGTTGCACGCGGGCGCAGGCGTCCGCCACGAGCACTCGGTCTTCCGGCCGGGTGTCGGTGAGATCGCGCCGGATTCCCTCGCCCATGCGCAGGAGCTGCCCCTGCTCGTTTCGGATGGATTCCACCTGGCGGGCCAGCGTGGGGTGCTCCTTCAGGATGGTTTCGAGGTAGCCGCCCTTCGACTTCATCTCGAAGCACCGCTGAATCTGGGCAAACAGGCGGTCGAATGCCGCGCTCAGCTCTTGTAGCCAGGGCGCGATGCCTTCGCCCGGCTGCGACGCAATGTGCTCGCGGAGTGTCTGACTGAACTGGAGCAGCGTCTTGTGCTCCTCCTGCAAACGCAGACCCAACTGCTCGTCTACATTGGCTGACATTCCGTTACTCCTGTGTCACGCGCCGCCGAACCGGCCCGGCGCGAGCACGCATGCCCGCGTCCAGCCAATCGGCGGCATACTATACAGTCTCCGGCGCCGGTTTCCACCCGTGCCGGCGGGGTGCCGAGGAACGCGCTGGCCGGCTGCTGCGCCGGCATCAAGACCGGAAATACAGGCAGAACTCGTATGGGTGCGGGCGGGCGCGCAGCGCCTCCGCCTCGTTGCGTTTGTGCTCGATCCAACGCCGGATCAGGCTCTCCGTGAACACCCCGCCCCGCAACAGGTACGTGTGGTCGGCCTCCAGTGCCTGGAGCGCCTCGTCCAGCGAGGCAGGTCTCGCGGGCGCTGGCGCCAGCAGCGCGTCGGGCAAACCGCCAGGGTGATCGGTCGCCGGACCAGGGTCGAGCTTCTGCTCGATGCCGTCCAGCGCGGCGAGCAAGATCGCCGGAAGCGCGAGGTGCGGCACGCAACAGGCGTCGGGAGCAGGGAACTCGATCCAGTCCGACGCGGAGGCAGGGCAGACGAGTGGAACAGCAACGACCGACGCAGGATCATCGTGTGAATGGGGCAGGCGCGTAGGGGCCGTAGACCCCGGCACAAACCGCCTGAAGCTGTTGGTCGTTGGACAGACGAGGGCGAGGAGGCTCGGCGTGTGCGCCAGCAATCCGCCGACGGCCCAACGGTGAACGTCGGACAGCGCTCCGCCCGGCGTGCCACCCAGGAGCGGCTGGGCTCCTTTCCAGAGCGCCAAGCGTGTCGGCATGCCGCTTGCGGCTTCGCCGAACAGCGGCTTGGGCATGAAGGTGGCGACCTTGCCGTGCCGGGCGGCGACGTTGCGGATCACGTACTTGGCGGTGAGCAGGCGGTCGGCCATTTCCAGCAAAGGCGCGGGCTGGAGGTTCAGCGCGCCATGTCCGCCGGTCGCGGCGGAGCGACAGTGGCTGCCGACGGGCACGCCGCACGCCGCCAGCGCGGCGGACATCTCGCTTCGCAGATTGTGGAGACTGTCGGACGGCGGCAGTTGTGCGGGTCCGTCGCCGGGTGCGAATTGGGTGCCCAGGTTGTCGGGCTCGGCGCGTCCCTGTCGCCAGTGCCCCTCACGCGACTCGACGCGGTACGCAGCCGCGTTAGTGGTTTGCTCGAAGTAGACCTGGTCGAAGATGAAGAACTCAAGCAGGGGCGCGAAGTCGGCGCGGTCCGCCAGGCGGGTCGCTCGCAGGTATTCCTCGGCCCGGCGGGCGACCGCTCGCAGATCGTCCTGACAGTCCTGCCCGGTGTGTGCATCCTTGACGTCGCACTGCACGACGACCGTGGAGTGTTGACAGAACGGATCGACGTACGCCGTGCCCGGCACCGGCACCAGCGTCTTGCCTGCTTCGCAGGTGAGGTTGCCCGGCGCGCCGGCGATCGGGTAACAGGCTTGTTGCTGAAGGTGAGCGGCCGTGACAGTGACGTGTCGGACAACTCCGGGGAACTCCAGGTAGCGTAGGTCAAGGAATTCCGCGTCGCTTCTGCGCGCCACCTCGAAGAGCTCCTCGCCGGGCATACGGATTCTCCTCACCGGGCCAAGGTGAGATTGTGCCCGGAGCAGTAGTGCGCGGCAAACGTCGCGGTCTCACTTACGCTCGGCAGGGGGGGCGGGAGCCGTTCGTAGACGCCGAGTCGTACGCTGGCGCGCGTGGTTTCTGCACCCGGGAAGGGCCCCCGGCCGCCGAGCAGGTGGGCCGGCGGGCGACGAGGGCGGGTGGCAGAAGGGTGGTCCAGCTACCTACGCGAGATTCATGGTCATCAGGAACAGCCGGTTGCTTTCGACCTTGTCCAGGCGGTTGCGGAGCAGTTCGACCGCTTCGACCGGATTCATATCGCTGAGCACGCGGCGGAGCATGTAAACCTTCTCGAGTTCCTGCGGGTGGAGCAGCAGCTCCTCTTTGCGCGTACCGGAGGCGGGGATGTTGATCGCCGGCCAGATGCGCTTGTCGACCAGCCGCCGATCCAGGTGCAGCTCGCTGTTGCCGGTACCCTTGAACTCCTCAAAGATGACCTCGTCCATCTTCGAGCCAGTATCGACCAGGGCGGTACCGATGATGGTCAGGCTGCCGCCCTCTTCGATGTTGCGGGCTGCCCCGAAGAACCGCTTGGGCTTCTGAAGCGCGTTGGCGTCCACACCGCCGGTCAGGATCTTGCCCGAGTGCGGGACCTCGGTGTTGTACGCCCGCGCAAGACGCGTGATCGAGTCGAGCAGGATCACGACGTCGTTGCCGTACTCGACCAGCCGCTTGGCCTTGTCGATGACCATTTCGGCGACCTGTACGTGCCGGCTGGCGGGCTCGTCGAAGGTCGAGCTGATGACCTCAGCCTTGGTCGCGCGCTGCATCTCCGTCACTTCTTCCGGCCGCTCGTCGATCAGCAGGATGATGACCTTCGCGTCCTGGTGATTGTGCGTAATCGCGTTGGCCATCTTCTGCAGGAGCACGGTCTTGCCGGTCCGCGGCGGGGCGACGATCAGCATGCGCTGGCCCTTGCCGATCGGCGTCACCATGTCCACGATCCGCATGTTCAGCTCTTTGGGGTCCGTCTCCAGGTACAGGCGCTCATCCGGGTGCAGCGGCGTCAGGTCCTCGAAGTTGGTCTTCTCGGTCACCATCTCCGGCGTCTCGTAGTTGATCGCCTCCACGCGCAGCAGCGCGAAGTAGCGCTCGGACTCCTTCGGCGGCCGAATCTGCCCGGCCACGATGTGGCCGTTGCGCAGGCCGAACCGGCGGATCTGAGACGGACTCACGTAGATGTCATCGGGGCAGGGCAGGTAGTTGTACTCCGGGCTGCGGAGAAACCCGAAGCCGTCGGGCAGCACCTCGAGCACGCCCTCGCCATAGAGCAGCCCGTTTTGGCTGATACGACGCTTGAGAATCTGGAAGATCAGGTCCTGCTTGGGCAGCCCGACGTACTCCTCGATCCCTTCCTTCCGCGCCACCTCGTGCAGCTCGGCGACGCTCATCTTCTGCAAGTCGGTGATGTGCAGCTCGCCGCGCTTGATCCGCTCGTACTTCTCGTGCGTCTCACGGTCGATGGGGGAGCTTTCGTCGTACTCGCCCTTGCGCTTCTTGGACTTCTTCTTGTGCTCCTCGGCAGGTGCCTCGGCGGCCGACGCTTCCTCGACGGCCACCTCCTCGGGCTGTTCGGCGTCCACCGCGTCGGCGGGCGAAGCGGCCTCGGGCGCCTCCTCGAGCACCTCCGTCGCGACGAACTGCGATCCGTCCCCGCCGGCGGCCTCTTCGGGCGGGCCGTGCCCCTCGGCGGCTTCGGGGGCCGTCTCGGCAGCCTCGTCCGGGATGCTCTCGATAACGTCTTGCAGCTTCTTCTTGCCGCGCGACGATCGCGTTGTCGACTTAGCCATGCTGGACTCCAGTAAAGGGGCGCTGCTCGCAACTCGGTCCGGCGAATTTTCCGAGACCCGCCGGCCAGCCTGCCGCACGCTCGTTGGTCACCTATGCGTGCTGCGCCAGGATCGCTTGAAGAATGTCGGCCACCTGGGGGCGGAGCCGCTCGGCGGGTCCGTCGTTTTCCACGACGAACGCCGCCCGGGAGCGTTTCTCAACCAGCGGTTTCTGACAACCTTCCCGCCGTTTGACTTCCTCGGCCGTCCAGCCGCGCTCTCGTCGGAGCCGCTCCAGCCGCCGCGCCTCGTCTGCGTTCACAAAGACAATCGTGTCGCACTGGCGGTCAAGATGGCTTTCAAGCAGGAGCGGGGAATCGATGACGATGGCCTTGACTGCTGGATTACCTTCAACTGCTTGTATGATAGCCGCTTGGCGTTCGAGGATCAAGGGGTGCAGCAGGCCCTCCAAGCGTGCCTTCCGGGCCGCATCCCCAAATATGATGTCGGCAATCCGCCTCCGGTTCGGCAGCCCATCGGCCTGGACGACCTCGTCGCCCCACCACGACCGCAGGGTTTCCAGAATCTCCGCCCGCCGCAGGACCTCGTGGTTCAGCTTGTCCGAGTCGACGACCAGGCAGCCGAGACGCTCGAACTCAGCCGCCACACGCGACTTGCCGGCGCCTACGCCCCCGCACAACCCTATGATCGGCTTCTTGCCTGGCACACCCTGACCCGCTGATCCCGACAGCACATACCCCCATGTCCACCTTGTGCTCCAGACCGGGCCGGCTGTCAAGTACGCGCCACAGCTCGCGGGGCCGCGGCGAAAAAGGCGGCAGACGCCGGCCCGCCTGTACGATAAGGTCCATAGCCAGGCGACAGTGGAGCGCAGGCCCGCGATATCGCTGACACCGCATTGGGCCGTGCGCGCGCACGATGGGGATCGGGTGCGGCACGTGCCCCGCTTCGGCTGACAGCAGGCGTGCCTGTTGCGACCTCACGCGGCTGGCTAAGATGCCGCGCATCCGGTCGAACGGGTGCTGCTGGGATCGAGCACGGGACGGCGGCCAGCATGGGTTCTCAGCGGCCGGCAGCCGGGCCGCGCAGGTCGGAGTGCTGTTCGCGAAGGGCAAGGCATGAACAGGCACATGGGTATGGTCGCCGGTCGCACGCCATCGCTGGCTCTCTTGTTGGCGACGAGTGGCATGTTCGCCTGCGCGGTGCTGTCGTTCGGTTGTTGGTCCGAGGAAGCGGCGCCGCACGACTTGGTCGCGCACGTCGCCGCTATGGCCGGGGTGCTCGGGGATGTCCCCAAGGCTGATGCGGTCCGCCAGGGCGATTGCGACGGAGGGCCCATCGAGGACTTCGACGCGGACGGCGTACCCGATTGCATCGACAACTGTCCCGAGGTGCGCAACGCCGACCAGGCCGACAGCGACGGGGACGGGATCGGCGACGCCTGCGACGCGTACGACGGCGATAACCGGGTCGACGACGACGGCGACGGCATCGCCAATGGCACGGACAACTGCCCGTTCGTGCCAAATGAAGACCAGGCGGATCGGGACCAGGACCGGGTCGGCGACGTTTGCGATAACTGTCCAGACGCACCCAATCCGCAACAGACCGACCGCGACGGCGATGGCGTCGGGGATGCCTGCGACAACTGCCGGGATGTGCCCAATGCAGACCAGGCGGACCCCGACGAGGACGGAATCGGCACCGCCTGCGACAACTGTCCGGACGTCGCCAACCCGGGGCAGCGCGACGCCGACGCCGACGGCGTGGGAGACGCCTGCGACAATTGCCCGGAGCTCGCCAACCCCGATCAGCTCGACAGCGATGGTGACGGCATAGGCGACGCCTGTACGCCGGAACCGCTGCCGCCGCCCTGCTGTGGCTGCGGCTGCGGGCTCGTTGAGATGTTTCCGCTCACCGTGCTGGGGTTGGCGGCCATCAGGCACGGGCGCAGAGTGCCTCTTCTGCCGCGCTTCGGCTCTGCGGCGTCCTGCCGGCGCGGAACACGCGAGCCGCATGCCGCACTCCGCGGTTCCACGCATGAATGACAGCGGTCCACAGTGCTCAGCTTGATGTAGCGAGAAGGGGGGGACTCAACCGCGGCCGGCGGGACGGAAGCGGCAGCGGGTCTGGTCGGCCGGGTCCGTGCTCGCGCCGGCCGTCACTCCGCCGGCTCGAGCACGCACCGCATGGAGCCGCAGCAACGCTCGATCCGCGGATCAGGGCCGTAAGCGTGAATCTGCTGCTGCTTGTACTCCGCCTGCTCGAACACCAGCGTCGCGACGATGACCCGGCCGGTGGTATCGACCTCGCACGCCATGCGGTAGGCCGTCTCCAGGCTGTGACGAAACAGCTTGCTGAGCATCTCGATCACGTAGGCGTAGGTGTGGTCGTCGTCGTCCAGCAGCACGACGTGCCAGAGCGGGGCGGTCCGCGGCGCCGGCTGTGCCGCCTGGACCTCCGGACAAACGTGCTGTTCCGCCGCCATCGGGTTGGCTCCGCAAGCCGAACGTGACACCCTGTATCATACCAACCGAGGCCACGTGGGCGCGCGGCAGAATTGCGGGGCGCTGCCTGGACGGCGGACGGGTGTAGGCGACGGCGGATGCTGCGGAGGCAATGCGGCGGGCGGACCTTGCATTGACCGTGGAACGTCGGAAGGGATTCCGGCTGCGACGGGCGCGGAAAGGGGCTTTCGCGCCCACCGTCGCACTGCGGCAGCCGGCCGTTCCGCACGCCCGCCGGTCAACCCTTGAGCTTGCGGACCTCCGCGGTCAACGCCGGCACCACCTTGAAGAGGTCGCCGACGATGCCGTAATCCGCCAGCTTGAAGATGGGCGCCTCCTTGTCGGAGTTGACCGCCACGATGACCTTGCTGCCGCGCATGCCCGCCAAGTGCTGGATCGCGCCGCTGATGCCGCAGGCGATGTACAGCCGGGGCGTCACCGTCTTGCCGGTCAGGCCGACCTGGCGGCTGTGCGGTTGGTAGCCGGCGTCGCAGGCGGCGCGCGAGGCGCCGACGGCTGCGTCCAGCTCGGAGGCCAGCTCGAACAGAATCTTGAAGTTGTCCTCGTTCTTCAGCGCCCGCCCGCCGGAGACGATGATGTCGGCCTCCGTAACGTCCTTGATCGCGCCGCCAGCCTTGGCGATTTCCTTGACCGTGACGCGCTCGTCGCCGGCTGCGGGCGCATACGCGAGTGTCTCGCGCGCCGCGCCGCCGCCGCCCGATGGGGCCGCGAAGGCATTGGGACGGACGGACGCGATCGCCAGCCGGTCCTTCGGAAAGCGCACGTGGCAGAACGCCTTGCCGTTGTAGACCGGGCGCCGCACGTCCAACGTCCCGTCGTCGGCCATGCTCAGTTCGACGACGTCGGTGGCCAAAGCGGCCTGGCAGCGGGCCGCCACTCGCGGCCCCAGGTCGCGGCCCATGAAGGTCGCGGCCAGCAGCATCACGCGCGGCTGGACCTTCGCCAGCACTTCCGCCAGCGCCGCGCGGTAGCGCAGCACGGAGTACAACGCCAGCGCGCCGTCGCTGACGGTGACAATCCGGTCGACGCCCATCTGGTCGACGGCCGCCACGGCCGCGTCCAGCTTGTCCCCGATCAGGCATGCCACCACCTGGCCCCCCGTCTTGGCGGCCAGCGCCTTGGCGGGCGTGACGGCCTGAAGCGCCGCGGGGTGGACCTGGTCGTTCCGCTGTTCCACAAAAAGGAGAATATCGTTCGTCATCGCAAGCTCTCAGGTTACTTTCGAGTTCTCTGGTACCGGCACCCGGACGGCGGATGATGAGGATGCAACGCCCGTGCCGCCACGGATTTCCTCGTGCTCTATATGACTTTGGCCTCTTCGCGCAGCAGCTGCACCAGCGCCTGTGCGGCCTGCTCCGGCTCGCCGTCGAGCATCTTGCCCGGCGGACGCTCGGGCGGCGGCTGGAACGTGTGCAACGTGGTGCCGCCGAGCGCGCCGACGGTCTCGGCAAACCCGCTCACATCGGCGGCCTTCAAGACCTTCACGGGCTTCTTTTTGGCCTTCATCAGGTTGGGCAGCGAGGGGTAGCGCATCTCGCACAGGCCCTTGTCGCACGTCACCACCGCCGGCAGGACCACCTCGACGATCTCCTCGGCCCCCTCGATTCGCCGATGAGCGGTGAAGGACTTGCCGTCGTCGGCCAGCATGAGCTTGACGGCGGCGCCGACGTGCGGGACGTCGAGCAGTTCCGCCAGCGCGGGTCCGAGCTGCCCGCTGTCGAGGTCGATCTCCTGTTTGCCGAGCACCACCAGGGCGTAACCGCCGGCCTTCACTGCCGCGGCGATGAGGGCCGCGGTCTGGAGCTCGTCGAGCTTGTCAAAGGCGGGGTCCTCAAGATGGATGCCGTCATCCGCCCCGACGGCGAGCGCGGTGCGCAGCGCCTCCGCCGCCTGCGCCGGGCCGACGATCAGTGCCGTGACGCTCTCGACATCCTTGCGCTTCTCACGGAGCTGGACGGCCTGTTCGATCGCGAACTCGTCAAAGGGGTTGACCACCATCTTGACCCCCGTGCGGTCGATGTCCTGACCGTCCGGGCGGATCTTGATGGCGGTGGTGGAATCGGGCACCTGACGTACGACAACCAACACTCTCATACGCGCTCCCTCAAGTTAGCAGGGACAAGCCGCTCTATAGACTCGCCATAATAAAGGCTTGCCGATGGGCCGCCAAGCACCTTGGCGAACGCCGCGTTTCGTGGTAGATCAACGCCGCGGGCCGAACCGGGCTGCGCCGTGCGGTGGGTACCGACCCCTTCCCGCACGGCCCAGGAACAACGGCACCCGGCCAGGCCCACACAGGACGCCCCCATGCGCATCCGCGAGCTGCTCACCACTGGCCGCCCAAGCTTCTCCTTCGAGTTCTTCCCACCCAAGGACGAAGCCGGCTTCGCACAGCTCCGCGAGACGCTCGCCTCCCTGCGCGAGCTGCGCCCCACCTACGTCTCCGTGACCTATGGCACCGGCGGCAGCACGCGCCGCCAGACCATCGAACTCGTCACGAGCCTGCGGGCGGATTACGGCATCGAAGCCATGGCCCACGTGACCTGCGTGAACGCTTCCCGGGATGAGCTCTTGCGCGTGCTGGAGTACCTCGACGAGTCCAACATCGAGAATGTCCTGGCGCTGCGCGGCGACCCGCCGGCCGCCGGGCCGTTCACGCCGCACCCGGCCGGTTTCGCACATGCCAGCGAACTGGCGGCCTTCGCGCGCCGCTACTTCGACTTCTGCCTGGGCGGGGCCTGCTACCCCGAGAAACACGTCGAAGCCCTTAGCCCGGAGGTCGACCTGGACAACCTGAAGCACAAGGTCGAGGCGGGGTGCGAATACCTCATCACCCAGCTCTTCTTCGACAACCAGCGGTACTTCGACTTCGTCGGGCGGGCCCGCGCGGCCGGCATCGGCGTACCCATCATCCCCGGCATTATGCCCATCACCAACGTCCGGCAGATCGAGCGCTTCACCCGCCAGTGCGGAGCGACGATTCCCGAGCCGCTGCGCAGCGAGCTGCGGCGGTTGCAGGACGACCCGCACGCGGTGTTGTCGCTCGGCGTCGCCCATGCGACGGCGCAGTGCGTCGAGCTGTTGCAGCGCGGCGCGCCGGGGATCCACTTCTACACGCTGAACAAATCCCCCGCGACCCGGACGATCCTCATGGCGATTCGAACGATCTACCCGCCGGCCCGCTATCCGGCCGCGAGTTGAAACACGGTCGGCAACTCAGCGACGCGCGCAAGCACCAGGATTTCGCAATACAGGCCGCGCACCTCCCAGGTACGCTGATCGCCGGTGCGCGCGCCTGGCTGTCGGCCGCAATACGGAATGGGCCCCGACGCCTGGCCGGAGCCCATCCGCGGGGGATCGAGAGAAGAGAAGTCGAAGGCCGACGGCGCCGCAGCAGTGCATACGCGCGCAGCGTGGCCGCCGTCAGACAGGAGTCTGTGCGCGGGCACATGCCGCTGGCGCGAAACGCCGCGTCCCCGGGGGTTACCGGCGCCGCCGAAGCAGAAGGACCGCCCCGGCCGCGAGCATGGTGACGGTCGCCGGCTCCGGTATCGTAGCGCGCATGTCATCGAACACGATGGGCAAGCCGATGGCCTCGCTGCCGCGCACTTCGACGCGGCTGATAGGGGTGGTGCTGCTCCACCCGTGCCAGCTCCACTGGCCCAGATCGATTCTCAGCGGGACCGTATCGATCACCTGACCGTTCACGTCCATGAAGGTCACGCTGCCGCCGGAGAGGATGTCGGTCGTGCCGATGTAACCGCCGAACTGCATCACCGGCGTGGTGAACTCGAAGGCCGCCCAGCCCGTGACCGAACCCCCCATCAGGTTGCCGCTGTAGGGGTAGATGTACGTGTCGGTGGGGACGCTGTAGAGGCTGATGGCGATCATGCAGTAGTGGGCGATGATGTCGTCGAACGTGCCCTGCCCTTCGAAGATCGCGAAGGGCGCAGGGTAGCCGCCGGGCGGGTAGAGATTCTCGAAGCCTTCAAACATGTCCCCGGTGAACTCGGGGATCTCGACGACGGCCGCATTACCGAGGGACACAGCCCCGAGTAGACCGGCGACGGCCAGGACGTATCTGAAGCGCATTGCCACTCCTCCTTCCAGAGAGCCGTTGGCGGACGGCGCACGCGCGCGGTCCACATTGGCATAGGATACATCCTTGGCCACATGTGTGCAAGTGTCTCTGCGAGTATTTGCAGAGATGTCTTCACAATGATCTGGAACGTAAGGCCAAGATCGTTTACAATGGCCCCGGACAGAGCTAAGGTACCGATAACGCCTTGGAGGTAAACGCCTTGGCGACCGCTTCTTCCATAACACCGTTTGCAGCGCACGCGCTCGGCGTCGTGCGTGCCGTGCGCGGGGCGTTCTCTGAGCTTCTGACATCGGTTGCGACCAACCCCCAAGATCCGCAGTCCGTCAGCCGTGAGCTGGGGCTGAACAAGAACCTCGCATGGAAGATTTGCCGGATCATCCAGTCCGACGACCCGTGTGTTGCGCTTGAGCAAATGCCCGGAGCGTCGGGGATCAAGATTTTCCTGCGGTGCATGGAACGCGCGGGGGCCAGCGCGCATCTGCTCCAGACGGGGCGCGAGGCGATCCGCGAATACGAACAGCTTATCCGGGTTCATTCCGGCGACCGCGCCACGCTGGAGATGATGGGGAGCGAGCTCAGCGCCAGCGGCCGACAACAGCGCGACGAGTATCATCGCAAGCAGCTTTTTCAGGGCGCAAGCTACGTATGGGGCGTGCAGACCGCCGTCATGCTGAAGGTCGGTGTAGTGGGGCCAGGCGGGGCGCCCGGCCGGTTGGACTTTGCGTCGCTGAGCGGCCTGCTCGGCTTTCGCCGCCTGCGCGGGGACGTAGCCTGGGTCGTGGCGACGCGACGTGCCAGCAACGACGACGGCAGCGAGATGTCGCCGCCCGCGCCGGAAGCCGTCGATCCGCGTTTCGCGGCCGCGGACCAGGCCCCGTTGCTGGCGGACTTCTGTTCGCAGCCGCTACCGGAGTTACGGCGGGTCGTGAGTCCGGCGGGGACGAGCTTCGAGTTGGTCGAGGGGCCGGTGGGTAACACAGGTGCGCGGAGCTGCGTGGTCGCAACGATCCAGCGCCAGGTTCCGTACTATCGCACGCCGGAGAATGAATGGGGCGAGCACGCCGCCATCTGCAACACGCCCGCGGAGCTGCTGATCGTCGATCTGTTCGTGCATAAGACCTTTGCGTTTGCGATTCCGCCGGAAGCGATCTTGTATAGCGAGCTCAACGCTTCGGTGCCGTATCCGGGCCGCGGGCGGGAGCGCAACCGGCTGCCGTTGAACGAGTCGTTGCAGGACCTCGGGGTCGGGACGCTGTTGCTGCCGACGCCGGAAGTGCGCCGGTACAGCCAGATGGTCCAGACGCTGTTTGATCGCAGGGGCTGGATCCCGACGGAATTTCACGTCTTTCGGATGAAGATCGCGTACCCTGTCTGCCCGAGCGCACTGGTGCTGCGCTACAGGCTGCCGCTGCCACCGGAATCCGGGGGCGCGTAGCAGGCATCGGCGAATACCTCTCGGCGGTTGGGTGGGGCCAGAAGAACGGCGAACGCCGCAAGTGAGGCCAGCCGACCGCGCGCCCTCGGCCGTTACATCACGCCGAGCACTTGCTGCGCGAGGGTTGCCGGCATGCGCTGGTAGCGCTTCGGCTCCATCGAGTAGGACGCGCGGCCCTGCGACACGGAGCGAAGCTGCGTCGCATATCCGAACATCGTCGCCAGCGGTGCCTCGGCCGTGATGAGATGATCGCGGCCGCGCATCGCAGTGGCGAGAATCGTGGCCCGGCGGGCCATCAGGTCGCCGTTGATCGCACCGTAGTATTCCTCCGGCGTAACCACCTCGACCTTCATGATGGGCTCGAGGAGCACGGGGCCGGCGTGCTCGACCGCACGTTGAAAGGCGATGGACGCCGCGGTTTCGAAAGCCACCTCCGACGAGTCCTCGGGATGCTCCTCAGCGGCCAGGAGCGTCACCTGGACGTTGATGAGCGGATAACCGCCGAGGTTGCCCGTGTGCGCAGCGTCGCGCACGCCCTGCTGAGCGGCGGAAACGAACACGGGGCGGATCGTACCGGCGGGGAGCCGGTTGACGATGCGGAGGGTCTCCTCGCCAGGTGCCGGCTCGAAGGGCTCGACCCGCAGCGTGACGATGGCGTACTGGCCGCGGCCGCCGGTCTGGCGGATCAGGCGGCCCTCGGCCTCGGCGGGGAAACTGATGGTTTCGCGGTAGGCGACGCGCGGGCGGCCGACCCGGACGGGAACGTTGAAGTCGCGCTCGATCCGGTGGCAGATCACCTCCAGGTGGAGTTCGCCCATGCCCGAGATCAACGTCTGGCCGGTTTCCTCGTTGGCGCGGTACTCGAACGTGGGGTCGCAGCGCGCGACCATGCGGAGCACCGCGAGGAGCTTGTCGCGGTCGTTGGTCGATTGCGGCTCGATCGCCATGCTGATGACGGTCTCCGGGAACTCGATCTGTTCGAGCAGCACGGCTCCGCCGCGGGGGTCGCAGAGCGTGTCGCCGGTCTGTGCCTCTTTCAGGCCGACCGCGGCGACGATGTCGCCGGCCGAGGCGCGCTCCACGCGCTCGCGCCGTTTGGCGAAGATGCGGAACAACTGCGGCAGGTTCTCCTTTTTCTTGCGGCCGACGTTGAGGACACGCGAACCGGCCTTGAGCACGCCGGAGTAGACGCGGATGAAGTGCAAGTCGCTGTGCGTGTCGGCGACGACCTTGAAGACGAGGGCCGCCAACGGTCCGCCGGGGTCGCACTTGCGGGGCACGACGCGGTCGGTGTGGTCCGGGTCGCGTCCTTCGATGGGTGGGATGTCCAGCGGCGAAGGCAGGTAGTCACAGACCGCGTCGAGGAGCGGCTGCACGCCGACGTAACGCAGGGCCGACCCGCACAGCACGGGCTGGCAGCGGCGGGCGAGCGTGCCGGCGCGCAGGGCAGCGCGGATTTCATCGGGCGCGAGCGGCTGGTTCTCGATGTACTTGAGCATGAGGGCGTCGTCGAGCTCGGCGGCCTTCTCCTCGAGGAGATGCCGAAACTCCTGCGCCTGGAGTTGCAGGTCGGCCGGAATGTCGGTCACCGCGGGGTGCGTGCCGTCCGGCGTGCCGCTGTAGTCGTGGGCCTCCATCGTAACCAGGTCGATGTGCCCGCGAAAAGTGCCCTCCTGGCCCCAGGGAATCTGGACGGCGATGGGGTTGCCGGACAACCGGGTGCGGATCGACTCGAGCGCGTGGTGGAAGTCCGCCCCGATCTTGTCCATCTTGTTCAGGAAGCACAGCCGCGGGACCTTGTAGCGGTCGGCCTGCCGCCAGACCGTCTCCGACTGCGCCTCGACCCCCTCCTTCGCGTCGAAAACGACAATTGCCCCGTCCAGCACGCGCAGGCTGCGCTCGACCTCGGCGGTGAAGTCCACGTGGCCGGGCGTGTCGATCAGATTGATGCGGCAGTCGCGCCATTCGAGCGACACGGCGGCGCTGTAAATCGTGATCCCGCGCTGCTGTTCCTCCTGGTCGAAGTCCGTGACGGTCGTGCCGTCATCGACCTCGCCCATCCGGTGGATCATGCCGCTGTAGTAGAGGATGCGCTCAGTGGTCGTCGTCTTGCCGGCATCGATGTGCGCGGCAATGCCGAGGTTCCGGATGTGGGACAGCTCGTCCATGTGCGGGACCGGCGTCTCGTCAGGCTTCTCCGCCGTCGCGGCCGTTGCCGCGTGAACCCGGCATTATAAGAAGCGGGCGCGGGACGGGAAGTGGCTGCGGAGGGGCCGCAGCGGCGGCGCGGCGACAGACCGGCCGGGTGCCGGCCGGGTGCCGGGCCGGAACGTTGGGTTGCCCCGGCGGGGGTCGGGGCATCGGAGCGCGGCGGTGGTGCGCAGTCAGCCGCCGAGCCGTTCCGCCAGAGTTGCCAATGCTGAGCCGAGCCAACGGAGCAGCGCCAAGGTGAGGAGAAACGCGCCGAGCCCGAACAGCATGGAGAAGAAAGCGGTCGTCTTGCGCGGATGGGCTTGGGCGTCTTGCGGGCGCGTCGCGGACACCGGATCAGAGGAGCGGCGCGGCGCTTGTCGCATGCGGTTACCACGCGCGTCACGACCGGCGCTGGGCGCGGCTGCCGGGGCCGCTGTCCAGCCAAGCTCGATGCGCGACGACAAGATGCCCATGCAAAGGCCGGGACATTCAGAGAATGTTCAGGTCATATGGCGAGGACGTGAAATCGGTGACGGCCGCCGCGAAGGCGCGCGATCCAGGCTGCTGTTCCTGGCGCGCTGCGTGCATGCGCCGTTCGACGGCTGGTCTGATGCGGGGATGTTTGACGCACCGCGCGGCGCCCGGCCGGGTGCGGACCAACCGGTGCCGTGCGTGGGGGCGCCGGCGGCGCTGGCCGAGATTTCACTGGGTCGTAAACGAAGCTGCATGCGCGGGGGCTAGGCTGTTGTCCGATCGGGCAGCGCCTCGATCCGCTTCGCCCCGCGCCGTGTGTACTCGATGGGCTCCCCTAACCTCCCCGCACTCGCGGCGTGCGAACGGGCCGGCAGACTCGGAGCTTGCGGCATGAACGCTCTTTGTTCGAAGACGCTCACCCCACCGTTCGTGGCCGCACTCCGCCCGCGGCGATAGAAGCAACGCGCCGGACGCAGGCTGTCCGTTGGTGAGGCGGGTCTGTGGGACCCGCCTCGACTTTTCGCCCGGCTGCGGCGCGCAAACCCCCGAAGCGCGCAAAAGCGCTGGAAGTCGCGGGAGCGACGCGGCTCGTGTGGGGGTCAGCAGACCGCCATCAGTGCCGCGCGCGTGCCCTCGGGGTCTATTGCGCAGAGATGCAGCTCGTGCGGCCTGCCTTCTCGCCCGGGGTGCGCGCGGCGGCGTTCGAGGAACATCACGCCGGCACGGGCGCGGAGTGCTGCACGCAGCGCCAGGGCCGTCACCGGCAGCGCAGCCTCCGGATGACGGTCGTTGGGTTCGACGAGCGGGTGAACCTGCCAGTCTTCGGGCAGGTCGCCTGCCTCCGTGGGGGAAATGCGCAGTTCGGCGAGAACCCTTTGCCCGGCGTCCGAGCAGAGCGCCTGCCGCCACCACGCATGCTGACCCCCGTCAGGCTTCTCGACCGCTTCCGTGCGGGTCCGACCGTTGTTCGCCGTCCCTGGCGTCGCGGTGAGAACCGAGATTCCGGCCTCGTACAGGTTCACCGTGCGCCTCCTGTTTCTGCCGCCGCGCCCCCGGCGCTGCGCACCGTCCGCCCTCGACGTCACGATGTTATTGGAGCGGCCACGCACGGACAATTGTTAATTCTGCGTTAAGAACGGCTGCCCACGCTGCCTCATGGGGAGGGATGCGCGTAGGTTTGAATTGGCCGTTGGTGCAAGAATCCGTTCTCGCGCCTGCTTGGACGGGAATCCCTTCCCGCGTGCAGATTGGCCCGTCGCTTGCGCTCCGGGCTGGGTCGGACGCCGGACACCCGCCACGGCGGGCAGGCTCAGGTCCGGCGCTACATGTGGACGTCCGGCGAGGCGCCGGCCGCTACGGGCGAGGCGATGGCGCCGGGCGCTGCGCGCGAGGAGAGGCGCCGGCCGGCTACCCGCCGCCGCTGAGCAAGGCCACGAAGGGGTTGATGTCACCGAAGGAGGGGTAGTCTCCATCGCCGTTGAT
Source organism: Phycisphaerales bacterium (assembly GCA_022839625.1). Lineage (GTDB taxonomy): Bacteria > Planctomycetota > Phycisphaerae > UBA1845 > Fen-1342 > JALHJL01. The sequence continues at coordinate 20,515 of JALHJL010000063.1, forward strand.
GTCGCCGTTCTGGGGCGGGCAATCGGGGTACGTTTGTGCCCAGACGCTGTAATTCGACAAGTACAGCACGAACGGATTGATGTCGCCGAAGTCGACCGTGCCGTCGCAATTCAGGTCGCCGCGCAGGATGCACGGATTCGGCTCGCACGGCAGGCCGACCGTCCACGCTACGCCGCCCGCGGTGGTGCAGTCGTCCTCGGTCAACTGCTCGCAGTGGCCGTCCGGGAAGCAGCACGCGCCCGTGGGCTGCGCGCAGGGATTCGGCTCG
>JALHJL010000108.1 GCA_022839625.1 Phycisphaerales bacterium
GAAATTCTAAACTGGTCTCTGGAGATTCTACAAACAACCAGATCACCATAAATGGAAAACTGGATCATAATAATCACACGGTTAACGAATCAAGCAGTGCCGGAGTGGAAATTGAAAGACCAACCATTGAAAAGACCATCTACGCCATCAACGGCAACACTTCCTTCGACCCAGAACATGGCCTGGGACCAGGCGACACAGTAACATTTTCACTCTACGTGGTAGTTCCCACCACCAACCTGGAAAACTTTACCCTCACCGATTATCTGCCCATACCATTCCTGGTGGCCGGCCAAATCACAGGCCAGTACACTGGTTCAGGCATTCCACCAGCGGGTACATGGATGTTTGCATCTGATGACACCCTTAGTAAGGTCTACGGGATTTTACCAACCGTACACATTAACTCAGCTGAAAACACAATAACCTTCTTCTACGGAACATTCAACAACTCCAACCAACCTTTAAGCATTGTTCACATCCTTTTCACGGCCACCGCCACTGATGAACCCATGGCTGATGGGTTATACCTTGCCAATCTGGTGCAGATGAAGTACAGTAACAGTAAGGAAGATTTTGCCACAGACGATTCTGCCGTATTATTAAAGACTAAAGAACCCCAGCTCAACATAACCAAAACACCCAATCCAACCACCGGTGATGCTGGGGACAATATAACCTACACCATCACCGTGAAAAACACAGGACACTGGAACGCATATAACATCACCATTAAGGATATTCTACCCCCAGAACTTACTAACCCATCATTAGTTAGCATAGTGGACAACCTAGGTAATACTCTAAGTTATACAGGAAACCTGTTTACAAATGGCATCATCCTATCCCAACCACTGGGCGGAGCTGGAGATCCAATTAACACCATCATAATCACCGTCCGGTGCACACTGGCAGATAATGTATACCCCCGACAGGTTATAGAGAACACAGCACAGATCACCAATTTCTCGTCCACCGACGGAGGACCCAACTATGTTAAGGTACAATCGGACTACGAAGCCAAAGCTAAGTACCATAAATAAGGAAGTGACACCCAACAATCAGACTATTGGAGAGAATGGAACGGTAAACATCAACGTAGGTCTTCCAGAGGGAACCATCAAAAACCTGGAAGTGAACGATACCCTGCCACTGGGTATAAATTATACAGGAATCTATCAGGTAACCCCCGGGTCAGGTATAACTTTAGGCAACCTCACCACCACCACAGGAACATTATCCAATGGAAGACAGTGGGTGAAATTCCTCTGGGACACGGTAACCATAGCCCCCAGTACCCAAACCCTACTGCACACCCTGAACATCACCTTCAATACTCTGGTAGCAGATAACACCACCCAAAATCCACGTGGTCCTCCTTATACCATAACAAAAACCAACAACGTTTCCTTAAACTGGACAAATAATACCGGTTCCACCATCAACGATAGTTACACCTTCAACGTGGTCCAGCCACATCTGGTGATCGATAAATCTGTAAACCCCACCACCGCCAACGCTGGACAGACCGTAACCTATACTATAACCGTGAGGAATAACGGATCATCCAATGCCTACAACTTCAGGATGGAAGACGTTCTCGTAGGAAACCCGGCAAGAAATGTTTTCTTTGATTTATCCTCTTTCCAGGAACTGGCAACACCAGCCGGTTACAGCATGAGTTACAACACTACCACGGGAGTTTTAACTTACTGGGCAAATCCGGGTGTTTATATAGCACTTTCAGATCCCTTACTACAATTCCGCTTTGCCTTAACCCTCCTGGACAGCGCACCTTCCGGTTCAACCTTCCGCAACACCGCCAACGCAACTTATGCTTCCCTAGAAAACGGGGGAAGAAATTACACAGACTCTGATTACACTGACCTTAACACGGTAGCTTCAAATGTAAACAAATCTATCATAGCCCATTCTGAACCAACCACCCCTAACGGCTCTACAGCACTCATAGGGGAGGTTTTAACCTACCGGTTAAACTTCACCATACCAAAAGGAGTGACCTATAATGCCATAGTTACAGATATACTACGCCACACAGGTTACGGAGATCTGCAATATATCATTAACTCCTGGACTTACAACATCCCATCAGGGGTAACAGCTTCCAACAACCCTCCTCTATTCAATTACAACTCAACAACAGGAATCTTAACCTTCAACTTTGGAAACATAACCAACTCCAACAATGGAGATGCTGTGATAACCCTAAGTTTCAAAGCACTGGTGATGAACACCGCCAACAACCAAAGAGGAACCATCCTGAGAAACCAGGCCAGACTAACCTATCAGAATGCAACAGGAAACACAATCAATACTCCTTACTCCACTGTAGACACCACAGTACAGATCCCTGCTCTAAACACATCCAAAACAGCAAACCCCACCACCGCCCAGGGCAGCGACACCATAACCTTCACCGTACGTGTCCAGAACCAGAACGTGACCAACTCCCAGACAGCCTACGACCTACAGGTAACCGACCCCATTAACCTTAACTACCAGAACCTTACAGTTCAGAGCATAACCCCCAACGGAACCGGAATCACCGTAACTGACAACTCTACAGGAAGCCTGCTTAACCTGTTCATCAACAAACTAGCCCCTGGAGAATACGTAGATATAGTATACATGGTGAAGGTAATTCAAAATGTAACCTACAATTCCACCATCCAAAACACGGTAACCCTTACTGGAACCAGCCTTCCCGGGACCCATGGAACTGATAATGCCACACCAGGAGATCCAGGAACAGAAACTGGAGAAAGAACAGGTACAGGGGGAGTTAACAATTTAACATCCGTTTCTGCGGCCACGGTAAACACCGTAGCACCCACCATCTCCAAAACTGTCGAGGAAAATAAAACAGTTAACCGGGCCATAGGCGACACAGCCACAGAGAAAATAACCATAAATCTACCTGAGGGAACCACCAGTCAACTTCGAGTAGTGGATGTTCTCCCTGCAGGCCTAACAGCCAGTAACTTCAATTACTCATACAGCACAGGAGTCACAGCCCAGTATAGCACTCCACAGGTTACCCAAAATGGCAACACCTACTACTTCAACTTTGGAAATGTTACCAGTTCCCAGCCAGGACAGATAAACATCACCTACACAGTTCTGGTGAAAAATGTCATAGGCAATCAAAACGGAGTTAACCTAACCAACAACGCCACTCTATTCTACCGAAACGGTAATGGAACCGAAGTAAACGCTGGATCAGACACCGCCAACATCAAAGTCATAGAACCAGATTTACAGATAACCAAAACCGGTGACACCAACCTCAAACCCGGCCAGCCAGGTAACTTCACCCTTAACATATCCCACACAGGAAACAGCACAGCGGATGCCTATGATCTGAAAATAACAGACCTCCTCCCTACCGGCATGACTTACCAGTCCGGATCTGCAGTCTTACCTGCAGGATGGTCTGTGGATACATCTTCACTCCCCGGTGCGATCATCTTCAAAGGAACCCAACTCCTACTGGGAGATACTGTAAATATAACTTATAAATGTATAATAACCAGTGATCCAGCTATTGCAGGGCAGAACCTGACTAACCAGGCTATTTTAACCTACGCATCTGCGCCCCCAACCCATCCCGACCGGAGAACAGGTGAAGATGGACCTGGCGGGCTTAAT
>JALHJL010000064.1 GCA_022839625.1 Phycisphaerales bacterium
CTCTGCCTATGGGCGTTGTTGGCGGGCGGGACGCCCACCCCACCCAGTAGCGGCCGAACCCCTGGTCGGCCGTCGGCCGAGCAGAAGCTCGGCCGCTACGGCAACCTGAAGACTGCTAAGTCGTCTCAGCCCCGCTGGCGACGGGCTCGGCCTGTTCCGGCGGCGGCAAGGGCGCGTCGGCCCCCTCGAACACGAAGTGCCGGGCCTCCGAATCCGGCTCGCTTTCGACCTTCACGCGGATGATGCTCTTGCCCGCGTACTTGTTGCGGAGCAGGTCCTCGGCCAGCGTGTCCTCGATCATGCTGGACAGCGTCCGCCGCAGCGGCCGCGCGCCGAACTTCTCGTCCGTACCCTTCTGGACCAGGAACTCCTTGGCGTCCGGCGTCAGCTCCAGCACCAGCCCCTTGTCCTTGAGCCGCTTGTTCACCTTGGCGAGCTCGAGGTCCACGATGTTGAGCATGTCGGCGTGGGTGAGCTTGTGGAAGACGACGACCTCGTCGATGCGGTTGATGAACTCGGGCCGGAAGTTCCGCTCCAGTTCCGAGGTCAGCATCTCCTTCATCTTCTGATACGTGATCTCGTCGTCGCGCTTGATGAACCCGAACGGATCCTGGCTCATGATGCGATCGGCCCCGATGTTGCTCGTCATGATCATGATCACGTTGCGGAAGTCCACGTGCCGGCCGAACGAGTCGGTCAGCCGCCCTTCCTCCATGATCTGCAAAAGCATGTTGAACACGTCGGGGTGGGCCTTCTCGATCTCATCCAGCAGCACCACCGCGTACGGCCGGCGGCGGATGCGCTCGGTGAGCTGCCCGCCCTCCTCGTAGCCGACGTAACCCGGCGGGGCGCCGATCAGCCGGCTGACGTTGTGCTTCTCCATGTACTCCGACATGTCGATCGTGATCATCGCGTCTTCGTCGCCGAACATGAACTCGGCCAGCGTCTTGGCCAGCAGCGTCTTGCCCACGCCGGACGGCCCCAGGAAGATGAACGAGCCCATCGGCCGGTTGGGGTCTTTCATGCCGCTGCGGCTGCGCCGCACGCTGCGGGCCACCGCGCTGATCGCCTCGTGCTGGCTGATGACCTTCTTGTGCAGCTCGTTCTCCAGCTCGAGCAGCCGGGCCGCCTCCTCCTTCTCCAGCCGCGTCAGCGGGATGCCGGTCATGCGGCTGACCACCTCGCCGACGACCAGCTCATCGACGATGCCTTCGGCTTCCTGCGCGTTGTCCTTCCATTCGCGCTGGACGTTCTCGCGCTTCATCCGCATCGATTCGCACTTGTCGCGCAGCTCGGCGGCCCGCTCGTAGTCGGCGTTCTTGACCGCCTCGTCCTTCTCGGCGCTCAGCCGCTCGATCTCGCGTTCCAGGTCCGCCAGGTCCGGCGGCATGGTCATGCTGCGGATGCGCACGCGGGCCCCGGCCTCGTCGATCACGTCGATGGCCTTGTCCGGCAGGACGCGGCCGGTGATGTAGCGGTGCGACAGCTCGGTGGCGGACTTCAGGGCCTCCTCGGTGATGTGCACGCGGTGATGGGCCTCGTACCGGTCGCGCAGCCCGCGCAGGATGTCCAGCGTGTGCTCGACCGACGGCTCATCCACGTGAATCGGCTGAAAGCGCCGGGCCAGCGCGGCGTCCTTCTCGATGTACTTGCGAAACTCGTCGAACGTCGTGGCCCCGATGCACTGGATCTCGCCGCGCGACAGGGCCGGCTTGAGCACGTTCGAGGCGTCGATCGCCCCCTCCGCACCGCCCGCCCCGACCAGCGTGTGCAGCTCGTCGATGAACAGGATCACGTTCCGCGCCCGGCGAACCTCGTTCATGACCGCCTTGATCCGCTCCTCGAACTGCCCCCGGTACTTCGTGCCGGCGACCATCATCGCCAGGTCCAGAATCACGATCCGCCGCTCGTGCAGCAGCTCGGGCACCTGGCGGTTGATGATCTTCTGCGCCAGACCCTCCACGATCGCGGTCTTGCCCACGCCGGCCTCGCCCAGGAGAACCGGGTTGTTTTTCATGCGGCGGCAGAGGACGGTGATGACGCGCTCGATCTCAGCGGCGCGTCCAATGCAGGGGTCGAGCTTGCCTTCGCGGGCCAGCTCCGTCAAATCGCGGCCGAACGAATCCAGCGCGGGGGTCTTGCTCTTGCCTTTCTTGCCGGCCATCTCGCCCGGCGGGGCCGCGGCGCTGGCCTCCTCCGTTTCCACGCCAGCCCCCAGGAGGTTGAGGACCTCTTCGCGAACGTCATCCAGCTTGAGGCCCAGGTTCATGAGCACCTGGGCCGCGACGCCGTCCTGCTCGCGCAGCAAGCCCAGCAGCAGATGCTCAGTGCCCACGTAATTGTGGTTGAGTTGACGGGCCTCTTCAATCGCGTACTCGATGACGCGTTTGGCCCGCGGCGTCTGGGGCAGCTTGCCCATGGTCACGGTCTCGGGCCCGCTCTTAACGAGCTTCTCGACCTCCAGGCGCACCTTGCGGAGGTCCACGCCGAGGTTCTTCAGCACGTTGGCCCCGACCCCGGAGCCTTCCTTGACCAGCCCGAGCAGGATGTGCTCGGTGCCGATGTACTCGTGGTTGAAGCGCTGCGCCTCTTGATTGGCCAGCGCCATCACTTTCCGCGCACGATCCGTGAAGCGTTCAAACATGCCTCAGGGTCTCCAGGCGGCCTGCTGGGCCGGTACCAGGTGCTCGGCCGATCATTCGCCGAGTTCTGGGACGTTGGGCCACCGGTCAATTCTAGTCCGCGCCGACCGGGCCAGCAACCGCGGCCACGTCGCCGCTCTCGTTATCGACTACGTGGCGCCCCACAATCAGCTTGCACGCGTGGTGAGGAAGCGGTGGCCGGCGGCTGCATTTCCTACAGGCCACCCAGCAGCCGCGCGCCGTCGAGAATCTGCTGCTTGTACAAGCCGTGGCAGTCGAGTTGGCGCAGTTGCTGCCAAGCCGCCCGCGCCCCCGGCACGTCCCCGGCCACCGTCAGGGCCTGCGCCAGCCGATAAGTCACCAGCAAATCGTCGGGAGCTTCGTCCACCAGGGGGCGCAACAGCGCGGCCGCCTGGGCCGCGTCGCCGCGGTCCAGCAACTCCTGCGACTGCCACAGGAGCCGCCGGCGGGCACGCTCGGACGCCTGGGCCCGCCACGCGCGGACGCAGCCGGCGCAGCGCACCTGCGCCCCCACGTAGGCGCCCGCCGCCGTGCCGATCGCCAGCGCCTGCGCCGTCGCTGAGAAATCGTCCGGCACCAGCAGGACCGCGGCGAGCGCGAAGTTTGCGCACACGGCGAACACCAGCCCGCCCAGCAGCCCGGACGCAAGGGCGCCGACCAGGATCATCCCGCTTCCCGGGAGAACCAGATTCGCCCAGAGCGCCCAACGCTCCAGCGCGCTACTCGGCTCGGCGGCTGCCATTGCTCTTCTCCCGCGACGCTGACGGCGTTTCCCGCTTCCGCCGCCACAGAGCCTCATACAGCCCAACGAGCCGTCCGACCAGCTCGTGAACGGAGCAGTGGGCGTGGACGTATTCGGCGGCCAGGGACCCCAGCTCCCGCGCGCGCTGCGGCTGCTCGATCGCCCGCATCATCAGGTAGGCCAGCTCCACCGCCGATCCCGGCGTAAACTGCCACGCGGTGCGGTCCTCAACGAACCATTCGGCCGGCTGATCGCGGGCGGCGATCACCAGCTTTCCGAGCCCCATCGCCAGGAGCGGCACAATGGACAGCTCGCGCTGCGGGCCGGGCACCACGTAGGCGTCCACGTGGGGCAACACTCGCTCCCACAACCGCGGGTCGTCCACGAGCGACATGGCCCCTTGCACGTGCCGGGCCCGCATCCGCCGCCAAACAGCCGTCATCCGCCGCCCCCGCCCGACCACGGCCACGTGGACATCGCTGCTCGCACGGCGTAGCTCGGCCACGGCGTCGATCAGCACCCCGAGGCCCCGCGATTCCGACAAAGGGGCGGCACACAGCACGCTGAAGGTATGTCCGGGCGGGAGTTGGCTGGGCGGGCGCGGCGGCGGCGCGATCGCCGGCCGCGCAATGAAGCAACGACCCGCCGCCGTCGGGAAGCGCGTGAGCAACGGCGTCGCCAGCAGCCGCGAGGAAAAGACGATGTACTGGTCGTCGCGCCAGCTTCCGCGCAACAGACGCGCGACGTGCGCCGCTCCGAGGGCGTGCACGAGCAGCGGGACGCCGCTGCGCAACGACCACCGTCGCAGCCGCCACAGCCCTGCCGTCCCCCACAAGTGTGCGAGCTGCGGCCGTGGATCGACGTATGCCCGCAAGTATTCATCGAAATCCCATGCGCGCCAGCCGCTCAAGTGCCGCCGCCAGTGGCACGCGATGGGCGTGCCGGCGAGGCGGGCCATCATCTCCTCGTCGTCGGTCACGACCGAGGTTCGCACGCCCGAGGCACACAGGCCCTGCCACACCTGGGTCAGCATCGGCCCGAAGCGCAGACATACGTCTTGCTCCGCCACGTGCAGGACGTGCCCGACCGGCGGCACAGCGCCCTGAGCAGGAACCGGATCGCGGTTGTCGGCCATCGGACGCGCAGGATAGCACGCCCTCATGGATTTTGGATTTTGGATTTCAGATTTTGGATTGCCCGGTGCGTGCCGCGATCTCCTCTGTGTACGCCCAGCGCGGGCCAATCCAAGATCGAAGATCTGAGATCCGAAATGAGTTACGGGGCCGCGATGCGCGCCTCGAACTCGGCCTTCAGCTCCGGGTCGGCCAGGATCGCCGCGACCCGCCCCGCCAGGGCGTGCCCGTAGGCCAGCCCCATCTGCCGTTCCTGCTCGGTCGTCTTCTGTAGCAGCGTACTCAGCAGGTCCTGCTGGGCATCCGCAACGGGGCCGGCGATGCTCTTCTCGATCCGCACGCTGCCCAGCAGCCGGGACAGCCGGTTGTAGGCGACGATCCGCTCGTCGAGATACGGCTGCCGCTGGGGCTCGGGCAGCTCGTGGTACCGCTGAATGTCGTCCATTACCAGTGGCTTGAAGGCGTCGAACAGGTGCTCGCGAAAGGCCTTCTGATCCTCCGGACTGGACACGCGGTACTCGGCCGCGAAGCGGTTGCGAAACGCCTCGTCCCGCACCAGCCGCGCTACCTGCGCTTGGAGGAAGACCTCGCGCCGCTTGCGCTCCAGGCGCGGCAGCCCCTTGCGGTGAACGATGAACTGCGCCACCGCATCGGGCGCCGCGGCCGGCCCGGGTACCGCGGGCACCAGCAGCACCTCCGTCACCAGCAGCCAAAGGCCCCCCAGCACAATGACCGGCGCCACGCACGTCGTCGCGAGCATCACACGCCGTAGCTGGTACAATCGTCGGGCGGAATCCGAGCCCACGGCAACCCTCGCCGGTGAAGAACCACGGATGTTCGTCGTGCTCGAACATGATACCACGCGTGCCGCGGGTCTTCCGCCAGACCAGCGCGGTTTGCACTGGGACCTGCTGATCGAGGTGCCCGGCGGCGAGCGATTGCCGACCTGGCGCCTGGCGCGCAACCCGCTTGATGCCGCGGACGAGACTCCCGCGCAGCGCCTGCCCGATCACCGCCGGTTCTATCTCGACCATGAAGGCGAGGTGGCCGGCGACCGCGGCACCGTCCGCCGACTCGACCGCGGGAGCGCGACCCTTGAGCACTGCACGGAGGACCGGGTAGTCATGGTGCTCGCCGGCCGGCGCTTGCGCGGCCGGTTCGAGATCGTTCGCCTGGCCGCGGGGACGGCGGTGTTTCGGCGCGTCAGACCGTAATCCCGGGCGTGGACTGCCGGTACAATCCCCGTTTATGGCGCAGGACGCGATGTCTGTGACGGTCGTGGTGCCGACGTACAACGAGCGCGACAACCTCGCGCCGCTGGCGCAGCGGTTGTTCGCGGCGCTGGCCCCTCAGCACTGCGAGCTGCTGATCGTTGACGACGATTCGCCGGACGGCACCGCCGCCGCCGCCGAGGAGTTGGGGCGGTCGTTGCCCGTGCGGTGCCTCGTGCGCCGCGGCGAGCGCGGACTGGCGACGGCGGTCATCGCGGGGCTGCGCGCGGCGCGCGGCGCGCACGTGGTGGTCATGGACGCCGACTTGTCGCACCCTCCGGAGAGCGTCCCCGCGTTGCTGGCCGCCCTGCATGACCCGAGTGTGCCGATGGCGATCGGGAGCCGGTTTGTGGCGGGCGGCCGCGTGGACCTGCACTGGCCGTGGTACCGCCGGCTGAACAGCCTGGTGGGGCGCTTGCTGGCCCGGCCGCTGACGCCCGTGCGCGACATGATGTCGGGCTTCTTCTGCGTCCGCCGGCACGAAGTCAACTTGGACAAGCTCCGCCCCGTGGGGTACAAGATCGCGCTGGAGCTGATCGTGCGACACGGCTGGCAGAACGTGATGGAAGTCCCGATTGCCTTTCGTGACCGGGCCGCCGGCCGAACCAAGTTGAACCTGGCCGAGCAGCTCCGCTACCTGCGGCATCTGGTCCGACTGTACTCCTTCGTGCTGCGCGGCGGAGCACGTCGGCCATGACGGGGGCCGGCGGGGCACATCAACACTCGCCGTCGCGGCGCGGCTGGCTGGCACTGGCGGGCGTGGGGCTTGTCTACGCCGTCGCGATTGCTTTCGTGGTCGCGTACCGCGCCGAAAGCACGAGCGACTTTCGCGACTTCTGGAGAAACGCGGTCCACTTCCGGGAGACGGGGCAAATCGCGGCGGACCTGGGCGTTCACAACTACCTGCCCTTCTTCACCACCTTCATGCTCCCCTGGGGCCTCCTGCCGCTGCGCGTGGCCGCCGCGGCCTTCGCCGTGCTCTCGCTCGTCTTGTTTGCCATTACGGTTGTGCTGGTCGAAAGCCTGCTTGACGACCGCGCGCGACGAGCGCCCCGCGCCGCCCTGCTGATCGCGATTGCGTTGATGTTGCCGTACGTGCATTCGTGTGCCGTGCTCGGCAACGTGGGGCTGCTGGTCCTGTTCCTGGCGGTCACCGCATGGTTCCTGGTCGAGCGCGGCCGCGAGTGGGAGGCCGGCGTGGCGCTTGGCCTGGCGACGCTGATCAAGCTCCTGCCCGCACTACTGATCCTCTTCTTCCTCCTGAAGCGTCGCTGGCGCGTGGCCGGCGCCGCCGCGGCGGTTACGGTCGCGTTCGGACTGGGGCTGCCGGCCCTGACCGTCGGATGGCAACAGACCCTGTCCCTGCACAAAGACTTCTACACACGCGCGGTGCGCGGCGGCTCGGCGATCGAGACCCTCACCAGCGAGCGGCCGACGAAGGCGCTGTATAGCAACAACGCCGTCCCGATCGTGCTGCGCCGCCTGCTTACTCCGGTCGACGGGGGCCGCGCCGACCACCACGGGCTGTACGTCAACGTGACGGACCTGCCGCGCGGCGCGGCCCTGGCGACCTATGTCGCGTTGCTGGCCGTGTTCGCGGGCGTGACCATCGCCTTGACGCTGCACGGCGCGAGGACTTGGCCGCCGGAAAGCACCGGTGCAGCCCTGGCGATCCGGGCACAATTCGGACAGTGGTGTTGTCTGATGCTGCTGGCGTCGCCGCTCGTCTGGACGCACTACCTGCCGTTGGTGTACTGGCCGGTGGCCGTCCTCGCCGATCGGCTGGAACGGACGCGCCGTGCGGGGCGCACCTGCCGCCTCAGTGCTACGGCGCTGGTGTGCTGGCTGTTGGGGGCCCTGCTGCTGTCCTGGCCGGCCGCCCGGGCCGCGGGGGCACAGATCGCAAGCGTTGCGGCGGTGTGGCTGGCGACGACGGTGCTGATTCTGCGGTCACGCGCCCGGGCCGGACGCGGGTGATCCCCCCGGCGGCCCGAGACCGTGCGGCCCGCGCGGAAACTGGCTTCCGCCGCCAAGGGCGGATAGATTCCGCGTTGTGCTCCGAACGGCGTCTCGGCCATTCGGCCCTGAGTGCCGTTCTTCTGCGAGGCCAGACCATGCACGAGCCGAATGAACAACGCTTCCTCAGGACCAAGATCATTGCCACGCTGGGGCCTGCGACCGCCAATCGCGAGCGGCTCGCGCAGATGTTCGACCTGGGCCTGGACGTCTGCCGCCTCAACTTCAGCCACGGCGAGCTCGAAGAGCACCGCCGGACGCTTCAGCTCGTGCGGTCGCTCGCCGCCGAGCGCGGCGAGTACGTCGCCGTGATGGGGGACTTGTGCGGCCCGAAGATCCGATTGGGGCGCTTCCCCAACGGGCCGGTCGAGGTGGCCGTGGGCAGCGTGGTGCGGTTCGTGCGCGGCGAGGGGGAATGCAGCGCGTCGCGCCTGACCACCAGCTACGCGGGGCTGGTGGACGAGGTGGCGGTCGGGCACCGGATCATCGTCGATGACGGCCGGGTGCGGATGGCCGTCGTGGAACGTCGCGCGGATGAGCTGGTCTGCGAGTGCCAGACCGCCGGGCCGCTGGACAGTCGCAAGGGCGTGAACCTGCCCGACACCCCGCTCGCCACGCCGGCCTTGACCGAAAAGGACCGCCGCGATCTGGGTTGGGCGATCGAGCACGACCTCGATTACGTCGCCCTCTCGTTCGTCCGCCAGCCGGAAGACTTGTACGAGTTGCGGCGCATCATCAAGGAGCGCGGCAGCCCATTGCGCGTGATCGTCAAGATCGAGAAGACTGAGGCGCTCTGGCACCTGGATGAGCTGATCGGCCATACCGACGGCGTGCTGGTCGCGCGCGGCGACTTGGGGGTGGAAACCGACCTCTGGCGCGTGCCGCTGGTCCAGAAGGACATCGTGGCGGATTGTCAGTTGGCGGGCGTCCCCGTGATCGTGGCCACCCAGATGCTCCAGAGCATGATCGACAACCCCTTGCCGACGCGGGCCGAAGTCAGCGACGTGGCCAACGCGATCCTGGACCGCGCCGACGCCGTCATGCTGTCCGGCGAGACGGCCATCGGCCGCTACCCGATCGAGGCGGTCGAGATGATGGGCAAGGTTGCCGCCGCCACCGAGGCGTACCTGGCCAAGCGCCCGCCGGCCGAGGGCCCGCGCTGCACCGCGGCCCGGTACCGCCCGACGGCCGCCGTCGCACACGCCGCCGTCGCCGCAGCGCTGGACCTGGGCGCCCGGCTGGTGGCCGTCTGGACGGCGACCGGCACGACGGTGCGCATGGTGGCCAAGCACCGCCTGCCCATCCCCGTGCTGGGATTGAGCTACGACGACCGCGTCTGCCGCCAGATGAGTCTGTTGTATGGGGTCGCGCCGGCGCAGGTGGAGCCCCTGGACAACCCGGCTGCGATGGCGGCCGCGCTCGACCGCGTGGTGCTCAACCGCGGGTTCGCGGTGCCCGGCGATCTCGTCGTGGTGGTCACGTCGACCAAGCCGACCACCCCCGGGGCCACGGACACCGTCCTCATCCGGCGGATCGGCGACAACGCGACGGGTCCGTAATACCCAGTGATGGGGTGGACGCCGCGGACTACCTGGTCAGCTCCGCGATCGCCCGCTCGACAACGTAGTCATGCTCGCCATCGAAGCTCGCGTCGGGGGCGACTTCGATGTCCGGGGCGATGCCGCGGTCTTCGATCTCCACCATCGCCGGCGTGTACGCGACCCAGGTCGGGATGCGCAGCTTCACGCCGTTATCGAGCGTGACCTCGGTCGGGTTGCCCGAGCTGCCGCGGGTCGTCGTGCCGATCAGCGTCACGTTGGGACGGGCCTGCATCATGAGCGTGAACCACTCGGCGGAGCTCATGCAACGGCCGCTGATGAGACAGGCGACCGGGCCCGCGTAGGTGTGGCCGTCGCTGGGCTGGAGCACCTTGTCCTGCAACGCGGCGAAGTCGTCATGATTCGGGCCGTTGCGGGTCTTCGTGTGGCCGTACGTCAGGGACTCCAGCGTGAAGTGCCCCGCGATCCGGGCGGCGAAGGTCTCGTCGCCGCCATTGTTCGGCCGCAGGTCCAGGATCAGTCCGGCCGCGCCGGCGTAGGTGTCGAACAGGCCGTTGATGTCCTGGGCGGTGATGCCGCCGGTGGCCGCCGCATCCAGCGTGTCTACGCGGATGTAGGCGATGTTGTCCTGGAACCAGGAGTGCCGGATGACATTGTCGCCGATCGTCTCGTACGTGTTGTCGTTCGTGTAACGCCTGCGGGGCGTCGAGGGGTACGTCTGCGGGATCTCCCGCGCGTAGACCTCCACGTAGGTGTTGTCCGGCTTCTGGACGCTCACGTGCCAGTCGTGCAGCTCGCGGAGCATGGGCGCGAGGGCCTCGGCGAAGGCATCCGGCGAGAGGTCCTGGGCGAAGTCCGGGCGGTGCTGGGCCCGGAGCGCGTTCCAGTCGATGCCCTTGTAACGAAAGTAGGAATACGTCTGGTCGAACGCGGACCACGCCTGGTCGAACAGAGCTTGCGCACCCGTCGTCGTCGGCTGGTTGGCGTCGTTCGGTTCGTCGTCGCCGCCGGCGGGATCGTTGCCGTCGAGCGGGTCGAAGTCGTCATCCCAGTCGGCAGGGTCGTCGTCGTCGAACGGATCGAAGTCGTCGTCGATGCCGCTTGGATCGTCGAGATCGAACGGGTCGTCAAAGTCGGGGAACAGTCCGTTGGTCGGACAGCCGCCGGGCACCAGCGTAACCACCAGGGACAACAGCAATGCGCCACAGAACCATCGCATCATGGGAGCACCTTCCTCCTGCCGAGGCCGATCAGACTCATCGCGAACCGACGCCGCATGACATTCCGCCCATCCTAGCGGAACCGGGAGCGGTCCTGACAAGAAACTGCTATTGATCGGGCGATGTCAACTGGTGCGGGAATGGACCCCGCGGGGAGGACATGTCGCCGTTCGAATGGGGGCCTGCGCACCACAGCCTGCACAGCCTGCCGGCTGCACCTCGCGAGCTGAACTGGAATCAGATTCCGACGGCGGGCTGATCGGGCGATCAGGACTCGGCCGGAGGCGGCGGCGGTGACCAGTCACGCTTGGCGGGCTTGACGATCTCGCCCATGCGAATGGCCTTGGCACTCACGCGAATCCGCGTGACATGCCCGTCGACAACCGCCCGGACACGCTGGATGTTCGGCTTGAACTTGCGCTTGGTAATGCCGGTGACCTTGCGGCCCACCCCGCCCAGGTACTTGGCCTTGCCGCGCCGCGAGATCGAACTGCCGGATATCGTCTTCTTCCCGGTAATCGGGCACTTCCGGGCCATAACACCCTCGACCAATTCCGCTTGGACTCACTGCGCCGGGGCATCCCAAACGCGAATTCGCTATTGTAGCCCAACCGACGCCGGCGGTCAAAGGCCCCACAAAAACGTTGCCTGGACAACTGGCACTCGCCCCCCGTCGGCGGTAAATTCGCCGCTCGCACGGGGCACTTGGCCAGACGTTTGCCCCGATCCAGTTGGACGCGACTCGGAGCCAGCGCCACCATGAAGAAGAGCGACAAGCCCGTACCGGAACCTTACTCCATTCGCATCAAAAAGTTACGCGACGAGATGGGCCGCCGGAAGATCGACGGCTACCTCATTCAGGACCGCATGGACCAGTATTGGACCACGGGCTTCACCGGCGAGGACGGCCCCGTCCTGCTGACCCAGCGCGCCGTCGTTTTGCTCACCGACGGGCGTTTTGATGAGGCCGCCGACCGCGAGGCCCCGTATGCCCGCAAGGTGCTGCGGAAGAAGCGCACCCCGGACGAGACCGTCCGTGAAGTGCGCCGCGGCAAGGTGAAGAAGCTGGGCTTCAACCCGGACCACATGAACGTCCGTGAGTACAACGCCCTGAAGAAGCTGGCGGCCCCCGCGCGCCTGGTCCCCACGGAGGGACTCGTGACGCCGTTTCGGGCCTGCAAGGACGCCGGCGAGGTGAACCGCCTGCGAACCGCCATTCGCGTCGCCGAGGAGGCGTTCGAGCGCCTGCGCCAATGGCTGCAGCCCGGACAGACCGAGCGCGAAATCGCGGCGCGGCTCGTCTACGAGATGCAGCAGCTTGGCGCACAGGGCGAGACGTTTCCCTCCATCGTCGCAGTCGGGGCAAACTCATCGCTGCCGCACTATGAGCCCGGCAACGGCAAGCTGGTCGAAAACGAAATCCTGCTGATCGACTGGGGCGCCCGCGTGGAATGGTACGGCAGCGACCTGACCCGCGTGCTGTGGCTCGGTCGCATCCCCGACCGGATGAAGGACGTGTTCCGCGTCGTTCGCGAGGCCCACGATCGGGCGATTGAAGCCGTCAAGCCGGGGGTCAAAGCGCGGGCCGTGGACGCCGTCGCGCGAGGCATCATTCAGAAAGCCGGCTATGGCAAGCTCTTTAACCACGGGCTGGGGCACGGGCTGGGGATCGTGGCCCACGAATCGCCACGGGTGAACAAGATCTCGAAGGACATCCTCAAGCCCGGCATGGTTATCACGATCGAGCCGGGCGTGTACTTGCCGGGCGTCGGCGGGGTACGGCTTGAAGACGACGTGTTGGTCACGGACACGGGTTACGAGGTGTTGTCTACGTTGCCGGTCGAATTCACATGAGCCAGCAAAAGAGCAAAGAAACTGACGGCGAGCCGGGCGTGAAATTGCCGATGGACCTGAAGCATCTCAAGAGCCTCATCGAGCTCATGGTCGATAACGATCTGAGCCGTATGGAGTTACGCGAGGGTGACTCGCACATCTTGCTGCGACGCGGACAGCCCGCGCTGACGACGGCCCCGCCGGCGGTGCATCCGATTCTGTCCGCGCCGAATCCGCCGGCGGACTCCAAGGTTGGCGCGCCCGTTGCCGCAACCGAAGTGCAAGACGAGCTGCTGATTCGCTCCCCGATGGTGGGAACCTTCTACGCCAGTGCGGACCCCGAGTCTCCGCCGTTCGTGAACATCGGGTCGATCGTGGAACCGGACACGGTGGTGTGTCTGATCGAGGCGATGAAGGTGTTCAACGAGCTCAAGGCGGAGGTCGCCGGGCGGATTACGAGGGTCCTGGTGAAGACCGCGGAGGCGGTGGAGTTCGATCAACCGCTGTTCGCCGTGAGCCGGGCGTGAGCCGGAGTGGGGTGCGCATGTTCACGCGGATCCTGGTGGCCAACCGCGGGGAGATTGCCCTGCGGATCATCCGCGCGTGCCGGGACATGGGCATCGAGGCGATCGCAGTCTATTCGCGTGCGGACCGCGACGCCGCCTACCTGAACCTGGCCCACGACGCCATCTGCATCGGCCCCGAGACTCCAGCCCAGTCCTATCTGAACGCGGCCGCCATCCTTTCGGCCGCCGAGATCGCCGACGTGCAGGCCATTCACCCCGGGTACGGCTTTCTGGCGGAGAACCCGAAATTCGCCCAGATGTGCCGGGACTGCAAGATCGAGTTCATCGGGCCCAGCGCGGAGGCGATGCAGAAGCTCGGCGACAAGGTGCAGGCCCGCAAGCTCGCCCGCGAAGCGAAAGTGCCGATCGTTCCGGGCAGCAGCGGCACGGTGGGCACCGATGACGAGGCCGTGGCCCTGGCCGCGAAGATCGGATACCCGGTCATGATCAAGGCGGCGGCCGGCGGGGGCGGTCGCGGCATGCGTACCGCGCACAACGAGGCCACGCTCCGCTCCAGCTTCCGGCACGCTCGAACCGAGGCCGAGGCCGCGTTCAAGGACGGCAGTCTGTACATCGAGAAACTGATCGAGCGGCCGCGCCACGTCGAGGTGCAACTGCTGGGAGATCAGCGCGGCAACATCATCCATTTGTGGGAGCGTGATTGTTCGCTCCAACGACGCCACCAGAAGCTGGTCGAGGAATCCCCCTCGCCGCACATCGGCGCCCGCACGCGCGAGAAGCTGTGCAACGCCGCGGTGCGTTTGGCCCGCGCGGCCGGCTATCACTCGGCGGGCACGTGCGAGTTTCTCCTGGATGAGGACGAGAGCTTCTACTTCATGGAGGTCAATGCGCGCGTCCAGGTGGAGCACCCGGTAACCGAGCTCGTGACCGGCGAGGACATCGTTCAGTGGCAAATCCGCATCGCGGCGGGGGAGCCGCTGAAGCTGCGGCAGGAGCACGTCAAGCAAAGCGGTTCGGCCATCGAGTGCCGCATTAACGCCGAGAGCCCCAGCAACGACTTCCGCCCGTGCCCTGGGACCATCAGCACGTTCATCCCGCCGGGCGGCCCCGGCGTGCGGCTGGATACCCACGCGCACGCCGGCTACTACGTAAGCCCCTACTACGATTCGCTGATCTCCAAGCTGCTCGTGCACCGGCCGACGCGGGCCGAGGCCGTGCACGCCATGCGCCGGGCATTGGAGGAGTTCGTGATCCAGCCGCTGGACACGACCATCCCGCTGCATAAGGCGATTATGGAGCACGCCGATTTCGTCAAGGGCCGCGTGGACACCGGCTTCATCGAGCGGACTTTCAGCCTCGCAGGGAAGTAGAGGGCCACGGGGGCCCCGTCCCTTAATGTGTGTGCAGCCGGGCGAGGGGCTTCAACTATCGGACCTTCGGTACTCGCGCGCCGCGTGATCATGACCGGTCCGCCGCGTGCCGATCGTATCTGTGTGGAGCCGGGCCCATGCCGGCGAGTCTCCGACAGCCTCTCCAAAGGAAGCTCAGCCGTGGGGCAGTGTGCCAGCGCGAGCGTGGAGCGCAGAAGCGAGCCGCGCTATCCCAAAGCGTTCGCCTTCTGGATTCGCTTGACGGGCGGACGGCGCCGCACGAGCGGCTGGATGCTGGACATCTCGACGCGCGGGGCCGCGTTCCTGACGCCGGCGACCGAAGCCCCTCCGGTCGGCGCGCGGATCGAGTTGATCGAGATGCAGTCGTCGGACCGCGTGGTGCGCGAGGGCGCCTGTCCCCTGCCGCAGTTCGCGCGCGTGCTGCGCCATGACGGGACGCGCGGCGTTACCTGCCGCGTGGCCGCGCGCCTGGAGGCGGATGCCGACGCCGAGACCGACGTCGGACGGTACCGAATCGCAACCATGGCGTGTCCCCACCTGCCGACCACTCCTCCGCTTGTACCTCCCCCGGTCCCCTCACCGGCTACCTCAGGCATAAGCGTGAGCCAACGCTGATCCACGCGGAGCGGGCTGGCGGGGGATCGAAGCTCCCGATGGTGCCACTGTGTTCTGCCGCCTGCCACTGCCCAAGCGGTGCGGGAGCCGGGTACACTGGTGGCGCACCCGGCGACTGGCCGGACGCGTCGCGCGACAAGGTGCGCTTGCGGCCGGTCCGTGCACGATCCAGCGGCGACCATATGCCTGAACCACGCACGGAACGCGACGCCCTCGGCGAGCTGCCGGTGACGGCAGATGCGCTCTACGGCATCTACACCGCCCGCGCGCTGGAGAACTTCCCGCTTACGCGGCGTCCGGTACACGCGGCGTTGATCCACGCCTACGGAGCGGTGAAGCTGGCCTGTGCGCGAGCGAATCGCGAGTCCTGCGGCGGGGACGATGCGCGTACCGCGGCCCTGCCTTCCTCGCCGCCCCGCGAAGGCTGCGCCGTGACGGCGGCGGCGAAGGCCGAGGCCATCGAGCGCGCCTGCCGCGAGATGATCGAGGGCCGGCTCGACGAGCACGTCGTGGTCGACGCGCTGCAAGGCGGAGCAGGCACCTCAACCAACATGAACGTCAACGAGGTGCTCGCGAACCGGGCACTGCAACTGCTCGGCCGGCCGCTCGGCGACTACCAGACGGTGAGCCCGCTCGACGATATCAACCGGCACCAATCCACAAACGATACGTACCCAACGGCCCTGCGCGTCGCCGCGATCACCCTGCTCCGCAAGCTGGAGCGGGAGGTCGTCGCGCTCCAGGAGGCATTCCAGCAGAAGGAAAAGCAGTTCGCGCACGTCGTGAAGGTCGGCCGCACCCAGCTCCAGGACGCGGTCCTGACCACGCTCGGCCGCGAGATGGGGGCCTACGCCGAAGCGCTCAACCGCGACCGCTGGCGAATCTACAAGTGCGAGGAGCGGTTGCGCGTCGTGAACCTCGGCGGGACGGCGATCGGCACCGGGCTCGGGGCGCCGCGGCAGTACATCTTCCGCGTGGTCGAGCATCTGCGCGAAATCACCGGGCTGGGCCTGGCGCGCGCGGAAAACCTGGTCGAGGCCACGCAGAACGCGGATGTCTTCGTCGAGGTCAGCGGGATTCTGAAGGCGTGCGCGAGCAACCTGCTCAAGATCGCCGGCGACCTGCGGCTCATGGCGTCCGGCCCGCAGGCCGGGCTGGGCGAAATCCGGCTGCCCGCGCGGCAGGCCGGCTCCTCCATCATGCCCGGCAAGGTCAACCCGGTCATCCCCGAGGCGGTTTCGCAAACGGCGCTGGCCGTCATGGCGCACGACCACGCGATTACGGCGGCCGGCGCGCTCGGCAACCTCGAGCTGAACGCGTTCCTTCCGCTGGTGGCCGACGCCCTGCTGACGAGCCTGGAGCTGCTCGGCAACGCCTGCGCGATCTTCCGGCGGCTGTGCGTGGAGGGCCTCGAAGCCGACGAGGCCCGCTGCGGGGCGCACGTCGAAAGCTCGACGGCGACTGCGACGGCGCTGGTAGGGCGGCTCGGCTATGAGACCGCGCAGGAAGTGGCGCGGGCCGCGCACGACGAGCACAAGTCGATCCGCGAGGTCGTGCTCGCGCGCCGTCTGCTCACCGAGGCCGAGTATGCGGAACTGATCGCGCCGGAAGCAGTAATGCGCCTGGGCTCAGGGACGCCCGGCGCACGACCGGAGGCAAAATGAGCACGGCTCCCCGCGGCCTGCGTCTGCACATCGGCCTCTTCGGCCGGCGCAACGTCGGCAAGTCGTCGTTGCTGAACGCCCTGACGCGGCAGGAGGTAGCGATCGTCTCCGAGACGGCCGGCACGACGACCGACCCGGTCGAAAAACCGATGGAGCTGCTGCCGCTCGGCCCCGTGCTCTTCATCGACACGGCCGGCATCGACGACGTGGGCGCCCTGGGGGAACAGCGCGTCGAGCGCACGCGCCGCGTGTTCGACCGGACCGACGTGGCGCTCATCGTCGCCGAGGATGGTGAGTGGGGCGCCTTCGAGGACGCGCTGCTCGCGGAGTTTGTGAATCGCCGGGTGCCGGCGATCGTCGTCTTCAACAAGACCGACCTTGGCCATCCGCTGCCCGCTGTCCTCGACCGCCTGAACGCCGATCAGGTGTCGCACGTGCGGACGGTCGCCAGCCGCGGCGAGGGCATCCTCGACCTGCGCGAGGCACTGATCCGGGCCGCGCCGGAGGACTTCATCAACACGCCGGCGATCATCGGCGACCTCGTACCGCCGGGGGAGCTGGTCGTGCTGGTCGTGCCGATCGACAAGGAAGCCCCGAAGGGCCGACTCATCCTGCCGCAGGTGCAAACGATCCGCGACCTGCTCGACAACGACGCCTATTGCCTCGTGGTGAAGGAGCGCGAGCTGCGCGATGCGCTGGGTCGGCTGAACCGGCCGCCCGCACTTGTCGTGACGGACTCGCAGGCGTTCCTGAAGGTAGCGGCCGACACGCCGCCGGACGTGCCCCTGACTTCGTTCTCTATCCTGTTCGCGCGCTTCAAGGGCGATCTCTGCGAGCTGGTGCGCGGCGCGCTGGCGATCGAGGCGCTCCGGCCCGGCGACCGCGTCCTCATCGCCGAGGCGTGCTCGCACCACCCGATCGGCGAGGACATCGGCCGGGTCAAAATCCCCCGCTGGTTGACACAATACGTCGGCGGCAAGCTCGACATCCAGGTGACGCAAGGGCACGACTTCCCGCCGGACCTGTCCTCGTTCAAGCTGGCCGTGCACTGCGGGGCGTGCGTTCAGAACCGCCGGGAGATGCTGTCGCGCATGCTGCGTTGCCGGCGGGCCGGCGTACCGGTCACCAACTACGGCCTGACGATCGCCTATTCGCTGGGCATCTTCGAGCGGGCCCTGGGGCCGTTCCCCGCCGCGCTCGACGCCTACCGCAACGCCCGAGATGTTCGTTGATGCCACTTGCCCGGCCGGCGTGCACCCCAGCCACGGCGTCGGCCGCGGGGCAAAGCTGGAGCTTTGCCCTACTGGGGTCGTTGGAGCTTTGCACTACTCAGGTTGCTGGAGCTTTGCCCTGCGGGCGTCGTTTGAGCCTCGCCCGGTATGGGTCGCCACGCGTGCGCCGACTGCCTGCATAGAATCCGTTGTTTGCCCAAAGCTGCCCAAGTTCCTGGAGGAATGGCGATGCGCGTGTACCCCCTGGTCCTGGTTGCGGTTCTGCTCGGAGTCGCTGGCTGCGGCCTGTTACCGACTAATCCGCCTCCGACCAATGGACTGGGCAACGAGATCTATGAGCTGGCCGGGCAGCGATTCAGGATTGAAACGGTCGCCACGGGCCTGGAAGTGCCCTGGTCGCTTGCGTTCCTCCCGGATGGCCGCCTGGTAGTCACCGAGCGTCCCGGGCGCCTCCGCGTTCTCGACGTAGCCGACGGTGCAACGCTCCTCGTCCAGCGAATCGAAGACGTGGCTCCCCAACTGCCGCGCAGCGAGGTCGGCCTGATGGGCCTCGCGATCTCGCCGAGCTTCGACACCGACGGCCTCGTCTACGTCAGCTACACGACGCCGGACGGCCCCGGCTTTCGAAACGTCGTCGCGCGGTTCCGGCTCGGGCCGCGCGGGTTTGAGCCCGCCGATGCGACGCCGCTGATTGCCAACCTGCCCGCGGCGTACGTGCACGACGGTTTTCCGCTGCGCTTCGGCCCGGACGGAATGCTCTACGCGTCGACCGGCGAGGCCACGCAGTCGCAGCGTGCGCAGGATCTCACGTACCTGGGCGGCAAGTTCCTGCGCTACAACGCCGACGGCACCATTCCGGCGGACAATCCGTTCCCCGGCTCCCCGGTGTGGTCGCTGGGGCATCGCAATCCCCAGGGCTTTGCGTTCCACCCGACGCGGCCGGAACTGCTGCTGGCCACCGAGCACGGCTCGAGCTTCCCGCTGGACGGAACGGGCGGCGAGGACGAGCTCAACCGAATCCGGCCGGGACGCAATTACGGCTGGCCTCTGTACCGGCGCGACCAGACGGCGCCGGGGTTTGAGCTGCCCTTGTGGCACTCGGGCGACGAAGCGATTGCCCCGGCCGGTGCGACGTTCTGCACCGGCGACCGCTACCCGGCGTGGCAAGACGCGTTCGTGTTCGTTGGGCTGCGCGGTGCGTCACTGTGGGTGGTGCACCTGACGACGGACGGTAGCGATCAGATCGCGGGCATCGCCCGCGGGCTACGGGACAAGCTCGGCCGGCTGCGCGCCATCGCCGAGGGGCCCGACGGATACCTCTACATCGCGACCAGCAACCGCGACGGCCGCGGAACGCCGGGGCCGGCGGATGACCGGGTTCTGCGCCTGGTTCCCGTGGAATGACCGACGCGGGGGGCGGTATCAGAAGTTGACGCTCAAGTGCAGGCTGGCGGCCGCCTGCCGCGCTTTGCTCATCGGTACCGAGGGGTCATCGCTGATCTTGGTCACGAACAACGGTTCGGGCCCGACGATGTTGACGACCCCGTTGGGTACCAGGGCGCTCTCCGGGACACGCAGTAAATGTCCGCTCCAGTTGCAGATGTACGTGCCTGGCGAGCGGATCGAATCGAATGGGATGCTGACGCCGGTGGGAACCAGGCCGATCCACCCGGGTTCAGCGTGTTGGGCGATCGCGCACATGATGCATCGTCTCCCGTCCGCGCGCACGCTCCGCGCGCCTCGTGCTCCCCGGCCTTGACGCCACCGGCGACACGCTCGGGCGCGGCGGCGAGAGCGTGCTCGCCAGCAATTGGCTCGGCCCAACATGGAGTGTTCCACACACCATGAGGGAAGTCAAATAAAAGGGTTCATCTCCGAATTCCGGGGAACGCCGCGCGGATTTTGAGGAAGAAGTACGCGTCGTCGCGGAAGCCGTAAGCCATGCGTTTGATGACTTTGATCT
>JALHJL010000011.1 GCA_022839625.1 Phycisphaerales bacterium
TTTCATCGGGCGATGGGCCGGCTTCAGTCAGCACCGCCGGCGGGCAAACGAAGTACCGGCACGTCGCCGTGACCGCGCACGGACACAATCTATTTGATTTTTTTTTGAGTTATATTTACCGTGTGTTGGCTACGGTGAACGCCCGGGGTTGCCTATCGGAGTTCAGCCCCCGGGGGCAGTTGCGAGTGTCAGACGCGGCAGAGCCAAGTTTCGGAATTCCGAAGGTGGCGCGCCAGTGGCAAGTCGTTGGCTCGCCGGGGTTCCGTGCAGAGCAATCAGTTCTTGCTTTGCGTCTCCGTTCGTTGACCCATGTTGGACTCTTGGCGGGAGTGAACGATGATTGATGATTGTGGAGCGTGTTGCTTGGCGGGCCTGGCGTTGCCGGGAACGAGAGCGGAAGCAGAAATGACGGTGGGCTCCGGGGCACCGCGGGAGTTCCGCCTTGGAGGGGCGGTTCTAGTAGGTCTGCTGGTTGCTGCCTTCACGATTGTGGGCGTTGTGGGCCCCCGTGACGCCGTTGGCCGGGCGACGGCGGAACCGGGTCCGCCCGCGCTCAATCGATTCGCCTGCCCACAAACTGGCACGTACACCTGTGCCAGCACGCCGGCCGTCAACTGCCTCACCTCGGGGTGTAGCTACTGCTCCAGCGGTTGCCCGACGGCCACGTTTGCGAAATTCAGTTGCGTCATATCAGAAACGGGTCCACTTACCGGGTGCGTGATCGTCCGTTCTTCGTGCGGGGCGATCTTCTTAGAAACTCTCCAGCCGTGCAACCTTGTATGCGCCTGTGACTTATGGAGTTCCTACAGCACACCCTGCGTGGGCGTTTGGCAAAGCGGATGCACGGAGCCGGCGGTCAATGAGTAGAAGCTGGTGTACTCCGGCTGCGCTGGCAGGCCACATGTCTCTGGTTGCCCGGCAGGCGTGGGGCACGGCCCGTCGACGTGTCACTCGGGCGTCGACCTGTGCCAGGGTGTCGCGTGCGCGCGCTTCTCGTCGCGACGTCTGTCGTCACGGGGCATGGAGGCGCTTCGGAAGCGTGCCCCTCGGATGTCCTGCGAAGTACTGCGCGCCAGTCATCATGCTGGCCGCGGCTGTTGTGATGGCCGAGGACGGACCTCGCCGCCCGGGCATCGATGAGCTACGCGCTGTAGCAAGCGCTCGTCGAAGCCAGTTGAACGCACTCCAGGTCGATTTCGTCACCCACCAGGAGGCCCCGCAGGGGGCGCCGGCGTTCGGGCAAGAAATTCGCTGGACCTCGCGGAGAATGTTGGTAGACGTGCCGGGCGGGCGCTATCGCATGGAACGAAGTGTTGGACTGACCGAGGACGAAGAAGCCGAACTTGCTCACTTCGCCTACGACGGCGAGGTCGAGTCGATCTTGCTTACGCAATCTCAGCTCGGGGCCGTTGACGAAACAACGTCTATCAAGTTACGGGAAGAGGCCAGAATTCTGGCTCTGATGATGCTGAATCCGCCGCAGCCCGGGGGGCTGGGAATCGATGACGGCAGTCTCGAAAGCCTGCTTGAGTTCGGGGTTCTTCGAGACGAGGTCGAAGAGGTCAACGGGCGCCCCTGTTGGGTCGTCGATGCGGTTCATGAGGGCATTCGATACGCCACGATCTGGCTTGATCTCGACCGCACCCTGCTACCGATGAAGGGAGTTGTGTTGGGGCAGGATGGCGCCGAGGTCTCAACTTTCGTGGCCACGGCCGTGACTGCTTTGAGGAGCGAGGCTGCCGAGGAGATCTGGTTCGCGACACGCTGGGACACGGAAGTGGAAATCGCCGGATACCGGGTTCGCACGTCGGTTGAGACCGATGTCGAATCGGTGGTGATGAACCCACCACTGAATGATAGTTGCTTCGAGTTGCACTTCCCTCCGGGGACTACCGTCGCGGACCGCGTGGCCGGTGTCGTATACCGGGTGCCTGCGCCCGGGGAGGAAGTTCAGTTCGCGGTGATGGACGATCTTGAGGCCGAGAACGGTGTGAAGGGCGGCGAATTCGAGGCTGCGCACGGGGCTCAGGAAGGCGTCGCTTCGACGTATACCGCGCCGGTGTTCGTCCCGCCGCCGCACGCAATGGATGCGGGACAACTCCGCCCCGAGCCTGGAGCGCTGCCGGCAGAGCGGACCACGGTCACCCTGCCGGGCGGCCCGGGTCCCGCCGCTGCAGAACAGGCCGCGAGTGCTCCCCCGGCACGTGGTCCTGCGCTGATTCCGAGCCGGCCCTCGGACTCTGAGCCCGATGTGGCAGCGGCGCGGGACAAGCGCCAACCGGGGAATCCAGACCCGCTGGTCCGCGACGTTCTTCTGCCGCGACGCGTGCGTGGCACGTCTGCGCCGAGCCTGCGGCTGTGGGTCGGGCTGGGTGCCGTGGCTGTTGTGGCGATGCTGACGGTGTACGTGCGCGTGGCCTGGCGCAAGCGCTCGCGCTGGTCGTGGGGAGTGCTGGTCGGGACAACTGCGTTCGGGATTGCACTCCTGTGGCCGGGAACTCCCGTGCCTCGCACAAGCGCCCCCGAAGGGAGATCGGATTCCCGGAGCACGCGAGGGGCCGACTTGTCGAGCGATCCGGCTGATCGCTACTGCCTGAACGAGGGCGAAGTGATTCGATATATCGCGGAGCCTCGGGATAGCGATCGCGCGTGGCTCCGTCAGCAATTCGGTCTCGAGGGCGCGGGCCCCATTGTATCAGTTACCGTGTGGTGGCGGGACGGCAGCGCCAGCCGCGGCAACCTTCAGATTGGAGAACCTGTCCTGCCTCGGGCCCTCTACGCGGTCCTTTGCGACTCGCTCGGACTGCCTCCCTACTTGTTCGTTGACCTAGCTGTCGCGCACCACATATACTTGCCCGGGGACTGGGTCGTACGCCGAAACCTGGAGTCCGGCGAGTACATACGGCGGATCGGCGAATGCGTGCGGCTCTCGGGATACCCCGGCTTCGCATTCGTGCCCGTCGAACGTGATCTGGTGGTTTACACGGCGCGGGGCGAGCCGCGGACGGCGGCGCAGGTGTTTCAGATCTTCGCGCCGCGTGACGGGCTTACCCCATCGCCTCCGCACAGCGGCACAGTCGACAGGTTCTTGCGGGTCGTCAGTCGCGCGATCGGTCGGCCGATCACAAACGGGCTTTCGAGCAACGGTCGCGTGCGCGTTTCGTGGGAAGACAATTCCCCCATGTATTTGGACTCGCCAACAGGCGTGACTGAGGAGATGATCTCGA
Organism: Phycisphaerales bacterium; assembly: GCA_022839625.1. Lineage (GTDB taxonomy): Bacteria > Planctomycetota > Phycisphaerae > UBA1845 > Fen-1342 > JALHJL01. Next base: position 3,228 of record JALHJL010000011.1, read on the forward strand.
GGGTCCTGGACAGGATTGCCTCAGACCTGGATATTCGCTTCGAAGAATCGCGGGAGCAAGTCCTGGTATGGCGCCTCTGTGATCAGTAATCTCCCCCGCTGGAATCCGCACGTCCTTGCCTGGACGGTCGCGGGTCGTGCTGGAGGTTGGGGTGTGCCGCGCTCACGCCGTCGAACATCGAGCGTAACGGCCGAGCAGAAGCTCGGCTGCTGCCTCAGGCGCAGCCGCTGCCTCAGGCGCAGAAGCGGCCTGCCTGGAGCGGCAGGACCACTACGGGCAGCGCCGCTCAGCACCGCCGGCGGGCAAACGAAGTACCGACACGCCGTCGTGACCGCGCACGCATCTTGACAACGCACTCAGGAGAATATCCGGCGAGTGCTTGAGTTGTTTCTTGCTTGAGCTATGTTTCACTTATCGGGCGGACGGGAGTGTAGCGGTGCGGCACCATCGGGACAATTCGACAAGGCTTCACGCACTCAGTTCCGCAAAGCTTGCCCTTCTTCTCGGCCTCGCGGTTGTGGCATCCGCGCTGACCATCCTGTACCTCCGGGGCGCCGCACCTGAAAGTCTGCGGTCGCCGGATGGAAGACTGGCCGATGTGAGCGGTGCTTCGATCGAAGCCGCTGACCGGCCCGACCCGGATGCCGTCGCACTCGCCGAATGGTCCCGAGGCAGGCTCGAACCCCTGCACGGGGTTGATATTCGAGCGGAGTTGGAGAGGCGCTGGGTGGTAGACAACAAGGCCGACCTCGCCCTGCACGCGCAGACGGCGCTGCGCGAGAAGATTGCGGCGTTCCTGGAGGCTTACCGGGATACCGCGTATTCCAAATACGTAGTATTCCGAGACCCTGAAACTATCTGCGCGGCCGATGACCCGCGCCTCGAAACCCTGACGGCCATGGTGGCTCAACTCTGCGACAACGCGACCGGTCCCAGGCCGGGCGAACCGCTTGCGCTCGTGGAGGTGCTGTGGCGGGCCTATTACTCGGAGGGTGTGGGCCCGTTCCGGCCGGGGCCCCTTCTCGACGAGATTGACTGGGATAGCAGTCACGCAACCCTGCGGACGCTCCCGACGAGACAGATTGTCCCCCACGAGTGGCTGGAGGACGCCGGCGGGGAATCGCACCTGCACAAGGAGATTCTCGCTTCGAGGCGAGCGCTCGTGAATATCGGGGTTCTCCAAGTGGCGATCCCGAACGCGGTGGGAGCAGCCGAAATCGTGAAGCGAGATGGAGCGCTTGCGTTTGCTGACGTCGAGATAGTCGGCCGTGCGAAGCCCGATCCGCCACACCCGCTCATACTGCGCTTCTATTGGGATCCGGCGCAGCACAAGTGGTTGCCCCTTCACGCTGTTCGCCTCTGGAACTATGGATGGAAGCCGTTTCTCTGGTAGGATGGGGAAATGAACCGGCATCGGCCGAGCGCTGCAGAGGCCGTTGGTCCTGGTCGTGCGACTAGGCGAAGACCACTTAAAGAGGATGGAACGACGATGAGAAGCAAACTACGAATGTGCGTCAGCACGGGAGCGTTGGCGGCACAGGACTGAGCGAAGAGCGGTGTCACATGCCGGGTCCCTTTCTGAGGCCGGTCATTGGTCGGGCGACAGCGGCGTTTACCCTCGTTGAGGCGCTCATCGTAGTCTCGGTCATCGGCCTGCTGGCCGCGATCCTGCTGCCTTCGCTGGCCGCGAGCCGCCACCACGCCCGACTTCTCAAGTGCTCCGCCAACCTGCACCAACTGGGCACCTCGCTCAACGCCTATGTCGCGGACAATCGCGATTTCTTTCCGCTCAACATCGCGCCCTGGAACGTGTCAATGCCGACCCTGCGCGGGCTGGGGATCTCACCGGACAGATCGCCGATCTGGATCGGCTCGTTGCAGAAGTGGATGGGCGTCCAGGGCCCGCCCTGGCTTCGCGGCCTTGCCTGCCCGAGCGCCCTGAGTACGCTCGGCCACGGCACGGACGCCGCGCGGCCCGAAGACATGGGCTCCGCGTGGGTCTTGAACACGTATTGCAGCGCCCGTCAGCTCTCGACCATCCCGCGCCCGGGCGACGGCGTGCTCCTGGTCGAGAACGGCACGTGGTCGTACATGTCCGAGGATGCGGGGGATCTTGAGCAGCCCACGCACCCGCGTTTCTATCCGCATCCGGCCGTCAGCCAGGAGGACCACGCGGGAGTGGCTTGGAACTGGCCGTATGGAGGACACAAGCGAAACATCCTCTGGGTCGACGGCCACGTCACAGCCGTCGTCGCGCGCCGGTGGCCTGGCGGACACCAGACCCTTGACGCCGATCGTATTCGTCACATGCGATTCGGCTTGCCGGGCACCCACCCGTTTGATCCCTAACGGCGGAGCGCCAATGGCTCCGTTCTGAAGCGCCCTTGGCGGACGACGATCTGATCGCGCGCCAGTCCGGCGCACTCCTCGTCGTCCCACTTCGGATGCTCGTGCGGCAGACCAGTTCGCCGAAGGCGACGACCACGGGCTGCGGCCAGGGGGGCTTGGCGGCGCGCGGCCAGGATTCGAACGCCGCGAGGATCAGCATGGGCACGAGCGGTACGCGAACTCTGCGGGCCAGCAGTACGACGCCGGACTGCGAGCGCGAGCACGCGGGGAACGAACGTACTTGGGTGATTCCATCGCCCGTGATTCGTTGAGTTGCACCCCGACCACCAACCCGCACCGCCGGGCGGCAAGTTCCGCTATCACGACACGGACACGGCCTCTGCGGCGCGGACGGCGGGGACGAAGATCTTCTCGCCCAGGCCGAACTTGAGGACGTACTCGTGCAGCTCCGGCAGCGCGTCGAGGCAGCTCAGGTCGTCGTGCGTATCGGTCCCGATGGCCACCTGCACGCGGTGATTGGGCACGACGCGGAACCAGCGGTCCTGGTTGGCCAGCGGCATCAGCTTCGCGCTCAGCTCATACACGATGCGGGCGTTCGCCAGCGTGCGCACCACCTGGTCCAGCGAAGTGTTCGGGAACTGCAGCGACACGTCGGTGTGTGCCAGCACGACCGGGCACGGCCAGCGCCGCGCCTGGTTGGCAAGCTGCGTCAGACCGGCCCAGTCCACGAACTCGAACAGCACGTAGTCGATCCCATCCAGCATGGCCCGCACGGAATCCAGCAGCCCCTTGTTCAGCGGCCAGTTGATCTCCGCCCCGCAGTAGACCTGGAGCTTGCCCGCCCACTGTTGCCGGGCCTCCTTGACCATCGCCACGTAGTTCCGCGTTTCCTTGGCAAACAGCCGCTCGAATTCCTTCTCGTTGTGGACCTCGCGGGAAGAAGGCGTGCAGAACAGGTGATCGGCGATGCCGATGCCGAGCACTTCGTGATTCCTGAGCGACGCGCGGTCCAGGTGCGCCTGGCACAGCTCGTCGATCGTGTACGCTCCATCGGAGAAGGGGGTGTGGTTGTGGAGGTTGTATATACGAAGACTCATGGCTTCTCCCGACGGTACGTGGCCAAACCCATGCGCCCCACGCGCACCCGTACTGCAACTGCCGACAGGCTGAACCCGCTCCCGCGGGCGTGAGCTGCGGCACCCAGTTCAAGCCGCTGCCCCGTCCCGCGCACCCTGAATATATGCTCGCGGCCGGCGAATGTCCACCACGTTGCTGCGATTAGGCGTGTAAGACAGACGCTGACTTCCGCTGGCTGGCAGCCGCGGCGTCCCCGAGCTTGCCTCACGTCGAACAAATCTTGCACACGGGGTGAACCGCCGGTCGGGGCCGGCGTATCTATGGGTGAATGAAAACCTCCCTCAAGTGACGCTTCTCCTCCTCCTCCGACCCCCGAGGCGGCCGTCGCAAGCCGGTCGCCTCGGGCGTTTTTTTTGACCGCCTGAACTTGCCGCCCAATAACGGAGCGTCCGCCAGCGTGGTCTGAGTTGATGTGCGCCGTCGTTACGCGCCGTCAGCCGGAACCGGCGAGCGCTGCTCACGCAGCCGAATCGCACGGCGTGACCCGGCCGTATTGCCGGTAGAATGCGGCCCGCTCTTCGTATGGCGGCGCGTGGAGATCAGCAGTCGATCCGAGCACGCGGGCCGCGACGGCGTGATCGACTGGCGCAGGATGGCCGATGCGGGACTTGTCGCTGGTTAGCTTGTTGCTCGTCGTGCACGCCGGCTCGCTGGCCGGCCCGGGTATCGAGCTGCGTGAGGTGCACATCCAGGACGTTGACCCGGTTACACGGCTGGTAAGGCTCGCGCCGTCGGAAGACTCCGTGATCGCTCCCGGCTCGACCTTGCTCGTCGCCGCAGGAAACGAGCCGCTGGCTTGGGCGGAGTGGGCCGAGGCGGAGTCTGGCGTGCCGGCGTTCAGGCTCACCACGCCGGCGGCGGCTTCGACTGAGGGTCCCTGGCAAGCCTGGCTCATTCCGCCCGACCTGGTCGCGAGGCTCATTGCACGTTGGCCGGACAACGCGCCGCTGCGGGCCGAAGTGGATTCGGTCGGGCCGGGTGGACAGTCCGCATGGATCAACGCGGGAACCAACCAGGGCGTGAACGTCGGCGACAGTTGGTGGCTGCGCGTGGCCGGACAGCCGGCGGCCCGCTGCGACGTGCGGTTCGCCGCGGACGACGTGTGCTTCTGCGCCGTTGTGGCGCTCGCGAATGCACCGACTGTGCGCCCTGGTGCGCGCGTGGCGTTGTGGCCGGGGCCGGCCGAGCGACGAACGGGACGGGCCACCTCGGCGGTGGCATTCGTCGAGGAGCGCGCCCAGGACGTGCTCGTTTGGATCGCCGCCCCGCCAAACGTGAATTGCCCGTCGGAGCCCCACGTGGATCTCTATCGCGCCGGGCGGTATCTCGGGCACGGCCTTGTCGAGCGGCGGGACGACCGGTTCTGGTACGTCCGGCTGATCAGGCCTGGGGGGAGCGGCGGTTCGTCGCGGGCCACGTCTTCCGCGCCGGTCGAATCCAAGGCGCTGCCGGTGCGGGTGGGCGACAACGCGGTGATCCGTACGCACGCCGACATCAATGGCCGGCGTTTTCTCGCGCACATCTTCGAATTGTCGCCGGCCGGTGCTCTGCTCAACGCCGGCGAAGCGGACGGACTGGCCGTCGGGGACGTAATGACTGTTTCTCGCCGCACGCAAGCCGCCGGTCGGGCCGTCGTCCGCCAGGTGCAGCGCAGTTATGCGGTCGTCGAGCCGGTCAGCGAGCCCGCCGCCGAGCGGGTCACGGAATCCGCCGACGTGCCGCTCGGCGGGCCGGAAACCCCGCCACTGATCTTGAGCGTCGGCGACGCGCTGCGCTTCGGCGACCCGCCCGAGGCCCCGCGACTGGTCGGCACGATTCGGAGTACGGTGCGTAACGGTCTCTTTGCAGCGCAGCTCACCCGCATGGCGACGCCGGTCGGCGTGCCGCTGGCCGTTCGCCTCGGCGACCGGACGATCGGCGCAGCAGTACTCGTGACGGCCGACGCGGGGCGCGGAGTGGGGTTTGCGCTGCCGTGCTCGTTGACCGAGCCATTGTTGCCGGGCATGCGGCTGGAGTACGAGCCGGACTCATCGGAAGCGGAGCTCACCGATACTTCCTGACCGCCCCTGAGCGGAGTGCATGCGGATTGGCCGCACCTGCCCCACGTGCCCGGGTGCCAACCCGTAAGACGATTCCGGCCTGCCCCTCGCGACAGCCAAACCTGATTCACGGACCCGGCCGACGCGCCGCCGGCCGTTGGGGCGAGAAGGCCAATAACAACGGGATTCCGCTCCCGGCGTGGGGCGTGCCGTCGTTTCGCGGGACAGACTATTCGATCGTATCCTGCCGCCGGCGGTCCGGCCGGGGGCGGTTGCCGTATCGGAATTGAAACCGTACCGTGCCGATGCTATATTCAGGTAACTGAAGGGAGTCGAGGTCGAGCATGCTTACGCTGACCCGCAAGACAGAGTACGGGCTGATCGCGGTCTGCCATTTGGCGCAGGTTGGGGAGAAAGTCGTCAGTGCGCGGGACATCGCCAAGGAGCAGGCCGTGCCGCTGCCGCTGCTGATGAACGTGCTCAAGCGGCTGCACCGCGTCGGGTACGTCGCTTCGGTGCGCGGGGCACACGGGGGGTACACGCTGACGGCCGCACCCGAACAGCTCACGCTCGCCGACATCATCGAAGCGGTCGAGGGACCGGTGCACCTGGTGCGGTGCACGAACCCCAGCCGCACGGCGCGCAAGTGCGACCGGACCGCGCGGTGCTTCATACGACGTTCGGTGGCCCAGGTGCACAACGGGTTGCGGGAGTTCCTGGGAGCCGTGACGATCGCAGACATGCTGACCGGCGCGCAGGCGCCGGCCGCGACCGACACCCCGAGGGTAGCGACACAATGAGAGTATATCTCGACAACAATGCCACGACTCGTGTCGATCCGCTGGTGCTGGAGGCCATGCTCCCGTACTTCTGCGAGAAGTACGGCAACGCGGCCTCGCGCAGCCACAGCTTCGGCTGGGAGGCGGACGAGGCCGTGAAGAAGGCCCGGCAGCAGGTCGCCGACCTGATTGGCGCCGCGGCCGAGGACATCGTCTTCACGAGCGGGGCCACCGAGGGAAACAACATCGCCATCAAGGGCGTGGCCGCGATGTACGCCGACAAGGGCCGGCACGTCGTCACGCAATCGACCGAGCACAAGGCGGTCATCGACCCGTGCAAGTATCTGGAGCAGCACGGCTTCCGCGTGACTTTCCTGCCGGTGGACCATTGGGGCCGGATCGATCTGCAACAACTGGCGGACGCGATCAAGGAGGACACCATCCTCGTGTCGATCATGCACGGCAACAACGAGATCGGCACGCTCCAGCCGATCGGCGAGATCGGGAAGCTGTGCAAGGCGCGCGGCGTTCTGTTTCACACGGATTGCTGCCAGACGTTTGGAAAGGTGCCCATCAACGTCCAGGAAATGGGGATCGATCTGCTGACGTGCAGCGCCCACAAGATCCACGGTCCCAAGGGCGTGGGGGCCCTGTACGTCCGGCGGAAGCGGCCGCGCGTGCGCTGCGAGCCGGTGCTGCACGGCGGCGGACACGAGCGGGGGATGCGGTCCGGGACGCTGAATGTGCCCGGCATCGTCGGGCTGGGGCAGGCGGCCGAGCTGTGCCGGTTGCACCTGGACACGGAGCCGGCGCGGCTGACGGCGTTGCGCGACCAGTTGTGGAGCGGCTTGCAGGCCCGCCTGGACCACATCGCGCTGAACGGCCACCCGACCGAGCGTACGCCCAGCAACCTGAACGTCTCGTTTGCCTACGTGGAGGGCGAGAGCCTGATGATGGGCATCAGCGACATCGCCGTCTCCAGCGGCTCGGCCTGCACCAGTGCGTCGCTGGAGCCGAGCTACGTGCTGAAAGCGCTGGGCGTGGGCGATGACCTGGCCCACAGCAGCATCCGGTTCTCGGTGGGACGATTCAATACCGAGGCGGAGATCGAGTACACGATCGACCGTGTGGCGGCGGCGGTGTGCAAGCTGCGCGAGATGAGCCCGCTGTACGAGATGGTTCAGGAAGGTATCGACCCGAGCAAGGTCGAGTGGGCGGAACGCTAGGAGCACGAAGCCGCTGGCGGCCGCCGCCGCGGTCTCAACCAGGAGTTTCAAGGAATGGCGTACGGCGACAAGATTCTCGATCACTACCAGAACCCGCGCAACGTGGGCGCGCTGGACCGCAACAGCGAGAACGTGGGCACCGGCATCGTCGGCGCTCCGGAGTGCGGCGACGTGCTCAAGCTCCAGATTCTCGTGGACGAGAACGAGAACATCGTTGATGCGAGGTTCAAGACCTTCGGCTGCGGCTCGGCCATCGCGTCCAGTTCGCTGGCGACCGAATGGGTGAAGGGCCGGACCCTGGACGAGGCGCTGGAGATCAAGAACACGGACATCGTGCGCGAGCTGGCCTTACCGCCGGTGAAGATCCACTGTAGTGTATTGGCGGAAGATGCGATCCGCGCGGCCGTGGCCGATCTGAAGGCCAAGCGGGCCGCCCGGGCCGGTACGGCGGAGTCCGGCGCCGGCGTGAAATGAGCGCCGGAGGATGCTCCGGCGAGGAGACGATAACGAAATGAGCACGGCACCCCCATCCGACCAGAATGCCCCGAAGGCTGCAACCGGGGCCGCAGGCGCCGCACCGCACTTGCAGGTGCGCAGCCGGGCCAAGCCGGCCGCCGATGGCGACGGCATCTGCCTCAGCGACGTTGCGGCCAAGAACGTGCGTCAGTACATGGCCAACACCGAGAGCCCCGACACGCAGTACCTGTACGTAGGCGTGAAGGGCGGCGGGTGCAGCGGGCTGACATACATCCTCGACCTGCGCGACGAGCGGCACGTCCCCGTCGCCGACACGGACGAAGCGTTCCTGTCGCACGACATCGTGATCGTGTGCGACCTGAAGAGCTACATGGTCGGCAACCTGGGCGGGACGATCATCGACTTCGAGGACGGGATGATGGGCAAGGGCTTCACCTTCAAGAACCCGAACGCCAAGCATACCTGCGGCTGCGGCTCCAGCTACTCGGCCTAGCACCGCTCATCGGACCGTCGGCATGGACAGTTCGACCAAGACAGCCCCGGCCAAGTGTCGCGCCTGCCACCGGCCGATGGGCTCCCCGCTCTTCTGCGACCACTGCCACAGCCTCTATCCGTCCGAGGGCTTGAACCATTTCGAGCTGTTCGGGTTCCCGCCGGCCTTCGACATCGATCCGGCCGCGCTGCGGCAGAAGTACCTTCAGCTCTCGCGCGGCGTCCACCCGGACCACCATGCCGCGAGCCCGGAATCGACGGACAGCCTGCGGTTAAGTGCGCAACTGAACGAGGCCCACCGCGTGCTGCTCGATCCGGTCTTGCGCGCGGAGTATTTGCTGGAGCTGTTTGGCGGGCCGGCCGCGAGTGCGGACAAGGGCACCCTCGAGGGCGTGCTGGCGACGGCGTTGCAGCTCCGGGAGGACGTGTGCGACGCACAGGCCACGGGTGACCGTCCCGCGTTGGACCGCTGCGCAGCGCGCGTGCGCCAGCTCCACGAGGAGTTGCTGGCCGGAATCGGCGAGCTGGCCCGCCAACTGCCCGGCGATCCGCAGGTTCGGCGGCGGCTGCGCGCGACGTTGAACTCCATCAAGTACTACCAGAAGCTGCTCGGCGAGCTGTAGCGGGCCATGACGGAAGAAACGATCATCGGCATCGATCTCGGCACGACTTTCTCGCTGGTGGCCCATGTCGATGAGGCCGGTGCGCACGTGATCCGGGACGAGCGCGGCGACGGCCGGGTGCCGTCCGTGATCGGCATTACCCCGGCCGCGGCGGGCGCCCGGCCGCAGGTGACGATCGGGTGGCCGGCCCGCGAGCACGCCATCGAGAACGCCCGTACCACCGTGTATTCGGTCAAACGCCTGATCGGCAAGGGGTGGGAAGACATCCGCCGCGACCTCCCTTTCCTGGCGTATGCCGTCACGCCCGGGCCGCGCGACACGTTACAGGTCGAGATCGACGGGCGGCGGTACACGCCCGAGGAGGTCTCGGCGACCATTCTGCGGGCGCTGCGCGAACGCGCCGAACAGCACCTGGGCCGGCCGGTGCACAAAGCCGTCCTCACCGTGCCGGCGTACTTCGACGATGCACAACGGCAGGCGACGCGCACCGCCGGCGCCGCCGCCGGTCTTGAAGTCGTCCGCATCGTCAACGAGCCGACCGCGGCCGCGCTGGCCTACGGAATCGGTCTGCGTGCGCGGCCCGGCCGCGCGGGACCGGTCGCCGGCGTGCCGCAGGACCGGCCCGAGGCCGGTCTCCCGGGCCGCGTTGCCCTTCCGACGCCGACCTGCCCGACGACGGGCGGCCAGTTCCAGGCGCAGACCGCGTCCGGGGAGACTGTCGCCGTGTTCGATCTGGGCGGTGGGACCTTCGACGTCTCGATTCTGCGGCTCGAAGACGGCGTGTTCCAGGTGCTCAGCACCACGGGCGATACCCATCTCGGCGGGGACGACTTCGATCACGCCCTCATTCAGCTCGTCACCGATGAGGTCCGCGACCAGTTCGGCGTTTCCATTAGCGCGCCGGCGACCAAGCAGGCCCTGCGTTCGATGGCCGAGTCGGTGAAGATCCGCCTCAGTGAGCAACACACGGCGGAGATCGAACTCGACTTGGGGCGCGAACGCGTGTACCGGCGGACGATCACGCGCGGGGAGTTCGAGCAGCTCATCGGTCCGTTGGTCGAGCGCACCCTCGGCTCCTGCGAGCAGGCGCTGCGTGACGCCCGGCTGACACCCGCCGACCTCGCCCAGGTCATCCTGGTGGGCGGATCGACGCGCATCCCGCTGGTCCGCCGGCGAGTCGGCGAGTTCTTCGGGCGGCCGCCATACACCGCCCTGAACCCGGACGAGGTGGTGGCGATCGGCGCTGCGATCCAGGCCGCTATTCTCAGCGGCCGGCAGCCGGACATGCTGCTGCTGGACGTGACCCCGCTCTCGCTGGGGATTGAGACGATGGGCGGCGCGATGGGCAAGCTCATCGTGCGCAACACGACCATCCCCTGCCGCGCGACCGAGAAATTCACCACCTTCGTGGACGGGCAGACGGCGATCAAGTTCAACGTGCTTCAGGGCGAACGCGAGCTGGCCGCCGATTGTCGCTCGCTGGCCGAGTTCATCCTGGACGGCGTGCCGCCGATGCCCGCCGGCATGCCGAAGATCGAGGTCGAGTTCCTGATCGACGCGAACGGGATTCTGAACGTGTCGGCGAAGGAGCTGCGCAGCGGCAAGCAGGCCGGCATCCAGATCATCCCGAACCACGGTCTGACGCGCGCCGAGGTGCAGCGCATCACGCGCGAGAGCATCGAGTTCGCACAGGCCGACATCGACGCACACCGGCGGATCGACCTGCGCAACCAGGTCGAGTTCGACGCGCACAAGACCGAGCAGATGCTGGCCAAGGTCGGTCACCTGCTCGAACCGGCGGAACGGGAGCGCATCGAACGTGACATCGCCGCCCTGCGCAAGCTCGCCCAGGAGACCGAAGACCTCGACGAGCTGCACCGGGCACTGACCGCATTCGGCCACGGCACTCTGCACCTGGCGGAACTGGGAATCCGCGAGGCGCTCGTGCAGCGTGATCCGGCCCCGTAGCGGCCGACGAGCGCAGGGCTCGTCACCTCCTCGGCGTCATCTGCAGGGTCCAACCCGGCAGCTTCGCGCGGCTCGGCCTGGAGGGACGGGCGGTCCGCGGGACAGGCGGGACAAGCGGGGTCATGCTACGGCGTGGGCGCGCTGTGCGGACGAGTTTGCGTCGTTCGCAGACCAGCGCTTGTCACCGGCTGTTCCGGGCGGCGCGCGGCGGCCGCGGCGCGGCCGTTGAGTCCGTGCGCTGTCGTGTGTACGCTGCCCGCGGGTCGAGCGTTGCAGCGGGCGGTAGCGCTGCTGCACCGTGTTCGACAACCTTCGCGACGAGCTCGGTGTTGCGTCAGGAAAGACGATCGAAGCGGTCATACGTTTCCAACCGCCCGCCGCGGAAGTGTTGCTTCGCGCTGCGGCAGCGGGAGCCGCGGCCGTGACGGTGGAGACGGCAGCACTCCTGCTCGCCGGCTTCGCCGTCCTGGTCGGCGGGGCCGAGTTGCTCGTACGCGGCGCGGCGCGCGTCGCAGAGCTGTCCGGAATGACGCCGTTGGTGATCGGTCTGACCGTGGTGGCCTGCGGCACGAGCGCGCCGGAACTGGCGGTGAACGTGGGGGCCGCCTGGCGGGGACAGCCGGACATCGCGTTGGGCAACGTGGTCGGCTCCAACATCTTCAACATCCTCGCGATCCTGGGCTGCTCGGCCCTCGCGGCTCCGCTGAGCATCGGCGCGCAGGTGATCCGGCGCGAGTTGCCGATCATGATCGCGGCGGGCGCAGGGGTGCTTGTGCTCAGCTCCGACCAGTGCATCGGGCGGGCCGAGGGAGTGGTGTTGCTGGCGGCGCTGGCCGCGTACGTCGCGTACGCCGTCCGTGCGGGCCGGTCCGCCGCGGGCTCCGCGCCTGCGTCGCGGCCTGCGCCGGTCGGCCCGTCGCAGAAGACCGCCGGCCGCATTCTCCGCCAGGTGTTGCTGATCGTTGCCGGCCTGGCCCTGTTGGCCCTCGGTACGCGGTGGGTAGTCAGCGGGGCGACGGCGATGGCTCAGGCGATGGGGGTGAGCGAGCTGGTCATCGGACTCACGATCGTGGCCATCGGCACCGGTCTGCCGGAACTGGCAACGTCGGTGCTTGCAACCGTTCGCGGGCAGCGCGACATCGCCGTCGGCAACGTGGTGGGGTCGTGCATCTTCAACCTGCTCGGGATTCTCGGAGTTTCGGGCCTCCTCTGCCCGCTCCAGGTGGCGCGGGCCGCCTTGTGGTTCGATCTCCCCTTCATGGTGGTTGCTTCGCTGTTCTGCCTGCCGCTGTTCATTACGGGCGGCGTGCTGTCCCGCTGGGAGGGGGCGCTCTTTCTCGCCTATTACGCGGCGTACCTGGCGTACCTCGTGCTGGACGCGGCTGGGCACCCCGCGTTCCCGGCCTATCGGAATGTCATGCTGCTTTCGGTCGTGCCCGTCACGCTCGCCGTGGCCGGGACCGCTTACCTCCAGTGGGCGCGGGCACGGCGTGCCGGCGCCCGGAACTGATCGTCCGCGCTGGGCGAGGTCCGTCACGGCACAAGCCGGCGGGCGAGGGCGCGGCGTTCTTGCCGCCGGTTTTTGCCCGCGGTAGAAGGTACTCGGTGCGGCCGACGCCTCGATACTGAACTGGTGGCCGACCGGGCCGGGACCGGCTTGGCGGCCCTATGGCAGCACGCGAGCGGTGCTTTGGACGATTCTCATCCCGCTGGCCGTGGCTGGGGTCGCCCCCTGGCTTCACCGCGTGCTCCGCGCCCGCGCTATCTGGCTGTTGGCCCTCGTGCCGGTCGGGGTCGGCACCGCGCTCGCGCTGCGCGTGCCGCGGGAGCCCTTGGGGGCATGGATGGAGGCGGCGGAGTGGATTCCCGAACTCGGCATCACTTTGGCGTTCCGCCTCGATGGGTTGTCCGGGACATTTGCTCTGTTGATCTGCGGCATCGGCGCGTTGGTGCTGCTCTACGCGGGTGCGTACATGCGGACGGACCCGCATCTGCACCGGATGGGCGGCCTGCTGTTGCTGTTCCTGGGCGCGATGCTGGGCCTGGTACTCAGCGACGACTTGTTCGTGCTCTTCGTGTTCTGGGAACTCACGAGCGTGGCCTCGTACCTGCTGATCGGCTTCAAGCACGAGAAGCAGGAGGCCCGGGACGCCGCTCAGAAGGCTTTGCTGGTCACGGGTGCCGGCGGGCTGGCGCTGCTGGCCGGCTTCGTATTGCTGCACAGCGCGGCCAGCGACGCGGGCCTCCCCATGGAGCAGGCGGCCCGCATCTCCGTCCTGGCCGCGACGGACCTGTCGGGGCACCACCTGTTCACCCCGGCCCTGTTGCTGATTGTGCTGGGGGCTTTCTCGAAGTCCGCCCAGATGCCCCTGCATTTCTGGCTGCCCAGCGCCATGACCGCCCCGACGCCGGTGTCGGCCTACCTGCATTCCGCCACCATGGTGAAAGCGGGCGTCTTCCTGCTGGCCCGGCTGAATCCGCTGTTCGGTGACAGCGCCGTCTGGCACGTGCTGCTGACGGTGACGGGGGCCGTCACGATGCTCGTCGCGGCGGCACTGGCGGCGGGGCAGTCGGATCTCAAGCGCATCCTGGCGTACACGACGGTCAGCGTGCTCGGCACACTGACCATGCTGATCGGAGTCGGCACGGACCTGGCAATCAAGGCGGCCGCGGTCTACCTCGTCGCCCATGCCTGCTACAAGGCGGCCCTCTTCATGATCGCCGGCAGCCTGGAACACGCAACCGGCACGCGCGACATCCGCCAACTGGGCGGACTGTTCCGCGCGATGCCCGTCACCGCGGTCTCCGGGGTGCTGGCGGCGTTCAGCATGGCGGGCGCCCCGCCGCTGTTCGGTTTCGTCGGCAAGGAGCTGCTGCTCAAGGCCAAGCTCGACCTGGAGCAGCTTGGCGTCGTGCTCCTGCTCGTCGCCACGCTGGCGAATGTCTTCCTCATCGCGCTGGCGCTGGCCGTGGCCATCTGGCCGTTCTTCGCGCCAAGCGCGGGTTGGCTCCGCCGCGGCCCCCGGAGCGCCGCTTGTCGATTGGCCCACGAGGCCCCGCTGCCGATGCTCGCGGGCCCGCTGCTGCTGGCCATCGGCGGCCTTTTCGTGGGTCTTATCCCGGGGGTGTTCGACCGCGCGCTTGGGTCGGCGATGGCCTCGGCGATCGGCGGCCGCCCGATCATGATGGAGCTGAAGCTCTGGCACGGCGTCAGTCCGGCCGCGCTCACGGTGCTTGGAATCAGCATCGTCACCCTGACCTTGGGCTTCCTGCTCTTCCTGCGGCTGCGCGCGTGGCTCACGCACATCGCGGCGGTGGTGGCCCGCCTTGGCCGACGCGGCCCGGCGCGCGTCTACGATCTGGCGCTCACCGGCCTGTTCGCGTCGGCCGACCGGGTGACGCGGCTGACGCAGACGGGCAGCTTGCGCCAGTACGTGCGCGTGATCCTGCTCGTGCTGATCGTGACCAGCCTGGGAGTGGTGCTGAGCGCGGCGTTGGACGGCCGTCCGCTGAGTCACCGCCTTGTGTCGGCCGACGGGCTCCTCGCCGCCTGGTACTGGCACGAGCTCGTGCTGGTCTTGCTGATCCTCACGGGGGCCACGGCGGCGCTGCTGTCCCGGTCGCACGTGTCCGCGATCGCGCTGCTCGGCGTCACGGGGCTGCTGATCGCGGCCCTCTTCGCGCTGTTCAGTGCTCCGGACCTGGCGATCACCCAGATCCTGGTGGAGGCCCTGACCGTCATCCTCCTCGTGCTGGTCCTCTACCGCCTGCCCGAGCGTACCGAGCACAAGGCCCGCTTCGCCGATACGGCCATCGCCCTCGCGGCCGGGGCGGTCATGGCCGGGATCGTGCTGGCGACCGCCGCCCTCCATCTGCCGGCCACCGTGAGCGAGCACCTGGCACGGCTGGCCAAGCCGGGGGCGCACGGCCGCAACATCGTCAACGTCATCCTGGTCGATTTTCGGGCGCTGGACACGCTCGGCGAAATCACCGTGGTCGCCGCGGCTGGACTCGGCGTCTATGCCTTGATCAAGCTCTACCGCCGGCGGAAGGCGGGGGAGGGAACGTCGTGAAGTCGCTCGTCTTCCAGGCCACGACCCGGGCCGTAACCCCCCTGCTGTTGGCGTTCTCCCTGTTCATGCTGCTGCGCGGACACAATGAGCCGGGCGGCGGGTTCATCGGCGGGCTGTTGGCGGTCGCGGCGTTCGCGTTGTACGCGCTGGCGTTCGACGCACGCCGGGCCCGCGCCCTGCTCGGCGTGTCGCCGCAGACGCTGACCGCGACCGGCCTGTTGCTGGCGACGGGCAGCGGCGGCGCGGCCTGGCTGGCCGGGCAGCCCTTTATGGCCGGCCTGTGGCTGTCGGCGGCACTGCCGGCGGAGCTGAAGCTCGGCACGGTGTTGTTGTTCGACGTCGGCGTCTACCTGGTTGTGCTCGGCGCCGCTGCGCTCGTGCTCCTGACGCTGCGTGAGGGATAGGCGTGTTTGTGATCCTGGCCTTGCTGGTCGGCGCACTGTACGCGGCGGCTTTCTGCTTGTTGCTGGCGCGCACCACGACGCGGCTTCTCTTCGGGCTGCTGCTGCTGGGGCACGCCGCCAACCTGCTGATCTTTTCGGCGGCCGGCCTGGTCCGGGCCAGCCCGGCCATCGTGCCCAGCGGCGCCGAGCGCCCGCCGCCCGGGCACGCCGACCCGATTCCCCAGGCGCTGATTCTCACCGCGATCGTAATCAGCTTCGCCGTGCTCGCGTTCGCGGCGGTGCTCGTGCAGCGCGCCCACCAGGCGAGCGGCACGAACGATACAGAGGAGTTGCGCACGACCGAGACCTGACGATGCTGCTTGCGTTGCCCATCGTGATTCCGCTGGTGACCGCAGGCTTGTGCCTGCTCGTCGGGCGGCGCGTGCGCGTGCAGCGGGCGCTGGGCGTGCTGGGCGCGGGCGGCCTCCTCGTCGCAGCGGTGACGCTGTTTGCGCGGGTTTGGCGCGAGGGCGTGCTGGTGCTCTACGTCGGCGGGTGGCGGGCACCCTTCGGCATCACGCTGGTGGCGGACGTCTTCGCCGCGCTGCTCGTCCTGGCGGCGGCGTTGATGCACCTGGCGGTGAGCGTCTATTCGCTCGCCGACCTGGACGGGCGCCGCCAGCGCTACGGCTACTTCGCCTTCCTCAACGTCATGCTGACGGGCGTCTGCGGCGCGTTCCTGACCGGCGACCTGTTCAACCTCTACGTGTGGTTCGAGGTGATGCTGATTGGCAGCTTCGTGCTGCTCGTGCTCGGCGGTCAACGGGCCCAGATGGAGGCGGGCATCAAGTACGTCACGCTCAGTTTGCTCAGTTCGGCGCTGTTCCTGGCGGGCGTCGGCGTCATCTACGGCATCGCCCACACACTGAACATGGCCCACCTCTCGCAGCGCCTGGCGGTCGCGGCCACGAGCCATCCGGGGCTGGTCACGGCGGCGTCGCTTCTGCTCCTGCTGGCCTTTGGCATCAAGGCCGCGGTCTTTCCACTGCATTTCTGGCTGCCGGACAGTTATCACGCCCCGCCGCCGGCCGTTACCGCGATCTTCGCGGCGCTGCTCACCAAGACCGGCGTGTACGCGATCGTGCGCGTCTTCTCGCTCGTGCTTCCCCCTAGCGACTACCTGTTCGGGTTACTGGCCGTCATCGCGGGCCTGACCATGCTGATCGGCGTACTGGGGGCCGTGGCACAGTCGCAGTTCCGGCGGATTCTCAACGTCCACATCATCAGCCAGATCGGCTACATGGTGATGGGGGTGGCCTTGCTCGGCTCGCCGGACGCCCAAACGCGCCAGCTCGCGATCGCGGCGGCCATCTTCTACATCGTTCACAACATGCTGGTGAAGTCCAACCTGGTGCTGCTGAGCGGCACGGTCCGTGCGCTCGCGGGCACGGAGCAGTTGTCGCGCCTGGGCGGTCTCCTGAACCGCGCCCCGGTTGTCGCGGTCCTCTTTCTCCTGTCGGCCCTCAGCCTGGCCGGCTTGCCGCCCTCCTCGGGTTTCTGGGCCAAGCTGGGGGTGATCCAGGCGGGATTCCGCGCGCAGGCGTACCTGTTGACGTTCACCGCGCTATTCGTCGGTCTCTTGACGCTGGTGAGCATGCTCAAGATCTGGAGCGCCGTGTTCTGGAAGCCCGCGCCCGAACCGTGCAGCAGCGACGACGCCTTGCCGGCGGCCGCTGGGACGCCTCCCGCGAGACGGCGCGCCCTCCTGTTGGTCCCGAGTGTGGTGCTGCTGGTACTCTCCATCGGCATCGGGCTCTACCCACCGCCGATGCTCGCGACGGCCCGGCGGGCCAGCCGGGAGCTGCTCGACCGGGCAGCCTACGTCGCCGCCGTAGGAATCCACGCGGAGCAAGTGGAGGAAGGCCCGTTCCGGGCAGAGGTGCACCCGTGAAGGTATTCCTGCTCAACCTGCTCCTGACGGCGTTGTGGATCGCATCGACCGCGGTCTTCACCTATGGCAACGCGCTGCTGGGTTTTGCGGTCGGCTTCCTGGTTCTGTGGTGGCTCCGGCCGCTGTTGGGCTCGACGACGTTCTTCCGCAAGCTCCCGCTCGCGTTGTGGTTCAGCCTGTTGTTCCTCTGGGAAGTGCTGAAGGCCAACCTCCGCGTCGCCTGGGACGTGGTGGCGCCGCGGAAGCTGCGCCGCCTCGGCGTCGTCGCCGTACCGCTCGATGTCACGACCGACTTCGAAATCGCGCTGCTCGCCAACTTGCTGACCCTGACGCCCGGCAGCCTTTGCCTGGACGTTTCCGAAGACCGACGCACGCTGTACGTACACGAGATGTTCGTCGATGACCCGGAGAAAGTCCGCCGGCAGATCAAGCAGCGTCCCGAGCGCTGGATCCTGGCGCTGTTTCGCTGAGGCGGCCGGACCGGCCGAACGCACATGGCGCTCCTCCTGAACCTCATCGCCGGAATGCTGATCGTCGCCCTCGCCCTGGCGACGTTCCGGCTGGTGCGCGGCCCGGGCCTGGCCGACCGCGTGGTCGCCCTGGACGTGATCGCGGTGCTCGGGGCGGCGCTGACCGCGCTGTTCGCGATTCAATATGAGCAGCGGGTCTTCCTGGACGTGACAACGATCCTGGCGCTCGTCAGCTTCGTGGGCACCGTGGCTTTCGCGTATCACGTCGAAAGGGGGGCCCGCTGATGCCGGCGCTGAGCGAAATCCTGGTGATGATCCTGCTCGGCGTCGGGGGCCTGTTCTGCCTGCTGGCGGCCGCAGGAATCCTGCTCCTGCCGGACGTCTACACTCGCATGCAGGCGGCCAGCAAGGCGGTCACCTTCGGCGCCACGACGATCGTGCTCGCCGCCGCCCTGCACTTCGGAGACGCGGGCGTCGTTGCGCGCTGCCTGCTGGTGTGCGTCTTCCTTTTCGTCACGATCCCCGCGGCGTCCCACCTCATCGCCCGGGCCGCCTACCGCGCCCGGGAACCCCTTGCGCCCGAGACCATGATCGACGAGCTGGCCGAGCACACCGACCGGCGACGCTGACTGTTCGCCGCGGGAGTCGATTTCGGCCGGCGTTCGCGCGCTCGGGCGGCGATCGGAACCAGCCCGCGGGGCCGGACGCACCTGCGACAACGGAGGGCGTCCGTTCGCGAAGAAACCACGTCGCGGGCCGCTGAATCTCAAGTGCCCCAGCCTGGGGTTACACGCCCTGCCGGTTGAGGATCGCATCCGGCCCTTGTGAACCGGGTATACTCTGTTATAATCATCGCACTTGTGCGCGCGCGTGACGCACAGAGTCGACCGGTGAGTGGGTTGAGGAAACCCTGAAGAACGCGGTCTGACTGAGTCGATCTGATATAGGCGGACGCGCACGCCCAGCGAGACCGCCCTCCGACCTCTGGCCAGGAAGTGCGCAATGTCGCATCGCCGTGGCATTCTCTACGTGGCCGGCGCGCTGCTGATCGTCGGCCCGCCCGCGCTGTGGATTGTCTCCAGCATTCCGGCCGCCGCCCGGCATCCGGCCGCGGCCCTGGCGGGACGCGCCGCGCCCGGTGCGAACATCACCTCCGACCTGGAAGCCCTGGCGCAGCGCGATCCGATGGCGTTGGTTCGCCTCGGCCGCCAGCGATACGACGAGAGCGTCCGCGAGTATCGTTGCGTACTGACCAAGCAGGAACGGCTGGGGGACGAGCTGACGGAAGTCCAGGAAGTCGAATTGCGCTTCCGCGAGTCGCCGCGCTCCGTCTACATGCTGTGGATGAGCAACGCGGACCAGGCCCGCCGTGCATTGTACCTGCCGAGCGAGCGTGATTACGTCAACGAGCGCGGCGAGCCGCTGGCCCGCGTCGAGCCCAATGGTGCCATTGCGCGCTTGTTCGTGAAGGACATCTTCCTGCCGATTCACGGTCCGGAGGCCCGCAAGGTCAGCCGACGCTTCATCGATGAGGCCGGATTCCGCGCCACGTTTGAGCTGCTCGAAATGTACAACGGGATTGCGGCCGAGCGCGGCGTACTCGACCTGCAATACGCGGGGACCGGCGTCGTGGACGGCCGGCCCACGTTCGTGCTGGTGCGGAATCTGCCGTATACGGGACCGGCCGGGCCGTATCCGGACGCCCGCATGGTCTTGCACCTGGACCAGCAGTGGTTGCTGCCGGTGGCGGTGAATTCGTACGCCGACCACGCGGAGCGGGAACTCCTGGGCAGCTACGTCTTCACCCAGATCGACCTGAGTCCCGATTTCGGGGCGGATGCCTTCCAGTTCTAATCCTCGCGCCTCACGATCCGCTGCCGGGCTGCCGACCTGCGGATGCGGTCACGTGCCGCAAGTACCGGCGGTGCCTTGCACCGGCTATAGTGCCCCAACCGGTGCGGGTGTCACAGGCAGCCCCGATCCGCCGGCGGCAGACGGCGGCCCCCAGGCCCGCAGCGGCAGCGGAACCAGCACCTGCTTGATGTCTTACAGGGAGCGCGCGATGTGCAGGGCAGGCGGATGGGTGGGCGTACTCGCGGCCGCGGCACTGGCGTGTGCCACGCTGGCCGGGTGCGACGTGCCCCGGCCGAACGGGCGGACGGCTGGAGCCGAGGCGGCGGACGGGGCGCGTCTTGAGGCGAAAATTGCCGGCGAACGCGCCCGTCTCGAGCGGTGCCTCGAGGTGGCGCAACTGAACCTGGCCAAGGCCCGGATCGAGGCCGAGCTGGGGGAGCTGAGATACAACGATAGGATCGCGCTCGCGGACAAGGAATTCGAGCTTGCCAAGCGCCGGCAGCAGGTTTTCACGAAGTTCACCATACCCCAGCGTTTGGCCCGCGCTGCTCTCGAGCTTGAGCAGACCGAGCACCGCGCGTTGGAGGCGCGCGAGGAGCTCGATCAGCTCACGCAGCCGCCCGAACCCGGACGCACCCTCGACCAGCACGACGCGGTCCTGCGCGAGCGGGCGCAGCGCCGGCTGGACCGTGCCGAGCGTGACCTGCTGTTGCGACGCGAGGAGTTCCAGACGCTCAAGGAGGTCACTCTGCCGCTGGAGCAGCTCGAGCTGGACTTCGAAGCCGAGCGCAGGAAACGCGCGGCCCTCCAGGTGCAGCGCGATAACGAGAGTGCCCTTCTCGATCGCCGCACGGCCGTACTCACCGCCGAGGCCGAGGTGGAACGGTTGCAGAGTGCGCTGGCGGACCTCATTCAGACGGCGACGGAGCCCAACCGCGTGGAAGCGGCGAGTCAGCCCGCTGCGCCGGCCACGCGCGAGGCGCACGAATCAACCGCCCGCCCGCCTGGCTCCGACGCGTAACGCCCCCCGGCTGCTGTTCGCTCACTCCACGCGGTCGAGGATCCCCATCGTCTCGATGACCATCGTGAAGGTGACCTCAGTGTCCGTCGTGAGCGTGAGCGAGTCGTACATGTACACGTTCAGGCGGCCGTCCGACATCAGGTTGAACACGTCGACCGAGAAGCCCTCGCCGGTGACCGGGAGGCCGTTGATCGTGCCCTCGTCGACCCGCAACGTCGCCTCGTAGCGCGTAGCGGTGTCGTCAAACGAGAAATCGGTGGTCGTGCTGAGGATGTCAAAATCGTATGCTCCGGTGCGGACCGGGATGATCCGCTGGTCGCCGACATCGGGCAGCGGTCCGAGCCCTTGCTCGTCGATCACGCGGCCGTCCGGCCCGATCGTAAGGTCGTAGTCGTAGGGCACGTTCTGCTGGCCGACCGCGATGTTCTCCGCATCGACGACGGTGACGCGCAGGAGCATCGTGCCCTCGAAGCTTCCTGCCGTCGGGGCCGCCTGCCCCGGCTGGGAGAGTGCGCCGCGGCCGATCGTCGAGGTGCGCACGCCCTGGTTGAACCCGCTGATGACCGCGTTGGCGCGTTGTTCGCACGAGCCGTGGGCCCCTTCCGTAAACCACGGCACGCTATCCGGATCCCCGGTTGTGCACGCAAATTCTTTCAGAAGCCTGCCCACGTCCTCCACGTTGGCCGAACCGTCCGACTGGGCCTGGACGCCCATGTAGTAGCCCGCTCGCATGTCGGCGTCCTGCTCGTATTCAAACGTCGTGCTGTACCAGGCGTTGTTCGCGTACTGCACTTGGTGACCCCACTCGTGCGCGACGATCAGCATCGTGGGCAGGTGGCTTCGCCACTCGTTCCAGAAGCGCTCGAACAGACCCGGATCGTAGACGATGACCGGCGGGATGTTGTACGAGATCGCGTTCTGCCGCACCAGCGCGTAGAGCCCGGGGTCGGCGCGGTACACGCACGCGTTCAGCTTCCAGAACTCATTCAGCGCGTTGCCGTAGCCGGCAACGGTGTCCTCCGCTTCCGTGAGGGCGGCAAGAGGCACCCCCTGCGGGGTGTTCTGGGCCGACACGGCGCACTTGGAAGTGTTGCCGCCGGTGGGTGTCTGCTGGTTGGTGCCCGGCCCGTTCGTGTTGTTGTCATCCCCCGGGTCAAGTGGATCAAGATCGAAGAACTCGCAGCCGGTAAGCGCCAGCGCAACGACGACCAACCCGGCGATCCACGACCCTTGTCCGGCAAACAGCCCGACGCACACTTTCTTCCGCATGACCATACTCCCTCGCAACGGGTACCACACACGTCTGACATTCTACTCTACTCGCGGTTGCGGCGGTGAATCAAGGCGGGACCGCGGCACGCACGCCTTCGGCCCGCGGAATCCGCCTCCGAGGCGCGATCGCCGGTGCAACCCGGGCTCCGCCGGCCGCGCTGACCGCGTTCCCGACGCCGGCCGAGCAAACGCGAGACACTGAGGTACACGGAGGCGAAGCGGGCGCGCCTGGTGCCTGCGGTCGTGCTCGCGCCCGGAGTTCTCGGCGTACTGGAGCGCCATTGGATCGTCCGATAAAGGCGTGGTTTTCGCACACGTTCGCATTGAGCCGGCCGAGCAATTGAAAGTCCTCAGATCACCTTCAAACGCTTCGGGCCGTGACCAGTTTCGCGCTCGGTACGCGCGTGCGCTGCGGTTCTATCGGACGCGCGGCGCGTGCAGAAAAGCCGGAAAAACTTGACTTGCGCGCGCGCGGCCGGTAAGTTGACTTGAGCGGCGTAATCGTGTCTCGGCAGGAGCTTGTGCCGGGGCTGACGATCGGAAGTTGCTCTGTGCAGTGTGCTGGGTTCTTGGGAACCGCGCACCGCCCGTCTGGTTCACAGGCAACCGCCGGTAGTGCGAACGCCGGGCGGCCGTTCGTCGCCGCCTGCCGTTTCGCAGAACGTCGGGCAGACTTGTGTCCTTTCAAGCACATGGGAGTAAGGCAATGGGCGCTTGGGAATGGAAGACGCTTCGTGTTTTGAACGTAGGACTTGGCCGGCTGTTTGGCGGCCTGGTTGCCGCGGCCCTGGCGTCCGGCGTGGTGGCGGCCCAGAGTCCGGTCGGCCTCTCCGGCACACAGAAGCAAGATCAGCCGGGACCGCGAGCCGCGTGGCCGTCGTACGTTGTCCCCGGCGAGGCGCAGATCAGCACGATGTACCACGATGGCAGCCAGATCGTGGTTGAGTCGGAGGGGCGCTGGTCGCTCGTGTGCGGCTCGAACCCCACCGGCGTCACCGCCGAGGATCTGAGGATCTGGGCGGAACTTCATGAAGCTGCCATGCGCGAAGGCCCGGTGACGATCATTGACAATCCGAACCCGAGAGGCACACAGGTCAACATCGTGTTCGCCTTGGGGGGCTCGGTGCCGTCAGGGGCGGTGCCGGCCTTCGCTATGGCCGAGGCGTACCTCGAGGACAAGTTCTCAGACGACATCACGGTTGAGATCAGCGTCACGTTCGGCAACCTGGACCCGAACGTGCTCGGCTCCACGATGGTCAACTACCAGACGGGCATCAGTTACACTAACTCGCGGGCCGGCCTGGTCAACGGTATGGATTCCGACGACGTGATCCAGCCCTGGCTGCCGACCGGCAGTTCCTGTCCCGCCCGGTACAACGGCACCTCCCCGAACATCACGCAGGTATCGTCCCTGCGCTGGGCGCGCGCGGCGTACAAGGCAGCCATCGGGTCCGTCAGCGGCTATGTTGGCAGTCATACCTACAACAACCTGATCGCGTGGGACTATGACCCGTCCGACGGCATTGATCCCGGGGCAACGTCTCTTGTGGACGTCGTGATCCACGAGACCATCCACGCGCTGGGCTTCGTGTCGGCGGTCGATCTCGGCACCGGCATGAACGCGATGGACCTGTACCGATTTCAATTAACGGACGAGGGCGAGAACTACAACCCGGACACCTATGCGGACTTCCAGGTCGCCCCCCGCTTGCTCGCCTTCAACAGCCCGCCCGACGATCTGCACATCAGCGACCTCATCGTGGCCGAGTACCGCATGGAGGACGGCGATCCCTGGCAGGCCAGCCACTTCCGCGACGGCTCGCCGTACATCGGGATCATGTGCCCGACGATCGGCTCGGGCGTTACTCGCTACCCTGAGTTCTGCACGGCGGCGGACCTGGCCATGCTTGATGCGATCGGCTGGGACTACCCGCCCTGCACCGTGCCGCAGTTCACGCAGCAGCCTCAGAACACGAGCGGCTGTGTCGGAGGCACCGTGGAATTGACCGTGGCGGTAGACATTCCGAACCCGGGGTATCAATGGCGCAGGCTCGGCTCGCCCCTGGAGGAGAACGAGCACTACGTCGGCACGAACACGGCGACGTTGCAGATCGTGGGGCTGACCTACGACGACGTCGGCCCGGGATACGACTGCTACGTGACGAATCTGGACGATACGCGTTGCGGTGCTCTGTCGACGGCGGCCACCGTCGGCGCGTACACTCCCGTGACGATTAGCAGCCATCCGACTGACAAGACGGTGTTCGAGTACAGCAACGTCAGCTTCTCCGTGACCGCGTCGGGCACCACCCCGCTCACGTACCGGTGGCGCCGCAACGGTGTCAACCTGAACAACGGAGGGAACATCTACGGGGCCACGTCGTCCAGCCTGGTGATTGTCGGCGTCCTAGCGGATCAGGCCGGCAGCTTCGACTGCCTGGTGACGAATCTCTGCGGCACCGTGCCGAGCAACCCCGCCCAGCTCTGCGTGAACACCGGCTACGGCGCGTGGCGCGGCGACTTGAATTGCGATGGGGTGGTCAGCTTCGCCGACATCAACCCGTTCATCCTGGCGTTGAGCAGCGGCGAGACGGTGTACTACAACACGTACCCGGACTGCCACTTCTACAACGCGGATATTAATTGCAGCGGTACCGTCGACTTCGGAGACATCAACCCGTTCGTCCAGTGCATTGTCGGCGGCTGTCCGTAGACGTACTGCTCCAGCTCATGCCGTTCGTGCGTTGGCGCTCGACCAAGGCCGCAACGCTGTGTCGTTTGCGGTCGCGGGGGCCAGCGGCTGCGCCGCGGATTGACTCTGCAGAGCTGTGGCAGCGCCGAAGCGGGTCCTCCTTCCGCAGGGGATGAGGTCGGTGATGCGCGCGGCCGGCTGGGTGTGGATGCGCATCGACACATCACGGAAGCAAGCGAACGGATCAACGCCCACCAGCTTGCACGAGACGACCAGGCTGTGCAGAATGGCCGCGTTCTCGGCGCCGCCTTCGCTTCGCGTTCTGACGCCCGTAGCCGAATCGCGCGCCGTGATTTGGCAGTCCGTTGAAGGCGGGGACAAGCACCACGAGAGAATCTTGCAGCGCTACCGCGCAGGCCCACCGGCGCGGAGCCAGTCCCCTGATACCGTTCCCGACGTTATCCAGCCGTGCGGAGCGGCCCCGCAGCCAGTGCCGCAGACGCCGCCGACCCGCCGTTCTATTGACGCCCCGGCGCTGCGCTGCTATTTTCCCCACCGATTCCCCGGCAGAAACGAGTGAGCGGGAGATCGGCAGTGCCTTACCACAGCATCGTTTGCATCAAGCAAGTGCCCGACACCGCCAATGTTACGGCGGAGGCGATGAAGGCCGACGGGACGGTGAACCGCGCCGCCCTGCCGGCCATCTTCAACCCGGACGATCTCCGGGCACTGGAGATCGCGCTAACCGTGCGCGACCGGCATGGCGGAACGGTGACCGCACTCACCATGGGGCCGCCGATGGCCGCCGCCGCGCTGCGGGAGTGCCTGTACCGCGGCGCCGATCGCGCGATCCTCCTGACCGACCGCCGGGCCGCCGCGAGCGACACGCTCGCGACCAGCTACATCCTCAGCCAGGCGATCAAGACGATCGGCAACTACGATTTCGTCTTCTGCGGCCGGCAGGCGATCGACGGCGACACGGCCCAGGTCGGGCCGCAGTGTGCCGAGAAGCTCGGCATCCCCCAGGTGACGTACCTGGAGCAGCTTGTCGAGCTGCGCGACCGCACGGCCCGCATCCGGCGGAACGTAGGCAACGGCTGGGAACTGGTCGAGGTGCGGCTGCCGGTGCTCGTCACCGTGCTCGACACTGCCGCGGAGCCGCGGCCGCCGGCGGCGCGCCGGGTGATGAAGTACAAGCGGGCACGGGTGCGGGCCGAGCTCGAGGCCGCGGTCAAGGCCGAGTCCGAGGCGGCAGCCGGCGGCAAGCCGCTGCCGGCGGACCAACTCGATGCCGAGGTGGAGCGGCGTGCAGAGCGGCTGCGTTGTGCGGGGCTGATGATGGAGCAGTGGAACCTGGACGATATCCGGGCCGACCTGGCGTGGTGTGGCCTGTCCGGCTCGCCGACGAAGGTCCACCGCGTGCAGGCGATCGTGCTGACCAAGAGCGGCTACACCGAGATTCCGGCGACCGAGGAGGGCGTGCGGCGGCTGATTCGCGAGCTGGTCGTGGACCATACGCTCGGATGAGATGAGCGATAAGTGATAAGAGATAAGTGATAAGAGATAAGGGCTGCGTGCGGAACCTCCCGGGGCAAAGCGTCCAAGCGCGTCACTCATCTTTCATTCCTTATCTCTTATCTTCTGACTAGGTGCCTGATGATTTCTGTGAATCGCAGTGGTGAGGTCTGGGTCTTCGCCGAACAGGAAGACGGCTCCGTGCACGACGTCGCGTTGGAGCTGTGCGGCAAGGCCCGCGAGCTGGCCGACCGGCTCGGCGTGCGGATGGGGGTCGTGCTGGCCGGCTGGAACGTTCGCGAGCTTTCGTACCGGTTCATCGGACACGGGGCGGACCGCGTGTACCTCGTGGAGGACCGGCGGCTCGAACACTACCAGACCCAGCCGTACGCGCGGACCGTCTGCACGCTGATCGAGAAGCACAAGCCGCAGATCGTGCTCTTCGGCGCGACCGCGCTCGGCCGCGACCTGGCCCCGCGCTGCGCCTCGCAGATGCGCTGCGGACTGACCGCCGACTGCACCGACCTCGACATCGCCGACGTGCCCGACCCGGCCGCGAAGACGACGCACAAGAGCCTCCTGCTTCAAATTCGACCGGCGTTCGGCGGCAACATCATCGCCACGATCATCAATCCCGAGCGCTGGCCGCAGATGGCGACCGTGCGCGAGGGCGTCATGCCGCTGCGCGAGCCGAACCTGCAGCGCAAGGGCGAGATTGTCGCGGAGAAGGTCGCGTTCGAGGAGCAGGACTTCGCGGTCCGGCTGATCGAGCGGCACCGCGAGCCGCGGAAGGTGAACCTCAAGGGCGCGCGGACGATCGTCGCCGGCGGCGGCGGCGTCGGCAGCAAGGCGAACTTCAAGCTGATTCACGATCTGGCGGGCGCGATCGGCGGGGCCGTGGGGGCGTCGCGGGCCGCGGTCGATGGCGGGTTCATCGACAAGGCCCACCAGGTCGGGCAGACCGGCACGACGGTCCGGCCGGCGTTGTACATCGCGTGCGGCATCAGCGGCGCGATCCAGCACCGGGCCGGCATGGAGGAGTCCGCCAAGATCGTGGCGGTGAACTGGGACAAGGAGGCGCCGATCTTCGGCGTGGCCCATTACGGCATCGTCGGCGACCTGAACCAGGTGATTCCGATGATGGTCAAGGCGATCAAGGAGCGGCCGAAGGAGTAGCGGTGACCGGTCCCCCTCCCTGGCAGGGAGCGGGGGGAGTGAAGAGAGAACCCTACCCTCTCCCTAGGAGGGAGGGGGGTTGAGAGGCTGCCATGCCCAACTTCTTCCTCGACAACGACGACATCCTGTTCCTCTTCGACCACTTCGACCTGGGCGAGCTGGCCCGCGTTCAGGAGCGCGGTTTCGCCGACGCCCAGGCCGGCATCGACTACGCCCCCGTTGACGAGGCCGACGCGGCCGACAATTACCGGCGCGTCCTCGAGATCGTCGGCGACGTGGCCGGCAACACCATCGCGCCGCGCGCCGAGCAGATCGACGACGAGGGCAACACGCTCAACGAGGATGGCACAGTCACCCTGCACCCCCTCGTGGCCGACAACCTCCGCAGCCTCGCCCAGGCCGACCTGATGGGTTTCACCCTGCCGCGCAAGTACGGCGGCCTGAACTGCCCGAACCTGGTCTACACGATGGCGATCGAGATGGTCAGCCGGGCCGATGGGTCGCTGATGAACATCTTCGGCCTCCAGGGCATCGCCGAAACGATCAACGCATTCGCCGACGACGCGATCAAGGACGAATACCTGCCGCGTTTCGCGCGCGGCGAGGTCACCGGCGCCATGGTTCTCACCGAGCCCGACGCCGGCAGCGACCTCCAGGCGATCCGCCTCCGCGCCATCGAGGACGAGGACGGGCGCTGGTATCTCCGCGGCGTGAAGCGGTTCATCACGAACGGCTGCGGCGAGGTGTTGCTGACACTGGCCCGCAGCGAGCCGGACATCTCCGACGGCCGCGGCCTGAGCCTGTTCGTGTCCGACCGCAGTCCGCGCGTGCGCGTGCGGCACCTGGAGCACAAGCTCGGCATCCACGGCTCGCCGACCTGCGAGCTGGTGTACGACGACCTGCCGGCGAAGCTGATCGGCCAGCGGCAGCGCGGCCTGATTACCTACGTCATGGCCCTGATGAACGGGGCGCGCGTCGGCATTGCG
Organism: Phycisphaerales bacterium; assembly: GCA_022839625.1. Lineage (GTDB taxonomy): Bacteria > Planctomycetota > Phycisphaerae > UBA1845 > Fen-1342 > JALHJL01. The sequence continues at coordinate 31,711 of JALHJL010000011.1, forward strand.
GCCCAGTCGCTCGGCATCGCCGAGGCCGCCTACCGGCTGGCGCGGACGTATGCGAATTCGCGCAAGCAGTTCGGGGGGCCGATCGAGCGCCTGCCCGCGGTGGCCGAGATGGTCACGGACATGAAGATCCAGCTCGAAGCCGCCCGCGCGCTGACCTACGAAACCAGCCGGATCTGCGACCTCGAGAACAACAACATGCTGGTCCTCGAGTTGCAGGGCGGGGTGGGCGCCCCGCCCGCCAGCAAGGAAGAACTCAAGCAGCGCAAGGACCTGGCCCGGACGCTCAAGCGCCTCAACGGCATGTTGACGCCGATGGCCAAGTACTACGCGTCGGAGATGTGCAACCGCGTAGCCGACACGACGATCCAGGTGCTCGGCGGCTCAGGCTATATGCGCGATTATCCCGCCGAGCGATACCTCCGCGATGCCCGCATCACCAACATCTACGAGGGTACGAGCCAGCTCCAGGTCGTCGCCGCCGTCCGCGGGGTGTGCTCAGGCGCCTTCGAGCGGCGGATGGCGGAGTTCGAGGAGCTTCAGTACACCGACCCCTTGCTGGCGGAGTTGAAGGCGAAGCTGATCGCCGGGCGCGAGGAGGTGCTCAAGGCGATCGCGTATGTGAAAAGCCAGGGTACGGACTACCTCGATCTGTCCGGCCGCAAGCTGGTCGATGCCGCCGCCGCGGTGTACATCGGTCACCTCTTCCTTCAGCAGGCCGCCGCGGCGCGCGTGCCGTTCGCGATGCCCGGCTGCGGCACCGGCGTCCAGCCCATGCTGGGCTCGGACCGGCTCGCCGCCCTCCGTGCTCGCAAGGCGCGCGTCGCACGCCGCTTCATCAACGCGGAGATGCCGAGGGTCCGCCTCAACTGCGAGGTGATTGCAACCGGCGACCGCACGCCGCTGGAGGAATACGCCCTCCTCGCCGGCCCGGTGCCTCCGAAAGATTGATGGGAAGCCGGTCGCGAACCTCAGCCGAGGGACGACGGCACCCCTGCCAGCCCGTTGAGAAAGCGTACCGGCACCGCGAGAGACCCACGCAGCGCTACCGCGAAAGCTCGCTGGCGAGGAGCCAGTCCCCTATTTCAACGGAGACCTACGCCGTCGGCTGGCCGCGACGGTTGGTCACCCGGGCCACGGCGCGGTTGGCCAGGTGGCCGATCACGAAAACCGCGACCAGCGTGGCGGCGAGCCCGATCAGCCACAAAGCCCGCCGGTGCGGTGTTTCCGCCGTGACCTCCTGAAGCCCCATTGCGAAGAACACGACCGCGCAGGTACGCGGCGCCAGGCCGACCACCGTGCCGATCACATACGCCAGCGGGTGTACCCGCGTGGCGGCAAAGAGGAAGTTGGTCAGCGCGAACGGCGATAACGCCAGCCGCACGAGCAAGACGATCAGCAACGCCCGCCAGAACCCGCTGCCGACCAGCGCGTCGTACACGGCCTTCCATTTCGGCTTCTCGGCGATCAACCGCACGGCCCGCTGGCCGGTCGCCCGAAGACCGACCGCGTACCCCACGAGGGCCGCGCCCAGTACGCCGCAACACGCCGCGGGTGCGCCGGCGGCGAACCCGAACGTCCATCCGCCGAGCGCCGATTGAATGTGGGTGGGAAAGATGGCCAGGCCCGCAGTCAGCATGAATCCGAGGATGTAGATCATCAGCCCCGGGGTACCCAGGTCTCTGAGCCAGGGGCCGATGAGGTTGAACATCGACGCGAGCGTCACGAAGCCGATCATCGGCAAGGTGGAGGCGATCAGCGCGAGCGGTCCGGCGGGACCCAACCGCCGCAACGCGCTGCGCGTGTCGCGCAGCACCTCGCCCAGCGTCGGCTCTCCGGGCGGCGCGAGGTCGTCCGGCTTGTCGTGCATGGTCATCTCCGGCTCGCGGGCAACCGCGAGGGAGTGTAGCCGCGCGGGGCACCCGCGGCCACTATGCACCCCGCGGACCGGCAGCGCGGCGCGGCCGGCGGATGCAAACGACGGCGTACGTGCTAAGATGAAGCGCCCGCGAGAGTGGCGGAATTGGCAGACGCACCAGATTTAGGTTCTGGCGGGGCGACCCGTGCGGGTTCGAATCCCGCCTCTCGCAGTGTCCTCCGGGCGGTTGGCGCCCGCGCCGAGCAGCACAATCCCGGCGAGGATCAGCATTCCGCCCGTGCCCATCAGCCACGGCCGCGTCCGCTCATCGACAAACAAGTGCGCCTGCGGGTAGCGCTGCATCGCCCGTTCCACGAACACGCCCAATTCCGGCCAGAGTTCCGGCGCCGCGCCCGCGGAGACGGTCGGCGAGCGCTGCTGGGGCGCGGACGTTTCGCCCGGCGCGGGCCCGTTGTCGATCCAGATCGTCTCCACCTCCGGCACCTTGATCGCGTTGCCGAAATCCTGCTCGGCCAGCCGCAGGACGTACGCGGGATCGTCGTTCACGTGCTCGATCTGCTTGCGGACCACCTGCAAACGCTGTTGCAGCGCCTCGAGGTACGCCGCGCGCGCCCGGAGACACTCGAGCTGCGCCTGACGTTCCAGCCAGGCCGGCAACACCAGGCACGGGGCCAATGCCGCCGTCCCCAGCAGGAGCATCAGCCAGAACAGGGCGGTGTTGACGAGGGAGGGCCGGGTCATGTTCGCCTATCCTGCCTCGCGGGACGTGCGCAGCCACGGGCGCGGAGCAACGGAGCGCCGGGAACGACTTGCAGGCGGGGCAGCGCGGGAAGCGAGTTCCTTCTTCACGGCGTCTTCAGTCCTGTGGCGCGGGGACGGGGGCGCCGCTGTCGCTGCTGGGAGCCAGCAGATCGGGCGCGGGCGGCAGCGGCGCGGGACGCGTGATGAGAACCAGGCAGACGAGGAACCGGTCGGTGCGTGAGTTGGCGTCATGGTGGCCAATCACCTCCACGGTGTCGCCGACCTGAATCGCATCCGGCGCGCTGTACTGGTCGTTAACGTATACCTCGGCGTCGGTGCTGAGCAGGCACTGGACCGTCGGGTTCTCACCCAGTTCCGGCCGCCCGGGGATCGGGCGGATCGTGAGCTGCCCCAGTTCCACTTGCTGGGACTGGACCACACCCGTGATCGCGTCGTGCCGGTTCGTGGGGAGCTGCCGCTCGCAACTCCATGCCAGCCCGAGCAGCGCCGGCAGTAGCAGACAACGTGCGCCGCGGATGCGCCCTCGTTTGACGCGCGCGAGCGGTCTGGACACCATTGCATCGTCCATCGGTCAATCTGGCAGGCACCGCCTGTCGCCGGAGGCCGGCCGCCGGCGCGAACCGGTGCCCCGCTCGTGCGAACTATAATACAGCAAACGGGTTGTGTCGATTCCCGGCCTTCGTGCGGGCGGGAACTCCGGTGGCACGGCGCTTGCCGTAAGGGCCGAGGAGGCGGCGCCTGCGGCCGGGCGCCGCGGGAGTGTTGTGGAGGTACTGACGATGCGTTGGCTGAACAACGTGAAGACCGCAGTCTTACTCGGGTCGCTGATGGGGCTCTGCCTCGCCATCGGTTACTTCGCCGCCGGCGGCAGCTCCCAGGGCGTCATCGTTGGGTTCCTGTTTGGCGTGCTGGCCAATGGCATCGCGTTCTTCTTCTCCGACAAGATCGCCTTGGCCGCGATGGGGGCGCGCCAGATCACGCGCGAGCAGATGCCGGAGCTCATCGAGATGGTCGAGCGGCTCGCGCTGCGTGCCGGCCTGCCGATGCCGCGCGTCTACGTGTGCCCGCAGACGGCGCCGAACGCGTTCGCAACCGGGCGCAACCCGCGCCACGCGGCCGTCGCCGTCACGGCCGGCATGTTGCAGAACTTCCCGCCCCACGAGATCGAGGGCGTCATCGCCCACGAGCTTGCCCACGTGAAGCACCGCGACGTGCTCATCAGCACCATCGCCGCCGTTCTCGCGGGCATGATCAGCATGGTCGCTTACATGCTGATGCTCGGCGGGCGCGGCCGCGACAACCCGCTGGGTGCCGTGGGCGCTCTCGCCATGTTCATTCTGGCACCCCTGGCGGCTGGGCTGATTCAGGCCGCCATCTCTCGGCAGCGGGAGTTTGCGGCGGACTCGTATGGCGGGGAGCTGTGCGGCGATCCGCTCAAGCTGGCGTCGGCCCTGGCCCGGCTGGGCCGCGCCAACGAGCGGACGCCCACGAACACGAACCCCGCGTTCCACAACCTGTATATCGTGGAGCCGCTGTCGGGCGGCGGTATCACGTCGCTATTCAGCACGCACCCGCCGCTGGAGAAGCGCATCGCCGCCCTCCAGCAGCAGGCAACGGGCATGCGCTGATCATCGGACGCTGGCAGCCGGCCGCGGCCGGGTTGCGCACGAACTTCGGGCCCGCGGTTCCGCTGGACGGAATCCTGAAAACCGCGCGCGGTACTGTTGCACGCAAAGACCCAGGTAGGTGAGCTGGGCCGCTACGGGGTGGTGGGCGATCCCAAAGGGCCCACTGGAGCGACGGAGATTTGCGTTCACCAGGTGTTTGGCGCTCGCACAGATGAAGGGGAAGCGAGCAGGACACCGCGAGCCGGTTCGCGATGCGAAGCGGCGGCGTCTCATTTGGCCCCCAAGGGGACCATGACGTCAGGTTGCGGCCTTCTGGAATCAGCCCTAAGCGCGGCCAGAACCGCACGTGGTTATCGGACTCATTTTTGAAGCGCGGCTTTCTGGCGGATTGTCAGCTCATGCAACGCTATGTCAGACAAACGCTTATGTTCGACATGGCGTTGAGTCCTCGAATCTTCTTGCCTTTCCGGCCTGGTGTGACACACTTCAAAAAGCGGCGTGCTCAGTTCGTGACAGGACACGGTGCGCGCCAGCAGACCACGAGCGGCGCGGTGCTAAGACCGAGTTTGAACGTGCGAACCCCTATTGCCGTGCACGTTATGGAACGATGGAAGGTAAGTCTCCTGTTTGGAGCGTACGTCGGTGGTCCTCTTTCCGTCTGGGCGCCCGTTGAAAGAGGGGACTGGCTCCGCGCCGGCGGGCTCTTGCCGCATCGCTGCGTGGTTTTCTCGCGGGGCCTGTACCCCTTCTCAACGGACTGCTAAGCGATTCAGAGCTTCCTTGTCCGGACTGTCCCTCAACGGCAGCCGAGGCAATTCGTCGGCTTGCCGCGTGGGGCGTTGGAACTCGCCGAATCGGCCCCAATTCCAAGTTGCGAAGAGTGGTGGCTGTTAAGCGGACTTCTGTGCATCAAGCGACGTTCGGTGCAAGACAAGGAGAAGGACCATGAACGGGTGGCGAAGTGTGCTGTGTGGATTGGCGTGCTGTTTGGCTGTGCCAGCATTGGCCCAGCAGCAGGCGGCCATCATCGTATCGGACGCGCCCGAGGCGCAACTCGACGAGCGTACGTACGCCATTCACTTCGACGTTGAGGAGACGGGGCTTGCGACGAACTATGCCGTTTGGCTCTTCCCCGCGGAATTCGGCATGGACGGTACGCTGACGGCGGCAATTGACGGTGCGCCCGTCTACACCGTTTGCGTTCTGTCGAGCGGGGCCGACGGCTCGTCAGTGACGGTGCCAACGGAGAACCAAGTCGGACACGGGGCCTCTTATGAGCATCCGTTGCCGCCACCCGCTGAGGCATCCGCCTGGCCGCCGGGCGGAGGTGGGATCTACGCCTATCTCGAAGGCAACGCGATGCAGTCTTGCTACTGCAAGACCGTCGGCAACTGGCAAGTCTGCCTGTTGACGAGGCCGAATCCGCCTGAGTGGCGAATTGTCATCTTCCGCAGGATTGATGGCAAATGGGTGAAGGTTTACGACAGCGGTTGGCAACCGGGTCAGGAGCCGCCGGAGAACGAGCCGCTGGAGAGCCGGACGCCGCCGGTGGATGAGGGTCTAGCGACGGCTTGGCAGCTATTGTCGCAATTCTGCCGCGACTTCTGGGACGATCTGGAAACTGCCAATTCCTTTACGCAGGCACTCGCTGACTACTTCGCCGAGCGCGGCTGGACAATTCCGGACTCCGCCGCGGCATCCTCGCCGGCGCCGTAACGGTGTGCCGACGAGGTTGATGCCGAGGATCGTCGGTGTCCGGCCTGTGCGGGATCCTTCCTCTTCCGCGAACGTAAGTGCTGCGACGGCGAAGCGTCGGCGACTCCGGGTGTTACGCATGCACCTCCCGTCGGCGAACGTTGTGGGCTGCGCGGGGCGCCAGCGCGAATGGGAGGTTGGTCAGTCACCACGATCCTGCGATGCCCCATGACTCGGCTTGCATCATGGGAGACCGGAGATGTCAACTCGAAGGCTGCTGCGGGCTGCGTCCGGCGCAGGCGCCCGCAACGTAACCCTTCCAGAATGAAGCCCCGCGCGCCGCTCGGCTCCCAGCCGGGCATGGGGGCAGCGCTGGCAACGTCGAGCGGGTCTCTCGGACGGATGGCGCCCGGACCGCGGACGGGCGCCGCGCGGCGTGTGGCTGTTAGATACGATATGAGATATTATTTCAGAAATCGTATTGACAGAGACTCTCCGCTCCTGTAAAGTGCAAGAACTGCGGGAGCCCGCGCAGCCGTCCGGTCCCGTGGGCGAAGGAAGAAACGGGGCGGTCGTGCTGCCGCGGGCCGCTGACCGCAGATGGCCCGATCCGGGACAGCCGCTGGTTGGCGGATGGAGCCAGGCGCCGGCGCGGGAGCGCCGGCGTGGACGAAGATTGCAGAGAGGAGAAGAGTAGTTCGTTGAGGGGCGTCGGCGGCGGGTGCTGCTCCTCCCGGCGAGCGCGGCGCAGGCTGCCGCAGTGCCTCAGCGAAGAATCCGTCGGAACCGAAGCCAAGGTGCCCGCGTGCGCGGCGCGTGTCCGCGGCGGGGAGCCGGAGGCGCATTTCAGAGGAGGCAGGACATGTCGACGAACAGAATCTGGGCGCTCGTATTGGTGGTCGCGGTCGCGTGCAGCACGGCCGCCCTGGCCGATGGCATCACGGTCTACAACAACTTTGGGCCGGGAAACGACGGGTTTGAAGTCTACACGGGGTGGTCTTGGATGATCGCCGGGGTGGGTTCAGGCTTCGACCCTGTCCAGAACGCGCAGTGGTTCTCTCCGAGCGACAGCGGGCCGCTGTCCGACATCTATATCGCCCTGCGTAGGGTGATCCCGCCATATAAGGACATGTTCGTGCGGCTCTGCGCCAACAACAACTTCGAACCGCCGACGGAGGCGAACGTTGTAGAAGAATGGTTGGTGAACCCGGCGACGCTTCCGTTCGCCGGCTCGCAGGGGGCGCCGGCTCACCTGGTCAGTGCGCTGCAACCGACGTTGGAAGCCGGACAGAGCTACGTGATCTGGGTCGGATTCGACAACAACGGGAATGGCGCCTGGGCGCCGAACATTTTCAACGAGTACGTACCGCGGCGGCAGCGTACCTACGAGTACTCCGGTTGGCAGTGGCAACCGCTGGGCGACGCCAGGGCCGGCGCCCTGCGCGTGGACATCGTTCCCGAACCCGCGTCATTGGCACTGCTGCTGTGTGGGCTGCTGACAGTCGTGCGGCGTCGCTAGAGGCGAGCTTCGCTCGTGCGCGCCGTTTCGTTCATGGACGGGCATTCACACAGATCAGAGGAGGCAGGACAAATGTTCCGTAATCGCAAACGCTGGTGGGCCATAGCGCTCGTCGGTGCCGCGTGCGGTGCCGTCGCCACAGCCGATACGATCATGGCCTACAACAACTTCGGACCGGGCAACGACGGGTTCGAGTACCTCACGGGGACGTCCTGGGCTATGGGTGGGTACCTCGGGCCCAAGCAACACGCTCAATCGTTCACCGCAGAAGCCGGCGGTCCGCTGACCGACGTCTACTTGGGGATCTTCAATGTTCTGAGCGGGGGTAACGTGACAATACGTGTGGCCAACAACATCAACTTCGCGGGCCCGACGTACGCGGACATCTTGGAAGAGTGGTTCGTGGCCAGCGTTCCCGGGTCAAGCGGCAGTCCCGTGACTCACCTGGTCAGTCAGAACCAGCCACTCCTGGACGCCGGCGAGAACTACTGGCTTTGGATCACCGTCGCGACGGGGACAGTCGGGTGGGGCTACGCTCCGGACTCGTCGTTGTCGGTCCCCCGCAGGACGCGCAACTCCGACACCGACGCGTGGGGCGCCCTGACATACGGCAGGCCCGGCGCCTTGCGTGTGGACGTGGTGCCCGAGCCGCAAGCGCTGGTCCTGCTACTGGCCGGGCTGGCGGTGTTTGGGCGTCGGAGTTGAGCTGGGACCGGAGCTGCGCGGGAACGATCACACCGCACGCAGCCGAAGGGCTGGAGTTGCCTGGTCCCGAGAGCCCGCAGAAGGAACTGCCGAACGTTGCTGGCCGGGCCATGCTGGAGCAGGAGAAGCCGGCGAGGCGCGTGTCCGCCGGCTCCTCCTTTCTGCCCCCGCGGTCGGCAGCGGGCGGTTCCGCCACGGGCAACCTGCCGCTCGATGCCACCCGCGCGCGGAGCTGGCCGCTCATGCAGACGGCAGATCGGCCAGCTCCCGCGGACCGTCAGCGCTACACAAACTGCCGCGCCGGATTGCTCGCATGGCGCACCATTGCAATGATTTCCGGGGCGCTGTAACGTCACCGCTCGTCCCCGCAAGCGCTGGTTGTGCGGGTGAATTGGCTCCTCTGCGGAGACCGCGTACCGCCGCAGGAGCCAGTCGCGTGTCGGACGAACGGGTGACTATGGCACCTACCACAACCCGGCGAGCGCCGGCGTTTGAGCAAGAGTTGCGCGACATCCTGCTGCGAGTCCGCAGCGCGCTGGTGAGCGTCCTCGAGGCTGCCGGCGGCTACGGCCCGCGCGTGAAGGACGTGTGCGATGCACTCCACGTCCACCGTAAGCTGGGTTGGCAGATCGCGAAAGTCGCGTGCCATGCAAGTCCCTTTGTGGCGGCCCGCTTCATGCCCCCGCCGGGCGGGGTGAAGACGTTCCTCGAGGCGGCGGTAGCGCGCCACGTCCCTACCCCTCTCGTGGAGCGCGCCAGAACGGCCTTTACCGACTTTGAGCGCTTCGTGGCCGTCCATGCGGGCGACCGCGCGTCGCTGGAGATGATGCTGGGTTCCTGTTCGCCGGACCTGAACGGAGCGGCCCAGCTTACGGCCCGCAAGGCCGCGTTCACGGGCAACAGCGCCATCTTCGGCGCGCAGGCCCGAGCGCACCTGGTGGCGGCCTTTGTGTATCCCTCGTCCAAACGGGGCTGGTTCGACGTGGCGCGCCTGCACAGCCTGGTCGAATTTCGGCGCAACCGGCCGAATGTCCCGTGGGTGATCGCCCGGACCCGCACGGCAGACGACGACTACCGGCAGCGTTTTCCCGAGGCGCGTGAGCCCTTGGCCGTCGCCCCCGGGGGAGGCGCGTCGTCTGGAGTGCCGTTGCTGCCGCAATTCTGCTCCACCCCGCTGCCTCAACTCCGCCGGCGTTTGGACGCCTCGGGCTGGGTGATCGAGGAGTTGGTGGAAACCGCGGTCGGGAAGACGGGAGCCCTGACGCTGGTGACCGGCGAGCTGACCCGCGAGACCGCGCGTACGTACAAGAGCAAGCACACGCAGCACATGGACTGGGGCGTATGGGTCACCACGCCCTGCGAAGTCCTCGTTTTTGACCAGTTCATCCACGAGGGGCTTTTCCCACCAGCTCCGCGCGAAGTACGGCTTTACGCCAATCTCGTCGACCCAGCCCGGTTTGCCGACGGTCAACTGCTGCCCGTGTTCGAGCGGGTAGAAACGCCCGGCTGCGGCCTCGAAGTCGTCCACACGCCGGATGTCCCGCGCTACGGCGAGATGGCCCGCTACGTTTTCGAACGTCTGGGTTGGGATCCGGCACAATTCGAGCTGTACCGGCTTCGCATGCAGTTTCCGCCCATCCCTACGGCCGCGGTCGTGCGCCACGTGCTCTGGCCGTCGCGAGCGGCGGCGGTCCGCAACGGACCCGGCAAGCCGCGCACGCGTCCGGCGGACTGAATCGCCGTGCGCGGTCATGCGCGTGCAGCCAAGCGATCGAGGTTCGCGCGGCAGGACCGGGCCAGGGGCACGTCCCGGCACGCATCCTTGATGGGGAGCGGCTCTCGTCCCCGATCCCGCCGCTGGGTTTCATGGGCTTTCATGTTCTCCCAACGGCGGCCATTGACCGCCGGCCCGGCAGCCCGATAATGGCTCCCTGTGCGTTGGAACTCGCTTCGGTCGAGAGCCATTGGTGCGGTCCGATCCTAACGTCATCTCGCCGCCGATCGCCCGGCGCAGCGCGTGCTGCGCGCACCGGGCGCGCCTGGCTTGGTGTGCGCTGTTGATCGCGGTGGCGGGAACCGCCCCGGCAGCCGCCCAGTTCGACTTCAGCGACGAGCCGCTGCTGGCGTCGGAGGTCAGTGCGGCGGACCTGGAGATGCGCGGGCGGTGGGTGCGCCAATGGCGTGACGAGACGGGCCGCCTGATCCTCATGTTCAACGGCGGCTTCCGGCTCGACATGGGCCAGCGCCGGCTGTCATCCAACAACGCGGTCGTGTGGCTCGAACCCGGTCAAACGGACCGCGGCCGCAAGTTCTACGCGCTTACCGTCTACCTCTCGGAGAACGCGGCGATTCGCGAGCCGGGCGGCACCGTCACCGAAGACTCCGTGCTGCTGGTCCGCGGCCTGCGCACCAGCGGCCGGCTGATCAAGTACCACGATGCGTACGCCCCGGAGAACCTGGAGGCGTCGCCGCTCTATCAGCAAGCACTGCGCGACCGGCTTGCGCTGGAGGAGCATGAGGAGGCTCCGCCGGCCGGTGCGCCGGAGATCGTGCGTCCTGCGGGGCCGGCCCCGGAGGTCGAGCGCCCCCAGCGCGTGGTCCGCTACCATCTGCCCAACATCGAGCCCGCCGAGACGCCGGACGGCGAGCGGGTCTTCGTGGCGACGGGCGGCGTGTATTTCTCGCAGAGCGGCGGCCCGGACGCGGCGGTACTCGAAATCCGCGCCGATCACGCCGTCGTCTTCCCGACGGAGGACACAACGGCGGCGTTCTTCGGCGCCGAGCTCGAAGGCGAACAGCGCAGCGAGCCGCCGCCCGCGCCGGCACCCCAGCCGCCGCCCGAGCAGCCGCCGGTGCCGGATACCGCGGTGCCCGGCGTACTGCCCGCCGAGGCGGTGTTGGGGTGGGGACAAGCGGGGCAGCAGAGCCGCATTCGGGCGGTGTACCTGGAAGGAGACGTGGTTCTGTCGCTGGGCAACCGGTTCGTCCGCGCGGACCGGCTGTATTACGACTTCGAGCACGACCGGGCGCTGATTCTCGATGCGGTCTTCCGGGCGGACATTCCGGTCCGCGAGATACCGCTGTACGTGCGGGCGGCGGAGATTCGGCAGCTCTCGGCGCGGGAGTTCTCCGCGGAGAAGGCCCGCGTGACGACCAGCGAGTTCTACACCCCCAGCTATCACGTCGGGGCGGACAAGGTCTACGTCCGCGACCTCACCAAGCGCGACGCCGAGGGCCGGGCCACCGGACCCTCGACCGGCGCGTACGAGATGCGAAACGCGACGCTCAACGTGGGCAACCTGCCGCTCGCCTGGTGGCCCTACAGCAAGGGCCGGCTCGAATCCAGCGAGACGCTGCTCCGCCGCATTAGCTCCGGTTACAGCAGCCGGCTGGGGTATCAGTTCGAATCGGCGTGGCACCTGTTCAACCTGCTCGGGATTCAGCCGCCCGAAGGGGTGGATGCGTCGCTGCTGCTGGACTACTACTCGGAGCGCGGCCCAGCGGTGGGCATCGACGTCGATTACGAGCGCGAGAAATACTATGGCCTGCTGCGCAGCTACTTCGTCTACGACCAGGGCGAAGACCGGCTGGGCCCATACCGCCGGCAGTTCGAGGAGCCGAGCACGCAGACGCGGGGCCGGGTCCTTTGGCGGCATCGCCACTACCTGCCCTACGGCTGGGAAGCCACCATCGAGGCCGCCTACGCCAGCGACGACTTCTACCTCGAAGAGTGGGAGAAGGAGGAGTGGTTCGAAGGCAAGGAGCAGGAGACCGTCCTTTACCTGAAACACGCCAAGGGGAACCAGGCGATTACCCTGCTCGCCAACTGGCGAATCCTCGACTTCCTGACGCAGACCGAGCATCTGCCGGAAGCGACCTATCGCCGCATCGGCGACACGTTCCTCGATCCGGTGGTGCTGTACCACGAGTCGCGCGTGGGCATGGTGCGCTACCTGCCGGACGACCGCCACGCGATCCAGTACTGGAAGTTCAACAACCGGAGCCGGACGGACCTGACGTTCCGGGCCGATGCACGGCAGGAGGCCGAGCTGCCCTTGAAGCTCGGCGCGCTGAATGTCGTACCGTTCACCTCGCTGCGCGGTACGTATTGGGACGGCCAGCCGCTCGAGGAGGGCACATTCTGGCGCGGGCTGGGCGTGTACGGCGTCCGCGGCGGCACGAGCCTCAGCCGGGTGTACGATGACGTCAACTCCGAGCTGTTCGACGTGCATCGCATCCGGCACGTCATCCAACCGCAGTACGCGCTCTGGTGGGCCGGCGGCAGCACGCGCAGCCAGCTCATCACGCCTTTCGATTACGGCATCGAGACGATCGATCCGTTCTACGGCATGCTGCTCGGCGTGCGGCAGACGTGGCAGACGAAGCGCGGCCTCGAGACGATGCGCCGAACCGTGGACCTGCTCACGCTGAACCTGGAGATGGGCCTGTTCGGCAACACCGAGGGCCGGGAGGACATCTCCAACGGCTGGGTCAACCCGCTGCGGCCGGAGAACAGCCGCACGCGCAACTACGTCGCCGGCGATCTGATCTACCGCTTGAGCGACACCACCAGCTTCCTGTACGACTTCAACTACGACCTGAACGACGGCTCGTTCGACCGGCATGACTTCGCGATTGCGGTCGAACGCGATCCGCGCCTGTCGTACATGCTCGGCGCACGCTACGCCGGCGACATCGATATGAGCCTCGTCGGCGGCGGCTGGAACTACAAGCTCACCGAGAAGCACCTGACGGCGGTGCGCGCGTGGTGGGACGTCGATTCGGGCAAGGTCGGCGAGGTCACGTTGTCCTACGTTCGCCGGCTGCCACGCTGGTACGTGGGGATCACGTTCGAATACGACAACGTGAGCGACGACACTTCGGTCATGCTCTCGCTCTGGCCGGAGGGAGTCCCCGAATGGACGCTGGGCTCCCGCCGCGTCTCCAACCTCGCAACCTCCACCGCGATCCGACCATAATCGCCCGTTGTGGAAGCTATCGCGCGGCACACGCCCATGTGATGCATGCGCCGGCCATCCCCCTCGGTGTCCGGCGTCTTGCGGGGCCGGCTGGGACTTGTGCCCGGGGACGCAGCGAACCGGCGGCTCGCAAGCCGGACGGGCCGCTACGTCTTCAGCTTCGTCTTCAGCACGGTCAGAAGCTGCTGGTTGTTGATCGGCTTCTGGAAGACGCCGGCCAGACCCAGCTCGGCGTAGTCGATGGTCACGTTCAGGTTGTCGCCGACCGAGCTCAGCATGTAGACCGGCTTGGTGTTGCCGGCCGCCTTGAGCTCTTTCACCAGGGCGGTCCCGGCGTCAACCTCTTCCATCATGAGGTCGACGATGATCAGGTCGGGGTTGCTTTCCTTGTACTTGCGCAGGCCGATCTCAGCACTGCGGGCCTCGACCATCACGTAGCCGTTCTTCTCCAGGACCAGGCGCAGCGCGTCCAGCAGGTCCTGATCGTCGTCGACACACAGAATGACAGGCTTTCCGTCTTGCATCACTCTTCCCCGGAAGACGCCGCCGCGGCCGCCACCAGGTCCGCCGGGACGACACCTTCGCTAAAGGTGCGTGCACGTAACACGGGCTCGATGAACGCCAGCGCAGCGGCCAGATTGGTCCGCGCCGGGTCCGACAGCCCCTCGCCGAACTCGTTGAACTCGTAACCCCGAATACCAAGCACGAAGCCCGCCGGTGCCGCCCCGAACAACTCGCGCGCCAGGGCAAGCACCCCCTGCGGCGACACGCTGTGGGAACTGAAGCTCGCCGCCGATCCCGCCTCGATTCGGCGGAACGAAAACGGCTCCCGCCCGCGGCAATCCGCATCGACGAACACCACCACGTCGTGCCGGGCGGCCGTCGCCGCGTCCTCGACGGTGAGCTGGTAGTCCGCCTCGATCGTGACGCCCGGCAGGGAACGTTCCTCAAGGGCAGCCGCGAGCGCCGGGCCGAGACCGTCGTCCCGGCGGCCGGGGTTGCCGTAGGCGAGGATCAGGATCTTCGGCTCCAACGACATCGTACCTCTCGTGCTGCGGCTCAAGAGCGGTGGCACACCGGTTCCACGGCCGGCGGGTCGCCGGCCGCTACATGCCTTTCGCGCGGCGGTCGATGAGGTTGCCCTCCGGGTCGACCAGCTCCACCACAAGCGGCATTTGTCCGAGGGCGTGCGTCGCGCACGACAGGCACGGGTCGTACGCGCGGATCGCCACCTCAATGTGATTCAGCAGCCCCTCCGTGAGCTTCTGGCCGCTGAGGTGGTCGCGGGCGACCTTCTGGACCGCCCGGTTCATCGGCTCATTGTTGTTCGTGGTGGACACGATCAGATTCGCCATCACGACCTGGTCGTCCTTGTTGACCTTGTAATGGTGGAAGAGCGTGCCGCGCGGGGCCTCGAGCAGCCCGACCGTCTCCTCGCGCCGCTGACCGCGCACCACCAGGTCTTTGCCTTGCAGGTCCTTGTCGTGCAGCAGTTCCTTGATCTTCTCGATCGCGTGCAGCAACTCGATCATGCGCGTCCAGTGGTACGCCATCGAGATGTTGCACGTCTTGTTCCCGGTCGCAGCGCGAAACTCCTTCAGCGCCGCGTCGGCCTCCGGCGTGTCGATGAAATCCGCCGTGTTGATGCGCGCCAGCGGCCCCACGCGATACCACCCCTTTTCCGGCCCCAGCGTGCGGATGAAGGGGAACTTCATGTACGACCACGACCGGACTTCCTCGGCGATGTACTCGCTGTACTGCTGGTAGTCGACGTGGTCGAAGATCTTCTGGCCCTCGGCGGTGATCGCCCGCAGACCGCCGTGGTACAGGTCCATCGCACCGTCCTGACGGATGAGCGACAGGTGGTTCGAGTCGAACGAGCCGAACGGGGCCAGCTTCTCCAGGTGCTGGAGGGTGTAGTCCTTCGCGAGCTTCACGGCCGCACGCGACCACGTGATCATCTGCTCCAGGTCCTTGAGCAGCTCGTCGCGCTCGGCGATCGACAGGTTCTTGTTGATCCCGCCGGGAATGGCCCCCGTGCCGTGGATCTTCTTGCCGGCCGTCCGCTGGATGACCTCCTGCCCGTATTTCCGCATCATGACACCCTGCACCGCCAGGTCGGGGTACTTGGCGGCCACGCCGATGACGTTGCGGATGGCCGGGTCGGCGTCGAAACCGAACAGCAGGTCGGGCGAGACCAGGTGGAAGAAGTGCAGGGCATGCGACTGGAAGAACTGGCCGTAGTGCATCAGGCGGCGCATCTTCTCCGCCGTCGGGGTCAGCTTCTCGCCGCCGACGATGCGGTCCATGGCCTTTGCGGCGGCCAGGTGGTGGCTGACCGGGCAGATGCCGCACAGGCGCTGGACGAGCACGGGGACTTCCCAGAAGGGGCGGCCGAGGATGAACCGCTCGAACCCGCGAAACTCGACGATGTGCAGCCGGGTCTGCTGCACCTGGTTCTTGTCATCGAGCAGGATCGTAACCTTGCCGTGTCCTTCGACGCGGGTGACCGGCTCGATGACGACGCGCTTGAGGCCATTGGTCTTGCTAGCTACCACGGCGAACCTCCGGGGAATGCGAATCCAGAATACAGAATAGCGAATAGAGCGCCGGGCGCGAGGCGCGAGCCCGTACAGGCGAGATGACTTCGCTATTCCTCATCATCAGTCGTATTTGACCAGTTCATACGGCAACTGCACCGGCTTGTCGCTGAGCAGCGCGACCAGCGCTTCCCACAACGTGTCCGCGGGCGGCGGGCAGCCGGGCAGGTGATAATCGATCTTGACCACTTCGTGGCACGGATAGACGCGGTTGAGCAGCAGCGGCAGCTCGGGATCGTTCGGAATCCGCCCGCTGGGGTTGTGCACCGTCGGCCCCTTGAGGTATGCCTCCGCGTAGCACTCCTGGAGCGGGATGCCGTTGCGCATCGCCGGGATGCCGCCCATGATGGCGCAGTCGCCGACCGAGATCAGGATGTCGCAGTGCGCGCGGAAGTCGCGCAGCACCTTGACGTTCTCCTCGTTGCAGCAGCCGCCCTCGATCAGGCCGACGGCGCAGCGGCCGGTGAACTCCTTGATGTCGTCCACGGGCGACTTGTCGAAATCGACCAACTCGACCAGCTTCAGGATGCGGTCGTCAATGTCCAGCAGCGACATGTGACAGCCGAAACAGCCCGCGAGCGAGGTGGTCGCAACCTTGGGTTTTGCCATAACTCGGTTCCTTCGAATTCAGAATTAAGAATCAAGAATTGAGAATGATCCGAGGAAGCCGCACTCTTCTTAACTCTCAATTCCCCATTCCTAATTCACTTCTTGCCGTTCTCGATCTCGCTTCCGATCGGCTTATGGTCATACAGCCGCTGCCCGATCGGCACCGCGTAGCCGACCCGCTTCTTCATGATCGCGCCCACCGGGCACGCCTCGGCCGCCTTGTCGCGCACGTCCAGGTTGGTGTCGGCCAGCCGCACTTCGGCGTTGACGGCCACGCGCTTGTGCGGGCCGCGCCCCACGAAGTCGAAGACGTGCTTGCCGTCCACGTCCCGCGAGGCCCGGACGCAGCGACCGCACAGAATGCAGCGGTTGCGGTCGATGAAGACGTCCGGGTGCGACATGTCGATGTCGCGCGTGGGGAAGAGGTACGGGTACTTCGGCGCCGCGATTCCCAGCCGGTACGCCAGCGCCTGGAGCTCGCAGTTCCCGCTCTTCTCGCAGAACATGCAGAAGTGGTTGCCCTCGACGAACAACATCTCGACGATGTTCCGGCGGAGGGCGGTGACCTTCTCCGTGTTGTTCTCGACCACCATGCCGGGCGCTACCGGCTGGGTGCAGGCGGACTGCGGGCGGCCGTTCACGAGCACGGTGCACACGCGGCAACTGCCGTGCGGCACCAGCCCCTTCATGTAGCACAGCCGCGGGATGTACACGCCCGCCTGCTGGGCCGCCTCCAGGATCGTCTGGCCGGGCTGGCCCTGGATTTCCTTGCCGTCGATGACGAATTCGATCGTGGCACTCATGTCGTTTCCTCAATTCGCCGGATACGTCCTGGGCCACTGCCCGGGAGCAGTGCCGCCGTACCCGGCCGCTACGCGTGCGCGTGTTCCGACTTCCGGCCAATGATGGTCTCGGCCTCGCCGACGGCCGCCCCCAGATCGAAGGCCGGCTGGAGTCCGTCGGTGCGCTTCTTCACGAGCGCGTTGTACGTCGCGCGGAAGTTCTTCAGGGTGGTCAACACCGGATTGGCCGAAGTCTGCCCCAAGCCGCACCGGCTCATCGTCTTGATCGTCTGCCCGAGATCCTGGAGATACTCCAGGTCCGCCGGCTCGCCTTGGCCCGCGATGACTCGCTCCAGCCGCTCCTTAAGAAGCACGTTGCCGACCCGGCACGGCGTGCAATAGCCGCAGCTCTCCTCGACGAAGAACTCCATGAACTTGTCGGCGACTTCGAGCACGTTGCGCTCGGGGCCGAAGATCATGACCGAGCCGCCGGTGGCCAGATCGTCGAAGCAGATCGTGCGGCCGAATTCCTCGCGGGCGATCATCTGGCCGCTGGCGCCGCCGACCTGGACGGCGATGGCATCTTCGCCGCCCGCCAGCTTGAGCACTTCGCTGAGCTTGATGCCGAACGGCACTTCGAAGACGCCGGGCACCTTGCAGTCGCCCGAAATGCTCAGCAGCTTCGTGCCGGTACTGCCGGGCGAGCCGTGCTCGGAGAACGTGGCGGGTCCCGCTTCCAGAATCTTGGTCACGCAGGCCAGCGTCTCGACGTTGTTCACCACCGTCGGGCAATCGAGGTAGCCCTTCTGCGCGGGGAAGGGCGGCCGGTTCTTCGGGTCGCCACGCGAACCCTCGGCCGAGCTCAGCAGGGCCGTTTCCTCGCCGCACACGTACGCCCCGGCCCCCATCTGAATGCGAATGTCGAAGTTGAAGCCGGCCTTGCCGCAGATGTTCTGGCCCAGCAGGTTTTCCGCGCGACGTTTGTCCAGCAAGTCCTCCAGGAACCGCTGCAAGTACGCGTACTCCGCCCGCAAGTACAGGATCCCCTCGGCGGCCCCGACCGCGTACCCCGCGATCGTCATGCCGGCGAAAACGCGGTCCGGCAGCTCCGTCAGAAGTACGCGGTCCTTGAAGGTGCCCGGCTCGCCCTCGTCGGCATTGCACACGATGTACTTGCGGTCGCCCGGCGCCGCCCGCGTGAACTCCCACTTCATGCCGGTGGGGAAGCCGGCCCCGCCGCGGCCGCGCAACCGCGAGGTCTTGACGGCCCGGATCACTTCCGCCGGGGTCATCGCCAGCGCCTTGCGGATCGCCTCGCCGCGGTTCGCGGGCGTGAAGATCACGGGCCCGCGCAGGTGAATGTTGTTCATCACCATCGCATGGACGAGCTCGTGGGCGTTGTTCCCGTCGCCCAGCCGATGCACCAGCCGGCTCGGGTCCATGTGCTTACGGAGATCGCGCACGATCCGCCGGGCCGCATCGGTCGAGAGTTCGGTCACCGGCACGTCGTTGACCAGCGCCGCCGGGGCCTGGTCACACATTCCGATGCAGGCCGCGTATTCGAGCGAAAACTTGCCATCGGGCGTCGTCTGTCCGAACGAGATCCCGAGCTCCTCCTCGAAAGCCCGGGCCACGTCCGGCGCGCCGGCCATCTGGTCGATGATGTCGTTGCACAACCTTATGACCACTTGCCCCTTGGGCTGCTCAGACAGGAAGGCGTAGAAGGTGACCACGCTCGCCACCTGCACGCGGCGAACCCCGACTTCCTTTGCGATCAGGTCCATCGCCGGACCGGAGACGCACCCAAACTTCTCCTGCACCGCCCGGACGATATCCATCAGGCGTCCGCGCTCGCGTCCATACTTCCGGCAGATGTCCCGCACAACCGTTGCGAGATTGTCACTCATGGTGTCCTCGCTGACTCACGCCGATCCGCTCCGAAACCCGACAAACCTACCCGTTTGCCGCAAAAAGGCTCGCTCCCGGAATACGTCCGGTACCTAGCTGTCGCTGACTTGCGCCCGGCGTTGATCCTTCAGCCAGGCGAACCAGCGATCCAGACCCTGCCCTGTGGTGGAGGAGACCTCAATCCGCGGAGCGCGGGTGTTGATCCGAGAAAGGTCTTGATACACTTTCGACCGCTGATAGTCAAGCACGCCGAGCAGGTCAACCTTCGTCAGCAGAATCACATCCGCCGGCTGAAACAACGTCGGGTATTTTGCCACCTTGTCGTCGCCTTCGGGCACGCTCAGCAGCACCGCCCGACGGTGCTCCCCGAGATCGAACGCCGCCGGACAAACCATGTTCCCGACATTCTCGATAAACAGGAAATCAATACTTCGAAGGTCCAGACTGTCCAGGCCCTCGCCCACTTGCGTGGCCGTGAGATGGCAGCCCGTACCGGTGTTGATCTGCGTAACCTGGGCCGCGATGCCGGCGAGGCGCTCCGCGTCGCGCGTCGTCTGCAAGTCCCCCACGAGCACCGCGCAACGGGCCGCCGCCAGCGCCGGGATCGTTTTCTCCAGAAGCAGGGTCTTTCCACTGCCCGGCGCGCTCATCAGGTTAACAGCCACCACGCCCGCCGCGTCCAGCCGGCGGCGATTCTCGCGCGCGACCGCGTCGTTGGCTTTCAGGACGCTTTCCACCACGTTGATCTTCATGTTGACCGCCTCGGCGGTAGCAACCGGCACCTCGCCGGCCGCAGAATACGAATTCACCGACCACGGCCGGCGGGGCACCGGCCGCTACACCTCACAAACCACGGATCGCAGCACGATGTCGCGGCCGGCGACGATCTCCACGTCGGCCGTCCTGCACCGCGGGCAAAGGTAGTTGTCTATCGCGGCCTCAAACTGCTCGCCGCACGACCGACACCGGGCCGCCAGTCCCGTCTCGACGATCTTGAGCCGGGCGCCGGCCGCGAGCGTGTCCGTGCTGGCCGCCTCGAATGCCAGTTGCAGCGACTCGGGCACGACCTGCTGCATCACGCCGCAGTGCACCTCGACCTCCACGATCCGCGCGGCCTGCTGCTCGGCGGCGATTCGCCGCAGTTGCTCCAGCAAGGCCGTCGCGATAGACATCTCGTGCATCAGCCATTCCAGCGGCAGACGTCAGCAAATCCGCGGCAGCTCCTCGCCGTACGGTCGCTGCACGACCCGTCGGCCGCCGACGCGCGTCACAAGCTCGACGAGCGGCGGCGAACGGTCCACGACACGCCCGATTGCGGCGGCGTCCGCGCCCAGCGCGTGCGCGTGACAGGCACCGAGCACCCGTGCCGCGTCCTTCTCGGCGACGACGAACACACACTTGCCCTCGTTCGCCACCGTCAGCGGGTCCAGTCCCAGCATCTCGGCCGCGTGCCGCGCCGTCCGCGAAAGCGGCACGCGCGCCTCGTGGACCTCCACCGTCCGGGCGCATCCTTCACTAATATCGGCCAGTACGCCCGCGATTCCGCCGCGCGTGGCGTCCCGCATGAACTTGACATCCGCGCCGCTGTCCAGCACGGCGGCGATCAAGCCGTTCAGCGGTACGACGTCGCTGCGCAAGACGGACTCGAATTCGATTCCGCTGCGCACCGACATCACGGCCAGCCCGTGCTCGGCGATTCCGCCGTTGACCAGGATGACGTCGCCCGGCTCGACGCGCCGCAGGTCGAGCCGCACGCCCGGCCGTCGGCGTCCGACGCCCGCGGTGTTCACGAAAAGCCCTTCTTGCGGCGCCGCCGCCCCTGGCTGTTCCCCTTTCACCGAAAGCGCCGGGGTAGTGCGCCGCTCGATGACTTTCGTGTCGCCGGTCACGACCTCGACGCCCGCTTCGTGTGCCGTGGTCGCGACCGACTTGATGATGCGGTCCAGAAGATCGAGCGGCAGCCCTTCTTCGAGGATCAGCGCCAAGCTCAACGCGATCGGGGTCGCGCCCATCACGGCCAGGTCGTTGACGGTCCCCGCCACGGCCAGGCGGCCGATGTCACCGCCGGGAAACTCGAGCGGCGTCACGACGTACGAATCGGTTGTGAGAACCAGGTCTCCGCCGGGCCACGACATGACGGCCCCGTCGGCCAACCCGGCCAGCCGCTCGTTGCGCAGCGGCGGGACCAGGTGCTCGCGGATGAGGCGGCCCATCAGCTCACCGCCGCCGCCGTGGGCGATCACGACGCGATCGTGTCCCAGAGGTGCGCCGGTCGCGCTCATGCGGGCTCCTCGGATCGGTGGGTCGCCGGCCCTTCGCCGCCACGGCCGTACTTGTACCACGCGGCGCAAGTTCCCTCGCTGCTCACCATGCACGGGCCGATCGGGCTGAGCGGCGTGCACTGCCCGGCGAACGCGGGGCATTCGCGCGGCTCGGCCTTGCCGGTAATGACCTCGCCGCAGCGGCAAAGCGGGTGGTCCTCGTCCTCCCCGAGCACGATGTCGAACCGGCGCAGCGCGTCGAACTGCCGATACGCCGGCGCCAGCTCCAGACCGCTCTGCGGAATCACGCCCAGCTCGCGCCACGGCGTGTCGGCCGCCACGAAGACGCGGTCCAACAGTTCCAGCGCGACCCGATTGCCCTCGTCGCTGACGACGCGGGAATACACGTTGTCGAGGTCGGCGCGCCCTTCGATGACCTGCCGCACCAGGCTGACCAGGCCGCGCATGATCTGTTCGGGCTCGAACCCGGCCACGACCACCGGACGATGGTGCTGTTCGACGATCGGGCGATAGGCGCCGGCCCCGATGATCACGCTGACGTGCCCGGGCGCCAGGAAGCCGTCCAGCGGCACGTCGCCGGCACTGAGCAACGCTCGCATCGCCGGCACCACGAGCTTGTGGCACATGAGCACGCTGAAATTCCCGATCTTCTCCCGCGCTGCTTCGAGCACCGTGGCCGCCGTCGCCGGCGCCGTAGTCTCAAACCCAACGCCGAGGAAGACAACCGGATGGTCCCGATTCGCACGGGCCAGCTCGAGCGCACTCCGCGCGGAATTCACCACGCGGACCTGTGCCCCCTGTGCCCTCAGCCGCTCCAGGCTCCCCAACCGCCCCGGCACCCGCATCATGTCGCCGTACGTCGCCAGAATCACGCCTTCGCGCGCCGCCAATTCGATCGCCGCATCGATGTGCCGCTGGGCCGTTACGCACACGGGGCACCCGGGGCCGCTGACCAGCCGGACCGCTTCTGGCAACATGGCGCGCAGCCCGTGCCGGAAGACCGCGACGGTGTGCGTGCCGCAGACCTCCATGAGCTGGATGCGCTCCCGGCGCGCGTGGCACAGGTCGCGCAGCTCACGTGCCATTTCTTGTACGGGCAGGATCACGGGGCCGGTCCACCTGCTCGGTCGGCGCCCGCCGTGGGAGCGCCGGCTTCGTTCACCAGATCGGGAAATGCCTGCCGAAGGTAGTCCCAGGTCTCCCGGGCATCGGCCTCGTCCAGTTGCGTGATCGCGAAGCCCGCGTGGACGAGGACCCAATCGCCGCAGGCCACCTCCGGCGTAAGGACCGTGCTGATTCGCAGCGAACTGCCTTGAAGATCAACGACGGCTTCGTCGCCCGCGCGCTCAATGACCTTCGCCGGTACTGCCAGACACATCCCGAATGCCTCCCCACCCACGGATCATCGCAGGGGCGCAACGGCTGCGCCCAGGCCTGCCAGTTGAAACCAATGCAATTCGCACGCCACGCACGAGTTCCATTGTAATGCCGCGAGCCCGCTCTGCACGGCGGTGAACGAAGTACTTGTGCGCCTCGGCGGTGTGGAAAATCGCGCAGACCCCGGCGGACACGGGGCCGTGGCCTACGCCCCGGAAACTGGGCCGGCGGCAGGGGAGTCGTCCACCCGGCGGCGGCCTGGATGGCCCGCTCCTCACGTGCCCCGGAGCCGACTGATTACGCGATGCGTGACCGTCTTGGGACAGAGCTTGTCGATCTCACCGCGCGACCTCTCGCCGAAGTGGGCGTCCTCCAGAGCGTGCTGGAGCTTCGATCGCGAGAGCTGGCTCACGGCCAGCCATTGCCTGGTCTGTTGGAGCAGCGCCTCCAGGCGTGCGCGCGAATCCGTGCCGGCCGCCGGCACGCTGCGCCCTGTGACGGCCTGCACCACGACCTCCGCCGCCCGCCCGCGCAACACCCGTTCGCCCCCCGCGAACTTGTGGATCAGGTACTGGCGCAGGAAATCGCGCTCGTGCTCGGCCCGGCGGATAGTCTCGCTGAACTGATGGTATCGGTCCACGACCTGTTCCAGACAGGCATCCAGCAGCGTATCGAACTGCCGGCGAAGTTCCGCGAGCGCAGCAAGCTGCGAACTCATCGTGGTGGGCGCGGCGCGGTATTGGCTGCGCAGTACGCCGAACCGCTCGGCGACCGCGGCGACGTCCGCCGGCGCCACGGTCCCGCGGGGCAGCACCGTCACGCGGTCTCTGATCTCGGCCACGTGCTCGTCAATCTGCTGTGGAGACAACATCGATTCCCTCCCAATGGGCGGAATAATGCTAACATCATCCTTACATCAATCAAGTCGCGCGACAGGTTGACGCAGTAATACATGGTAATACAATCATGAGAAAGCTGCGTTCCGGAAGGGCCCGCGAGGCGTGCGGATGTCGAGTGCAAAGCAGAAGGACAATGTTATCACTTTCAAGGCCGATGCGTCGCTGTGGGAGTCCCTGCGCAGCATCCCCAATCGCTCGGAGTTCATTCGCGCCGCCATTCTGTCGGCGCTGGAGAACCACTGCCCCTTGTGCCGCGGCACGGGCGTGCTCACGCCGAACCAGATGAAGCACTGGCAGACCTTCGCCCGCGTTCACCCGCTGCGGGAGTGCGAGGAATGCCACGAGGTGCGTCTGGTTTGTACACAGGAAGCAGGCGAGCCGGATACGCGAGAGGGTTGATAGCCCAATGCCACAGGTGCCAGGGAGATCGATTGTGCGAACTGCCGTCCAAGTCGCGCTGGTGACATTGGGGCTCGTTCTGAGTCCGGCAGCAACCGGGCAGTCCGGCCCGCAGGACAAGCTCACGGTCGCGGTGAGCATTCTGCCGCAGGCTTACTTCGTCGAACGCGTCGGCGGCCAGCATGTGGACGTACAAGTTCTCGTCGGGCCGGGACAATCGCCGCATGCTTACGAGTTGTCGCCCCGCCAACTCGAAGGGCTGTCGCGGGCCAGGGCCTACTTCCGCATCGGTATCGACTTCGAGAACGCGCTCGTGCCGCGGATCGAGCGGATGTTCCGGGGGTTGAAGGTGGTGGACACGCGAACCGGCGTGCCCTTGCGCCGGATGACGGCCGACGAGTTCGCCGCGGACCACGATCACGCCGGCTGCGCGCATCATGACCATGGGAAGGAGGGCCAGCCTGACCCACACATCTGGCTGGACCCGCGACTGGTCAAGATCCAGGCGCAGACCATCGGCGACACGCTGATCGAGCTTGATCCGGCCCGTGCCGAAGAGTATCGAAGCAACCTGGCGACGTTCCACGCGGAGCTGGACCAGGTACATGAACGCCTGGCCGCGGCGCTCGCGCCGCTCAAGGGGCGCGAGCTGCTCGTCTTTCATCCGGCCTTCGGGTATTTCACCGACGCCTACGGATTGAAGCAGGTGCCGGTCGAGGTGGAAGGCAAAGAGCCGACCGCGAAGCAGCTCGCCGCACTGATCCAGCGCGCGCGGGCCGCGGACGCGCGGGTCATCTTCGTGCAGCCGCAGTTCCCCGCGAAGTCCGCGGAAGCCATCGCAGACGCGATCGGCGGCGCGGTCGTCCCGATGGATGATTTGGCCCGGGATTACCTGAAGAACCTCGAGGACATAGCCGCCAAGGTCCAGGCTGCGCTGGCGAAGGCGGCCGAGTAGTGCGGCCCCGGCCTGCGGTTCAGGCCGCTGGACGGCGTGAGTACCAGACCATGCCCGACGACGCGGTGATTCAGATCGACCGCCTCTCGTTTGCGTACCCGCAGACGCCGGTGCTGGACGAAGTTCGCCTCCTGATACCGCGGGGGGATTTCGTGTGCATGGTGGGCCCGAACGGCGGCGGCAAGACGACGCTGCTGCGCCTGATTCTCGGGTTGCTGACGCCGACCAGCGGAACCGTGCGCGTGTTTGGCCGGTCGCCCATCGAGGTCCGCCGGCGGATCGGCTACATGCCGCAGCACACCCAGCTTGATCCGCAGTTTCCCGTGCGAGCCGTCGACGTGGTGCAGATGGGCCGGCTGGGCAGCGGTCTGGTCGGTCCACTGCGGGCGGCCGACAAGGCCAAGGCCCTGGCGGCACTGGAGGAGGTCCGGCTCGCGGATTGCGCGCGCCGGCCGTTCGCGGCGTTGTCGGGCGGGCAGCGGCAGCGCGTCCTGATCGCTCGTGCGCTGGCGTGCGACCCGGAACTGCTGCTGATGGACGAGCCGACGGCCAACCTCGACCCGCTGGTGCAGGACGACATGCACGAGTTGCTGCACGAACTGAACCAGCGGCTCACGATTGTGCTGGTGTCGCACGACGTCGGGTTCGTGACCCAGCACGCGAAGACCGTGGTATGCGTCAACCGCCAGGTGCGCGTCCACTGTGCCAGCGAGATCACGGGCGACGCGATCCAGGCCCTTTACGGCCATGCGGTCCACATGGTGCAACATGATCACGAGCATTGACGGCGGGCAGTAAATGGAATTCCTCCACGCCGTGCGCGAGCAGTCTTTCCTGCAGGTCGCACTGCTGACCGGCCTGCTGGCCAGCGTGGCCTGCGGCCTGGTCGGCAGTTACGTGGTCGTGCGGCGAATCACGTATCTCGCGGGCGGGATCGCGCATTGTGTGCTCGGGGGCCTCGGTGCCGCGCGGTATCTCGCGGTCGTGCACCAATGGTCCTGGCTGCACCCGCTGATGGGGGCCGTCGTGGCGGCGCTGGTGGCCGCCGTCATCATCGGGCTGGTCAGCCTTCGCGCGAAGCAGCGGGAAGACACGGTGATCGGGGCCCTGTGGGCGATCGGGATGGCCCTGGGGGTGCTGTTCATCGCGCGCACGCCCGGTTACCAGGTCGACCTGATGAGCTACCTGTTCGGCAGCATCCTCATGGTGACGCGGGGGGACTTGTGGCTGCTGGTCGTGCTGGACGTGCTGGTCATCGCCATCAGCGTGCTGTACTACCACCCGTTGCTGGCGGTCTGCTTCGACGAGGAGTTCGCCCGGTTACGCGGTCTGCGCGTCGAGGTCTACTACATTCTGCTCCTGTGCCTGACCGCCCTGACGGTCGTGCTCCTGGTGAGCGTGGTCGGCATCGTGATGGTCATCGCGCTGCTGACGCTGCCGGTGGCGGTGGCGGGCCACTTCTGCAAGACGCTTTGGCAATTGATGCTTCTATCGACGGTGCTCAGCATGGTAATGACCACGGCCGGGCTTGCGATCAGCTACGGCCCGGACCTGCCGGCCGGCGCAACTACGATTCTGCTGGCGGGAAGCGTGTACATCCTCGTGGTGTTTGCCGCCCAGCTCCCCCACCTGTTTCCGCGCCGCACGCCGGCACGTGAGCAGTCCCCTTCTTCAACGGACACGCGGGGGTGACTACGTAGAACTACTTACTGTCGTACGGAAGTTCCTAGTGTGCGGACGGTAGAAGCAGCGCTATGCTCATTCAGAGTTCGCCTTACGGCGACGGGCACGAAGGAACAACCTGAACCACAAGCGGCCGCGCCAGGAACGTAACCGTCCCGGCGTGCAGCCCGGCGTTCCGGGCGAACTGCGCCGCGCTTGCGAGGGTCCCCACCGGCACGCCTTCGTGCCGCAGGTAGCGCGACTGTAGCTGAGCGTATGAGCATGACGAGCTGTGAAACCCAACTCGCGGACCAATTGACCGGCGGCCCCGGGACGTGGCCGGCCGACTCCGACGACGACTGGCTCGCCGACGGGCTTGGCCGCTGGTGGGTCCTCCGCGTGCGCTCGCGCGCCGAAAAGGTCGTCGCGGAAGCGATGAAACGAATGGATTACCGCACGTATCTGCCGCTGGCACGGGTGACGCGCCACTACCGTGCGCGTCGAGTCGAAGTCACGTTGCCGCTCTTTCCCGGCTATCTGTTCGTGAACGGCGACGCGCAGACGTGCGACATGGCCTGGCGTACCCGCCGGGTGGTGCAGATTCTGCCAGTGGCGGACCAGGCGTGCCTGCGCGAGGAACTGCGTCACGTGCGCCGGGCGGTGGAAAGCGACCAGGTGATCGCCGTGTACCCCGCCTTGCGCGCGGGGCGGCGATGCCGCGTGACTTCCGGCGCGTTGGCCGGACTCGAGGGCGTCGTCCTCCGTCATGGCCAGCGAACGCGGCTGTACCTGGCGGTGACGATCCTCGGCCAGTCGGTGGTAGTCGAGATTGACGGTGGTCAACTTGAGCCGCTGGACTAGGCCACCGACTCTCATAAGTTGTTACAAGGAAATCTCTTACGGGCGGAACGACCCGTAGGCGACGAGGGCGGAGCTTTGCCCGCGCCTCACGTGTCGCCCTGCCCGTCGCGATTGCGCGGCACAGACGCGGAGCCCGGAATGGTCACCATCGAACCGACGGACGCACAGCGAGCCTTCGCGCGGCCGCCGAACACGAACGGCGGGACTGTCCGCCCGGTAGCGCGCGTGTGCGAGAGCTGCGGCGGCCTCGCGCAGGTCACGGCGCTCCAGGGTTATGCGAATGGCAAGCCGGTTCGTCGGCAGTTCTGCTTGCGATGCGCGGACCAGGCCCTGGACCTTCATGAGGGGCGAACCGCGCCGCCGCCGCGCAGACGCCTGAGCCCCGGGGCGCTGCTATTGCTCGGCGGGCTGGTGCTGGTGCTCGTGGGATTGCTCGCGGGGGATTTCGGCGATCCGGCGCGGCGCGGATTCGGCGCGTATCAGCTTGCCGCGGTGCTGGCGGGTACGTTGCTGGTAACCGTGGGTGCGCTGTTGCGTGCCGACGTAGTCGCGGTGGCGGGGACAATCCTATTTGGATTGGGAGTACTGGCGGATTTGTTTGTCGCCGTTGGGGCCACTGGCGTTGGCTGGCGGCAAGCCGCGGCAATGGTGGTGGGTCTGACGTCGATGGGGGCCGGTTTGGCTCTGCGCCACCTCCGCCACGGCCAGGCCCGCCGCGACACGCCGGCCCCGCGTAACGAAACCGAGAGTTCGCCATGCAACCCATAAGGTGGTACTGGAGACGGCTGAGCGCGATGAGCGCCGCTGAGTTGGCGTGGCGGGTCCGCTGCCGCTTTCAGGACACGGCGGATCGATTTCTGCTTGGTGCGCGGGTCCGCTACGCGCGTCGCCAGGCCGGTCGCGCGCCGGTGCCGCCCAGGGGGGGCTTCGCGGTAACGCGGGTGCAACTCGGCGGGGAGGGTGACGCCGATGCCGCGCTACAGAAGCGGACGCTGCGAGATCTCTGCGCGCGGGCCGACCAGATCGTTGCCGGCCGGCTGCCCATCTTCGACCTCAACGACTGCCCGCTGGGGAGCCCGGTCGACTGGAACCGCGACCACAAGCACGGCGTGGCGGCGCCGATGGGCTTTGCCCCCGCGATCGACTACCGGGATTTCGGCGTCACCGGCGACGCCAAGTTCGTGTGGGAACCGAGCCGGCACCATCAGTTGGTAGTTCTCGGCCGGGCCTATCGCGCGTCGGGCAACCTCGAGTACGCGCGCGCCGCGGTCGCGCAGTGGGAGCAGTGGCTCGACCAGTGTCCGTTCGGCCGCGGAATGAACTGGCGCAGCCCGCTGGAGCTGGCGATCCGACTCATCAACTGGGTGTGGGCGCTGGACCTGATCCGTTCGTCGGGTGTGCTGACCGCACCGCTCTACCGACGGATCGTCGCCGCCGTCTACCTGCACGCGTGGGAGATTCGGCGCAAGTACTCGCGCGGGTCCTCAGCCAACAACCACCTCATCGGCGAGGCGGCCGGCGTCTTCATCGCCAGCCGATACTTCCCCGAACTGCCCGGCGCGGAGGAGTGGTCCCGGCGCGCCCACCGGGTTCTGTCCGAGGAGATTCTGCGACAGACTTTCGCGGACGGCGCCAACCGCGAGCTGGCCCTCGGCTATCACTTGTTCGCGCTCCAGTTCTTCGTCCTGGCCGGGTTGGCCGGGCGCTGGACGGGGTGCGACTTTCCGCCGGAGTTCTGGGGGCGGCTGCACGGCATGTTCGCGTTCCTTGCCGCGTTGACCGAGGGCGGAAACCAAGTGCCGATGTTCGGGGACAGCGATGACGGGTACGTGTTGGACCTCGCGGGCGATCCACACGATCCACGTCCGTGGCTGGCGCTGGGCGCAAAGCTGTTCGACGACCCTCGGCTCGCGGGTGGCGGCGGCGAGCCGCTCCGCAGCCGGGCCTTCGCGGACGCGGGCGTGTATGTGCTGCAAAGCGGGCGCGCCGACTCTCCCGAACGCATCAGCGTGGTGTTCGACTGTGGTCCGCTGGGCTTTGGCACCATCGCCGCCCACGGCCACGCGGACGCCCTCAGCTTCACGCTGCGGGCCTTCGGTGCGGACATCCTGGTCGATCCCGGCACCTACGACTACTTCACATATCCCGCGTGGCGCGATTACTTCCGCAGCACGCGCGCTCACAACACCGTCGTCGTGGACGACACGGACCAGTCGGAGATGCTGGGGCCGTTCTTGTGGGGCGCCCGCCCGCACGCGCGCTGCCTGACATGGACCGCGAACGAGTGCGGCGGCCAGATCATCGCCGAGCACGACGGCTACACGCGGCTGCACGACCCGGTGGTGCACCGGCGTACCGTTCGGCTGGACGGCGTGGCCCGCGAACTGCTTGTAGAAGACGAGCTTGTCGCGGGGGGCGAGCACACGGCGAGCGTGTGCTTCCATCTGGCGGAGCAGTGCCGCATTGTCCGGCGTGAGGCGAACCGGCTGACCATCGACGCCGGTGCGGGCCGGCTCGTACTGGAGTGCGACCCCCGGCTGTCGCTTCAGGTGCTCCACGGCAGCGAGCAGCCGACCGGCGGCTGGGTGAGCCGGGGGTATCACCAGAAGACGCCGAGCTTGACCATTGTCGGACGGACTTCGCACCGGGGGTCTGTGACGTTACGCACACGCATTGAGTTGGGAGCGGCGCATGGCGAGGTTTCGGCCGACCAAAGCGCCGCCGCAACGGAAGAGCAGGCCGCGAGCGAGGATGATCTTGCCCGACTACGGCGAGACGAGTTCGCCCCCCAACTGTGCGCGGAAACGAGAAGCGCCGGCACCTTGCCGGAGGGAGAATGAGAGATGAACAGCACCGCAGGCGTCATTCTGGCAGGGACGCATTGCTGGGAGGATTCGGGGCTGAGTGGTTTGCTGCCGCGGCCGCTGCTGCCGGTCGCGCATACGCCGCTGATCGGCCACACACTGAGCTGGCTGCGGCACGGCGCGGTGTGTTCGGTGGGCATCTGTGCCAACAGCTCCTCGCGCCTGGTGCGACACGTGCTGGGCGACGGCACGGCGTTGGGCATGGAGCTAGAGTACTACGAGGATTGGACGCCGCGCGGACCCGCGGGCTGTGTGCGGGACGTCGCGGAACGCCTGGCGGCCGACCGGCTGGTTATCGTCGAGGGGGCTATTCTGCCGGAGCTCGATCTTCAGGAGGTCCTGCGGACCCACGTGGCCCGAGGGGCGGCCTTGACGGTCGCAGCCGTCACCGAAGCAGCCCCCGGCCGAGGCGGAAACAACCGGCTCGCCCCAGCGGGCGTGTTCGTGCTGGAGTGCGCGGCATTGCACCACGTACCTGAGACGGGCTATCAGGACTTGAAGGAAGGCCTGATTCCCCTCCTGCACGCCCGAGGCGAATTGGTGATCGCGCACTGCGTGCCCGAGCAGTGCCCGCGCGTCATCGACGAAAGCAGCTACCTGACCGTCAGCGCCCGCGCCCTGGAGCGGTTGTCCCACGGCGGCACGGACCTCGCCGGCTACCGGCGCCTGGACGCCGGGTTCGTGCACGCTTCGGCCCAACTGTCGCCTGCCGCGCAGTTCGTGGGACCGATCCTGGTCGGGCCGCGTACGACGATCGAAGCTCTGGCCGTGCTCGTGGGGCCGGTCGCGATCGGGGCCGATTGCACGATCGGCGCCGGCGCGGTTCTGAGCCGTTCGGTCGTCTGGGACGATTGTCATGTTGACGCGGGGGCCCACGTGGACCAGTGCATCCTTGCGTACGGCGCGCGCGTCGCCGCCGGCCAGGTATGTCACAGTGCCACACGGCTGGCGTCGGACACTCCGCCGGCTCCGGAGGCGTCGGCAAAGGCTGACCGTACGCGGCGCCGGAGCCGTCGACCGGGCGGCACGCCGACCAAGGTCTGGCCGTCCGGCCGCGACAAGCTCCGTCAGCCGCTCTCCGAAGCTGTGTGACGACGAGGTCAAACCGCGATGACTTATAACGAGAATGAGCTTGCGACTCGGGGCGCGATTGCCCCGGTCATGATGCCGGGGCAGCCGGCCGAGCTGGCCCCGTGGAGTGCGGCACCGCCGCTGGCGGCGGGCGAAACCGCCCCGGCGGAAGGCCGGCCACGGATCTCGCTGGCAGTCCTGGCCCGCTACAAGTGGAGCATGCTGCTGATCTTCGTGCTGTTGGCGGCACCGACGACGCCGTTGGCCTGGCTCCTCGTGGCCCCGCAATATCGCGCCCGGGCGATCGTCGAGGTGTCTCCGGTGATTCCGCGCGTGGTCTTCGAGCGGGACGACCGCGGCGTGATTCCGCTGTATCAGCAGTATCTCAGCACCCAGGTCGAGCTGCTCGCCAGCCCCGCAGTGCTGAAACGCACCGTGGAACAGGAAGAAGTGCGGAATACGAAGTGGTACCAGCAGCCCCCGCGACCGCTGCTGGGTGGACCATCGAGCGCGGTGGAGCGGCTTGAAAGCGACCTTTCGGTCCGCTCGCAGCGCGGCACGCAGGTGATCGAAGTGCAGTTCGTCGCCGCGGACCCCAGGGACGCCGCGGTCGTCGTGAATGCCGTGGTCTCGCAGTATGCCCAGTACGCGGCCGAGAGTGCCCGCGCGACCGACGACCAGTTGTACCGCGAGCTGCTGCGCGAGTTCGACTCGCGGCGCGCCACGATTGAAGGTTTGGCGCGGCAGCGGGCCGATCACCTCCGCGCGATGAACACCGCGCAGCCCGAGCAGCTTCTGTCCGAGCAGCGCCTGCGGCTGGACCAGTTGGAGACGCAGCGCGAGTCGCTGCGGCGGGAAATCTTGCTGGTCGAGTGGCAGTTGGGCGACGTGGATGCGGCCTCCTCACCTCCGGCCGAACTGAGCGTCGAGCACGCCCGGTACGAACAGGACACTACCTGGCGCGGGCTGTGGCTCGAGTTGCGGGACGCGCAGGGACGGGAGGATGCGGCCCGGTTGCGGCTCGGCGCGGCGCATCCGCGAATGGCCGAGCTGCGCGGCGCGGTCGAGCTCGCCGAGCAGCGAATGCGCGACTACCAGGCCCTCCTCGACCGCCAGCCGTTGGCGGCCGACGCCGTCGGGCGCGGCCAGACAGTGGCCGCCAGCCCCGAGGCGCTGGCCGAGCAACTGCGGCGGCTGCGCTTCCAGGACGAGCTCCTGACGCGCGATATCGAGGTTCACCGGGCCGAGGTGGATGCCACGGTCGCCAGCGCCGCCGAACTGGCCAAGCTGGACGACGAGCTGCGGCATCAGCGCGAGTTGTTCGAGGCGGTGCGGACCCGGAAGACCCACCGGGAGATCGAGAGCGGAGCGCCCGGCGCGATCAGCGTCCGCGCGACCGCCCTGCCGCCTACGAAGCCGAGCAATCAACGGCGCCGCTTCGGGTTGTTGGCGCTGGCCGCTTGCGGATCGCTGGTAGCCGCGTTGGGAACCGGCTACGTGCGTGCCAGCACCAGCCGGCGGGTGCAACGGGCGGACGACGTCGAGGCCGCGACGCGGAAACCGATCCTGGGATACCTCCCGTGGGTGCGCGATCCGAGCAAGATCGGACCGGTCGAACGGGCGCTGCGGTCGGAGGCGGTGCGCATGGTGCGAACCGCCATCCTGGAGCGCATCGCCGGTGAAGATGGCACGCGCCGGGGCCCGGCGGGGACCGACGGCAGGGTTCTGCTCGTGACGAGCGCGGGATCAGGAGCCGGCAAGACCACGACCGCTCTGCTCCTGGCGCGTAGCCTGGCGCAGTGTGGGCGCCGGGTGCTGTTGGTGGATGCCGACTTGCGCAACCCGTCGCTGTCGTCCGGTTCTCACATGGCCGGCCGACCGGGGTTGCTCGATGTGCTGCGGGCACCCGAGGGCAGCCGCGCCATCGTTCGCCTCGAGGGCGACACGCTGGACCTGCTCGCCGCGGGAACCGCGTACCGCGTCGAAGATTCGGAGCTGCTGACCAACGGCCGGTTCGCAGCCTGTCTCGCACGCTGGCGGGCCGAATACGATCTTGTGATTCTGGACAGCCCACCGTTGCTGGCGGTTGCCGACGCGCGCATCCTGGCCAACCAGGTCGACGGCTACGTCCTGGTCGTGCGTGACGACCATTGTCAGCGGGCGGATGTGAACAGCGCGCTGGCTTGCCTGAGCGGCGTGCGCGGCGAGTTCGTAGGGGTCATCTTCATGGGCGCGCCGCGTCACCACGAGTATTACAGTTCAGTGTATTGGGATGACGCGCGCTCCCCGCGCAGCGCCGCGCTCGCTCCCGAAGTCCCCCCTGCCGAATAAGGCGCTTGCCATGACCATTCTTCCCGTACTTCTCGATGCGCGGCCGGTCTACCTGCGCCGCCCCGGGGCACCCCTTTCCCTGCTGCTGGCTCCGCTGGGAACGGGGTTGCTGCTGGACGAGCTGCGCCGCGCGCTGGCCACCCTAAGCGACCAGCCGCCGATGATCTGGACCGACTTCGAGCTCACACCCGAGTATCGCGCGCAGCTGGAGGCCGCGGCGCCGCAGTCTGAGCCGGTCGGCCCGGGGCCGCGAACGGCAGCCCTGCTCAGGCAATGCGAGCTGTCGGATTGGCTGCTGATCGTCGATCCACGCTCCCACCCCGTGCGGGGGCTGAACCTGGCCGCCCTCGAAGGTCGTGGCCGCCGGTCCCTCTCGGGCCACCACGGCGGACAGGCGCGACACCTCGTCGCGCGCGAACCGGTGCGACACGGCATCAAGGAATACGTGCATTTGGACCCGGAGGGGCGTGTGCGGCGCGTGCAGCGGTTCTATGACGGCGTGACGTGGTTTCACACGCGCGCTGTCGCCGCCTCGCTCGTGCCGGTCACCATGCTCTGGGAGATCGTCATTCCCGCGACGCCCGATCTGGTCGCGCTGCGTCGCCTGCTCACAGCGCGTGGCTTCCTCAGCCGGGACCTAGGGTTCGCCGGCGGGACGTTCGACCTGCGGGAGGAGGAAGGTCTGCGGCAGCTTTGCGAGCAACACGTGCGGCGGGCGGTGACCGGGGTCCGGCCGTCGGATTACGACGCGCCAGCGCCCGACATCTGGTGCGGGCCGGGCAGCCGCGTGGCCCCGACGGCACGGCTGCACGGTCCGGTGATTGTCCAATCCGGCGCGACCGTCGAGCCCGACGTTACGATCGTGGGGCCGGCTCTCATCGGGGCGGGCAGTTGTGTGCAGCGGCGGGCGGTGCTGGCCCAGTGCGTCGTGGCCCCGCGCGCCACGGTTCAGTCGGGGACCACGGCGCGTCAAGAGCTGCTCTGCGGCAGCGACCTCGGGGCTGCGCACCACTCGCGCGGCGCCGGCAGCGGGCCGGCGAAACCGCAGGCAGAGAGCGCGGCCGGCCGGCCAATCCCACCGCTGGCGCGCGAGTTGTCGCCCGCGGAGGACGTGGCGAGCGCGCGCTGCGGACCAGGACGCCGCCGGCAGCGGTACATGCGAATCAAGCGCGTGTGCGAAGGCGCGGTGGCGGCGGTGGCCCTGCTGGTGCTTTCGCCGCTGCTGCTGGTGACGGCGGTGTTGGTGAAGCTCACGTCTCGCGGGCCAGTGTTCTTCCTGCATGAGCGCGAAGGGCGGGACGGACGAGTATTCCGCTGCTGCAAGTTCCGCACGATGGTGACCGGCGCCCACAGCATGCAACGGGCCTTGTACGCCCGGAACCAGGTCGACGGCCCCCAATTCAAGCTCGCGAACGACCCGCGCGTGACCTGGCTGGGCGCCTGGCTGCGCACCACGAACATCGACGAGCTCCCCCAATTGTGGAACGTCGTCTGCGGCCAGATGAGCTTGATCGGCCCACGCCCCTCGCCCTTCCGCGAGAATCAGATTTGCGTTGCCTGGCGTGCCGCCCGGCTGTCCGTGCGGCCGGGGATCACCGGCCTGTGGCAGATTTGCCGCCACGAGCGGTCGGCCGGCGATTTCCACCAGTGGATCTTCTACGACATCCTGTACGTGCGGCACATGTCGCTGCTGCTGGATCTCAAGATTCTGCTCGCGACGCTCTTCACGTTCGGGGGGCGCTGGAGCGTGCCGCTGCAATGGATGATCCCGGCCCAGGCGTGGCGTGACGATCACCAGGCGTTTCTGACGAAGCGCCCGCCGCGATTGGAGCCGCTGCTTCCCGTTAAGGCCGCGTACCCCGACACGGCCTCTGCCGGAGTATCCCCCGCATGACCACGTTGATGACGTCTCTTCCGCAACGCGAACAACCGACTTCGTCCCGCCGCCTGCGTGAGCTCCGCGAGCTGGCCCTGCGCGGCCTGCAACGCATGTACCGTCCGGAGCACGGGCTGTATGCCTTCCGCGCGCGTCGCTGCGACGGCGGCGTGCGCCTGGAAGGTACCAGCGCGCGGTACAGCGCCATCGTTCTGCTGGCCCTGGCGCGCGAGTCCGAGCCGCAGGCCAAGGCCGCGCTCGGCGGGCGGCCACTGGCGGAGCTGTGCGACCGGCTGCTGAACACAGTGCCCGGAACCGACAACCTGGGGGACACGGCGTTGATCCTCTGGGCCGCGCTCGCGTTGCGACACCCCGCGACGGACGCAGCCGCGGGCCGCGTCGGCGAACTGCTGACGAAGAGCGAAACCCTCCCGACCGTTGAGCTCGCCTGGGCGCTCTCCGCGTTTTGCGAGCCTGGCGCGCCGGAATATGTCGCCCCCTGGCGCGACGAGGCCGCCCGGCGGCTGATGGGGGCTTTCCGGCCGCAGGCGGAGCTCTTTCCGCATCACGTCGGCGGTACGCCAGCCCGGCTCCGCGGGCACGTGGCGTGCTTCGCGGACCAGGTCTACCCGATCCAGGCGTTGGCGCGCTACGCGGCCATGACGGCCGATCTCGAACCGCTCGACGCTGCCCGCCGCTGCGCCGACCGGATCTGCCGGTGTCTCGGACCGGGCGGCCAGTGGTGCTGGCACTATGACGTCCGCACGGGCCGCGTCGTCGAGGTGTACCCGGTCTACTCGGTCCATCAGGACGGCATGGCGCCGATGGCCTTGTTCGCGCTGGCCGAGGCCGGCGGACCTGCGTACGACGACGCGATGCGGCGCGGTCTGGACTGGCTGTACGCCGTGCCCGAACTGGGCGGCACGTCGTTGATCGAGCCGGCGGCCGACATGATCTGGCGCAAGGTGGCCCGACGCGAGCCGCGCAAGCTCGTGCGGCGCGCGCAGGCCGTCGCGACCCGCGTTCACCCGCGCCTGCGGTGGCCGGGGATGGACGCCTTGTTCCCGGCGCACGTGATCGACGATGAATGCCGGCCCTATCACCTGGGCTGGCTCCTGTATGCCTGGCCGGCGGCGCGGGCCGCGGCGTGGGACCGCGAGGCAGGAGTGCCGTCATGAACGCCACGGAGCACCGACAGCGCGTGCGGGTGCTGCAAGTACCCGTCGATGCCGTAAACATGGAACAGGCCGTCTCCGTTGCCGCGGACGCCATCCGCCGGCGCCGGCCGCTGCTGATCGGCGTCGTGAACGCGGCCAAGATCGTGAACATGCGGCGGGACGCGGCCTTGCGGGACGCGGTCCTGGCGGCCGACTTGATTCTCGCGGACGGCATGGCCGTCGTGTGGGCGGCGCGCGTGCTCGGGCGGCCTCTGCCCGGGCGGGTGACGGGCATCGACCTGATGCACCGGCTGCTGACCCACGCCGACCGGCACGGCTGCCGCGTCTATTGCCTGGGCGCGACGGACGCCGTGCTCGAAGAGGTCGTGCGGCGGATCGCGCACGACCATCCGGGTGTCAAGATCGTGGGACGGCGGAACGGCTACTTCGCTCCGGCCGAATCCGAAGCGGTGGCCGAGGAAATCGCCGCGGCCCGGCCGGACATCCTGCTGGCGGCAATGAGCTCGCCGAAGAAGGAAGTATTCCTCGTGCAGTGGGCGCCCCGGATGAACATCCCCGTGTGCCACGGAGTCGGCGGAGCCTTCGACGTGTTGGCCGGTAAGGCCCGGCGGGCGCCGCAGCTCTGGCAGCGCCTGGGGATGGAGTGGCTCTACCGAGTGGTCCAGGAACCGCGCCGCCTCTGGCGCCGCTACCTGGTCACCAACACGGTCTTCGCGTGGCTCGTGCTGTGCGAGTTGCTGACGCGGCTGACGGGCGGCGCGCGCGGGCGGGCGGACCAGGCGACCTGCCCGGCCGCGGACGAGCGGGCGTAACGGGCAGCAAGTGGACCAACGCGCCGCCGCGCGCGGCGGGAGGAATACGTGAGAACCGAGATCATCACCGAACGGAGCGCGCTCGGCGCGTGCGCGGCCGAGTGGAACGCGCTGGTCGCAGAGAGCTCTGCGCCCAGCCTGTTCCTGACCTGGGAGTGGATCGCCGCCTGGCTGGACACTCTCGGCCAGGTCGCCACCGGCGACTCGACGGGGCGAGACGTCGAGCCACTCTTCGTCCTGGTTCGCGACGACGACGGCCGGCTGACTGCCGTCGCCCCCTTGCACACGAAAACTATGCAACTGGTCGGGCTGGTCGGGTACCGCTGCGCTCAGGTGCTTGGTGCGCACGATTGCGGTGCGGCGAATCCTGACTTCATCGTGCGTCGCGGTTGCGAGGCGCAGGCGATGACCGCCGTCCTGGAGGCGTTGCTCGAACAGCCGCGCTGGGACTGCCTGTGGTTGCCGGGTGTGGCCGAATGGACCGGGGCCTTGCGCCGCTTTCGGGACACCTGCGTGCCCGCGGGACTGTTCTGGCAGGAGCGCCCCCGGGAGTACGCGGCCCTGACGCTGCCGGCCACCTTCGACGACTACCTCGCAACATTGTCCTACAACCGCCGGCGACACCTGCGGCGGGAGACACGCCGATTGATGGAGACGCCCGGCATCGAGTTCGTACGTTGCGAGTCGCCGGCCGAGTTGCCAGCCATGCTGGCGGCGTTGTTCGACCTGCACGGACGATGGTGGCAGACGCGCGGCGAGTCGGGGACCTTCGCCCGCCAGCCCGCGAAGGCCCGCTTCTACGAGCGCTTCGCGCCGGTCGCGCTGGCCAACGGATGGTTGCGGCTGTATGCCCTCAAACGCGATGGCGTCGTTGTGGCCGTCAACTACTGCTACGCGTACCGCGGGACGATCCATGGCGTGCAGGAGGGGTTCGATCCGGCTGCGCGCGACGAGGGGCTGGGCAAGCTGTTGCAGGGGATGGTCATCGAAGCCGCGATCAAGGAGGGTCTGCGCGAGTTCGACTTCGGCGGGGACTACACCGAACACAAGCGCTCGTGGCATACCGAGCTCCGACTGGGGCATGACCTCTTCGTCGGCCGGCGGACCCTGAAGAACCGCCTGCTCTTCACGCGGTCGGTGTGGCCGACGGGGCGCTTCCTCACAGCGACGAATTCCAGACCGCCGGGCACGCCGCAGGTCGGCGTCGCCGCAGGAGCCTGATGGCCAATGCCGCGCAACGGACAGAACCGCCTGCTGGGCGTGGCGCGCCGAGCGCCGGCGATGATCTTTCGCCGCACGGTGCTGCGCTTCCACGTATTGGCCGGGGCGCCGCTGGACGCACGCGCCCGGGTGCCGGTGGAAGTGCGAAGATTCGACCGCGGCAGTCCTACCCTGTGTCCGCTGCTGGCGGAAATCAAGGGGGCCCGCGCGGATTGGGAAACACGCTTCAAGCACGAACATTGGTGCTACGTCGGCCATGTGCAAGGCCGCCCGGCCTGCTATGTCTGGGCCAGCCCCCGGGAGTGGCGCGTGTTGGACCGTGACGATCCCCAGCCGCTCGCGCCCGACGTCGTGTTCATCTATGACGTGCTTACGGTGGAGCGCGAGCGCGGGCAGGGCGTGCTGCCGGCGACACTGGCGTGGTCCTTGCGAGAACTGCGCGCGCAGGGATTCGACCGGAGCTGCACGATCATCGACGACCGCAACATCCCCGCCCAGCGCTGCTTTGCCCACGTGGGTTTTCGGCCCGCCCAACCTGCGGTCGCCACATATCGGATCTGCAAGCTCTACGTGCGCCGCTGCATCCTGGGCAGTCCTCGGGACCTGGCGCCCACGCCGGCGCCGCACAGGAACGGCCAAAGCAACGGCAACGGAGGCAGACTGCCGTGAAGGATGGCGTGCTGTCACTCCTTTCGCACAGCGTCTCCGCCCTGGACCGGCGGCGACAGTTGCTTGTCCTGACGCTCCATCGCGTGGGCGCGGGCGCGAAGATCGCGCCGGCCTGCTTGGAGGATCACCTGCGGTATCTGGCGGCGCACTACGAGGTGCTCACGCCGTCGCAGTGGCTCGCCATGGACGAGGCACGCCGGCCGCGGCGCACTGCGATGGTGACGATCGACGACGCCCACGCGGACATCCACGAAACGATCTTTCCGATCGCCCAGCGCTTCGGCGTCCCGATCACCATTGCCGTGCCGACGGACTTCTTCTTTCGCGGGCAATGGCTGTGGTTCGACCGCGTGACCTGGGCACTGGAGCACGCTCGTCCGGGGACTATTGTCCAACTGGACTCGCCGGCCGCGGCGACGCCGATTCGGATAACGATTGGAGACGCGGCGTCGCACGCCGAGCTGAGCCGGTACCTGAAGCGTCAGTCGGTAGCAGAGCGCGGCGAGGCTGTAGAACGGCTGGTGTCCGAGCTGGGAGTGCGGGTCCCCGCGGTGCCGCCGGACGAGTATCGCGCCCTTACCTTGGACGAGATGCGCGCGCTCCTGGCCACGGAATGCGTCGAGCTGTGTGCCCATACGGCCACGCATCCGATCTTGACGCGGGTCGCAGACGATGTCCTGCGGACCGAGCTGTCGGAACCCAAGCGTGAGTTAGAGCAGTTCGTTGGGCGCGAGATCGTGTCGTTCTGCTACCCCAACGGCGAGACCGGGGACTTCGACGCACGGACGCGCACCGCGGTGGCGGACGCCGGCTACACCCTCGCGTTCACCAGTGTTCAAGGTCTGAACCGCAACGGGCGCACGGATCCGCTGGCCGTGCGGCGCATCCACGCACACCCGCGGCTGGCGGTGTTCAAGAAGATGGCCTCCGGGCTGGGCGAGTTGCAGCATGCGGTCTAATCGCCGGCGCCCAGCGAGGCGGACTTCGCTGGGACATCGCGTCATGAGGTTCCCGCTTCGCAGACTTGATCGGTAGGAGAAGTTCTTGCGCGATCCCCTCGAAACGCAGCCGCCCGCTGATGCCTTGACCGTCGCCGCGCCGCTCAGCGACGCCGCGCCGCTGGGCTCCGGTCCCCGCCCCGGCGGGTCCGAACGTGGTCGCCCGGGCGGCCTGGCGCGCAACGTGGCTTCCAACTGGGCCGGGCATTTCGTCGTCATGGCGACCGGCTTCGTGATCCCGCGGATCATCAACGACCACCTCGGGCAGGTACAGCTCGGTATCTGGGACCTGGGCTGGTCGCTGGTGCACAGCCTGCCCCTCTTGCTCCTGGGCGTGGGCGCGGCCGTCAATCGTTACGTCGCCCGAAACCGCGCGGCGGAAGACTGGGAGGGGCTGAATCGTACGGCGAGCGCCTGTCTGGCCGTGTTCCTGGCGTCGGCCCTCGCCGCGTTGGGGATCACGCTCGTCCTGGCGAAGTGCATGCCCGCGCTGCTGTCGGACACACTGGCCCACGAGGTCCGCGAGGCCCGCTGGGCCGTGCTGCTGCTCGGGGCGACCGTCGCCCTGCAAATGCCGACCGGCGTCTACAACGGCGTCATCACCGGCTTCCAGCGGTACGACGTCGTCAACCTGATCGAGTCGGCCTGCCGGATCGTCGGCGTGGCGGTGATGTTCGTGGCCCTGCTTCTGGGCGGCGGGCTGACGACCTTGTGTGCCATCACGTTGGTCCGCGAAGCCATCGTTGGACTGTTGAAGTGGGCTGCGGCGCATCGCCTCTGCCCGTGTCTGAGCATCTCGTTGCGCCGGCTGCGCTGGGATGCCGTGCGGACCGTGCTCGTCTTCGGCGGGAAGACGTACCTCATGGTGGTTGCCGACATCATTCTGTACCAGGGCAATCGGATCATACTGCTGTGGTATCTCGGGCCGGCGGCGCTGGCGCTGTTCTCACGGCCGATGGGGCTCGTGAAGTCCATGCAGGGCCTGGTGACGCACTTCGGCCGGGTCATGCAGCCCGTGGCGAGCGAGATGCAGGTGCTCGGCTCGACGGCCGACCTGGCCCGCCTGCTGCTCAAGTCCAACCGCGCGGCACTCCTGATCGCCCTGCCGATCGTTCTGATGCTGACGGTCTACGGCGATCCGATTCTGCGGCTGTGGATGGGCGACGCCTACGCCACTGGCACGGTCCTGGCCGTTCTGGCCCTGGGACATCTGGCGAGCGCGCTTCAGAACGGCCCGTACTACATCCTGATCGGCATGGGCCGGCACGGCGTGTCGGCCGTCGCGCTCTTCGCGGCCGCGGTCGTGAGTGTCGGGCTCACGGCGCTCCTGCTGGGGGTCCTGCATTGGGGCATCCTCGGCGCGGCGCTGGGCCTCGTTCTGCCGCTGTCTCTCGTCAATCTCGTGATTCTGCCGCTGTACCAGTCCTGGCTGCTGCGCTTCTCGCTGCGGCAGTATGCCGCGTCACTCATCGGCGGAATCCGGCCGGTGTTGCCGTTCGCGGCGAGCCTAGCCCTGAGCCGTCTGCTCGTCGGCGGCGGCAGCCCTTCCCTGATGCTCACCAGCCTCGGAGTTAGTTCGGTCGTGCTGTTGGTGTCCTACTGGCTGATGGTGCCGGAAGTTCAGCGACTGGCACGGTTCGGCGTCCTGCGCCGGGCGGCGTGACCGGCGCGCGGTTCGGTCGCGCGACCCCCCGGCCCATCGAGTAACCAGCGGAGCAAGTCCAGCGTGGACGGAGGAATATCGCAGACTTTCTGGATGGCCGCTTCGGCGGCGACCTGCGCAGCGTTGCTGCTGCGCTTTCCCCTCGGTCTGCGCTGGCTGCTCGTCATCATGATGATGCCGGACAGCGTCATGCCCACGCAACTGGCGGGCATCACCGGGCTCAATGCGTTTAACCCGCCGTTCCTGATCCTCGTGCTGCACGTGCTCACGAACGGGCTGCCGCCGGCGCGGTATCCGCGGTCGTTGCGGCTTGCCTTCTGGCTGGTCGTGGGGGTCTTTCTGGTGGCCATTCTGCGGTCCGTGGCGGATTTTGGGGCGCTGGTACAGTCGGAGACCGGCGCACTCACCGACGGCGACAGCCTGGTCGCGTACGTGCGCGACTACCTGGTCAAGCCGGCCCAGTACCTGTTCGCGCTCGTCGTCGCCACCCGCTACCTGTCCACGGAGGCCGAGCAGCGCACCGTGCTTCTCCAGGTGTCGGCGGCCTACTCCATCTCCTGCCTGGTCGTAATGCTGGAGAGCGGCCTGCTGCATAAGGTGGCCTCGGGGTCCATGCCGAACATCAAGGAAGACCCGGTGCTGGCGGTCGCGTTCGGCGGCCACCCCAACTCGGTGTTCATGCACATGGCGGCCATGTTGTTCGCCGCGGCGGTCCTGGCCGGCTGGGGACTGCGCGGCCGCGGACGGGCCCTGGCGGCCGGTTGTGTGCCCGTGCTGGGGCTGAGCATCCTGGTCTGCGGGAGCCGGGCCGCCATGCTCGCGCTGCTGGGCGGCGCAAGCGTGATCGTTCTGACGCGCGGCTCGCTGAAGACCCGGGCGCTGATTGGGGCCGCCTGTGGGGGTGCCGTGCTGCTCGGGATCGCCATGATTCCCTCGATCCGGGAGAAAGCCGCTGAAGTGGTCAGCGTCGGCCCGTGGCGTGCCTTGTACGCCGAGCGCGAGGACATCTGGGATAACCTCCGCGGCGACGTGAAGTCGCGCCCCTTACTCGGCAACGGGCGGCACGCCATCGCGCGGTCGCCGCAGTATGACGAAATCAAGCGCCGGGAGCGTGCCATCGACCACCCCCACAACGCCTACCTGGAGATCACGCTTGATTCCGGCGTGATCGGCCTGGCGCTGGTGCTGAACCTGCTGGCGCGCGTCGTGCAACAGCTCCGTAGCCGGCTGAAACGCAGCGCCGGGGGAGCGGTGCCCGTGAGCGCGATTGTCGGACTGTGCGTGCTCGCCGCCTTCTGTGTCGCCGGGCTGAGCGGACAGACGTTCTATCCGCGCGGCTACAACCTGATTCTGTGGCTGGTGCTGCTGATGGGTACACGCGAAGTCGCCGCGCCGGTGCAGGTCCGCGCGCCGCTGCCGCGGCAACTCAGACCGCGCACGAAGACCCCCCTCCCTCTTAGGGAGGGGGCAGGGGGAGGGTTCGAATCACCGGCGAGCAACCCCCTCCCTGCCCTCCCCCTGGAAGGGGGAGGGGTTTCGAGGGCGGCCAGCAGGCCGCGCGGCGGTCAAGGTCGATTGGCTATCTCCGGTGTGCTACCGCCCCGCAGCCGCTGGGAGCCGACACGATGAGCCTGCGAGTTTGCTTTGTCGGTTTGACTGCCGGCCCGGTGCTGCTCGAGCGCTGGTCGGAGGCCACCGCCGGCGGGGCGGAGTTGCAGCAGGTGCTGCTGGCCCGCGAACTGGCACGGCGCGGGCACGACGTGTCATTTGTCGTGCAACACCCCGACATCCCGCGCGAGTCGCAGGTCGCCGGCCTGCGCGTGTACTGCATGCGCCCGGCACGCACCTTCGCCGGACTCAACGCGGCCCTGAAGACCGTCCGGCTGTGGCGCGTGATCCGCAAGATCAGGCCGCAGGTGATCTATCAGCGCATGGCCGAATGGACGACGGGGCTGAGCGCGGCGGCCGCCCAGTCGCTCGGGGCCGTCTTCGTCCACGCCGTCGCCAGCGACCGCGAGATCAGCTCGCCGCGAGGGATGGTGGGCAACCGCTTCCAGCGGCTCATGCACGCCTGGGGCCTTCGCCGCGCGGCGCTGATTCTGGCACAGCACGAGGGCCAGGTGCGCGACCTGACGCAGAACTTCGGCTTGTCCGCCCGAATCTTCCCATCGGTCTACGACCCCGCGCCGGCCGCAAACGCGCCGGTGCGCCGCGGCGTGCACTGGATCGGCACGATCCGCGCCAACAAGCGCCCGCAACTCCTGCTGGAGGCCGCGCGGCGCTTGCCCGAAGTCCCGTTTGTCATGATCGGCGGACCGCCGCGGGGCGCCGGCGGAGCAGCGTACTACGCGCAACTGGCCGACGAGGCCCGGTCGCTGCCGAACGTGGAATTCGCCGGTTTTCTGACGCCGCGCGAGATCGACGACCGGTTGGGGCGCGCCGCCCTGCTCGTCAACACGTCGGAATACGAGGGCTTGCCGGTGACGTTTCTCCAGGCGTGGCGGCAGGCCGTGCCGACGATC
This sequence comes from Phycisphaerales bacterium, assembly GCA_022839625.1. Classification (GTDB taxonomy): domain Bacteria; phylum Planctomycetota; class Phycisphaerae; order UBA1845; family Fen-1342; genus JALHJL01. The sequence goes on from JALHJL010000011.1 coordinate 76,414, forward strand.
GGGTTTGCGTCGGCGGGGCGCAGCGCGATCCTCGACCGGTGCGGATGGGGCGTCGGGTCGCTCGACGAGCTGGTCGGGCTGCTCGGACGGCTCACGCGAAACCCAAGCGAGCTGCACGGCCGCGGCGTGCACGCGCGCGAGTACTTCCAGGCCCATCACGCCGTAGACAGCGTCGTGCCCCGCTTCGAAAGCCTCCTGGCGGACCTGTGGGCGACCCGGCTTTCGAGGTCGTCCGCCACCCCAATGGAACGCGAGCAACCCGTATGAAAGTCGCCTTCGTTACCAACCTGCCCGAAGACCTGCGGTCGCCGCGAGGTGGCGTGCAGAGCACCGCGGTCGCGACGGTTTGCGCCCTCGCCGAGGTGCCGGGCATCGAGCTGCACGCTGTCGTGGTGAACGCGCACGTGACCCGCGACGAAGACCGGCCGCTGGGCCGCGCGCTTCTGCACTACCGCCGGGCACGCCGGCGGCCGGTGCTGCTCGGGGTGCTGACGGACCAGCGCCGGACGGTGACCCGGCTGCTGCGCGCGATCCGGCCCGACGTGGTGCACGCCAGCGACACGTCGTACTTCAAGGTCGGCTATCGCGACTGCCCCGTGATCTATCACTTGCAGGGGACGATTCACGCGGACACGCTGTTCGGCGGGCGCGGGCGGCGACTGCGCAGCCTGGCGTGGAAGTCCGTGGAGCGTCACGGCCTGCGCCGGGCGGATGCCGTGCTCGTGAACAACGCCTGCGTAGCCGAGTCGATCGCCGGCCGGCGCCGCGCGGGCGTGTACGTCTCCGACGAGCCGGTCAACCCCGAGTTCTGGACCGTACAGCGCACCGAAGTCCCCACGCGCGTCCTGTGCGTCGGCAAGGTCAACGCACTGAAGAACTCCGCCGCCCTGGTGAGATGCGCCGGTCTCCTAAAGGGCCGCGGCGTGTACGCCGAAATCCGTTTCGCCGGCCGCGCCGCGCCGGAGTACGAAGCGATGCTGCGTGCGTTGATGGAGGAGCACGGGGTGGCGGACCGCTGCCGGCTGCTCGGACACCTGGGCCGGGACGAGCTGTTGGCGGAGCTCTGCTCGGCGTCTGTCCTCGCCCACCCGTCGCTCCGGGAACACGCACCGGCCGCGATTTCCGAAGCCGCCGTGATCGGGTTGCCGGTCGTCGCCAGCCGCGTCGGCGGCATACCGAACATGGTGGAAGAAGGCCGGACCGGCTACCTCATCGACCCGCACGACCCGGGGCAACTGGCCGATCGGCTGGAGAGGCTGCTCTGCAACCCCGAGTTGCGCGCAACGATGTCAGCCCGGGCACGCCAGGCGGCGCACGCGCGGTTCAGCGGGGAGGCCGTCGCGCGGCGCTTGCTCGGCATTTACCAGGAATGTCTTTCGTCGTGGGCCCCATGCCCCGCAATAGGAGAGCCGGTCGGATGAAACGTCTTCTCTTCGTGCCGGGCTTCTCGGCCGATACGTTCCACGCGATCCAGAAGCGGTACGTGGCCCTCGACCGGCACCTTCGCGGGCGCCTGGAGTTCATCTGGTGCCTGCCGCCGGATGACCCCGATCAGTGGCGCTGGCAGGACCCCGCCCGCCGCGGCGAGACGCCCGGTATCCTGCGGGCCGTGCAGGAATCGCAGGGCCAAATCGTGCGTTTGCCCGTGCACCGTGGCAGCTTCTGGCGGCGCGTGCGGGACTTTCGCCGCGTGCTCACCGAGTTGCGCTGCGACGGCTTGTACGCCATGTTCCACAAGCGGTTCGCGCCGCTGTACGCGGGAAGGACGGCCGGCGTGACGACGATCTGGGACGCGGCGTGGAACTCCCTGGTGCCGCCGGGCCGGCAGCGCTTCCTCAAGAAGTTCTTCTACCGGCGCTACATCGACTACTTCGCGGCGGCCACGCCGTTCATCGCCGACAACCTGGTCTCCAACGGGATCGGCCGGGAGCGAGTTTTCGTCCGCTGGAACGCGTTGGAGCTGGACAAGGTCCCGGCGGTGGACGCGGCCGAGGCCCGGCGCCGCATTCGCGCGGAGCTGGGGCTGCCCGGGAACAGCGACGTGATCCTACAGGTGACCAGCTTCCTGCGCTGCAAGAACGTACCGATGGCAGTGCGCGTGCTCAAGCTCCTGCTCGCGACGCGCCCCAATGCCTACTGGTTGCTCGTCGGCGAGGACGGCCCCGACCTGCCGCGCGTGCGGGCGCTGGCCGAGCGGGCGGGCGTCACGTCCCGCCTGATCATCACTGGTCATCGGCGGGACATCTGGGACCTGATGGCAGCGAGTGACGCCGTCGCCCTCACGTCGTGCCAGGAAGGCCTGGCGACCTGCCTCATCGAGGCGATGGCCGCGCGGCGGCCGGTCGTGACGACGCGCTGCAATGGGCCGGAATGCGTCGTTGCCGACGGCCAAAACGGATACGTGGTCGAGTTGGATGATGACGCGACGTTCGCCGCCCGGCTCGCTCAACTCCTGCGCGATCCGGCGCTGCGCAGCGCGATCGGGGATCGGGGGCGCAGCCGGGTCGAACGCGAGTTCGATATGCCCCGCTGGTGTGCGTCCCTGGGCGACTTCCTGTGCGACTGCCTCGAACGGCGCCCGGCTGGCCGCGCGCACGAAGCCGCGCCCGGAACAGCTCGTCCGCGCGAGTCGCTGGCACATGGGTAGTCTGCTGTTGAAACGAGCAGCTTGACCGATGTCACAGAGTGTCTTAACCGCTGTGGATCATGACGCTGCCGGGCCGGCCCGGCCGTGCGCGCCGCCCGCCCCGGCATCCGTGTCGGTGCGGCTGCGGCGATTCCCGCACCGGTACGATGCGATGCTGGCGATTTGCAGCGACCTGGACTACACCACCGACGGCGGCGTGTATCGCGAGATCGCGCGCTACCTCAACACCCGCGAGCCAACCGCGATGGGGCCGGGCGTCGGTCTCGAGGTCGGCAACAGCATCTTCTTCGACATGCCGCCCGCCGAGTTCGCGTACTGGAACACCGATGACGCCGGGCGGGAGATGGTCCGCACGCTCATTCGCAGCGGGCACATCGACGTGCTTCATTCTTACGGCGATCTGGCGCGGACCCGTGCCGACGCGGAGCGCGCGCTGGCGGAGTTGGACCGCCACGCTCTGCACCTGCCCGTGTGGGTCGATCACCGCCGGGCACCGAGCAATTTCGGGGCGGACATCATGCGCGGCGAAGGGGACCGGCCGGGTGCGCCGTGCTACCACGCCGATCTGACGCTGGCGCACGGCGTCCGCTATGTCTGGCGCGGCCGCGTAACGAGTGTCGTCGGGCAGCAGGCGCCGCACAGCCTTCGGGGCGTGTGGAACGGGCGACGGCCGGCGTGCTCGGCCCGTACGCTGGCCAAGGAGGCGGCCAAGCACGTGTTGGGGCGCGTCGGGCGCGCGAAGTACGCGATGCACCGGGACAACGCTCTGCTGCGCCCGATCACGCTGCGCGATGGCGCGGGCTGCGTCGAGTTCCTGCGCTCCAACCCGCATTGGGCCGGCATCAGCCGCGCCGATACCGCCGCCGGCCTGGCCGACGTGCTGTCGGACCCCATGCTCGATCGTCTCGCGCGCCGCGGTGCCGTCGCGGTTCTGTACACGCACTTCGCGAAGAAGGGCGACCCGCGCCGCCCCTTCGACGAGCCGACGTGTGCCGCGTTCCGGCGGCTCGCGCGGCGCCACGAAGCCGGACACATCCTCGTGACGACTACACACCGCCTGTTGCGGTACATGGACGTTCGCGACCACCTTACGTTTCGCTTGACGGCGGACTGCGGCCGCGTCACCGTTCACATCGGCCCCGTCGTGCACCCGGTGCGCGGGAGCTGCACGCCGAGTCTCGACGAGCTGCAAGGACTGACCTTCCTCGTAGACGCCCGCGCGGAAGTCGAAGTACGCGCTCCGTCCGGCGAGCGCCTGGACTGCACTTGCACGTACGCCGGCGGCGCGACCTGCGCCACGATTCCATGGAAACCGCTCACATTCCCAACGCTCGACCGTCGATAGCGCCGCCAGCGCAGACTCGACCGGCAAGCGCGCTGTGGCCGCGCCTGCGGGGCGCTGCGCTCGTGTGCGCGGTGGCGGCCGTGTACGCGGCCAGCCTGCTGGCCGTGCCGGTGCTGCGGGTCCTGTCCGTACCGGTTCGCTGGCTGCGGCGACGGCGGGCGCCCGGCACACCGGCGCGCGTGCTGCTGACGGGCCGCTTCGACAGCCGCAACTGGGCGCGGGCACACGTCGTGCCCATCGCGGAAGCGGCTTGCGTCGGCGAGGTCCTGGCGGTCGTCGATGGTCCCACAGTACCGCATGACAAGATCCGTTACTGCCCGCCGCCGCGCTGGCTGGTTCGCACTCTGGGGCGGGCACTATCGAAGGCCGTCTGGGTGGTCTGGCTGGGCTGGCGGCACCCGCCCGACCTGGTCATCGGTTACCACCTGTTCCCCAATGCGCTGACCGCCCTGCTGGCGGCCCGCCTGCTCGGGGGCCGAGCCGCGTACCAGATGACCGGCGGACACGTGGAAATCGAGGGGGGCGGGGCAAGAACCGAAAACGCGCTCCTGAGCCGACTCAACGGCCCCTCGGCACTGCTGGAGTCGCTCGCGCTGCGGCTGTGTCGCCGGTTTGACACGATCGTGGTACGCGGCGGGCGCGTGAGGCGGCTGCTGGAGACGCGCCGGGCCGCGCGACGCGTGGACGTCATCGCGGGCGCGATCGACGTGGACCGCTACCGTCCTGACGGACTCCCGCGCACGGTCGATCTCGCGTACGTCGGCCGCCTCATGCCCATCAAGCAACCCGAGCACGTGCTGCACGTGGTCGCGGCGTTGCGCGCGGCGCGTCCCAACGTCTCCGCCGTGCTCGTTGGCGACGGGCCGCTGCTCAGGCCGTTGCAGGACCTCGCGCAGCGGCTGGGCATACAGCACAACGTGACGTTCCTCGGGCACGCCGAAGACGTGGTGGACGTGTTGCGGCGAACAAAGGTCTTCCTCCTTACGTCCCGCTCCGAAGGTCTGTCGATCGCCCTCGCCGAAGGCATGGCGACCGGCGCCGTGCCGGTCGTGGCGGACGTGGGCGAGTTGGCGGAACTGGTCCAGCAGGGCGAGACCGGGTACCTTGTGGCGCCGGGGGACTTCTCGGCCTACGCGCGGCGGATCGGACTCCTGCTGGATGACGACGAGGAACGGCAACGGCTGTCCTGTGCGGCGCGGCGGCGTGCCGTGGAGAACAACTCGCTCGAAGAAATAACGGCGCGCTGGGAGCGGTGCCTGCGGGCGGTGTGCAGCGGCGCCGCGCCGGTGCAACCGGGGGCAGAGGCGGATCGGAGGGTCGTCGCCCGGGCGCCCGCGCCGTCGTGAGACGGCGCGGGGCCGGGCCGCTAGCGGCAAGTCCGCCTACTGAGACTCGAAGGCGCCGAGGTCCGGGGCCGCACCCAGGTAGGGGAAGCCCACGTCGACCCCGGCATCGATGCAAGGCGAGCCGGGCAACAGGTAGCAGTTCAGGTTCGGCAGATCGACGTACTGCGGATCGGCCGAGAAGCTGTTCTGGCCGAAACCGGTGGCGGCCGTCCACTGTCCGTTGTTGATCTGCGTGCTGGTGTAGTCGACGTTGCGGTAGCAGATGACAGCCGTGCCGTCCGAGCGGTGCCAGCAGTTGTTCGTTTCTTCCAGCAGCCGGCAGTTGTTGTCGGCCTCGACGTACAGGGCGCGGATCGTGCCGCCGCCGCCCTGGTTGCACGCGTGCGTGGCGTTGGTGTTCCTGATCGTGGCGGTGCTGCTGTAGCCTTCGTCGCTCGAGGTGCCGACCCAGATATGCTGTTTGCAGTCCACGAAGGTACTGTTCAGAATCGTGACGTGGTTGTCCCCGCCGCCGCCGCCGTGCGAGCCGGAGGCCCGGACGCACGCCATCACGCCGTTGGCCGAACAGTTGTAGACGAAGCTCCGCACAAACAGGTGCTGCCCGTCGGGATTCTGTTTCCGCGAGTCCCACAGCTTGAAGCCGGTCGGGCAGTCGCGCGCTATGCAGCCGTCGATGATCGTGTCCGACGCCAGGTCGAAGCCGGCATCGGCGACGTTGTACGCTTCGCACCCCAGGAACGTCGTCCGCGCGCAGCTATTGTTGACTTCCCAGCCGTCCTCGGCACCCTGTATACCGTCGTGCGCAACGCAATTGATAAATGTGGTGTCGACCGTGCTGTACCGGCAATGGAAGCCCTTGCTGGTGAAATGATATGTTTCGCAGGAGTCTACAATAATGTCATGCGAGGCCCCGATCACGATCGCGGACTGGACGTCGTGGGCCACGATGCCGACCAGATCGATGTAGGCGCTGCTGAGCACCTCGATGCAGTTGATGGCCCCGTTGCGGATTTCCAGGTCTTCGAGGCGCCACCACTCCGTCCCGTCCCGGATCCGGAGGATACGCTGCGTGGTGCCCTGCCCGTCGATGATGGCCAGCTCGCCCGGGTAACTCTTCAGCGTGATCGGATGGTCCGCCGTCCCGTTGAGCCGGTTTCCGGGCTTCCATTCCACGTCGGCCGTCACCGGGTAGATTCCGCCGCGCAGGTAGACGGTATCGCCCGGGCGGGCCTGGCCGCGGCCGCAGCCGATGGTGCGGAACGGCGCCGTAATGGTTCCGGGCGCCGAATCGCTGCCCGTTGCGTAATCCACGTAAAAGCTGCGGAACACCTCGTAGTTCTGCTGTGGACAATCGCCGGAGACGCCTTCGTAGGAGATCGACGGGGGCTCGAAGCAGTGGTTCGCGTCGGAGGTTACGAATCCTGACCAGCCGCCGGGGACTTCCTGGCTGTAATTGCCCTCGTCGTTGGAGACCGCCACGAAGTCCATTCCTGTGGATTCGCCGACGCCGACGAATACGACCTCCAGGCCGGCGAGCGGCGCATTCATGTAATTACACAGGTGTCCCGAGATGCAGAACGGACCTTCGGAGCACCCGTCCATCAAGACCACGAATGGGTTGATGTCCGCGAAGTCTACGCCGCCGTCCGCGTTGATGTCGCCATTCGCGTCCGGACAGTCCGGGTGCTGGTTCTGATACGTGGCCGGGTCGCTCAGCCGCAGGACGAACGGGTTGATGTCGCCGAAGTCGACCGCCCCGTCGCAGTTCAGGTCGCCCGGAATGACCTCGTCCGGAACAAGAGCGCTCTGCCGTGCCAGAAGCTTCTCGGCCGGGTCGTTCGCTTCCGGCGCGGCAGAGCCCAGGTCCGGCAGGGCAGGACAGCCTCCTACCCCGAGGAAGCTCAGGCCGAGCTGGGCCAAGGCCAGCGCGGCGGGAAGCCCCCCCCGGTTAGACAATCGCATGGAGTCCCCTTGCAGCATCGTCCGGTCCTCCAGACAGGTGCATCGTACTTTCCCATCTTGCCCGCGTTGTCCCACTGACAACGACCAATACTTGCGTACTGGCGGCAAGCGGTGGGCGTGGTTTGCGCGCTCGCGTACGCGAACACTCATCGAATGGTTAAGGCGCTGTTCTTTAGGGCGGCACTCGCCGGCGTGCAGTTCCTGGTGGTATGTGGCCCCGGTGACTCCTTTCATCAAACCCTCAGCCCGTCCCGGGCTTACGACCAGGGCAACCTCATCATATGGCAAACGGATATGGTTGTCAAGAATGGGGATTTCAGCCTGCCTTGGAGCGCCACAGCAGTCGTTCTTAGCGGACAGGGCGCGCCCGGGACACCTGGGAGAAGGTCATTACATCCTGTGCGGTTGTTAGCATTGTAACTCTGTATTCGCTGGTCGCCCCCGGCGCAGCGTGCGCGCGCGCCAATGACATCGCGGACGGCGAAGTCCGCATTTCCGGCCACGTGCGTGATCTTGCGGGTCGCCCACGGAGCGGCGCGGTTCTGGTCTTTCGCGGCTCGCGCGCCAGTTCACCCACCGAGCTGCGAACGGTGAGCACCGCGGACGGGTCATACCAGCAAGTTGTGCCCACGGGATGGTCCGGGACCGTTGCTGCAGATCACGATGATCGACTCGAGCCGGACACACGGAGCTACACGGAGGTCTGTGCTGACACTCCCGGTCAGGACTACGTGAGTTTCACGAACCTCTTTGTCGATTGTGCCCGCGGCGACGACCAGGGGCCGGGAACTCGCGCGTCGCCGCTGCGTACGATCGCGGCGGCGCGCGACCGGGCGCAGCCGGGCGATATGATCTACCTGCGCGGCGGGGAGCACCCGGTGACGGCGACACTGACGTGGCGGCCGGAGCGCACCGCCTGCGGGACCGAGCAGCACCCGATCACGCTACGGAGCTACCCCGGCGAGCGGGCGGTATTGGCCGGGGACGGCGCGATCAAGCGCCTCATCCAGGTGCGCGCGGGCATGCGCGGCTGGCGCTTCGAGGATTTCGAGCTGCGCAACGCCAAGGAACGCTGCCTGGAGCTTCAGGAAGTGACTGACTTCGAGATCGTCGGCGTCGTCGCCCACGGCGCGCGCGTGCCGTTCGCCGTGTACTCATCGGAGGGTGTCACGTTCCGCGCATGCCGGGCGTATGACTTCTCGTCCGCGGGGTTTGCCGTCAAGACGGGCTCGGTGCGGGTGCAGTTCGTCGACTGCATCGCCCATGACTCGGCGCCGCGCGGCAACCGCGACGGCTGGGAGGTGGCGAATTCGACGCGCGGTACGACGCTGCGGCGTTGCCTGGCGTACAACTGCGCGGACGCGGGCTTCGATCTCGCCTCCGACACCGTCGTAGAGGACTGCGTGGCGTACAACTGCGCCAACGGTTTCAAACTGTGGGACTCGCGGAAGGTGGACCCGGCCGGCAAACACCAACTGCGGCGGTGCCGCGCCTACGATTGCCGCGAATGCGGGGTCTTGTTGGCGGTGCGGGCCTCGGCTTCGCACGGCGGGGGCGGCGGAGACAACCACGCCGACATTCTCAACTGCACCATCGTGAACTGCAAACACGACATCTGGATCGGCACTTCCAGCGACGAAGGCTACAGCAGCACGGCCACGATCCGGAACACGATTGCGAGTCACGCCGCCGACCAGGGACGGGGCGGAGCCGTGCGGGCGCTGTTCGTCGAGAACGCGAACGACTGTCGCGTGCTGGAGGAGACGAACAACTGCTGGCACCGCGCGGACGGCCCCCTCGTCATCTCGTACCGCGGGGCAGACTTCACCGCCGCCCAAATCAACAACGGCACATGGATAGCCCGCACCGGGCTTGGCCAGGCCAGCTTCTCGGCCGAGCCGCTGTTCGTCAGCGTGGCCGAGCGCGACTTCCGCCTGCTGCCCACCTCGTGCGGCGTGGACGCGGGGGTAGACATCGGCCTGCCATTTGAGGGCCGCGCGCCCGACCTGGGGTATGCTGAGGTGACCGCTCCGGCGAAGGCTGGCCGCTGATCCAGGGTGGGACATGGTCCGCACGCGGGGGATTCCGTTCTCAATCGCCGTGCGCGATTCGGCGGCGCGCGCCGGGAGGGCGAGCCTCCTGGCGAGCCGCGGCTCGGCGGGAGCCCCGCCCTCCCGCGCCGCATGATTGCGCACGGCGATATAGGTATTGTCACGCGCAGCATCCTCCGTGGTCGGTTCGCACGTCGGCGGCGCTACGTACTAGTACGTAGGTAGACCGTGAAAGGCGCGTACAATTTGACTTCACCGAGTACTGGGCTACACTCAACGTAGTGTTCGGGTATTGACCTTCCAGGAGTCCGCATTCGGCCTTGGTGACTCTGCACCGGGAAGGGGTGCGAGGCATCAGGACGCCTGCGAATGAGACTTTCGTCCTCCAACGCACCAGGGAGTAAACATGTTCCCGCAGCTTCGCATTACCAGGACATTCTTCACGGGGGCCGCGTGTGCGACCGTGATGCTGCTCGCCGGCACAAGCAGCCTGGCCGACAACTGGCGTCCGTGGAACTTCGCGGAGTACATGCCCGCGATCCCGATGGAAGTACTGCCGTGGTCGTGCGCGACTCCGGATCCCGGGTTCGGGATGCAGCTTCATGCGAATGAGCACCAGAATTGGCATTGCTACTGGCCCAGCAATGTTCCCGCCGATCTGACCGAGGAGTGGGGCCATAATTTCATTCTGTTCCACAGGCACCACGTGCAGCATAGCGACGCGTGGCGGGTGGAGAACGGCTTCGACCGCGGCGAGTCCTGGAACTTCGGGCTCAACGTGCTGATCCCCGGGGACGACGAAACCCTCGCCACCGGGTTCACGCACTGCTCGGACGGCGTGAGCGAACGTCCCCCCGCAGTCCCTTGCCAGGGCTGCCTCAGCCTGCCGACCGCCCTGAGGGGCCAGGCGCTGGAGCAGTGGCCGACCCTGGGCATGTTGGGCAGCCGGATGCAAGGCACCTTCTGGCACGGATCGTTGCACGTCGGCGTTGGGGCCGAAGGGTGTTCCGACATGGCCACGCCGCGCTTCCCCATGAACGATCCCACCTTCTGGATGGGACACGTCGCCATCGATGCGCTGGCCCGGGACTGGGAACGCCTCAAGGCCTGTGACGTCGTTCTGGTACTCGACCGCTCGGAAAGCATGGCGGACAACTGCGCGAGTGGCGGGGCCGATCCCAACGAGCTGCCGTGCAAGCTCAACGACGCCCGGAATGCGGTCCGGCTGTTCGCCGACCTCGTGCGCGACGCGCGACCGGATGGCTTCGCTCACCGCGTCGCCCTGGTCAGCTTCGCCGACGGCGCCACGCACGACCTGGGCCTGACTCCGGTCGCCGGCATCGTCTCCAACAACGGACTGGACGATACGCCGCTGGAGCTCGCGCTGGCCGGCCTGACGGCGGACGGCGAGAACGACCTGGAGATGGGGCTGCACCACGCGATCATGCTGCTCGAGGATATGGGGGTGAACCCGCACCAGGCGATCGTCGTGCTGACGGATGGAGCCGACCACCACAGCCGGCACATCGAGCATTTCGGGCACGACCTGATGAACCGGCAACTGTGCGCGATCGGACTCGGAGAGGGGGGGCATGAGAATGATCTGCGCACGCTGGCGGAGGACTGGGGCGGGATCTTCGTGGCCGACGCGCAGGGGGCGCTGGACCGCCCCACGCTGTACGGCCACATGCTGAAGGTGTTCGGGCAGATCTTCGACGAGGCGAACGCGGCCACGGTCGACCTCGCGCTCGGCGCGGGGGACGTCTCGTCGCTGCGCGTGCTGACCCAGGTCTGCGCGGGCACGCTCACGCTGACGCACGTCGTCGTGGACGACGGCTCTCAGCCCGACTGCGATCTCAACCTGATCGTTGCGGGCCCCAGCGGCCGGCTGGTTCGACCCAGCAGCCCGGGCGTGGAGTACGGCAGCGGCCCCGGCTACCGCTTTCTGCGGGTCCCGCTGCCCTATGGCGGCGAATCGGTGGGAACCTGGAAAGCCCACGCGGTGCGCCCGCAGCGCGTCTTCACGCACGGTTTCACCACCGACGCGTACGTCACGCTGAGCGAAGGGGTGACGCTCGTCCGCGATGAGCTGCACCGCCTTTCGCCCACCGGCATCGGCCGGCTGCTGTACTACGAGGACGGCTCCGCCTCGGGGCAATCGGCCTACCGCGACGCGATCAACCTCGAGTTCACAGCGGGCAACATCGTGCAGCGCGTGACGGCCACGTCCGCCGCGAACTTCCACAGCCTGCTCTTGGAAGACTGGGACATCGTGGTCTTCGCGCGGCAGATGGACCGCACCGCCCAGGTCTACGACCAGCGGCTGGCCGACAAGCTCTGCGCGGGGCAGAAGGCCCTCATCACGGACTTCTATCATCCCACCGAGGGCAGCAACCCGGTGCTCCAGTGCGCGGGCGTGGAGCCGGGCGCGGGCGTGAACTACGAGCAGGTCGTCGGCGATGACCGGCTCTTGTCCGGCACGCTCGCGCTGACCGACCGCGGCTACCCTTCCTACGCGTACGAACTGAGTATTCTCCCGGACGGCAACTGGCTGACCCAGGCGCAGAGCGAGCTTTCGCAGCCCGCCATCGTCGGCACCGGCAGCCCGTGCGGCGCCCAGGCGGCCTATTGCAGCACGCTGGTGCGCGGTCTGGCGCGGGTCGAGGGCGTCGTCGTGCGGCCGCGCATCCTGGTCGGACAGAACATCCTCGCCACGTTTCGCCTGACCGAGGCCCACGTCCCCGCCGACGGTTGGGACGCGGTGTCGGCCGAGGTTACCCTCTTTCGCCCGGACGGCGGACCGCCGGAGACCTATCCCCTCTACGACGACGGTACCAACGGCGACGAGCTGATCGGCAACAACTACTGGTCGTACGAGATTCCGACGCCGGCGATGATGCACGGCCCGCACCTGCTGCGCGCCAAGTTCCTCCTCACGGAGGCCGGCTGTACCGTCGAGCGCGAGGCGGAGTACACCATCATCGTCACGGAGGACCCCGACGAGTGCCGCCACCTCAGCGCACCGAGCTTCTACCTGGCCAAGGCGGGCACGGCGGTCAACGTCGGGATGGCGTGCGCCACGAACTACTGCCTCGCACCCGACAGTTACACCTTCACGATCTACGACGACGCCGGTTGGCTGTGTGTGCCCGACGGCAACGGCTACACGCCGGTCGGGACGTTGCAGCTCGACACGGGCGTGCTCGGCGACGGCGGACGGGGCGCGTGCGTCAACGACTTGCAGCCGCTGTGGGTCTGCCTGCCCAGCACGGCCAAGCCGGGGATGAACACGACGGTTGTATTCGAGCTGCGCCGCACCTCCCTGCCGGAAGAGACGCCGATCATGGTCACGATCACCGTGCAGGTGGACACCGGCGTGGACTGCAATGGGACCGGGCAACCCGACTCGCTGGACATCGCGGACGGCATCAGTCTCGACTGCAACGAGAACGGCATCCCGGACGAGTGCGACCTGGCCAGCGGCTTCAGCCCCGACTGCAACGGCAACGGAATCCCCGATGAGTGCGAGGTCGCCGACGGCTCGGCCCCGGACTGCAACTTCAACAATGTCCTGGACGAGTGCGACATCGTCGCCGGCAGCAGCCAGGACTGCAACGAGAACGGCATCCCGGATGAGTGCGACCTCGGCATCACTCCCGTTGAGCTGATATTCGACTTCGACACGAACCCCGGCTGGCACACCCAGGGCCAAGGGCTGTGGGCGTTCGGACAGCCCGCGGGCCTCGGCGGCTCGCGCGGCGGGCCCGACCCCACCAGCGGCCGCACGGGGAACAACGTCTACGGCTACAACCTCAACGGCGACTACACCAACAACCTGCCCGAGCTGCATCTCACCAGCACCCCGCTGGACCTCACCGGCTGGCGGCACACGCGCTTGTCGTTCTGGCGCTGGCTGGGGGTTGAGGCGCCGACCGCCGACCACGCGTACGTGCGCATCAGCACTGACGGCACCAACTGGACGACCATCTGGGAAAACTCGACCGAGATCGCTGACACCGCGTGGGTCTACCAGGAGTTCGACATCTCCGCCCTCGCGGACAACCAGCCCACCGTCTACCTGCGCTGGACCATGGGACCCACCAACGCGTCCTTGCGGTACTGCGGCTGGAACATCGACGACGTCGAGCTGCACGGCGTTACCCTGGCCCGCGTTGGCGACTGCAACGGCAACGAGGTGCCTGATGAGTGCGACATCGCCAGCGGTGTGAGCGACGACTGCGACAACAACGGCGTGCCCGACGAATGCCAGCCCGACGGCGACGGCGATGGTGTCATCGACGCCTGCGACGGCTGCCCCGACGATCCGGACAAGACCGAGCCGGGCGTGTGCGGCTGTGGCGTACCTGACACCGACACCGACGGCGACGGCACGCCGGATTGCTTGGATGAATGCCCGGACGATCCGGACAAGACCGAGCCGGGCGTGTGCGGCTGCGGTGTGCCTGAAACACCGGGCTGCGACGACCTGTGCCCGGATGACCCGGACAAGACCGAGCCGGGCGTGTGCGGCTGCGGCGTTCCCGACACTGACAGTGATGGCGACGGCACGCCGGATTGCAACGACCTGTGTCCTGACGATCCGTTCAAGACTGATCCAGGCGTGTGCGGCTGTGGCGTCGCGGACGATGACTCGGACGGCGACGGCACGCCGGAT
>JALHJL010000109.1 GCA_022839625.1 Phycisphaerales bacterium
ATACAATAATAAACGGTACCGAGTACGATCTACATTCATATTTTCCACCCGGAAAAGCAACGAATTATCCCCCAATGCTAATTTATTTAACCGCTACAATCTTTTATCTAGTAAATTTTTTCACTGAAATACCTCTCATTTACATCTGTTATTGGTTGATTGCATTTATCGCCCCTTTAAGTGGTGTAATAGCTTATTTATTTACAAATAGGATAACTAATAAATATGGGGCGTTTATAGCAGGAATATTAACTGTTGTAGCTCCTTTTTATTTTTTCAGGACTATTCCTAGTTGGTTTGATACGGATGTTTTTATCCTTTTGTTTCCTTTGTTAATTTCTTGGATTATTTTTGAGGCAACAAATACAGATAAAAACAATAAATTAGTGTTGTATTCTATATTGGCCGGAATTATAACCGTTCTTTTTGCATTATCTTGGGATGGTTGGGCTTATATATTTTTTATAATTATTTTAGCCTTTTTAGTTTATTTCATCAGCTCTATTTTTTTAAAATTTAAAATTACAAATTCTTTAAAAGTATTTGCTGTGTTTATTAGTGTAGTACTTTTTCTGGTTTTAGTTCTTGGGTTTTCAAATTTAGATTCCATACTCTTCCCTTTGAATTTTGTAGAATTATCCTCTAATTCAAATTGGCCGAATATTTATCTTTCTGTTGCTGAATTAAGAATACCCTCTTTAATGAACATAATAATAGGAACAGGCCCTTTTTTGTTAGGTTTAGGCATTTTAGGACTGATTTGTATTCCTATTTATTTAAAAAAGAAGGAAACATATAATTTTTTAAACCAATTTAATTGGTTTTTTTATATTTTTCTATTAATATGGGTATTAATTGGTGTATTTTCATTAATTAAGGGTGTAAGATTCATTTTATTATTAATACCTCCTTTAATCATTGCTTCAGGGATTATGACAGGATTATTTTTGGATTTTTTAAGTAATTCAAAATTGAAAGATAAAAAACTGTTCATATCCTTGTTTTTTATGATTTTAATCTTGATTCCTTCTGTTATGATGGTTTATGATTTTGATTCAAAATCGAAACTTATGGATGATGAAATGTATGATGCTGGAATTTGGATAAATGAGAACACCAGCAATAATACCATAATAGTTTCTGATTGGGTTTATGGACATTTCTTCACTGCTGTTTCTAATCGTCCAGTACTTATCGATGGAAGTACTCAAAATTCACCCAGAACCTATTTAATTTACAAGGCATTTGTCACAGACAATGAAACATTATCTGTGGGTATTTTCAGGATGTTAACCAACAGTGGAGATATGGGTTATTTGACCTTGAATGAATATACTGGAAATACAACAGAAACGGTAGAGATTTTAAATGATATATTAGGGGTTGATAATAATACGGCGAAAGAGATTCTTATAAAAAATTATGAATTTACCGATGAAATGGCGGATAATATATTAGAATATACACATCCTGCTGTTGAGAATTCTTATGTCTTGGTTACTAATGATAATATGTTAAAAACTGGAAGCTGGGTTTTTGATTTTGGTGAGTGGGATTTCGTAAATAATGCCAATAAAAACTTTGTTTATTCATATGGTAATTTAACGATAAATCAACATAATATAACCTCTGATGATGGTTTATTTATGGATTTAGAAACTCAAAATATTTTATGGAATAATACAACTCCTTATAATCTAATAATAATAGAAAATGGCAGTGTTGAAAAGAGGAATATAAATAATGAAAGTAATCTTTCCGTTATATTGAATATAGATGAAAAAATATTCGTTGTTATTGATAAACAATTTGAAGATTCGTTATTTACTAAATTGGTCATCGAAAAAGTTGATTCTAAATTTTTCAAGAAAATCTATAAGAACCAGGATGTGATGGTTTGGAGGTTGGAAGTTAATGAGTGATTTAACAGATAAAATTGAAAATCCTATTTACTAATTTTGAATGTATGTAAATAAGTTTTAAACATCTAAATTTAAAAAAAAGAATTGTGGTGGAAAGTTATAATTTGCCAATGGTTGAGTCTCTGGCTGTATCTAATACATCAGAAACATTACCCGCCACAGAATTGGATATGTCCAGTACAAAACCAGCGACTACGATAACAAGTATCAATAACCCGCCTATTAAGAGGATCATTTCTGCACTGATCTGGGCTTTTTCATCCATTAACATTATCTTTCCACAGATTTACTTATTATTTCATTGTTGGTGAGTTTGCGCTTTCTCTTACGGTGTTTATATCCTCGCCGGAATTAAAGTTCTGACCGGTGAAGTAGGTGAAGTAGATGTACAGTGCAATTATAGCTATAACGATTACTCCTCCGAATAGTAAAATGTATTCAGCTGCACCTTGTCCACCTTCGTCTTTTACGATATCCATTTTTCTACCTCCAATATTTTTAGTCAAGTAAATGATAATAATACTTTCAGATATATAAATTATTCTAATTTTGTACTTTTATATCACCTCGATTTTAATTACTTAACATTCTCTCGCCACTATTGTATCATCACAAAAAATAAACGTTTATATACTCTTATGTGTAAATAATCACGTAGGAAGTGATTTGGTGGTCATATGCCTCGAAATTA
>JALHJL010000110.1 GCA_022839625.1 Phycisphaerales bacterium
ACGTCTCTACCTGGTGCGGCGTCAGCCCGAAGCTGGCCAGGTACGATCGCACCTCGTTCTCGGCGCTGTTGGCGATCCAAGCCTCACGCAGCGATTCCAGCGTCGTCCGGGGAATGCGCAACTGGCGGTGCAGCTCGTCGAGGTCCTGACGGATTATGCGATCCAGGTTGGCGGCACTTGCCGCGTATGAGACGATCTTGCGGGCGGTGATTTCCCCGATGCCGGTGAAGGCGGGGTGCTTGGCCAGATACTGCACCAGGCCCTCGGTCGTCTCCGGCAGCTCGTACGACAGGGAATCGACAGCGAATTGGCGGCCGTATTTCGGGTCGTGCTTCCAGCGGCCCAACAGCGCAACGATGTCACCGACGTTCGCACAGAGCTTCCCGGCGAAGCGCACCGTACGCCCATCCTCCGCCGCCAGCACACCCGCCGAGAATCCTGGGCTGCTGTGGTAGGTCTTCTCGATCGTGCCGCGGATCGTCTCAGGCATCCGGGCCCTCCCCTTGGGCGCGGGCCGCGATCTCCCGCGCGACCATGCGCAGGTAAGCATCGGTGAACGCGCGGGCCGCTTGCCGCGATCCGCACCAGAGCACGGGCACGTGGCAGCGCGCCTGGATGTGTACCGCAGCGCCGAGCAGCGACTCAGGCGAGGCGCCCCGCAGCACGTCCGCCGCCTGGCCGCGCAGGACATGGTCCAGGTCGGCCTCCACCACGATGCAGGTGTGCGGCAGCTGCGCGAGCTGGTCGAGTTCGGCTGCGAAGCGCGGGAACTCGTGCAGCACGGTGCGTGTGAAGTCGGCCAGGCTCTTGCGCTCGACGGCCACGGCATGTTCGAGCCCGTCGACGGAGTAGTCACCGGCCGGCAGGGCACGGCGCAACGTCGTGCAGGTGAAGCTCCAGGGCTCCTGCTCGCGCGTGTCGATGATGATGCGGAAGTCGTTCACGCGCGTCGGGCCCTCACCAGATCGCCCCGCACGGGCAGTTCCTGGACGCGCTCGCGCAGCACGCGCTCGGTCTGGTGGGCGCCAGCGCTGTACGGCTCCCACCAGCGCGAACCGCACCCCGGGCAAACCGGCATGCTGCTGCGGTGCAACTCGTAGGGGCGGAACATGCGGAAGGCTTGGCAGCGCTGGCACTGGTATTTGCGGCGGCCGCGCGCTGAGCCGTAGGCACGTCGGTAGCGATTCATCTCTGCCTCCGTGCAGAAGAAGAGCCGGGGCGGGCTCGGGCTGTCTGAACCCACCGGCGGCCCGGAGCCGGCGATCTCCAGGCACACGCGGCCAATGGGTTACGCCATCCCGCCCCGACCGCACCCTTGACGGGCGGTGCGTCGAACAGCGCCGGCTAGAACGGCGTAGCGCCCTCCGCCGGCGCTGCGCCTGCCGGCACCTGGATGCGTTTGTTGAAGTACACGTTCGAGTACTCGCCCTTGGTGCGCTTCGTGACCTCGAGCGTCAGGTCGAGCAGCTCGTCCAGGTGGCGCGGCAGTTCGCTGAAACGCGGCACTTCGAGCCCGAGTGTCTTCAGGTCGCCCTTCACGAACGGCAGCGAGGCCTGCGTGATCACGGCGTTTTTGAAGATGTGCCGGTTGGCGTGCTGGCCGGAGAGGACGACCAGGTCCCACTTCAGCATGGGGTCGCCTTTCTGGCTGCGGTCGAGCTTCACGCGCTGCACGCGCACTTGGTACTTGCCGTCGGGCACCTCGTCGTTGTCCGCGGGCTCGACGGCGTCGTACTCCTCGTCGAAAGCGCTGAGGTCGAGCGGCGCCGGCAGCGCTTCATACGGCGGCGGTGGATCAAAAGGGGTGTCGGCCATGTTCATTTCACCTTTCCGTTGTTGCGGGTGCTCCCCGGTTGACCGTTTCCGCTCGCCGGCGCAGCGGCCGGGGTGACCTGCGGCGCGGCGGAGGTGAAGGCGCGGCAAAACGCCTCGAAATCCAGCGGCAGCACCTCGGGCAGCCGACCGGTGCGGTCACCTGCCTCATAGGTGGGGTGGGGCTTCGTGCGGATGACGCGCTCGACACTCAGGTTGCCGGCGGCGTCCTTGCGCGTGAGGGCGTCGCAATAGAGGATCATGTCCACGAGGCCGAGCACGACGTTGCGGGCCCGATCCGGCAGGCTGGGCTGCGTCTTCGTGTACTCGCCGGTGCGCGTCTCGACCGTCTTGTCTTGGGCGTGCGAGATGAGCACGAGGCCATACGGCAAGCTGGCCAGCCGCGTGAGCACGCGATGCCACTCGTTCTTGACGAGCGCCCAGCCCTTGCCGTGCGGCATGTCACCCTCGTACTCAATCGAGTGCTTGCCGCAGACGTGGTCCGTGCAGTACTTGAACGCGTTGTCGATGGTGTCGACGACGACGGTCTTGAAGCGGTGCTCGCCACTGGCCACAAGCTTGCAGGCCGCGAGGAAGTCCTCCCACGAGTACGTCGGGACCTTGAATACTTCGAGCTGGTTCAGCCCCGGCTCGCACTCGAAGAACAGCGCATCAGGGAAGCGACTGGCGAACGAGCTCTTGCCGATCTTCGGCGGGCCGTACACCAGCACGGTCTGCTGCGACAGATCCGCCGTGGGTTTGCTGCGCTCCGTGGGCAAGGCA
>JALHJL010000065.1 GCA_022839625.1 Phycisphaerales bacterium
CACACGAAGGGATTCTCGCACCAGCCCACGAAGGGATTCTCGCACCAGCACACGAAGGGATTCTCGCCCAAGTGGGTGCGAGAAGGGATTCTCGCACCAGCCCACGAAGGGATTCTCGCACCAGCCCACGAAGGGATTCTCGCACCAGCACACGAAGGGATTCTCGCACCAGCGGCGCACCCGCGTGCCCCCGCGCCCGCGCACCGCGGCGGGTTCGCCGAGGGTGGCACGCCGGGCGGGCCTCCGTTCTAATACGCACCCCTTCAGACGGAGAGTGAGGCCATGCCGCATCACGACCTGATCACGGCGAGAGAGCCCATGCCACATCACGACCTGATCGTCATCGGCGCCGGCCCGGGCGGGTACGTCGCCGCCATCCGCGCCGCGCAGCTCGGCCTCGACGTGGCCTGTGTGGAGCAGGAACGAGCGCTCGGCGGCACGTGCCTGCGCATCGGGTGCATCCCCAGCAAAGCGCTGCTCGAGTCCAGCGCCCAGTTCGTCACCGCCAAGGAAGGCCTCGCCGAACACGGCGTGCGGGCCCGCTCGGTCGAGCTGGACCTGCCCGCGCTGCTGAAACGCAAGGAACAAGTCGTCGGCGGGCTCACCAAGGGCGTTGAGGCGCTGTTCAAGAGGAACAAGATCACGCGCTACAACGGGCACGGGCGGCTCGCCGGGCCGGGGCGCGTGGACGTGATCCAGTCCGCCACCGAGCAGCGAGCCGGGGAGTCAGGCGCTGCCAATACCCGCAGCCGCGAGGCCGCTCCGGCGGCCGGCCGCATTCAGCTCCAGGCCAAGCACGTGATCCTCGCCACGGGCAGCAAGTCGGCGCCGCTGGCTGGGGTCGAGCTGGACCAGGACCGCATCGGCACGAGCACCGAGGCGCTGTCGTATCCCGCGGTCCCGCGGCACCTCGTTGTGATCGGGGCCGGCTACATCGGCCTCGAGCTGGGCTCCGTGTGGCGCCGGCTCGGTGCGAAGGTCACGGTGCTGGAGTATCTCGACCGGATTCTCCCCGGCACGGACGATGAGTTGGCGGCCGAGGCGCTCAAGCTGTTCAAACGCCAGGGGCTGGAGTTTCAACTCGGGGCGCGCGTCACCGCGGCGCGGGCCGGGCAGGCGGACGCCGGCGGCAAGCGAGCGAGGGACCGAAACGCGGCGGACCCGTGCGTTGTCGAGCACGAGGGCGGCGAGCCGATCCGCTGTGACCGCGTCTTGCTCGCGGTCGGGCGCGTGCCGAACACCGACGACCTGAGGCTCGACACGGTCGGAATCGCGCTCGATGAGAAAGGCCGCATTCCGATCGACGACCACTTCGCAACGTCGGCCGCCGGCGTGTACGCAATCGGGGACGTGGTTCGTGGTCCGCTTCTGGCCCACAAGGCGGAGGACGAGGGCATCGCATGCGTCGAACGGATCGTCACCGGTTACGGACATGTGAACTACGATGCGATCCCCGCCGTGTGCTACACGGAGCCTGAGATTGCCGCGGTCGGCAAGACCGAAGAGCAACTCAAGGCCGCTGGCGTTGACTACCGCAAGGGGGTGTTCCAGTTCCGTGGAAACGGCCGGGCGCGCGCGATGGGGCATGTGGATGGCAAGGTGAAGATACTGGCCGACGCGAAGACGGACCGTATTCTCGGTGTGCACATTATCGGTCCACGGGCGGGGGACTTGATCGCCGAGGCCGCGGCGGCAATCGAGTTCGGCGCCAGCAGCGAGGATCTGGCGCGTTGCTCGCACGCGCACCCGACGCTGGCCGAGTGCCTCAAAGAGGCCGCGCTGGCGGTCGATGCCCGCGCGATTCACGCGTAGCCGCGCTGGTCGTCCGGGTCCGCCCACGATTCGCTGCAAACCGATGATCGCCGGTTCTCCAGGCGGGCAAACATGGTATAATGTTGCCGGTGCGCCCGGAGAGCGGACGGAACGGATGGAGGGAATCGGCATGTCGGCCCACACAACCGCGTGTTGCTGTCTACTGCTGGTCGCGGCGACGGTTATTTCCGCGCGTGCTCAGGAGTTGCGGATCGAGATCACTGCTGATGGCCATGAGACGGTCGTGTTCCAGCCGGAGAGCGGCCCGGGCACGGTGGCCCGGAGCGGCGGCGGCGTCTATTACGGCGACGCACCCGACTGGCAGAACACGCTGCGCATGCAGGTCGGCGGACTGGCCGTGGCCGACATGAACAACGACGGCTGGCTGGACGTGGTGGTCGGCTGCTACTCGTCTCAGAGCTACCCGCCGTACCCGGATTGGGAGAACCTCATCTATTACAACACGGGCGGGCAGCTCGAGGCCAATCCTTCGTGGATCTCGGCGGACGAGGTGTCCACCGGGGACGTGCAGATCGCGGACTTCAACAACGACGGCTACCTCGATGTCTTTGCGGCCAACGGGGGGTACGCGATGTCACCGTCGGTGATCTACTTCGGCAGCGCGGCGGGGCCCAGCACGACTCCCGGTTGGTACAGCCAGTTTCCCGGCGGCGCGTGGACGAACTACGCAATGCCCTTCGACTGGGACCACGATGGGGACATCGATGTGGTCACGGCCAACCAAGGCAATAGCACGAGCGACCCGTATCGTCCGATGTATGGGTTCATCAACAACAACGGAGTGCTCGCGACGGTGCCGGCGTGGCAATCCTCGGAAACCTCGATTCAGAACTTCCTGGCGTTCGCCGACTACGATGGTGACGGCTGGGAGGACCTGGCGGTGTCGAAGTGGGTGAACTTCCAGAGCGGCATTTATCGGAACGTGGGCGGTGCGCTTCAGACGGCGCCGGTCTGGACGACTGGTGACACCGGTTCTGACAAGGGGGTCGCCTGGGCCGACGTCGATGCAAACCATGAACCCGATCTCGCGCTCGGGCACAGTCCGACCCGGCTGTATGGAAACACGGGCGGTGCGCTCTCCCTGGTCTGGAGTTCGCAGGCCAGCTACTTCGGGCACAGCGACCTGCGGTTCTGCGACGTGGACCGCGACGGCGACCCGGACCTCGCCGAAGTCCACTTCTCCAACGGTCAGACGCACATTTACCTCAACAACGAAGGCACGCTCGACTCCACCCCGACGTGGACGTACGACTCGCCGAGCGTCGGCACGGCGCTGGCCTTCGGCGACATCAACGGCGATTGGTGGCCGGACCTGGTGATCGGTTATTCCGGTCAGCCGTGCGTGGTGGTCTTCTATGCCCGCCCGCCGGTGGTTCACGGCGACCTCAATTGTGACGGCTCGGTAGACTTCGGCGACATCAACCCGTTTGTGCTGGCGATGACGGGGGCGGCGGCATATTACGCGCAGTATCCGAGCTGCAACTGGCACAATGCCGACTGCAATGGCGACGGGGCAGTGAACTTCGGGGACATCAATCCCTTCGTCAGTTGTTTGACGACGGGCGAGTGTCCGTGACCGCCGGCGGCCGCGAGGACGGGCGCACGGCTCAACAATGGCGTATGCGGTTGCCGCGTACGGAGGCAGAAGCGCATTCGATTACCAATGGAGGACGACCGGTGCAATTTCGTCGAGGCAAGGCAGGGCTGGAGCGCGCGTCGTGTGTTGCGGTCTTATTGTTTTTCAGCGCCGCCGGCGCGGTGGCGGAGCTGCCCGCGGTCTTCGACCTGCGGGACTACAATGGCCACAGCTACGTGACGGCGATTCGTGACCAGGGCCCGTACGGCACCTGCTGGACGTTCGGCCTGTTGGCGTCTCCGGAAAGCAACCTGCTGATGACCGGGAATTGGGGGCCGAACGGCGTGGAGATGGGCGAGCCCAATCTCGCGGAGCGACACCTGGACTGGTGGAGCGGCTTCAATCAGTTCAACAACGATGACGTCGATCCGCCGACGGGCAATGGAACGCAGATTCACGCGGGCGGCAACTCCATCTACCTGACGGCGTACATGTCCCGCGGCGACGGGATGGTGCGCGAGCTCGACGCGCCGTACCGCGACATCGACTTCCCGCCGCCCCGCTCCCACCGGCGCTTCCACCGCTACTACGCGCGCGACATCGACATGTACGTTCTCGCGGACGACCTCAGCAACATCGACGTCATCAAGCAGAATGTCATGGCCAAGGGCGCCGTGTCGACGTGCATGTTCACGGACTCCAAGTACTTCACCACGATCAACGGCCGGAAGGTCCACTATCAGCCGCCGCACACTTCGGAGTTCATCAATCACGAGATTGCCATCATCGGCTGGGACGACAACATGCCGACCCCGGCGCCCCAGGGCCCGGGGGCGTGGCTGATCAAGAACAGTTGGGGCACCGGCTGGAATCCGGAGGAAGGCGGCTTCTTCTGGATTTCCTACTATGACAAGTTCGCCGGCCGCTATCCTACGTTCGACGGCGGCACGATCTCCATCCACAACGTGCACATGCTGACCGGCGAGCGGTTCTACTACCATGACTACCATGGCTGGGTAGACACCAAGACCGACTCGAACCTGGCGTTCAACGCCTTCGTGGCCACGGCGGACGAGCTGATCATCGGCGTGAACTTCTATACCGCCGTGGACAACGTGTCCTTCACCGCGCGTATCTATGACCGCTTCGAGGGCGGCGAGCTGCTGGACATGCGCGGCGAGCTGACCGGCTTCAAGGAGTACCGCGGCTTCCACACGGCGGACTTCGACACGCCGGTGCCGCTGACGGCGGGGGATGACTTCTACGTGTACCTGGAGGTCTCGGACGGCGGCCAGGCCTACGACCGCACGTTCGATTCGACGGCCCAGGCCATGCCGGGCGGCGGTCCGGTCCGGGCGATCGTGGATTCCACCGCCGCGCCCGGCCAGAGCTTTTACTGGGACGGCAGCGCCTGGCAGGACCTGTACTACTTCGAAGACCCGAACTGGACGCTGCCGTGCCAGGGGACCACGAACTTCTGCATGAAGGCGATCGTGGTGACGGACTGCAACGGCAACGGCGTGTCCGACGTGCTGGACATTCAAGCGGGGCTCAGCCTGGACGTGAACGGCAACTGGTTGCCCGACGAGTGCGAACCCCACTACGTGGTCTACGTGGACGACGACGCGCCCCTCGATCCGGGGCCCGGCGACCCCACGGTCAGCGATCCCAACGAAGACGGCACGCTGGCACATCCCTTTGACTCGATCCAGAAGGCCCTGGACAGCCTGGGGCCGCTACTGGGGAACAACGAGATCGTCGAGGTGATCCTGCTGGACGGGGTCTATACCGGCCCGGGCAATCGCGATGTGGAGTTCTACAGCTACGACTACGATGGGTACCGGAACATCATCGTGCGCAGCCAGAACGGTCCGCAGAACTGCCGGGTGGATGTTGAGTACGATTACTCCTACATGGGCACGGCATTCATGTTCGGGGGCGACGGCACTGCGGAACCGGTACTGGAGGGCCTGACCATCGAGAACGCTCCGAACGCCGCCGTCTACTGCGGCGGCTACGCGAGCACGATCCGCAATTGCGTGCTCTCCTGGAACGGCACGGCCGTCGTCGGCAATCCCCAGTCCTGCCCGACCCTCGAGGGGTGTGACATTGCGAACAACTTCATGGGCGTTTTCGCCTATTCGCAGAGTCCGGCCATCATCGACTGCCGTATCTTCGACAACGAGGGCGCGGGCGTCTTTGGTCAAAGCAGCACGATCGTGGTGCGCAACAGCAGCTTCTCCGGCAACTACGGGGCCGGCGTGGACCTGGTCGGAGGCCAGATCGCAATCGCGAACTCCGTGGTCGAGGGCAACACGAGCACCGGAATACGCCTGTACGGCGCCCAGGCCAGCATCCACAACTGCACCGTAGTGAACAACCTGTCGGACAACTTCGGCGGCGGCGTCTATGCCGGCGGCTACACAGATCCAATATACATCGACATCGTGAACTGCATTCTGTGGGGCAATCAGGGCCTGCAGGACACCCAGGTGGCCGTCAACTCAGTCGGCGTTCTGGTTCTCGACCTGGCCTACAGCAACGTGGAGTACGGTCAGGCCGGGGTCAAGGCACTGGGCCAGTCGCAGCTCAATTGGGGCCTTGGGAACATCGCCTTGGACGCGTTGTTCGTCGCCCCCGGAAACCACCACCTTCGCCCGACGTCGCCCTGTGTGGATGCCGGCGCGCCGACCGCCTACTACGCGAACCAGCGCGACCTCGACGGCGATCCACGCGCGTGGGACGGCAACGGGGACGGAACCGCCCGGGCCGACATCGGGGCCGATGAATTCGTGAGAGTGCCGGGCGACCTGAATTGCGATGGAGTGATCGACGCCGCGGACATCAATCCGTTCGTGGCCGCGCTGAGCTGGCCTCCGCGCTACCTGGCGGAGTTCACCGCGTGCAACCTGTACAACGCGGACGTGAACGGCGACAACCAGATTGACTTGGGAGACATCAACCCGTTTGTGGCGTTGCTCACCGGACAGTGATGCCGGATCGGCCGCCGCACGATCCACGGCAGACCCCGGTCCGCGCGCTGTGCGTCAGTGTCCCGACCGCGGCATGAGGTCGCGATATACGTAGTCGGGGTCGGCCGGATCGTTCCACCAGGCCTCCGGATCATCGGGCGCGTTACCGGATGCGCTCTTCCAGCCCAGCCCACGACTGCCGTCGGCGGTGTTCGTGAGCAGGTTCGCGGCGTGGCCGTCCAGGAAGAGCAGGTTGTGCCGGTTCCACTTGCGGTGCCAGCCCGTGCGGGGAATGCGGTTCCACTGCGCCGAGTCGAACGGATCCTCGAAGATGATAATGAACGTGCCCGAGAACTTCTGAAGCTGTATGCGCAGAAACGCGTTCGCCCGCTGGAGCCAGCGCGACGGCACGTCGGCGGCGAACCGCGCCGCCGCCCAGTTGCGCGGAAAGTGGTAGTTGCAGTCGTAGCTGTTGCCGGAGAACCAGTAGAGCGAGCGGCAGTTCGGGTTGTCGCCGGTCTCGAACATCCAGAAACCGCCATCGTCCGAGGGACACTCGTACACCGGCATTCGGCGGACAATCTCGAACTGCGGGTCGTCCGGCGGAAGATCCCACCTGGGCAGGCCGGGGTAGAGGTACTGGTTGAACGGCCGTCCGCCCGGAGTGTCGCGGAAAGACTCGTGCACGTAGCCCCACCACTGCTCCGAGCCGGGGTAATCCTGGCGACCCGGATGCCCGCCGTAGTGGAAGCCGTGCAGCGCCGGCTGCACCAGGCCCGGCAGGACCTCGTTGCGCTTCTCGAAGGGAAACCAGTCGCGCTCGTCGGCGAAGTAGCAGAGCATGGCAACGCCGATCTGCTTCAGGTTCGCGAGGCACTTGACCTGCTTGGCTTGCTCGCGCGCACTGCTGAGCGCCGGCAGCAGGATCGACATGAGCAGCACCATGATGGAGATGACAACCAGCAGCTCGATGAGCGTGAACCCCGCGCGCCGCCGCCCGGCGCCTCGTGCTCCAATTGCCGAATTGCCGTTCATCGCCATCTGCCAGCCGTCCGGACCCTTGCGACGACCGGCTCATCGTTGGGCAGGCCGGCGCCCCGCTCGTATTGTAGGACGAGCGACAAGCTCGCGTCGGCGACGATCCGCACCGGGTCTCAGCGCCGGCTCGCGGGCGTTTAAGGCGCGGGGCCGGGCTTGGCGGCGCGTACGGCGGTGAATCTGCTGCAGTGGCGGCACTTGTAGACGAGCGACTGTCGGCCGGGGGTGCGCTTGAAACCGTGATCGTCCCAGAGCTGCTTGAACTGCCGGTGGCTGAGCTCGAAAGTGCGGTCGCAGGCGGGGCAGTAGAAGCCCAGGAACGCGTCGTCGGGCACGTCGCCTCCGGGGCCGGAGGATAAGGCGAGCACCGATGCGATCAGGAGCAGGACTCCGGTGGTCCCCGCCAACACCAGCGTCCGCCGCGGGGCGGCCCGTACGCGCGCCAGCCAAGGCTCGAGCCGGTCCAACACGGCGCGGCCCCGACGGCGTGCCTCGGGCCACAGTAGGTCAAACACACGCCAGCCCATGATGCCGGGCCTCTCCGTCAGGCAGGGCAGGGTGTTCGCCGTCAGGCAACTCAGCGCAGCCGGCGCTTCGGGCGTGGGCGTGTGACGCAAAGCCCAAGCAGCGTCAGCGCGAGGAGCGCTGCACTCAACGACGAACACACGCCGCTGATGATGTCGGCCGGGAAGTTCGGCAGCGCGGTGCCGCAGGGGAAGACCGCCGGGTCATACAGCTCCGCCCCGCGGATACAGCCGTCGGCGTCGGGGCAGATCGTCACGCATTGCGGATCCACGGTGCCGACGACGCGGACCGAGTCGCCGAAGTGGAAGTTCCCGCGGGCGACGATGACGTATCGCCCTCCGCCACCGTCGAACAAGACGCAGCCGGCGCCCTGGACCAACGTGCCGCAGGCATCGATCGGCTGAAGTCCGCCGTCGTCGGTTTGGCCGAAGGATGTCGCCCCCATCAGGGCTACCAGAAAACTGATCCAGAGCCGGCGCATGCGAACCTCCGCTGCACATTCTACGTCGGTTGCGGCCGCAGGTTAATGGGTCGCCGCCACCACCGGGGCCGAGCGGCGGGCCTGCCGCGGCGGCGGAGTCGGCCTGCGGGGCAACGTGTGCCCTGGAACGGTGGGTGCTTGGGACGGACGGCGCGGTCAGGTATCGTTCACAACGACGATGTTGTCCGGCAGGAAGGAAATGGCCTTCTGAACGTCTTCCCAGGCCAGCTCGCCCGGGGCGCAGCCCGGCCGCGGCAGCAACGTCTTGGCCTCGCCCACCAACTCGGCCAGCTCGCGCGCGCTGCGCTCGATGACCTGCAAGCTCGGCCCGGACCATTGATACTGCTTGATCGGAAACGAACACAACCCG
Source organism: Phycisphaerales bacterium (assembly GCA_022839625.1). Taxonomy (GTDB): domain Bacteria; phylum Planctomycetota; class Phycisphaerae; order UBA1845; family Fen-1342; genus JALHJL01. Next base: position 8,796 of record JALHJL010000065.1, read on the forward strand.
GGGCGGATGAGGTGCACGTGGTTGCCACGCGAGGTCAGCAGCCGTCCCAGGTCCGGCGCCAAACCCGCGAACTTCCTGGCTGCGCTCACGGCCGAGCGCGACTCTAGCACGGCCTCGCCGTCGGCGACGGCCGCGCTGGTGAGAATACAGCGATACTCGGCCGGCTCGTTCCAGAGATCGCAGGTCTTCTCAATCATGGCTCCACCAGGTGCTCAGAACGCCGCCATTATAGGGCGAAGAGGCAACTTACGCAGGCACACCCGTTCGGGTCGGCAATCGCTTACTCGGCACGATCCGGGCGTACCGTCACAACCAGGCCGAAGACAGGTTTCGCTTGTCGGCAGTGTCATCCCATAACATCATCGACGCAAGGGGTCGCAGGGCTAAACGGTTGCGCCTGCGCAGCTTACGCGGCGGAATGTTTCTTGCCGCCGTCGGATCGTCCTGCCGCGCGGGTGGCGAATTCCGGTAACACGTTTCTGAGCAATAGCTTACGATTATATCGCGGTCGCTGGGTGGGCTGTCGATGGACAAAGGGGCGGCGGTAGTCGTGACGCCATCCTTGCCCAGAAACGCTACACTACGGTAGCCGGGCGCACGAGACGGCGGCCGGCGGCGTCGAACGGCAAGTCGCCGAGTGCGGGCGGTGGCGGGAGTTTGTGCCATGTACGGATTCCACATCACGAGCGTCGTAGCGGCCGGCATGCTGAGCGTGGGCTGGCTCGCAGGTGCGGCACAGGCTCAGCCCGCCGGGGCGTGCTGTTGCGCCGATCACACCTGCCTGATCCTGGGGCCGGAGGAATGCGAGTCGATCCGGCGCGGCGACCTCAACTGCGACGGCGAGGTCGATTTCGGCGACATCAACCCATTTATCATGCGGCTTACGAACCCCGCGCAGTACGCCGCCCTGTATCCCGAATGCCCGCTGGCGAACTGCGACATCAACGGCGACGGCGAGGTTAACTTCGCGGACATCAATCCCTTCACGGCGCTACTCGTCGAAGGCGGTGGTGCCACGTGCGCATGGCTCGGCCCGGAAACGACTTGCGACATGTGTTGGGCGCCGCGCGGCGCGTGCTGCATCCATGCCGGCGTTTGCCTGGCGGACATGACCGCGGCCGAGTGCGAGGCTCTGGAAGGCCAGTGGCAAGGAGCGGACACGGGTTGCGACCCCAATCCTTGCCTGCCGCCCGTGGGAGCCTGCTGCGCTGCGGACGACACATGCGACTCTACCACGGAAGCAGTGTGTGCCGCGCAGGGCGGCGCGTGGCTGGGCGCCGGTGTCGCCTGCACCCCCAACCCCTGCGCGACTCAGTGCGCTGTTTGGAACTCACGGGATGTAGACGGTCCCCGACCCGTCGCCGGGCACGCCCTCGCCTATGACGCCGCGCGCGGCGTGAGTGTGCTCGTTGGGGGGCTCGAGTGGCTGGAGACCTGGGAGTGGGACGGCAGCGCGTGGGCGCGGCGCTACCCGAACGGGTCGCCGTCGGCGCGCAGCCAGCACGCAATGGTCTACGACGCGGCACGCGGTGTAGTGCTCCTGTTTGGCGGAGTGGGAGCCGAACAGCTCTTCGGGGACACGTGGACGTGGAATGGTGCGCAGTGGACGCAGCTCTACCCGGACCCCGGCCCCGCCCCCCGCGCGGGACACGCCATGGCCTATGACGCGGCGCGCGGAGTAGCGGTGCTGTTCGGCGGGGTCGCGGGCGAGTACGGCCTGCTGGGTGACACTTGGGAGTGGGACGGCAGCACGTGGACGCTGCGCAGTACGGAGGGCCCCGCACCGCGCATCGGCCACGCCCTGGCGTACGACGCCTTGCGCGGGGTCGTGGTGCTTTTTGGCGGCGCGGACGATCAAGTGCGCGTGTATAGCGGGGAGACCTGGGAGTGGGACGGCGGCACCTGGACGCTGCGCAGCACGACCGGGCCGACGCCGCGCGCCGGCCACGCCCTGGCTTACGACGTCGGGCGGGGCGCGTCGGTACTTTTCGGCGGGCAGAACGACGACCTGGGCTTCGATGCGGAAACGTGGCTGTGGGACGGGGCGGCTTGGGTTCAGCAGACCCCGCTCGCGCCGCCGCCCCCGCGGTTCCTCCATGCCATGACGTATGACGCCCTGCGCGCCGAGACGGTCCTGTTCGGGGGCGCGGCGGCCTATTACTTCGGCGACACGTGGACGTTCTCGCTGGTGCCGGCTCCGCAGATCACTCACTCGCCGGCCGATCTGACCGCCTGTGTCGGTGCGTCCGTGCAGTTCTCGGTCGTGGCCGAGGGCAGCGGCGCGCTGGCGTACCAGTGGTACCTCGACGGTGTCGCGCTGGAAGACGAGCCGCCGTACTTCGGCGCCACCGCTCCCACGTTGACCATTGACCCGGTCGGGCCGGAGGTGGCCGGCAGCTTCACGGTCATCGTGACCGACGACTGTGGTGCGACCGCCAGCCCGGCGGCGGTGCTGGACGTGCGACCGCTGACCGAGATTACAGGCCAGCCGGCCGGCCTGACGCGCTGCACCGGCGAAAGCGCCGTCTTCAGCGTAAGCGCAGCGGGCTCCAACCTGAGTTATCGGTGGCGCCAGAACGGCGTGGACCTCCAGGACGGCGCCCACATCAGCGGTGCCACGACGCCGACGCTCTCGATCGCGCCCGTTGGGCTGACGGATCGGGGCCAATACGACGTGGTCGTAACCGGCGATTGTGGAATAGAGACCAGCGTGATGGCGACGCTACACGTGCCTGCCACCACGCAAATCACGGTGCAGCCGCACAGCCAGACGCTGACCGAGGGCCTGTATGCGACGTTTGAGGTAGTCGCCGCCGGCGCGGAGCTGACGTACCGGTGGTTGAAGGACGGCCAGCCGCTCATCGACAGCGCGCGCATCAACGGGGCAACCAGCTCAGTGCTGACCCTGGGGCCGACGACGCCGGCGGACGCGGGCAGCTATGCCGTGCGGGTCACGGGAACTTGTGGCACCGAGCTGAGCGCCGCTGCGACGCTGGCGGTTCTGCCCGACGCGGACCGCGACGGCGTCCCGGACAGCGAAGACAACTGTCCGAACGTACCCAATCCCAATCAGGAGGACGTGGACAACGACGGCGTCGGCGACGCGTGTGACGGGTGTCCCACTGATCCGCACAAGATCGAGCCCGGCGTCTGTGGCTGTGGCGTCCCCGACACCGACTCCGATGGAGACGGTACGCCAGACTGCCTTGACGAATGCCCCGATGACCCGGACAAGACTGCCCCCGGCGTCTGCGGGTGCGGTGTGGCCGACACGGACATCGATGGCGACGGTTCGCCGGACTGTCTTGACGAGTGCCCCTTCGATCCCGACAAGATCGAACCCGGCGTCTGCGGGTGCGGTGCTACCGAAGTGGATTCCGACGGGGACGGGATTCCCGACTGCGTGGACGGCTGTCCGGATGATCCCCACAAGCACGACCCGGGTGTCTGCGGTTGCGGACACAGCGACCTGGACACGGACAATGACGGCGTGCCCGACTGTATCGACAACTGCCCGTTCGTCGCCAACCGCGATCAGACCGACAGCAATTCCAACGGCATCGGCGACGCGTGCGAGGATGACCAGAGCGAGCGGCCGCGGCCGGCGAACTCCTCCTTCATTCGCGGCCTGATCGATCTCATCACCGGTCAGCGCGACACCGCCGACGCGGACTACAGCGCGGGCGTGTTGGGCAAAGTCGTCGATGCGATCCAGACGCTGGATGTTGACGGCGACGGGACGGCGGACGGCGACACCTCTGGGGCGGATGGTGAGCCGGGCGACTCCGCTCGCGGGAACGTGGGCGTGGCGTTGTGTCCCGCGAGCAGCGCCTTGCTGCTGGGACTGACGCTGGCGGGTCTCTGCCGCAGCGGCACGTGGCTGCGGCGAGGGGCAGCGGCGTCCCGCCGCGGCAAAGGCCACTGACGTAACAACCGGATGGCTGCGTGTTCGTTGAACAAGGGGGCTGGCCCCGCGCCGGCGGCTTTCGCGGCAGCGCCGCATGGTTCTCTCGCGGTGCTTGTACCACTTCTGCAACGGACGGTCAGGCGGGGCGATCGGCGCCCAGAGGTGGCCAGCGGGGCCGCGACCATCGAAGCGGGGCACATGCGGGGCGATCCTGCACGAGAGTTATAGGACCTTTCATGGGAAATCCGATTCCTGATGAACTTTTCCGTGTTACAAGACATTGTAAGACAATAGCTTATGTCAAAGCAGGCTACGATGCCAAGAACTGCGCTTGCCATTCTCTTGCGGTGGTGGAAGACTAGCTGAGCGGCCTACTCAATTCGTAGAGGGGCAGACCGCGGATTATTTGTGCTGGCTCCGGGGACCGCGCATGAGTCACGCGCCAACGAGCCTGTCGATTCGTGAGGGGGATGTGACCCCGGGGCCAACACCTGCACCCCCCCGCGGCGAACGCCGTGTGTTGCGCGGGGCATGTTGACCCCTAATGGTCGCTTCGGATTACCGGCAGCGGCTGAGACGTCGTCGGTCGCTGCTAAAGGAGACCGGAGATGTCAACTCGAAGCCTGCTGCCGGCGGCGGCTGTGGCCGTGGCGGCGTGCCTGGTCCTCATTTTCACGCAGGATCAGATCGGTGCATCAGAGCGGCCTCCAAGCTTGCTGTGGGGGGACAGTGCGATGGGTACGCCGCTGCCCTGGCCCGCCGGATTCGACACTGCGTGCATTGCGGCTCTGCCGCGCTACTCGCCATCCGGTCGCTATCTGGCTTTCCAGACCAACCTGGGGGCGCCCTTTGTACTGGACTTGGCGGAGGGCGCCCTGACCGGAGTTTACGACGTCGCGACTCCTGACCGGCCGAATCTGCAATGTTGCCAGATTGCCTGGCTGACGGACGAGCACTTGTTCCTGAGCGAGCGGTGGATGGCCGAGGAAGATCGCGCGTATTGGAATGACGAGAACAATCCCTTCGACCGGACCAGGCTGGGGACGGCCAGGCACCGCGTCCTGGCGTGGCCCGGCGGGGCCACCATCCTGGAGCGGACGGCCCTCGTCAGCGGTCGGGCGGTAGATGCCGCCGGATTCGAAGGCGGGGACCGGTGGATCGGGCGCGACTGGTCAGAACCCAACCCCGAGCGCCGTTTCTGGTTGTTTGACCCCTTCTCCGACTCCCTCCTGGGGCTCGCCGCGGAGTGCACGGAAGCGGAAAGCCTGCGCTGGCCGCCCTGCGGGCCGTGGTTCGTCAAGGTGCTGGCCCCGCGCAGCGTGAACCCCGCCGTACACGCGGTTGACCTGTTGCTGCTCAACTACCGCACAAAAGAGACGCGCTGCGTACCGGACGTTCCGGCGTTCCACACCTGTTGGGGCCCCCTGGTCACCGCGGATGGCCGGTACGTGCTGACGGCGAGCTGGAAGGCCGACCGACCGGCATGGGCACCGACCGTCTTCGACACGGAGACGGGTGGACGGCGCGAGCTTCCGGCGAGCGAATCCTGGGTGCCGGGCACGATCAATGAGAGCCGCGGCGTAGTGCTGGCGGTGGTGCTGCGGCACCATCCCGACGGCGGTTGGACGACCGACTACCTGGAAATCCCCTTCGGCGTGCTGTTTGCGGAATAGGTGTCCGTTGCGACTGGCTCCGCGCTGGTGGGCTTTCGCGGCAGCGCTGCGCGGTTCACCAGGGGTGCTTGTACGCTTTCTCAATGGACTGATCGTGTTGGCTGTTGCTCCGGGCTGGGCAGGTTGAGCACTTCCCCTGCGCACCTCGTGTTCCACACTCCCCGCGGAGACGTGGCGTGGACCGACGGCGCGCCGCTCCGTGTGACACTCCCGAACAGCGCGCTTGATCCAACGGGTGGACTCGAGTGCGGGGCATGGGACGCGGCTGTGCCGGATGAAGGTGCCGGCGACGCCTCCCCAGCGGAGTTTGAGCTCGCGTTGCTCTTGGAGAGCGGCGCGCCCTTCGTTCCAGCACACGAGGCGTTGCACGCGCCGGAGATCGCCGGGGCAGATCATCTGCGCTTGGGCTTTCGGGGTGCCGACCCGCTGGAGAATTGGAGTATGTGCGAGGCCTGGATCACCGGGCTGGAGCGATACTTGCGGGAAACCCGCGCGCGGCTCCGCGTCACATGCGAACTGTATACCGCCCTGCCCCAACTGCCCTCCGGGTTCTTCGATTTCGTCGGCCCGCGCCTGGCCTGCCTGGCCGTGGTTGTCACGGACGACGGGCTGGACGACAAGGCGGCCGAGTCGCTCCAGCGGCGCGCGAGCCACCTGGCCGAGTGGGGCCTGCGCATTCGGCCGCGCATGTGCCTGACGCGAGATACCCAACCGCGTTGGGAACAGCGCGCCGAAGCCTGGCGCGCGCTCTGCCGCAGCGCCGGTGTGAGCTTCATTAGGCCCGGGATCCAGGCCGACGGCCCGCGCGGCGCGCTGGCGCGCTTGCCACGAGCGCAAGAGGTCGCCGAACTCCTCGCTTCCATCTACGACGCCGGACAGCACAACCTCACCGAATCGTACCCGTTCTCGCACCTTCTGCAGGCGCTGTCGGCCGGGACGGCGACCGTTCACCGCTGTGGTTCTCCGTCTTACGCCGCGCTCGACCATGCCGGACAGCGTTTTGCTTGCGAGCACAGGGCGGAAGACGGCGTGGAACTGGCGTCCGCGCGCTGCACCTGCGCGTATGGGGCGCTGTGCGATGTGCTCGCCGCGCCCTGTAGCGCACTGCGCTGCGCGGTGGACGGGGAGCCGTGGGGCGAGTGGGAGCGCATGTTCTGCCCGGCAGTTAGCGTGCTCGTGCCGAAGATGATCGACGATCTGGTAATCGCGGCGCGATTTCAGACATTTCTGATGTCTCGTCCCACGAACGAGCGCTTCCACGCGGGTGCGCGGGAGGGGAATCTACGAGTATGGCGCGTGAAGGTCCCGAGCGAGCCATCGAAGTGACTGCCGCGGGAGGGGCACCGGCGACGGACGTGCGGCGACTTGCCGCGGAGGTTGCCCTGCCTGCCGCCTCGAACCCAGGAGCACCGCCGACATCGGGCCGGGTCACGTTTCACGCGGGTTCCCTGCCCCGACACATGGCGATCAACGTGCTGGACCTGGACGTAACGAAGGACTGCAACCTACGTTGCGTCTACTGTTTCAAGAGTGAGCGCGTGCACGGGGGCGCCGCCTCGATGACCCTGCCGACCGCCATGGCGGCGATTGACTGGCTGGTCGCGGCCTCCTACGGCGCACCGGAGCTGTGGGTGAATCTGATGGGCGGCGAGCCGCTTCTTCAGTTTCCGATGCTCACCAAGCTCGTTCCGTATGCCAAGCGCCGCGCTGCGTCGCATGGAAAGACCGTGCAGTTTGGCTGCACGACGAACCTCACGCTCGTCGACGAGGAAGTGGCCGCCTTCTTTCGACGATGGGGGATGGGCTGGCACTGCTCCATTGACGGTTCCCCAGCGGTTCAGAACAGGCTGCGACCAGGCCCGGGCGGTCTCGAGAGTGCCACCCAGGCCGAGCGCGGGGCGCGCCAGGTGCTGAAAGACAGACCTGCAGCGATGGCCCGCGCGACCGTTACGGCGGAACTCGTCGGCACGATGTTCGACAGCCTGCTCTACTTCGAGGGTTTGGGGTTCGTATCGTTCGGCTTCGCCCTGGCCGAACCGCAGCGCTGGAGGGCGGCCGACCTGGCCCAGTACGACGTGCAGATGGGCCGGATCCGCGAGCACGCGCGCGACAATTGGTATCGCCGGGGCGTAGACAAGTGGTTCGGCGCCCTCGACTTCTTCATCTCCGCGCACGTCTCCGGCGCACGACGGTTGTTCTCGTGCGGAGCCGGGCGCGGAACGGTACTGATTGATGAACGCGGCGACATCTGGCCCTGCCACCGCTGGGATGGCGCGGACCATGACGCACGTCACGGCGGTGCCTGGCGACTGGGGAACATCTTCGCGGGGACATTCGACCACATGCTGCACCTGGCCCTGCTGGAGCGCGACTGCTGGTCCGCCCGCACGCAAGCGTGCGCCGGCTGCCCGATTGAGCGCATCTGCGCCGGAGGCTGTCCGGCCGCCAACCTGGCGGACTCAGGAAGCGTCTACCATCAGAACCACACGATCTGTCGGGCTGCACGCATCGCCCACAAGCACGCCCTGCTCCTTCACGATGAGCTCTACGCCGAGCGAAACGAGCTGCTTCTGCGCAAGTTCTATGACCCGGGCTACCAACACCCAGACTCGTTCTCGGCTCCACCGTCCGGCTCGCGCTGACGCCGGACGGCAGCGTCCCTGGGGGTGGGCGTATCCTTGCGTCGCCCGAACGCAAGATGGGGCCCGATTCGCGAGCCATTGACCGCCGGCCCGGAGCCGATCCCCTTCTTAAACGGAGTGCTGGGGGCTGTCCCCGCCTTCCACTGCTTGCTCAACGGGCCGCGGCGGGTCAGCCGCCGGCGAGCGCGGTATGCCGCAAGGTCTCGCGCGGCCGCGCGACGTCGAACAGGACGGCGTACAACCGCTCGTGGTCCTGGCCGGGGTTGATGCACAGCGTGGCGCCGATCTGATCCACAAATGCCCCGGTCACGAGCGGCGATTCGTGAACGTGGCCGTGCAGCGCGACCGCCGGCTGCCGCTCCTCGATGAACCGCCGCACCGCCCGCGAGCCGATCGGCTCGGGGACTTTGAACAGCCGGTCGAGCTTGCTGTCGTGCGGCGGGGCGTGGGCCACGAAGATCCACGGTGGGGCCGCCACAGGGGCCTGGGCCAATTCCTGCATCATGCTCGGCGAGTCGCCGAAGTGCTGCCGCAAGTCTGCCTCGCGCACGCTCCGCTGCGCCTCATCCCAGAGCACGCCGGCAAACTGCGGGATCGGGTCGTCCGGCAGGTCCAGGCGCTCGAAGTCCTTGAGCCAGTGGGGCGTGGCCGGCGTGCAGCCGTAGCCGAGGAAGGCAACGCCGTCGTGATGCCACAACCGCCGGTGGTCCAGGAGCACGATGCGGCCCGCGTCGTGATGGGGCTGAAGGGCGTCGTAGGTGCAGGACCACTCGTGATTGCCGGCGATGCAGGCCACGGTCAGCCGTGGTGCCGCGGCGCGCCACGCGGCGATCAGGGGCAGGAATACGCGCTCGAGGTAGGCGACCTGCGTCCCGAGCGGATCGTCGCGCTGGCCGTCGGGCAGCAGGTCGCCGCCCAGGATCAGCAGGCCGGGAGTCTCGGCACGAAGCAGCTCTTCGAGCTGTTGATACAGCCGCAGGTCACCGTGCAAGTCGCTGGCAAAACAAACGAGCATGGCTCGGGTACGCCGTCAGGTCACTTCACCGCGATCGCTAATCGACGATATTCTCGAAGCGCCGCTCGGCGTTGTCGAGGGCTTGCTCGGCCGCGCCCACCAGGCGGTCGGCCTGCTTCAACACCGTCGGCTTGCCACCGGTCGGCGAGAAGCGATTATAGCGCGGATCGTCGCGCAGGCTGCACCCGGACAGCAGAACGAGCGCGGCCGTGAGAGCCCACGGCGCCCAGCGCCGGCCCGCGCCGCGGGCGGCCGATGAGTGAGTCGGCCCGGTTCGTGGCGTGCGGCTGATTCGTGCCCGGGTGGGCATGCGGCGGTCCTCCAGGGCGGGGCCTGCTGTGCGGCGCAGGCGGCCGCGCCCATCCCTATCGGCACGGGACACCCCTGCCATGCGGGGCGCAAGATCGGCGCCGCGCGGATAGAATGCCGCGCTACGGCCAGCCCGGGTTGTCCGCGAATGCACGAACCTGCCGACCGGTTTGAGATCAGCGTTGCCGGCCAGTTCGCGGCCACGCACCAACTGCGCTACCCCGACGGCGTGCTCGAACCGGCCCACGAGCACCGATGGCACGTGACCGTGACCTACGGCGGCACGGCGCTGAATGACGTCGGCATCGTGGCGGATTTCGACGCAGTGCGCTCGCAACTGGCCGAGCTGCTGCGGTCGCTCGAGGGACAGCATCTCAACAACCTGCCCGAGTTGGCCAGGCCGAACCCATCGGCCGAGTGTGTCGCGCTACTGGTGGCGCGGCGGCTGCCGAGCACGCTGCCCGGTGCGGCCTACCTGCGCTGTGTGGCGGTCGAAGAGGCGCCGGGCTGCGTGGCCCGCTACTTCCCGGCGCCGCCGGAGTAGTCCGGGCGGACCGCGGGCCGGCGACCGAATCCACGCGATCGCCTTGCAGCGTTCGAATGTTGGGCGGACGCAGGCGAATCCCTCTGTGTCGGAATGCGGCGCGGGACGTGGCGAGCCCCGTGCATCCCGGCCTGGGCGCATGGGTATAAGAGTCCGCCGCAGAAGTGTAATCCCATGAAAGGCTGTCCCCTGCCGGGCGGTTATGCTGCCCGGTGTGGAATTTCGAAACAGGAGACAGCTATGGGAATGAACGAGAGCGTAG
>JALHJL010000066.1 GCA_022839625.1 Phycisphaerales bacterium
CGTCGGGACCGCCCGCCGCTGGTTGTAGCGGTTCATGTACGTGTTGAATTGCGTCTGGACGTTCGTCGCCGTCCCGACCACCCAGATCGCGCCGTCGAAAACGGCTGTAGGAGTCCCCGTTACGCCGTAGAAGCTTGTCCGGGCCGACCACTGCGGGATGCCGTAGGCCGTGTCATTGGTATGAATCTGTACCAGCGTGAACGTCCCGTCGACAATCTGGTCGTTGGGGTCGTTCATCATCCAGTCCAACGCCTGACCGGCGTATGGGCAGTAGCCGCATTCATTGTCCGTGAACTCCTCGCAGATTACGACGCGCTCCGCCCCCAGCGCGGACGAACACAAGAGCGCCGTTGCCAGAGTCGGGACGAGCCACCAGCGGCTCTGCCCCCGGGTCTTCCCAGACAGATTTCGCTTTCGCATTGCTACACTCCTTGAGGCGACGGCCCGGTCCGGCCGGGGCCAGGACACCGGGGCCCGGGCGCGCGGTCGAGGTTCGAACGGGTCGTCGTCATCGGTACCGAGACGCAAATCCCAAGAGCAAACCACAGCGATTACCCGCCGTCAGCGCGCTCCGCCCCGGCCACGACCGGGCGGATACGTGCGATCACGCATTACGCGCGTCCCTCACCGCTGGCGTGCCAGGCACCGGGCGGCACTTGCCTGGAACCGGGCGGCGGTTGGCGGTGCGAACGGCATTGCCTCGCGCTGATGTGGGCACAACGTACGGTGTATGCCGGCGTCCCGGGGGACCCGACACTCACAGCTCGCGCCGGCGACCAAGCACGGTCGCGCTCGACCCACGACGTCTCCGGGGTGAAATGCACGCTGACCCGCCCGTGGCAGCAAGGCGATTAGGGACATCCAGCGCGGTAAAAATGGGTTCTACGCGCCGGGCGTCGCCGCCCCGTCCGGCCACGCGTGCCGTTTGGGCGCCAAACTGCGCCCTTCCGGGGCCGGTCAGGTGACGAGCATATGGCGGAGCTCTGGACCGAGCATGCGCGTCACCTCCTTTCGCGTGAGCCGAAGTTAACGAACAACTGTACCCATCTTAACGAGACGCCTTGCTTAACTCAATAGAATCCGAGTTCGCAACGCTCGTCCCTGGACGTGCGTTGGGTGCCGCGGGCGGCTTGTCCGCCCGTGCTTCGGGCGGCACTGACAGCAATCTGCCAGTGGCCCCTGCGGCGTTCGACGGTCCCCGCTCCAGAGCACCTTGCATCAGCGTGTAGCGGCCGAGCTTCTGTTCGGCGGACGGCCGACCGGGAGGTCGGCCGGTACGAGAAACGGTATGAGAACCTCAGGACTGCTCCAAGGGATTATTGCCGGTTCGGTAGCCCTGGAGGCCCCGGCCGCGGCCGGGCAAGCCCCTGAGCGGCGGGCCGCCAAGCCCCCGGCCAGCGCGCGCGGGACGCGGCCGTCTCAGAATACCGATTTTCGCGCGTTGCTGGCCAACGAGCGGAAGACCCGGTATACTCCGGGGCGGCCTGGAGTACGGCACGCCGTGGGTGCCGCTCGAGGCCGTGTGCCCGGCCGAGGTAGTGGCGGCCCGCACAGCGACCAATTTGCGCCAATGGGCCCGCTGGCGGGGCCCGACGGGTCGCACGAGCGGCCCATTTTTGTTGACGGCTGAGACCATGAACCCAGACCTGATCCGCATCATTGACGGCATCTCGCGGGACAAGAACATCGACCGCGATTCGCTCATCGCCGACATCGAGGCCGCCATGGTCAGCGCGATCCGCAAGAACTATGGCGAAGAGGCCGAGGTGGAGGTCAAGCTCGACCTGTCGTCGGGGAAGTTCCGCGCGACGGTCGGCGGCGAGCCGGTCGACGTACAGGTCCTGGGCCGCATCGCCGCCCAGACCGCCAAGCAGATGATCATCCAGAAGACGCGCGAGCGCGAACGGAGCAGCATCTTCGACGACTTCACGGAACGCCGCGGCACGATCGTGACCGGCACGGTCGTGCGCAACGAGGGCGGCAACCTGCTCGTGAATATCGGGCGTACCGAAGGGTTCCTACCCCGCAGCGAGCAAATCCCCGGCGAGACCCACAATACCGGCGAGCGCATCCGCGTCCTGATTCTCGAGGTCCGCGAGCAGCCTAACCACGTCAAGATCATTCTCTCCCGCTCGCACCCGGAGTTCATCGAGCGGCTCTTCGAGATCGAGGTGCCGGAGGTCGCCGAACAGATCATCGAGATTCGGGCCCTGGCGCGCGAGGCCGGTTATCGGACGAAGGTCGCCGTCAGCAGTATCGATTCCAAAGTCGATGCGGTTGGGGCCTGCGTCGGCGTCCGCGGCAGCCGCATCAAGAACATCGTCGACGAGCTGGGCGGCGAGAAGATCGACATCGTCCGCTGGAACGAATCCAGCCAGATTCTCATTCAGAATGCGCTCAAGCCGGCGGAAGTCCAGGAAGTCGCCTTGTGCTTTGAGCTGGTGAAGGCGACGGTCGTCGTCGCCGAGGACCAGCTCTCGCTCGCGATCGGCAAACGCGGCCAGAACGTCCGGCTCGCGGCGCGCCTCACGGGCTGGGACATCGACATTCTTACTCCCGCCGAATACACGAAGCACCTGGAGACGCTGGAGCACACGCTGAAGAGCGTTGCCGGCGTGGACGACGTGCTGCTCGACAAGCTGATCGCGTTCGGCTGTGTTTCCGTCGCCGACATCGACGAGATCGGGCCGGACCCGCTCGTGAAGGAACTGGACCTGGACGCCGAGCTCGCCGAGAAGATCGTCGAGGCCTGTGGCGAAGAGGTTATCCGGCAGGAGGAGCAGCGCGAGGCGGAGGCGAAGGCCAAGGCCGAGCAGGAACGGCTCGCGGCCGAAACGGCAGCGACGGCCGCCGACGCGGACGCGGTCCAGGACGCCAGCGAAGGCACCGGGGAAGTGACGGAAGGCGGGGTGATCGCGGCCGGGACGGGCGAAGCGGTCACCGCCGCCGACTGGCCGCCGATCGCGGCCGAGCCGGGTGTGCCGCTCATCTCGGAGCCAGCGGCGCCGCCGAGCCTCAGCGGTGGAGTATCGGAGCCCAGCGCTGAAGCCGACGCCGGAAACACGTTGGCGGAGGTGCCGTTGGAGCGGTCGGAACCGGAGGGGGAGCCGCGCTCGTAGACCGCGGGCCGCGAGGAACGCGCGCCGCCCGCCGAAGCGTGTCAGCTACGCGCTGCACCGTGCGCGATGTCGCGCGTGGCGAGCAAGTAGAAGAAGAACGTGGCCCCGAGGATGTTCGTTACCACGCCGACCGGCAGCTCGGTCACGGGTAGCGATCGTGCCAGACCGTCGCACGCGGCCAGGAATGCTGCGCCGAGGAGGACCGAGCCCAGCAGCAACGGCAGCGTGCACACGCCGAAGATCGCACGGCCGATGTGCGGCACCATCAGCCCGACGAAGCCGATCGGGCCGCAGTTGGCCACGATCACAGCGGTGAGCACGCCGACGAGCAGGTAGCAGGTCCAGATCGTCCGCCCGACGTTGACACCGCGCGACGCGGCCAGGTCATCGCCGAACGCCAGCAGATCGAGGGCCCGGTGGGAGTAGGCGACGTAGGCGAGGACCGGTACCAGGACCAGGGCGATCTCGAGCGCGGCCCGCGGGCGCAGCGTGCCCAGCGAACCCATCATCCAGATCACGATGTCGTTGGTGATGGCCCGGTCGGCCAGGAAGAACACCAGCAGAATACCGGCCGAGCACATGTACGCGACGCAGACGCCCGCGAGCAAGAGCCGCGCCATGTCGCGCCCGCGGCGCAGCCGGCTCATCAGGTAAACGAGGCTCATCGCCGCCAGCGCGCCGCCGAAGGCCAGTAGCGTCAGCGTCGGCACGCCGGCGGGGGCCCAGCCGTGCCAACCGCCAAGGAACCCCAGGGCCGCCGCGAGCGAAGCCCCGCTGGCGACGCCCAGCGTGTACGGTTCGGCCAGGGGGTTGCGGAACAGGGCCTGAAAGACGACGCCGCCCGCCGCCAGGCTCGCGCCGGCGCAGGCCGCCAGCAGGCTTCGCGGAACGCGCAGGTGCCAGAAGATGTACGACGGCTGGTCCGAGGCGACGATTTCGCGCCACGTGATCCAGTGGGGCCCGAGCCAGGGAGTGGCCGCGACGATCACGACCGCCAGGGCGGCAAGGAGCGCGTAGCGGGCCGCGGTCGAGCGCGCACGCATCGGTCATGGTTCCCAGGGGGTCTTCTTCTCGAGATCGACGTCGTAGAAAGGCGCCGCCACGAGGTACGCGGCGTCCTTTCCGAGCTTGGCGGCTTCTTCGTCCACGGCCAATGCGTCCGTGGCCTCCCGATGCTGGCGCCCGCGCGCCACCTGCCGCCCGTCGCGCTCGTGTGGCCCGGGCCACAGTTGGGCCTTGTCCGGCGGCGCGTGTGGGTCGACCAGCCGGAGCCGCATGCGGACCGCCGGGGCCAGCACCGGCGAGCCGGGAGACTCGCGCAGCAGCAGGTCCTCAATGCGCACGTAGAGGACGTACTTGGCGTTCAGCCGGCGGCCGACCTTCTGCACGCTCCACCGGCTGAAGTCGGGATCTTGCTGCCGAAGGCGGAAGATCTCTTCCTGCGGAACGAGCTGCGCCTTGACCCGCTGATCGCGGAAGATTTCGGCCAGCTTGTCGCTGAACGCCTGGCGGAAGACGGGGTTGTCCTGCTCCGGGCGGGCCGTCTCGACCAGGACCGCCAGCCGGCCGTCTGTCAGCCGGAACTCGGCCCACTGGATCTGCGGCGGGCCGAAGAAGTACGCGACGGCCGCGACGATGTTGCAGCCCGCCACGGCGGGCAGCAACAGGCCGGCGCCGGCCAGGAGCAGCACCGTAATCCGAGCCGTCCGCATACTAGCGCACCGTCACTTGCCGGTCGTAGAACTTGGCGGCCAGGTCCTGGCTGAACGCCTGCATCGTCGCGCCCCGGATGGCGCGGTCGTTCGTTCCGTACTGCCCCGGACCGTCGGGGGGATACGTCGTGTGCACGTCGCTCTGGTACGCGTGCTGCGAGTCGGGGTACTCGGTGTTGTAGACGCGGACGGCCGCCGAGATGTGCCCACGGTACAGGTGCGGGCTCTCGGGTTCGCGCGTGGTGTATTGCGTCAGGTCGATTTCGAGCACGCGCTCGGCGTCGAACCGCTGGCCGAGCAGCGCGGGGTCCATCTGCTCCCAGTCCGGGTCGCTGCGCTGGAAGTCCACGATCTTCTTCGGGTCGGTGACGGATACGCCGCGAACGGTGCTCTCCAGCGCGAGCCGGGCGTGGTCCGCGACCTCCCACTGCACGTTGGGGTACTCGAACAACAGCTCATCCGGGACTCGTACCACGATGCACACGCGCTTGCCGGCCAGGTAGGGATACTCGGCCTTGACCAGCTTCGTCTGTTCCGGCAAGAAGAGGGCCAGCGCCCTGCACCCGCCCGCACAAAGCGCCGCCGCCAGCAACATGAGTCCCGCCAGCCGCATCGTCATCGTCACGCCCGCCTTTCGCATCACGCCTACGGGGTCGCTCCAATTGGAAGCACGATACCCGCGACCGGGCGGCTTGTGTAGCCGACGGCTGCCAAACCGTCGGGTACAATGCCCGTGGACTTGCCGGAGACAGGATCGCCGCGGGTTGTCTTGGAATGCGGGCATGTCGTCAGCCGATGCGGAAGCCTCCCGCCGTTTCACCCTCATCTGCCCGAAGTGCGAGCGCCCGATCGCCGTCCGCGCGGCCTGGATCGGGACCGAGGTGCGTTGCCCCCACTGCTCCGCGGTCATGGGCGTGCCATCGCCGCGGGCCGGGGGGCAACCGGTGCGGGGCAGCCTTCCGGGTCTGACGCTTCAGCAGCACCGTTTCAGCTTCATTTGCCCGCGGTGCGAGTCGTTGCTCGAATCCCAACCGGAGCAGAGCGGCCGGACCGGCACCTGCCCTACCTGCGGGGCGCGGTTCGTTGTTCCCCCGTACCAAGGGGCACGGGACGTTTTGCGGCCCGCCGCCTTGATCGACAGCGACGACCAGGACCCCACGCCGCTGCACGCCTACGCCGCCAGCGGCCACCAGGCGCCCCGAATTCACCGCGGCGCGGACGGCACGCCGGAGATCGAGTGCCCGCGGTGCGGCCGGCGCTCGGATATCACGGCCAACAATTGCAGTGCGTGCAGGGCGCCCTTCACGATCGAGGGCGTACCGACCGTCCAGACGGTTCAGGGCGACGCGCTCGGCACGGCGTCCTTGGTGCTGGGCATCGTCGGGATACCGCTGTGTGCCCTGCTGGTGCCGGCGGGGCTGGCGGTTGTGCTCGGGCTGGCGAGCTGGCTTCGGCGGTCACGCTCCCGGCCGTCAGGCCACGCGCTGGCGGGCATCGTCCTGGGGCTTGCGTCGCTCGGCCTGGGCCTGCTGATCGTGTTCTTCTGATGGGAGGCGCGGAGGGTTCACGCCACGGCTCCGTTCGGGCCGTGCTCAATCCGTCCTCAGCAGGTCGTCCAACGTCACGTGGGCCAGGTTTGGCGCGAGTCGGGGTACGCCGGGCAGGGTCTGCGGCGTGCCGATCCCGAACACGGCCATTCCGGCCCGCCGGGCGCTCTCCACGCCCGCGACCGCGTCCTCGATTACCAGGCAGTCCTGTGGCCGCAGGCCCAGGCGCTCCGCAGCCAGCAGAAAGACCTCCGGGTCGGGCTTGGACCGCGAGATGTCGTTGCCGTCTGCTACAGCGTCGAAGTGCGGCCGCAGGTTCAAGTGGTCCATGATTAGCGACGCATTGCGGCTGGACGAAGCCACGGCGGTCTTGAGGCCGCGCCGGCGCAGGGCGGCGACCGTCTCGAGCGCGCCCGGCAACAGATCGTCCGGTCCGAGCCGCTGGAGAAGGCCGCGGAAGATGGCGTTCTTTCGCTCGGCGAGGACGGCCTTCTCCTGGGGCGTGTAGCGGCGCGGCGACCGCTCCAGGACGATCTCCAGGCTCTCCATGCGGCTGATCCCGAGCAAGCGGTGGTTGACCGCGCGGTCGAAGGGGATGCCCTCCTCGGCGGTGAACTGCCGCCAGGATTGATAGTGCAGCTCGTCGGTGGACACGAGCACGCCGTCGAGATCGAAGATGACGCCGCGAATCATAGGCACCGTGATAACGTGAAAACGTGAAAAGGTGAAAAGACACTCCGCAGAACGCGGGCAGTTCGACTCGGCTCGTGCGTGCCGACCCTTTTCACGTCTTCGCCTGAACACGTTATCACGCCCGCGCCGTGCTTGCCACCGGCCGGGCGGCCCCTCAGACTGCGCAGCCGTGGAAGAGCTTGCCCGCTACCTCGATGAGCCGCACGCACAAGCCCGCCTCCGTGAGCTCACGGCGGACCTGGGCACGGCCGAGTTTGCGCAGGTCCGCAACCTCGACTTTGTGTTCTCCCCCCATGAGTTGTACCCGCTGGCTCCGCACGCGCGGCCGCCGCTCGACCAGATCGTCGCTTTCGCCATCGACATGGATGGCACGAGTACGACGACCGAGCCATTGGCCCTGCATGCGCTGGAGTACATGGTGCGGCGGATCACGGGCCGCACGGAGAAGTCGCAGTGGGCCGGGCTCGACCGACGGCACGACTACCCGCACGTCATCGGCAACAGCAACTTCCGGCACGCCGAGTACCTCGTGCAGCGCTACCGGGATCACATCGACCACGCCGCCTTCGCCCGAGCCTTCCTCGAATCTGTGACTTGGACGCTGGCGTGCATGTCCGACGCCGGTCGCCGGCGTACGGTGTGCGAAAACGCGCGCCATTGCGGCCTGTCGGGATTGCTCGCGGACGAGGAGTTCCGCGGGTTGGTCGAGCGCGGCCCCGTGAGCGACGAGGAGGTGGGGCGGCTTGTGCAGCCGTTGCTCGCGCGCCACGGCCCGGCGTTTCAACCGGAGCCTGACAGCCGGGTCGTTGCCGCCGCGCTCGACGTCTACTACGCCCGCTACCACTCGATCCTGCGGCAGTTGGAGTCCGGCGGCGGCGACCGGCTGGCGCAGGAACTCCTCGGCGGAGTCGGGCGGAGTCTGATCGAGCCGATGCCCGGGTACGACGTCTTCCTGCCCCTGGTCAAGGGCTGGCTCGACGCCGGGGCGGATGCCCTCTATGAGCCGCTGCGCGAACACCTGTTACGCATGCCCGAGCTGGGCTACGGCCCGGCCGAGCTGGACCGGTGCCGGCCGCGGCTGGGCTCCCTCGCTGAGCGTTTTCGTCAGCGGCCCGCAAAGCTGGCGCTCGTCACCGCGTCCATCGCCTATGAGACGCACACCTGCATGAATGAGGTACTGCGCGTGCTCCGGCGCCAGGTGGACCAGTGGCCTGTTTCCGCGACTGGCCGGCAGCGCATCGCTGAGCGGCTGGGCGATCCGGCCGCCGTCTTCGATAGCGTGGTCTGTGCTTCGGACGTGTGGGAGGCGCGGTTGAAGCCGCATCGCGACCTGTACAGCCTGGCTCTGTACCAGATGTCCGTGCCGAAGAGCGAGTACCGATCCTGCGTGGGCCTGGAGGACACGGAGCCGGGGATCATCGCGCTGCGGGCGGCGGGGATCGGCTGCGCGGTCGCGCTGCCCAACCACGATACGCAACGGCAGAACTACGCCGCGGCCACCGAAATCGTCCGCGGCGGCTTGCCGGAACTGATCCTGGTCCGCAACCTGTTGCTGGCGGAGAGGTAGCGTCGGCCCTCCGCCGCTGACGTGCGTGGGAACCTATGTCGGACTACAACACCTGGCAGGTCGCGAACACCACCGCCGATCCGCACACGCTCGGGCAATGGAACAGCGTGTGCACGATCTCCAACGGCTACCTCGGCCTGAAGGGCAACCTCGCCGAACAGCGCGATGGATACTGCCCGGTCACGCTCGTCAACGGGGTCTACGACGAGCTGGACATGTTCGGCCAACTTCGGGTGTCCGCCGAGGAGCGACGCTATCTTGACCCGCGCTATTTCGACTCCGCCGGCAAGAGCCCCGCCGTGGCGAACGTGCCCGATCCGCTTTTCGTGCAGGTCTTTGTCGGCGAACGCGAAATCTCGGTTGGACGCGGCGCGCTCAACGGCTTTCAGCAGGTCTTCGACTTGCGCACCGGCGTGTACCGCTATGCGTTCGACTACCAGGACGGCGCAGGGCGGACGACGCGCATCGAGATGGAGCGCTTCGCCGCGCTCCGCCACGCGCACCGCGTGTTCATGCGCTATCGAATCACGCCGCTGGACCACGCGGCCGCGATCCGCGTGCATTCCGGCATCAACGGCCGCGTCCACTCCAACACGACTGGCGAGCGGCAGTTCCGCGTGACCGAGCTGTGGGCCTGGCCGCCCGAGCGCTGCCGGCTGACCGCCCACACTCCCGCCCGCGGCCATGACGTGCGGATCGGCGTGCTGAACGTGTTGCGTGCACCCAACGCCGTCCCCCTCCCTGTTGGGGACGCGGTAGGGGGAGGGGCTCACGATATCCCCCTCCCTCTTAGGGAGGGAGTAGGGGGAGGGTCTTCGACGCCCAGCGAAATCGCCGGCGTGGCCGAGCATGATGCCGTCTATACCCGCTATTCGTTCCCGACGCCCCGTGCCGGCGAAACCATCGTCCTCGAGCGGTACGTCGCGCTGGTCTGCTCCGAAGACCTGCGTCACGGCGTGATGACCGACCTGGAGGCCGAGTTGGACGCCGCGGCGGCGCAGGGCTTCGATGCGGCCCTCGCCGAGCAGCGGGCGGCGTGGGACGCGCTCTGGCAGCGCTGCGACGTGCAGATTGAGGGTGACGACCCGGCCCAACTCGGCCTGCGGTTTTGTCTCCATCACTTGCTGGCGGCGGCCCCGCGTTTCACCGACCGGCTCTCCGTGCCCGTGAAGCTGCTGACCGGCGAGTACTACCAGGGCAACACCTTCTACGACACCGACCTGTACATCGTGCCGCTTTACACCTTCACGCAACCGGAGCTGGCGCGGACGTGCCTGAACTTCCGCTACGAGGGACTCCGCCCCGGCCGCGAGGTGGCCCGCCAGCTCGGCTACGACGGGGCCAAGCTGGCCTGGCAGGCCGGTCCGCGCGGCGAAGAGTGCCTCGGCCGCTGGTGGCGTTTCACCCACACCAACGTGCACATCAACGCGGACGCAGCCTACGCGTTCGTGCAGTACTACCGCGCGACGGGCGACGAGCGCTTCCTCGCCGAACGCGGCATCGATCTGCTGGTCGAGACGGCGCGCTTCTTCGCGGCGCGCGTCGTGTATGACGCCACCCGCGACGCCTATGACATGCACGACGTGGCCGGTCCCGACGAAGGCCACTGTGAAAGCACCAACAACTTCTATACGAACTGCCTCGCAAGCCGGAACCTGCGCTGGGCGGCCGACCTGCTGGCGCATCTCGCGGCGGTCGATCCGGCGGCACACGGCGCGGCGATGCGGCGGTTGGCGCTCAAGCCCGAAGAGCCCGAGAAGTGGCGGCACGTTGCCGAGCGGCTGACCTTGTTGTTCAACCCGGAATCGAAGGTGTACGAGCAATGCGCGGGGTTCCACGAACTCAAGCCGCTGCCGCCCGACTTGCTCGAGGCTCGCAAGGTCTGGTTCGTGGACGTCGCCCCGTACCAGGCCCTGAACCAGCCGGACGTGCTGATGGCCCTGGCGCTCCTGCGCGACGACTTCGCCCCGGACATTCGCCGGGCCAACTGGGCGCACTACAACGACAAGAGCCTGAACTTCTCCTCGATGAGCTTCGCGATCCATGCCATCGTGGCGGCCGATGTCGGCGAGCTCGACGAGGCGTACAAGAACTTCGTCATCACCACGGGCATCGACCTCGATGAGGCCCTGACCGGCCGCAAGGATACGTACGCGGGCCTGCACGGTACGGCCTGCGGCGGCGCGTGGCTGGCCGCGGTCTTCGGCGCCGGGGGCGTGCGCTGGTGCGACGGAGAGGGCGTGCCCGGAGCGCGCCCGGTGCTGCGGATCGACCCTGCGCTCCCGCCACGCTGGACCGCCCTGCGCTTCAACCTGGTCCTCCGCGGCGTGGTCGTGAACGTCGCCATTGACCGCGAGCAGGTCGTCCTGACGGCCGAATCGGGGCGGAAGGTCGAGATCGCGGCTTGCGTGGCCGGGCAGGCATTGACCTTGAAGAGCGGGGCACGGCAAGTCGTCCAATACCGCGCGACGTAGCGGCCGACCCCCGGGGCCTGTCGCCGCGCCCAGGAACCAGCAGGGCCCGAGCGGTAGCGCGGGCCCGCAGCAGTCGGCCCGTGGGCTACGCGGCACCAAGGCCAGCGTAGGGCTGGACGACACTGGACGAAGATTGAATCGCACGTTGCCTGAACGAACGCCACGGATACCCTGACAGCGAATCGCGCCGGGATGGGCTGAGCCTCGCCCCGACATCCCCGGACGAGAACCGAGACGGAATGGCGGGCCTGCTTCAGCCCCGCATCGTCTCTTCGAACGACGGCGCGCGGATTTCGCCCGCGGGCAGGCTGTGCGCCGGCCACTCCGATCCGGCCGGCCCGAAGTTCACCCGCCGGGACTCCTCCCAGTAGCGCCCCGCGTTGTGCTCGAAGGCCGCCCGCATGGCCAGCTCCGCCACGAGGCCCAGCAGAATTGAGAAGCAGCCGAGCAGAAAGAACATGACGGCGACCAGCGGTGCCTTGCCCCAGAACGCCTTCCACGGGTCCAGGGCGTAGATGGCCTGCACGACGGCGAAGCACAGGCACGCGAGCGCGGCCAGCCACGACCACTGCGTGATCTTGCCGAAGAAGTGCATCGGCTTCGTGCGGTACTTTTGCAGCATCCGCACCAGGATCAGATCGACCGCGACCTTGAAGACGCGGCCGTAGCCGTACTTGCTCTGGCCCGCGGTGCGCGGGTTGTGCCGCACGACGACCTCGCAGATGCGGGCGCCGTGCATCGACGTGAAGACGGGGATGAAGCGGTGCATCTCGCCATAGAGGCGGGAATCGCGGATGACGTTAGCGCGGTACGCCTTGAGCGTGCAGCCGTAGTCGTGCAGCTTCACGCCGGTGATGCGGCCGATGAGCCAGTTGGCGGCGCGCGACACGTGCGTACGCAGCCAGGTGTCCTTGCGGTCTTTGCGCCAGCCGCTGACGACGTCGTAGTTACCTTCCTCGAGCATGTCGCACAGGCGTTCGATCTCCTCTGGCGGGTTCTGCCCATCGCCGTCCAGGGGGACGATGATCGGGGCGCGGGCGGCCCAGAAGCCGGCCATCAGGGCGGCGGTCTGGCCGAAGTTGCGGGCCAGGTGGATCACGCGGAGCCGGGGCTCGCTGGCGGCGAGCTCGTCCAGCAGCGCGCCGGTGCGGTCGCGGCTGCCGTCGTTGACGGCGATCAATTCGAAGCTGCGGCGCTGGCTGGACAGGGTCCGGATGAAATGCGCGAAAACCGTCGGGACACTGGCCTCCTCCTGGAAGACCGGCACGACCACGGAAACCTGCGGACGGTTCGATGACATCGCCAGCCCTTTCGCGGGCGTCATAACCACGCTAACTTCATGGATTGTACCGAAGCGAATGTGCAAACGCACGCATACCGCGAGGAAGACCCATGGCCGCTGCGCCCGACGTAGCCGTGTTGATAGGCAGCCAGAACGACTGGGACGTCATGAAGGCGGCCGTCGAAACGCTCCGCGACTACGGGGTGTCCTGCGAGGCCCGCGTCCTTTCGGCCCATCGGACTCCCGACGAGTTGGCGGAGTATGTGCAGAACGCCGACCGGGCCGGAACGAAGGTGTTCATCGCGGCGGCAGGCATGGCCGCGCATCTCGCCGGCGCGGTGGCGGCCCGCACGACCCGTCCGGTACTCGCCGTCCCGCTTGCCAACTCCGAGCTGAATGGACTGGATGCCTTGCTTGCGACAGTGCAAATGCCGCCGGGGGTGCCGGTCGGTACGCTGGCCGTCGGCCGGGCGGGTGCGATCAACGCCGCTTTGCTTGCGGTAAGCATCCTCGCAGTTGGGCGGCCGGAATTGGCCGAGAAGCTGCGGGCTGGACGGCAGAAGCGCGCCGCCCAGGTGCTGGCGGCCAAGCTGGCTTGACGCGACCCCGGCCCGCTTCTTGTGGTCCCCTGACCGCGCGTCGCACGGGGCGCACGATCATGCTACAGTTCGCGACATGCACGGGTCGGGGAGTCGGCCTCCGCAACATCCGGCGTTGACCGTCGGCGACGCGCTGCGAAGTGCGCCGCGCCCGCGGCCGCTTCTGTTACCTGCCATCGCGCTCGCGGCGGGTATTTGGCTCTCCGACCAGGTTGGCGTGATGGCGCCCGCGAGCCGCACGGCCGTCGGCCTGGCGCCGTCACTGGGCTTGGCGCTGTTCCTCCTGTGCCTCTGGCGCGGCGCCGGCCGCACCGTGCTGGTCAGCCTGGCGGCCGCGGTCGCGCTCGCCGCTGGTTTCGCGCGTCACCAGGGTCTGTCCGACCTGTCACCGCAGCATCTGGTACACGCCCTGGGCGAGGAGCCTGTGCTGACGCGGATGTCGGGGCGGATCGTCACTCCGCCGATCGAGCGGGCGGCGCTCAAGCTGAACCCGTTCTTGCCGTTTGACCCGGCGCCGCGCACGCAGTTCGTCCTGGCCGTGGATGCGTTGCGCACGAGCGACCCGCCGGCCGCGGCCAGCGGCAACCTCCGGGTCAACATCGAGGCGGACGGGCTGGACTTGCGGCTGGGGCAGCGCGTGCACGTAACCGGACGGCTGTGGCGTTTGTTCGGCCCCCGGAACCCGGGAGAGACGGACTGGTCGCGCTGGTACCGGCAGCAGGGCATCGACGCGGGGCTGACGGTGCCGGGCGCGGCGCACGTCGCGGTTCTGCCCGACTCCATCGCGTGGCCGCATCGGCTGGTGAACGCTTTGCGCTGCCGGGCGCAGAGCCTGTTGTACGAGCCGTACAGCGACCTCGAGACGGATGAGTCGGTCCGGCTGCTGGACGTGATGATCCTCGGACAGCGCCGTGTGGCCGACCGGGCGCTCAACGAAGCGTTCCTGCGGGCGGGCGGCATGCACTTCCTGGCGGTCAGCGGGTTCAACGTCATGGTGCTGGCCGGGACGGCGTGGTGGTTCGTGCGGCGAATCCTGCGCGGCGGAGAGCGCCTCGCCGCCGTGGTCGCGACTGCTGCCAGCGTGCTGTTTGCGTTGATCTCGGAGCCGAACGCCCCGGTCCTGCGGGCGGCCATCACGGTGGTGGCGATGGCGGCAGGACGGGCCGTGGGGCGTCCGGTCTGCGTGCTGAATTCGCTGGCGCTCGCCGCCGGAGCCCTTCTGCTCTGGAGTCCGAATGAGCTGTTCCGGGCTGCGTTCCAGCTTTCGTTCACCCAGGTGCTCGTGCTGATTACCCTTGTCCCCGCCGTCTACCGGGCCCTGTTGTCACGCCGCAGCGACGACGGGCCGCCGCCCGAGGCCCGCAGTGTGTGGCAGCTCGCGCGGCGGGCCGCGCTGCGCGCCGCGGCCGGCCTGCTGCTCGTGTGCCTGTGCACGTGGGCAAGCGCGCTGCCGCTCGTGCTGTGGCACTTTGGCCGGTTCACGCCCTGGGGCTGGCTGGGCACTGTGCCCCTCACGCCGCTGGTCACGCTGATCACGGTGCTGAGCCCGGTCGCGGTGGCCGCGAACGCGGTGCTGCCCGCGGCGGGCGCCTGGGCCAGCACCGGCTTGCACGGGCTGGCCGATCTGCTGCTGTGGAGCGTCCGGCTGTTCGAGAAACTGCCGGGGTCCGTCATCGACTGCCGGCAACCGCCGCTGTGGTTGGTGGTGTCCACTTACGGCGTGCTGCTCTTACTGCTCGTGACCCGGCGGGCGCGATCTGACCCGACGCGCACACCGCGACCCCGGCGGGCGCCGCTGGTGCATGGTGTGACGCTCTTGCGGATCACGTCGGCGGCGCTGGTTGCGATAGCCTGGACCGGCTGGACGATTCTGCCGGCGGGACAAGGCACAGGCCACGCGTTTCACGTGCTCGCGGCCGGCAACGGCGGTGCCATGCTGCTGGCGACGCCGAACGGCAGCGCCGCGGTTTTCGACGTGGGCACCGACACGAACTCCGACGTTGGTGAGGCGACGGCCAATGCGCTGCGGGCGCTGGGCATACGGCGAGTCGACGCCGTGGTGATCTCGCATGGCAACATCGACCATTACAGCGGGTTGCCCACGCTGATGCGCCGCATACCGGTGGAACGCTGGCTGACCAACGCGCACTTCGCCGGCCAGGACGACCCGCGCGGGCCGTTGCAGGAACTACTGGGGCACCTCCCTCGCCGTGACCTGCTGCCCGCCGCCTTGCACGCCGGCGATTCGCTCCAGGTCGGCGACGTGGAGCTTGACGTGCTGTGGCCGCCGGCGGACCTCGACGAAACGTGGTCGGTCAATGACCGCTCGCTGGTGCTGCGCGCGGACATCCGTGGCTGCACGGTCCTCCTGACCGGGGACATCGAGACGAGCGCTTTGTCGGCCCTGTTGGCGGCGGAACGGGAAGGGCGGGTCGACCTGAAAGCCGATGTGCTGATCGCTCCGCACCACGGCCAGGTGATTCCGCGCGTGACCGCGGACTTTCTGGCCGCCGTGGCGCCGCGCGTGGTTATCGCCTCCACGCGCACCCCGCGGCCAAAGCTGGAGGCGCTGGTGGCTGAAACCCTGGGGGAGGTAGCCCGCGCGCTATTGACGGTCGAGGCGGGGGCGGTCGTGGTGCGCGTTGGCCCGGACGGCCAGTTCGCGACGGAAACGCCGTACGAGCCGCGGACGCGGCGGTAGCGCGCGGGGGCGGGACTGGTCGCGCCGGCGGGTGGGCGGTGCGGCCGGCAAGCGTGTGGCGCGCGCTTTACAAGTGGGGCGGGATAGGGTCAGATGCACACTGGTGGATAGGCCCTCGATAGGGCGCAGGAGGCACCCGATGAAGCTCTGGCACGTTGGAATCGTGAGCCTGGTGACGTTGTTCCTGGCAGCCTGTGCGCAGCAACCGACGGAAGTCACCCTCCAACCCGAAGCGACGAACGATTCGCTGGCCCAGTTGGACGGACCACCGGGCGGCGTCGATCCCTATGCGACCGACCCGTATGCTGCGGACACCCTGACTCGTCCGCAGGACACGGGCGCGGGCGGGAGAGAGACGCGGCTGATCTCCGGCCGGTTGCCGGCCGGGGCCCGTGTGCACGTCATACAGAAGGGTGACACATACTACTCGCTGGCCCGCAAGTACTACAACGACCAGGCCAAGTGGAAGCAGATCTACGAGGCCAACCGCAGCCGCTACCCGGACAAGGACAGGATTCCGGTCGGCGGGGAGCTGGTCATCCCGTAGCCGGCGGCGACGCAGCCGCGCTCGGGAGTGGCACAGCCACCCCCGGCTGTGTTGGCACACAGCGATGGTTGCCCTGCGCAGCGACAGCCCGATTCAGTACGTCAAAGGAATCGGACCCAAGCGGGCCGAGTGGTTCGCGACGATCGGGGTCCAGACCGTAGCCGACCTGCTCGAGTACTTCCCCTTCCGTCACGAGAGCGATCGCGGCGAGGTCGCCATCGAGGACCTCGCGCCGGGGGCCAACGTCACCGTTCGTGGTGAGGTGGTCGAGGTTGGCGGGCGGCGGCCCGCGCTGCGCTGCGAGATCGATGACGGCACCGGCACCTGCGTGCTGCGCTGGTTCGACCAACGGTACGGGGCACGCGGGCTCTTTCGCGGCGCAATGGTCATCGCTACCGGCCGTGTGCAGGTCTACGACGGCCAGCCGGAGCTGGTCCACCCGCGAGTGCAGGTCTTCGACCCGAACGCCGTGCTGCTTGCGGCTGCCGGCGGACCGCGGCGCGTCGGCGTGTATCGGGGCAACGACACGCTCAAGTCGCCGCTCATTCGCCGCGCTGTACTCAACGTCCTCGCGCAGTCGCACCTGCCCGTCACCGAGACGCTGCCGCCGCGCCTGCTCGCCAAACACAAGCTGCCGACGCGCGAGCAGGCCGTCCGGCAGATGCACTGCCCGTCCAGCGACGGGCAGCTGGCCCGGGCCCGTACGCGGCTGGCCTATGAGGAATTCCTGCTCATGGAGCTGGCGATGGCCCTGCGGCGGCGCAAGCGCCTGGCGCTCCAGGCCGGACAGAAGCTCCACGTCACGCCGGAGATCGATCAGCGCATCCGCGCGCGCTTCCCTTTCACGCTGACCGCCGCGCAGGATGAAGCGCTCGCGGAGATTTCCGGCGACCTGCGGAGCGGGCGGCCGATGACGCGCCTGTTGCAGGGAGACGTGGGCAGCGGGAAGACGGTAGTCGCGCTGTATGCGTGCCTGGCGGCCGTCGCCAATGGCAAGCAGGCGGCCATCATGGCCCCGACGGAGATTCTCGCGCAGCAGCATTTCACGAACATCGACCGCTACCTGCGCGACAGCCGCGTGCGGTACGTGCTTCTCCGCGGCAAGCTCGGCAAGAAGGAGCGGACCGAGGCGCTGGCCGCGATCGAGCGGGGCGAGATCGACCTGGTGGTGGGCACCCAGGCCCTGATTCAGAAGGACGTCGCGTTCAATCACCTCGCGGTCGTGATCGTGGACGAGCAGCACAAGTTCGGTGTGTTGCAGCGCCACGAATTTCGCACCAAGGGTCCCATGCCGCACTACCTGGTGATGACCGCGACGCCGATCCCGCGGACGTTGGCGATGACGGTCTTCGGCGATCTGGACGTGTCGCTGATCCGGCAGTCGCCGCCCGGCCGCGGCCAGATCATCACGAAGGTCGTGACGGGCCGGCAATGGGCTACGGTGATGGGCTACGTGCGTCAGCGCCTGGAGCAGGGGGAGCAGGCGTACGTGGTGTGTCCGCAGATTGGGGAAGCGACGAAGCGACGAAGCGACGAAGCCACGGAGGACAGCGATGAAGCGACGAAGCGACGAAGCGACGAAGGGGTCGTTTCCCACGTTCCCAGTTTCCCACGTTCCCACGCCTCGGGCGGCGGTGGCCTCATCGCGGTGACGGACGCCTATCGGCGCCTGTGCGAGGGACCGTGGCGCGGACTCAACGTCGGGCTGCTGCACGGGTCGCTGCGGAGCGCGGAGAAGCAGGCCACCATCGAGGCGTTCACGGCCGGCCGATTGCACGCGCTCGTGGCGACCACGGTGGTCGAGGTCGGCGTCGACGTGCCGAATGCGACGATCATGGTCGTGGAGCATGCCGAGCGCTATGGACTCTCGCAGCTTCACCAGCTCCGCGGTCGGGTCGGCCGCGGCAGCAAGAACAGTCTGTGTGTTCTAGTAGCGCGCGGCCGCAGCAACAGAGCCCCAAGCGCAAGCGCGGGGCCCATCGGCCAAGTCGACCGGGGACCGTTCACGGCGGACAGCGCGGCGCCCAGCACCCCGGCCGCCGAACGGCTGGCCGTGATGGCCCAGACGACGGACGGCTTCCAGATCGCCGAGGCCGACTTGCGGCAGCGCGGGCCCGGGCAGCTCTTCGGGACGCGACAGCACGGCCTGCCGGAATTGCACGTGGCGAACATCGTCGAGGACTTCAGCCTGCTGGAGCAAGCTCGGCAGGATGCGTTCGAGATTGTCGCCAAAGATCCCACCCTCTCACGCCCCGAACACCAGGCGCTCATTCCCGCGCTCAAGAAGATGTTTGGGCAGAGACTGGCTCTGATCGACGCGGCGTAGACGGCCGGCCGCACTCCGGGCAGCGCAACTCTTGACGCCGTGGGCCGGCGGTGACCTGCTCCCCAGAATCTGATGCAGGTGTTCTGAGAGTCCAATGCCCGGCGTCGTGACGTGGCCGCAGCCGAGGCGGCAAAGCAGAGCTTTGCCCTACTGGAGACCGGCGCCCGGCGTCGTGACGTGGCCGCAGCCGAGGCGGCAAAGCAGAGC
>JALHJL010000111.1 GCA_022839625.1 Phycisphaerales bacterium
ACTGAATTATCAACAACTATTCCCTCATGAGTGTTTCCAATCACATTATTCCCATATATGGTATTATTATCTGAATAGGTAAGACCAATTCCATCTGAACTACTTTTAACATCATTTTCAGACAACGTGTTATTACCAGAATGGCTAAGTAGAATCCCTTTTTCCTGATTATTCATCAGAATATTTCCAGATACAATGTTATTATCTGAATTATCAAGAATAATCCCATTGAAAAAATTTTCTATGACAATATTTCCAAATATGATGTTACCAGTAGAATAAGAAACAACAATCCCATTTCCCTGGTTGTTCGTTACATTATTCTCAAATAAGCTGTTATTATCCGAAATAACAAGGTAAATTCCGTTTAAAATATTTCCTATCACATCATTATATTCTATCACAGTACCATTTGTATAAATAAGCAAAATTCCATCTTCCCGATTATTCACCACACTATTTTGAGATACAATGTTACTATCTGAATTAGTAAGCAAAAGTCCATTCTGATTACCTGTTACAACATTTCCAGTAATCCCCGTGTTAACTGAATTAGCAAGAAATATTCCCGCAATAGAGTTATTAAGCACATAATTGTTAGATAATGTGTTGCCATCCGAATAACTAATAGCAATACCATTTTCCCCACTATTCATTACAGTATTTTCAGATATTGTATTATAATCTGCTTCTTGAATCCAAATTCCTTCCTTATTGTTTCTTACATTATTTTCAGATGATGAATTTAGATTGGAATAGTTAAATAAAATTCCACATTGAATATTATTTGTTACTGTGTTTCCAGATATTATGTTACTATCCGAATAATCTAACTCTATCCCATTCAAACCAGTATTTGTTACGTTATTTCCATCTACAGTATTACTATCAGAACTGTTGAGTAGAATTCCACATACATCATTGTTTGCTACTGTGTTACCAGAAACTGTATTACTACTCCCGTATTCAACAAAAATCCCCGCATAAGTATTACCATTTACAGTATTGTCAATTAAATCATTCCCACTTGATTCACTAACGGAAACTCCATTATAATCATTATTAGAAATAACATTCCCTGACACCGAATTATTATCAGAGTTATCAAGAGAAACCCCATCATATAAATTTCCTGTTACAGTATTTCCTGATACTGTATTACCATTCGAAATGTATAAAAAAATTCCATCTGAACCATTGTCTTCTACAATATTTTCGTTTATAATATTATAGTTTGAACCACCCATAGTAGATGTATAACCCAAATAAATTCCACGTCGAGAATTATTAGCTGCCGTATTTTTTAATATATAGTTTGAATTTGAGTAACAAACACTAATTCCGCTTAATTCATTATTTGTTACAGTATTTCTCGATATATTATTGTTATCAGAGTAATAAATGAATATTCCATTATCTCCATTACTTTTACCAGTATTTCCAGATACTGTATTATTATCAGCATTATTTAAGATAATTCCACTTAATTCATTATTTGTTACAGTATTTCCAGATACGGTGTTATCATCTGTATAGTAAAGATAAATTCCATGATAATTAATATTATCTCTTACAGTATTCCCAGAAACCCTATTATTATTACCATACTCAATATAAATCCCATTACGAGTATTACCAACCACATTATTATTAATTAAAGTGTTTCTAATTGATTCAGTAACAGAAACTCCATTCCAACCATTATTAGAAATAGTATTCCCCGATACAGAGTTATTACCAGTACCGATCCAAATTCCATTCCCCCCATTATTAGAAATAGTATTCCCCGATACAGAGTTATTACCAGTACCGATCCAAATTCCATTATTCCCATTGTTTTTTATGGTATTTCCAATGATACTACAACTATTAGCTGATATTAATGATACACCACTATAACCATCTCTTATAGTAAATCCTTGAATAGTTGTTCCACTCCCCCCAGAATTTATAGTAAAGACATTTTTTGTTGAATTTGAAGCTTTAATAGTTACACTGCCAGTAGAAGCCGCGCGTCTGATTTTTAATTTCTTATTGACAATCACATTTTCAGTATAAGTAC
Source organism: Phycisphaerales bacterium (assembly GCA_022839625.1). Lineage (GTDB taxonomy): Bacteria > Planctomycetota > Phycisphaerae > UBA1845 > Fen-1342 > JALHJL01. Next base: position 2,063 of record JALHJL010000111.1, read on the forward strand.
CGCCCAACACCTCAATGATATGTCCATTTAAAGTTAGGGAATCATTTATAGCAGCTTGGATGCTGGTATAGCCTTTACCTGTGTTAAGATTTCCCACCTTTGAAAAGATATAAAGTCTGGTATTAACTGGTGATTGATTACTTCCTTTATCTCTTGCCATAAACTTCAATGTAGTAGTCTTGTTTACAGTAATGGGAGTAGTATATCTGGTACTGGAAGTGGTTGGTGTATTACCATTGGTGGTATAGTAAATAATGGGGTTGGAATCCAAATTATCCGACGCAGTTAAAACTACCGATTTAGCAGTATTATAGACACCTGTTGCCAGGTTGGCTGTTACGGTGGGTTTAACGAAGTCTATGGTGAATTTGCTGGTGAAGGTGGTGATGCTGTTTCCGGCTGTGTCGGTGATGCTGCCGGTGGGTAGGGTGATGGTGTAGGTTAGTCCGTTTATGTAGTAACC
>JALHJL010000067.1 GCA_022839625.1 Phycisphaerales bacterium
GAGCTGATGAGCCGGGCACTCTTGAGCAGGCCGATCGCCCGCCAGACCTTGTCGTCGAGCGCCTGGAGGCGGTTCTTGATGAGGGCGTCGCGGGCCGCGCGCTCATAGTCGACGATCTTGGGGATCACGGTGCGGCCGAAATCGTCGATGATCTCCGCCTCGCTGCGGCCCAACGTGATCTGGTTGGAGACCTGGAAGAAATCGCCCAGGAACTCGGTCCCTTCGCCGTGCAAGCCGCGCACCGCCAGCTTCATGTCGCGGGCGGCCTGGCCGACCTTCTCCAGCTCGTTGGTCAGGCGCAGGGCCGGCAGGTGCAGCATGACGGAGACGCGGATGCCCGTGCCGACGTTCGTCGGGCAGGCGGTCAGGTAGCCGTACTGCGGATGGAACTCGAAGGCAAGCTGCTCTTCCAACGCGTCGTCGATCGCGTTGATCTCCTGCCAGCATTCGTCCACTTGCAGGCCGCTGCGCATCACCTGCATGCGGAGGTGGTCCTCCTCGTTGACCATGATCGCGGCCGACTCGTTGCCCTGGAACGCCACGCAGCGGGCCCCGGCCCCCTCGGCATGTTGGCGGCTGATCAGGTGCCGCTCGACCAGGAGCATGCGGTCGAGGTCGTCCAGCCGGTCCACGTCGATGTGAATCCACTCCTTGAACAGCGGTGCCCGCCGCGTCGCCGTCGTCACCAGCTCCGCGATCTCGCGCTTCGTCTCGTTGCTGGCCCGCGGGAGGAAAAGGAAGCCGGACAGGTTGCGCGCCAAGCGGATCCGCGTGGAAATGACGATCTCGTGCATCGGCCCCACGCCGCGCAGCCACTCGCTCGCCTGGCGGACCAGCTCGTCCAGCGGGGCGCTCATGCGCTCTCCAATTCCCGGATGCGGTCCCGCAGCTCGGCGGCGCGCTCGTAATCCTCCGCGGCGACCGCCTCGTCCAGTTGCCGTTTGAGCCGCCGGATGTCATGCTGCGGCTTGTGCACGGTGCCGATCGATTTCGGGGTCTTGCCGGTGTGATGGGTGGCGCCGTCGTGGGTGCGTTCGAGCAGTCGCCCGATCTGTTCCTTGAAGCACTCGTAATCGTTGGCACAGCCCAGCAACCCCTGGTTGCGGAATTCGACGTAGCTGATGCCGCATTGCTCGCACACCAGGCTGCTCAGGTCGGCGCCCTTGCTGCCGGCGATGAAGTTCTCGAGCAGCTCGTTCAGATCGATGGTCGTCTTCGGAGTTTGCAGCAGCCCCTCCTCGGCGGCACAGCGGTCGCACAGGTGCCGCTCCGCCTTGGTCCCTGACCGGTCAATGTTCGTCAGGTGGAAGGTGGCCTTCGCCTTCTTACACCGCTCGCACAACCCCATGCGCCGCTCCAGTTCACCGTGTCCGCTCGGAGAATCGTAGATTTCCGCCGGGGACCAGTCAAGTCAGACGCGCTCCGTTCCGCTGACCGCGGCGCAGCGCTACTGCGGCGCCGTATGCACCTCGATCCCGACCGGGGCGCTGGTCACCTCGCGAAGCCGGAAGAGCAGGTTGTCATCCAGGTCGCGGCCGACGTCCTTCAACAGGCCGCCCCGCGCGTACACCCAGCAGCGCCGCTCCCGAGTCGCATGCACGCGGAACACCGGATCATAGCGCAGGTGCGGACCCGGGTTGAAGTCGAAACGCAGTGCGCCGCCGTCGGGCAGCAATTCGTAAACCCCCTCTGCCTCGTTGAAGCCGTCGAAATCGTGATCGCCGGGCGCCTCGGTCATCGCACGCCCCGTGGTAACCGTCAATGCCGCGCGGTTCCGATAGTCGTCGGAAAAGCTGGCGGCTTCCGGCGCCGCGTCGATGTCCGCGGGCCACAGGCGCAGCAGGTGCGTGGTCTGAATGAACGACGCCGCCTCGATGTCACCGAGGATGACGGCCAAGCGGCGCTCGTCCGCGCTCGCCAGCTCCCGCCGCGCGCCGAAGCCTTGGCCGCGCGGCCAGGACCACAACAGGTCCGCCCGCCGGCCGCCCGCCCGGGCCAGCAGGAGGTAACTCAGTCCTACGCCGGCGCCGTCCGGCCGACCATCCACAAGCTGGAACCCGCGCCGCCCGTCGAGCGCGACGGCATAGCCCACGCGCGACGCACCCCACCCGGAGGGCGGGGGCGTGGAGGCGACGGATACGTACACGGCGCCGCCGGGGTAGATCACGTACTGCCAGGCGTGGCCGGGGGCTTCCGTCTCCGGCACCGGCTCATGCGGCCCGTCGCCCGACACGAACCGCCATCGTCCGCTAATAACCACGCGGAAGGACGTGGCCTCGACAATGCTCTGTGCGGCGACGACCGACGAGCCCCAACTTGCGAACAGTCCCGGGGCGTCGTAGGCGATGGCCGGCGATTGCGCGTCGGACCAGTCGGCTCCCAGCGGGATCGGCCAGGGTCCGAGACCGTCCGGGTCAGCCAGGTTGTCCTCGCTGCCGCTGCGCCAGGCCACGATTTGCCCGTCGGCGAAGCTCAACTCGAAGCGCTCGCGCACGCCGGCGGTGATCCGCCGGCCACTGGTGAATACGTACAGTTCGCCCGGTCCGGCTCGTTCGCCGAGCACGTGTTGCGTGTTGTCGGCGATGATCAGGTCGTCCAGATACACGTCGATCGGGGCGCTGATTTCCGGAGCGCGCCAGGCCAGCGCCCGCACGTCTCCCAGATTGATCCACTCGCCGGCCGTCGCGAGGTCCAGCCGGATGAGATTCCAACCGGGCCCGACGGACAGGGTCCGCGTCCAGCGCAGTGGAGCCTGCTGCCCGCTGCGCAGGCTGAATTCCAGCCGTGCCCCCTGTGGCGGTCCGTAGATGCTCATCAGCAAGAGGGCGTAGCCGCGCCAGTCGCGCATCAGGACCCGCTCTTTGGCGCGCACCCCGTCACACACGAGCACGTCCGTCGGGTCGCTCAGGCGGGCTTTCAGGCCCATCCCGCCCGTCTCGTTGCGGCTCCGCAGAATGGAGAGCGTGGGTTGCGGCCGCTGGCCTTCGCTGCCATCAGGGCCGACGCAGCGGAACAGCGTCTCCTGGCCGAGCGTCTCGAAGTCCGCCAGGCTGACGAACCGGCCGGACGCGAGGTCCTCGTAGGTATCGCGCATCCGTTGAAGGACGGGCGCCAAGCGCGGCTTCGGCCCCGACGGGCCGCCCGTGCGGAGCGGGGGAAGCTCGCAGCCGGCCGCGGTCAGCAAGACGCCGGCCGCGATCAGTGCGCGACGGAGCCTACTTCCGGAGCAGGTGAGTCGCCGAGCCGAACACACTTTCCGCGGCCTCCATGAGCGTTTCGGACAACGACGGGTGCGGATGGACCGTGAGCGCGAGGTCCTCCGCCGTGGCCCCCATCTCCATCGCCAGCACGGCTTCGGGGATCACGTCCCCCGCATGCTCGCCGACCACGCCGACGCCCAGGACGCGACGGGTCTTGGCATCCGCAATGACCTTGGTCAGACCTTCGGGGCGGCCCATAGCGATTGCCCGGCCCGAAGCACCCCACATGAACTTGCCCACCTTGATCTCGACGCCGGCCTGCCGGGCCTCACCCTCCGTCAGCCCGCACCAGGCAATCTCGGGGCTGGTGTAGACCACCGCGGGGATCGCTCGCACGTCGTAAACGCTCGGCCGTCCCGCGATGGCCTCGGCCGCCACGAAGCCCTCGCGGCTGGCCTTGTGCGCCAGCATCGGGTTGCCCACCACGTCGCCGATCGCGTAAATGCGCTTGTCCGCCGTGCGGCGTGTTTCGTCGACCTGGATGAAGCCGCGCTCGTCAACCGCGACCTTGGTCTTCTCCAGGCCGATTTTGTCGGAGTTGGGCTGCCGGCCGACGGAGACCAGCACCCGCCCGAACCGCAGGGTCTGTCGCTGGCCGGACTGCGTGAACGTCACCTCCGTCTCGTCGCCCACCTTGCGGGCCGCCTCAAGCGTCACCCCCGTGTGAATGGCACGGAACTGCTGCTTGAAACGCGCGAGCAGCGGCCGGGCCAGATCGTCGTCGCAGCCCGTCAGAATCCGATCCAGGACCTCGATCACCGTGACCTCGCTGCCCAGCGCGGCGTACACCTGGCCCAGCTCCAGCCCGATGTAGCCGCCGCCGACCACCAGCAGGGTCTTCGGCACGCGCTCCAGATTCAGCGCGCCCGTCGAGTCCATCCGGCAGTCCTCCGGCAGCAGGCTCGTCGGCAGCGTCTTGGGACGCGAGCCGGTGGCGATGATCGCGTTCTTGAACTTGAGCCGCAGGACGCCTTCGCCCTCGACGCGCACCGTCCGCGAGTCCTCGAACTGCGCCCGGCCCCGCACCACGCGCACCTCGCGCTTCTTGGCCAATGCGTTGATCCCGCCGCTGAGCCGGTCCACGACCGACTGCTTCCAGGCCCGGAGCTTGTCCACGTCGATCCGCGGCCTGTCGAAGTGCACGCCGAACTGGTCCGCCGCGACCGCCGAATCGACCAGATGGGTCACGTGCAGCAGGGCCTTGGACGGGATGCAGCCTTCGCGCAGGCAGACTCCGCCGAGGGTCGCGGTGTCGTCCACCAGCGTCGTTTGCAGGCCAAGATCGGCCGCGCGGAAGGCGGCGACATACCCGCCGGGACCGCCGCCAATCACGAGAACGTCCGCCTCTTCCGTCAAATCGCCGACTACCACGATCAAGACCCTCCTCGTTGCGAGCCGGGTTGCCCAGCCGATGGCTTCCCTGGGCCCGCCCCGGTGGAGCACTCATGGCGGCAGGATCTTACCCCACCGCCGCGCTTCCGGCCACTGACCGGCACTTCGCGTTCTGACAGCATTGCCGAGTCGCGCACGGCGATTCAGCGCTTCAAGCTCTGACAGCCGCCGAGGGTCGGGTGTGAACGGAAGCGAGCCTGGAGCGCGAGGACGCGCCCCCGAACGAGCGCCACGCATTCGTCGTCGTCCCACTCGGGATGCTCGTGCGGCGAGATCGGCTCGCCATAGGCGACCACCACAGGGTGCGGGCGCGGGAGCTTCGCCGTCCGCGGCCAGGATTCGAACGCGCCGAGGATCAGCGTCGGCACAATCGGGACGCGGGCCTTGCGGGCCAGCAGCACGACGCCCGCACGCATCGCCCCGACGCTGCCGTCCGGCGTACGCGTGGCCTCGGGAAACGTCAGGACGACCTTGCCCGCCTTCAGCCGCCGCAGCGTTTCCTTGATCGCCCCCATGTCCGCGGTGTCGCGCTTGACCGGGAAGGCGTTGAGGTACTCCATGATCGGCCGCAGCCAGCGGATGTCGAACAGCGTGTGGCGGGCCATGTAATTGCACTCGCGCGGGAGGGCCAGCGTGGCGAGGACGGGGTCGAGGAAACTCTGGTGATTGGACACCAGCAGCACGCCGCCGGCCCGCGGCACATTGCGAACGCCGAAGACCCGGCCGCGGAACAGAAGGATGTACAGAAGTTGCGAGATGATCCGGCAGATGGCGTAGCCACGACGCATCGGTTCCTCATGCGGGGCGGGCCGTGCCCACCCGTTCAGCCCGGCCGGCGAGCCGCCGGCCGCTACGTCACCAATCCTGCTTTTCGCAAGTGCTCCACGATCAAATCGAGTACGGCCTGGATCGAGAGCGCCGTGGTATCAATGCGCACGGCGTTGGCCGGCACCGCCAGCGGGGCCACCGGGCGCTGCGCATCCGTGCGGTCGCGCTCGTCGACGTTCGCCAGCACCTGCTCCAGAGTGACCTCCTCGCCATCGGCCAGCAAGTCATGCAGACGCCGCTCGGCCCGCTTCTCCCGCGCCGCATCGAGAAAGAACTTCGCGTCGGCGTCGGGGAAGGCCGCCGTACCCTGATCGCGTCCCTCCGTCACGAGCGACCCCAGCCGCTGCGCGATCTCGCGCTGCTTGCGGATCAGCACGCGGCGGACGCCCGGCGAGGCGGCGATGTAGCGCGTGTGGTCATTGACCCGCATGGAGCGGATTTCCTCGGTGACGTCGCGGCCGCGCAACGTGACGCGGATGTGCGTCGGCCCGGGATCGAGCTGGTAGTCGTCGCGCTCCGCCAGCGCGGCGAGGGCGGCTTCATCACGCAGGTCCACGCCGTCTTCCAGGGCCGCCAGCGTCACGACCCGGTACATCGCTCCGGTATCCAGATACGGGATGCCGAGCCGGGCGGCGAGCTTGCGCGCGGTCGTGCTCTTGCCCGAGCCGGCGGGGCCGTCGATGGTGATGATCACGGGCGGTTGACCTGCCGCGGTTTCACGAGTCTACTCCGTACGCGGCCGGATTATACCGCCGCGCATCCGGGTGTCGGCAGGCCTCTGGGTCCGACGTGCGCCCGGCCGAGGAGAGTCAGACGATGAGTCGGCCAAAGACAATCATGGTAGACCTGGACGGCGTGCTGTGCACGGAAGAGGTGTTTCTCGAGCGGCCGCTGGCACAGCCCATCGCCGGGGCGCGGGAGGCGTTGCAGAAGCTGCGCGCGGCCGGCTACATCGTGGTGATCTACACGGCCCGCGGCTGGGGCGAGTACCGCGTGGCCAGGCAATGGTTGGACGACCACGGCTTCGAGTACGACGGATTGCATATGGGCAAGCCGGTCGCCGACGTCTGGATCGACGACCGTGCGATCCGCTTCACGGACTGGGACAGCGTATTGCGCCAACTCGGCCAGTGACGCCGGGCGGCGGGTCTGGCGACCGCGCGCCAGTCGAGGATTCAGACTCTCGATCTTCGCGAGTCGGTCCTGGATTGAAGACGAAGCTCACGGCGTGTGCGCTTCGCGCTACTTGGCGGGCAGCTTCAGTTCCATGCCGATCTTCAGGGCCTCGGGCCGCGCGAGCTTGTCCTTGTTGAGCTCGAAGATCTCACGCCACCGGTTCCCATCCCCCAGAACCTTGGCGGCAATCGAGTAGAGCGTGTCGTTCTTCTCCACGACGTAGGTGGCCGCCCGGGCCGCAGGCCGGGTGTCGCGCGTCTCCGTCGTCGGCTTCGCCTCGCCGGCGCCTGGTGCGGGCCTCGCCGTCGGCGTCGCGGCCGGAACCAGCACGTCTTCCTTGGGCGGCAGGTTGATTACCTGTCCGGCGTTGACGCGCTCGTCCATCCCCGGGTTCGCAGCCAGGATCTTCCGCCACAGGTGCGGATCGCCGTACTGCTCCTCCGCGATGGACCACAGCGTCTCGCCCTCCGCGACGGTGTACTTCCTGACAGCGGCCGGCGTGCGCGGTTGCGGCGCAACGGGAGTCGCCGCCGGCGCTTCGGTTTCCGACCGTGCCGGCGGAGTAACCGCGGGAGTGGTCCTGACAAGCGGAGTCGCGATCGGTTCCGCAGCCGGCGTGGCCGGTCGGTCCGTGGGCTCCCCGGCAGCGGCCAACGGCGGCAGCTCCGGCATGACGCGCGGCTGAGTGGCAGGTTCGGGCTCGGGTGTTGGGATCGGATGGCGCACCAACGGGCTCGTGGTCGGCTCGCCGGTGCGCGGGGCGCCCGCAGGGGTGGGCGTTGGGCGCGCCACAGCGGGCTGGGTCGTGGGTGACGGAGTCCGCGCCGGCGGCGGCGTGATAATCGGCCGATGTTCGCCGGCCGTGGGTCGGTCCGCCGTGCGTGGCGGGGCGGTCGGGCGTTTTTCGGCCGGCTTGGCCGTGCTGGGCGCCGCGGTCTCGACCGGGGCAGTCATGGGGATCACGTCGGCGGTGCCGCCCGCTTTCCGACCCTGGCTGACGAAGAAGATGATGCCTCCGCCAATCACTACCAGGCCCACCGCGATTCCGACCTTCAGCTCGCTGCGCATTGCGATCCCTCGCACAATCGACGCTCCGGCCTGTGTCGTCGGACACAGGCCGGAGCGGATTATACCATGCCGTCACGCTCCACTACAGCGCGGTCAGGCGGCCGGCACCGCGGCGGCGCGCGGTCCCCGGGCGAACTTGTAGACCAGCGGACCGGCGATCACGATGGTCGAGTACGTGCCGCTGAGGCAGCCGATCAACATGCAGTAGTTGAAACCGCGGATGCTGCTGCCGCCCCATATGTAGGCGATGAAGATCACCACCATGACGGTGAACGTGGTCAGGATCGTCCGCGACATGCACTCGTTGATGGCGTCGTTGATGATTCTCGGGGTAACGATGCCCAGCCGGCCGCGAATTTCGCGGATACGGTCGAAGATGACGATCGTGTCGTTGATCGAGAAGCCGATGATCGTCAGCAACGCCGCGACGATCGGCATGTTGATCTTGAAGTTCTCGATCAGCAGGCCGCGGCCGAGGGCCGTGTCCGCCAGCCAGCCGCTGAAGCCCACGAACGCAAACGCGATCAGCACATCGTGCAGCAGGGCGAAGACGCCGCCGAGCCCGTAGCTGACCCGCCCGAACCGGATCCAGACGTACGCGATAATCATCAACGACGAAAGCAAGACCGCCAGGATCGCCTGCTGGGTGGCGCGGGCCGCGATTTGCGGCTTGAATTGCATCACCTTGCGCAGCGACTGCTCGCTGGTCAGCGCGGCCTGCACCAGTTGCATTTCCTGCTGCGCAAAGCCGGTGTACCAGCCTTCGGGATCGGCCGCATACGGGAAATCGGGATCGCGCGTCACCACCACGATGTCCGCATACAAGGGCCGTCCCTCCTCGTCCGCCTCCTCGCCCGCGCGGCGCACGCCGATGACCGTGAAATCCCGCCTGGGCCAGTCCTGGAAGTCCGGCTGGAAGTGCGTGTTCTCCAGGCGTTCCCGCAGCGCCTCGATGGCCTGCGGCGGGTCCAGTTGCTCGAGGCAGATCGCGGCCCCGCCCAGGTAGTCGGTCACGTCCGCGTTGACGCCGGGCGGCAGGCCGGGCACCACCGTGTCCAACAGCCGTCCGGTCACCGGGAAGGGCCGCTCGCCCACGCCGCGGAAGTGATACGCGATGCTCGGCTGGATGCGCATCTCGTCGCCCAGCGCAAGGGTGATCGCATGTTTGACGAGGCGCATGTTGGTCACCGTCGTGGTGACGTTCCAGACCAGCCCGCGCTGCGCGACCCCGCCCACTTCCAGGACCGCGTTGACGTTCGCGAGCCCGAGGTTGTTGGCGTCCTCGCCCAAGGCGGATGCCACGTCGCGAACCTTGTCGCGGAATTCCTGCGGAGTCAGCTCGCTCTGGAGGCGCACGGTGATCTCCTCTTCGCCCGGCTGCGCGATGACTCCGCCGCGCTGGAGCAGGTTCTCCGCCTCCAGCGGCTCGGTCAGGAAGGCCTCCAGCTCCGCCGCGGGCACGCCGGGCAGCCGCACAACGAAGGCGCTGGCGTCACCGGCGACGGGTTCGATGGACGCCTGCTCAAGCTGCCGCGCCCGTTCCGCAATCGTGGTGGACGTCTTCTGCAGACGCGCGCTGATCGTCCGGTCGTCGAGCCCGGCCCGCTGCAATTCGAGCTCCGCGGCCACGCCGCCCAGGAACTCGATGTCGAAGAGATTGCGGGTACCGCGGAAGTACAGCAGGGACCAGCCGGTGAGCACGACGACGCACGAGACCGGGATCAGGTACTTGGCCTTGCTGTACCAGTCGATTCTCGGCACGCTGATGATCTTCAGCATGTTGACGTCTTTGATCAGGTCGTACTTGAGCAGAACGCTGAACAATGTGCGCGTCACGAACACGGCCGAGAACAGGTTCAGCGCGATACCCCAGCCCAGCGTCAGGCCGAAGCCCTTCACCTCCTCGCTCCCGGCATAGTAGATGATCACGCAGGTCAGGAGCGTGGTGACGTTGGAGTCGAAAATCGTCGAAAAGGCCTTGTCGTACCCGTTCTTGATGATCATCCGGAGCGAGCCCCCGCGCTCCTTCTCCTCGCGCATGCGCTCGTAGATCAGCACGTTCGCATCCACCGACATACCGACCGCCAGAATGAGGCCGGCGATGCCGTCCAGAGTGATGCGCGCCCCGAGCATGGCCAGCGCCGCCAGCGTGAAGCCGACGTTCAGGAACAGGGCCACGCTCGCGATTGCCCCGCACATCCAGTAATAGCCGAGCATGACCACGATCACCGCGACGGCACCGATCAGGCCCGCGCGCACCGCGTAGTCGCGGTTGGTTTCGCCCAGGCTCGAGCCGATGGTCCGCTCCGACAGCGGCGTGTCCTTGAGACGGGCCGGCAACATGCCGCCTTCCATCGTCTGCACGAGGTAGACGATCTTGTCGCGGCTGAAGTCGCCGGTGATCTGGCCGTGCGTGCGGATGGCGCTCTGAATGTTGGGCGCCGTGTAGGCGATGTCGTCCACCAGAATGCACAACGGCCGGTCGATGTTCCGCCGCGTCAGGTTCTCGAACATCTGGCCCCCCACGATGTCCAGCTCGAACGCGACGCTGGGACGGCCGTGCTCGTCCATGTCCGGGCGCGCCCGGTTGAGCCGCCATTTCCTCTGGCCCTTGACATCCTGGAGCAAACCGTGCTCCGGGGACAACTTGCCCAGGACGAAGTACCGGTCTTCGATGCGGTCGACGACGTAGCGCGAGTCGTTCTCGGGCTTGTACGCCTCCAGGTCCGCGGGCGATTCCAGATTGAAGAACTGCATCGGGTTGTCAATCTGGAACCAGCCGAACTCCTGCTCGGCCAGACGCAAACGCCCCTCCTTGAGCTGTTCGCGGTACCGGTCGTACCGGGTCGGATTGCCCAGATCGGCCTCCGCCAGGATCCGGAACTCGAGCTTGCCCGCCCCGCGCAGCAGCCGCTTCAGGTCCGCCGGGCTATCCAGGAACTGCTTGCCGCTGTGCCACGCCGTGTGCTTGGCGAGGACGTCGTCGAGCAAGTCACGCAGGTCGGCGTGCCGCTCTCTAAGCTGTTCGAGGCTCCGTTTGCGCACGGGGGACTTCGTATCGAGGTCGAGGATTTCCTCAAATCGCCGACGGCTCAGGTTAGTGGACAGCACGTCCTGCACCGCGTCCTCGAACAGCTCCATCGCGTCGCGCTGCGCTGCCTTCAGGCTCTCGAGGGTCACGGGCGGTTCGGCGGGCTGCGTCACGGCCTGCGTGGCCGGCTCGGTCGTCGCCTCCGACTCCGGTTCCGTCGTCGGTGCCGTAGCAGGCTCGGCGGCGGCATCCAATTCAGGCTCGGCCACGGCGTCCGGCGGCTGCTCGGCCGCCGCGTCGGCTCCCGGCTCGGCCACCGGTTGCGGACCGCGGCGCAAGGCCTCCTCCGCCGCCATCAACGCGTCGTAGCGCGCGGCGCACTCTTCCAGCAAAGCCTGCCGATCTGCAACGACGCGCTCGATCTCGGCGACGTCCGCGACCTGTGCCGCAAGGACCACGTCCGCCCGTCCGCGCGCGAGCTTCTGCAACTCGGCCGCACGCGCGTCACCGTCCAGCCGCAGGGCCGCCTCGAGCGCTCCGCGCCGCAACTCCTGGGCATACAGGGTGTCCAACGCCTCCGCGAAGGCGCGCCGCCGGGCGGTAGCCTCCCGCGGCGGCAACGGCATCTGCACTTCGATGCGGTTTCGGCCGTGCACGCGCCAGGTCAGGTTGTAGACACCCGCCGGGTCAACGCGCCGCTGCAGGAGGGTCTTGACCCGTTCCGCCAGCCCGGGGTCGCTCTCGGCCCCGGCCGTGCTGATCTCGAAGATCAACGAGGTTCCGCCCGCGATGTCCAGGCCGGGGCGCAGCTTCTGCTGCGGCGGCCACAACAAGATGAATGCAATCGCCACCACGACGCCGATGACGAGCAGGCGCTGTCCAACATTCTTTTCCATGTTCTGCGTCCCGATATCGAGTCCAATGAGGTGTTACGAGTCCAAACAGACGTCGACCGTTCGTGAAAAGAGCAACTGCGCCCGGCGATCCGCGGTCGGGAAGGCCGGGGTCCCTCGCTAGCCGCGCTAGGCGGCGCGCGGCGGCCCGGTGCGGGAGATGCACGTTCGTATGGCCCAGCCGACGCCGGACGGCGGCGTTTCTTCGCACACGGCCCCGACTGGTTCACCGAGCCATTGCAGGGCACGCCACGCGAGTGGGTCGCCCGCAGCGGCCGGCAGCCGCTCCGCTCCACGAGTGCTTGGGTCGCGTTTGCCGCAACTGACGACGCCGTCGCGGTCGCCCGCCGTCTGACGCAACGTCTGATCGAGCCATCCGGCCGGCCAGCGCAAGGCGGGCGTATCTGGGACGACGTGTGGCAACCTCGGCTTGGGGCGCTTTTCGGGCTCGGCGGGCGGCCCGCTGGCGGGGTCCCGCGGGGCGGCCTGCTGGTCGATTTGCTGTGGCGTCGCTACGAGCCAGGGGCAAAGCTTCTCCTGAACACCAAGAAGCCAGAGCAACCCCAGGCTACAGGCGACGCGCAGCGACTTGTCCAGCCGCCAAGGAAACATCCCCGTATCGTATCGTCCGGCGGCGGCGGGAAGCAAGCGCGCCGCCGGGCTTTCGCGGTAGCGGTGCATGGGTCTCTAGCGGCGCCGGTGCCCTTTTTCAATGGACTGCTAGCGAACCTTGTCGCCGGCTTTTATGCTCTCGGGATGAGCCGGACACTGCTTCAGGCCATATCGGGCCGCTCGGGCGGCGGAATGCTGTTGACCGGAGTCCTGTTGCTGGCGGGGTGTACACCCCATGCCAACCTGGTCCTTCATCAGCCCTTCGCTCCGCCTTCGCAGCAGAACCTCAAGCTGACGTGCGAACGGGCCTACCACGCGACCCGCGCGGACACGCAGACGAGCGTGCTGGCATTCCCGCTGCCGGGCGCGGTCGACGGGCCGCGCACTTTCGTGATGTACATTGCGGCCCCGAGCCGCGTCGGGCGGATCGCGGTCACACCGGAGGACCCGGAGGGCGGCCGCGGATTCCTGATCCAGGAGCTTGGCGCCCTCGCTGGCCGAAGTGACTTCGCGGAAGGCACGCTGCAATATCGCAAGGTCCTCTTCGCCCCGCGTCTGCGGCGACTGGACGTTGATGTCCGCACGGAGGACGGAGCACAGATCACCGGCCGGGCATACCTGGAGGAATTCTCGCCCGCCGTGGAGAGTTTCGAGCGGGAGTTCGCGGCGGACGTGGCCAGCCTGCTTAGCGCCGCCTCGCAGCCAAGCGACGCGGACGAGCCCTCCGTCGACCTCGACGAACCCTCGCCATGAGTGGGTACTCGAGGCCGCAGCCGACGGTGGGGCTGCTTGCCACAGCGCCCGCGGTCTGCAAAAAGGCTCTCCGCAGTACCTGCGGGACGCGCTACCCTGACCGCGGGGGGTAGGACGGCGGGACCAGCGGTCCCAGGCCCATGAAATGGGCCAGCGGATCGTTCAGCGGCACGGGGTGCGGCAACGTAAACAGTTCGCCGTACTCGAAGCCGGCCCGCGCCCCGTCGTTCGCGTCGCGGGCGCGAATCCGGTGCAGCAGCCGCGACAACCGCTGCTCGTCGAACTGCGACCGATAGCAGGAAATCGCGGCGATCTTCTGCTCGTACACGTCGCTGATGTCCACGACGAACGTCGCCGGCCAGTGTTCCTGCTCCGCCCCCATCGCCACCGGCCGATACCACAGCCAGTCCACGCGGTGGGGCGGCGTGCCGCCGAACCGCTCGTCCCACTTCGTGAGCTGCGTGTAGAAGCGCGCCCCCTCGAGGATAAGCTGGGCCTGGTAGTGGTCCGGGGACGCCCCCGGCGTTCGCCCGGCCAGGCCGACCACAACCCGCGGCCGACAGCGCCGCAGCACCGTCGCCACCGCGTACCGCGCCGGCGGTCCGTCCATCAGCTCGCGGTTCGGCAGCGCCAACGTTTCGACGCGGGTAACGCCGAGCACCCGCGCCGCCTCCGCCGACTCCTGGGCGCGAACCTCCGGCGTCCCGCGCGGCGTCGGCTCGCCATTGGTCATGTGTAGCACGCCGACGCGGTGCCCCAACTTGGCCAGCTTGGCGACCGTGCCGCCGCACGTGATCTCCACGTCGTCCGGGTGCGGCATGGCGAAGATGATCTCGAGGTCGTCGGACACGGCAGTCTCCATGGGTGTGCGCGAATTATAGGTGGAAGGGCGGCGCGCGTCTTTCGAGCCCCGCAGCGGGTGCAAGAAGACGACGCAGCCGCCCGCACGCCGGCGAACGTGCTGGAAGCGGCGGGATCACGGGCGTACGATGTGCGGCGTCGATACAGGCCCCGGATGGTCCGGCGCTGCCCCGCAGGCCGCCGAGGAGAGGAGTTCCCTTCGTGCTTCACGTGCCGCCGGGTCAACATCGTCTTTGGAACGTACGCTGATGCAGGACGTCGAAAGAACGGAAACGGGACCGGACGCCGGCGAGACGCCCTCCCCTGCGGACGTAATCAAGAGCTGCCCTCTCGCGCGCATCCCCCGGACCCAGGAGCTGCTCGACAATCTCCCCTACCTCGTCATGCTGGTTCTGGGCGCGCTGCTCGTTCAGCGCGGCATCTCGCACGCGGCCGGGTCGTGGCTGGCGGCGGGCCTGTACTTCGCGTACGGCGTTGGCGGGGCGCTGTGGATCATGCTCTTCGTTTGTCCCTACTGCCATTTCTACGACACGCGGTTGTGCCCCTGCGGCTATGGCCAGATCGCGGCGAAGCTGCGCGCCCGGCAGGACGGGGCCGACTTCCGGCAGCAGTTCCGCCGGCACATCCCCGTCATCGTGCCGCTGTGGTTTCTGCCGCTCATCGCCGGCGGTCTCGCGCTCACGCGGCAGTTCTCGTGGCTGGACCTGGCTCTGCTTCTCGCGTTCGCGCTGAACTCCTTCGTGGTCCTCCCGCTCGTCTCGCGGCTGTACGGCTGCGCGAAGTGCCCGCAGAAAGAGTCGTGCCCGTGGATGGGCGGGTGCAAGCGGGCGTAAGCCAAACAGGAAGCCTGTCGCCCGACGCACGAGGGGGCCGGCAGCCGGCCGGCGACACCCCGGGCCAAAGCGCCAAAGTTGTGAGACCGTCCCCCGGAGCGACCAGCGCCCCGACTCCCCTCGGCTGCGGGCACCGTCCCGAACCGCGGCCGGCGAGGCGCGCTACGTTGTCTCAATCGGCTCGGGCAGCACCTGGATGCGCAGCCGCTTGATCCGCCGCGGCTCGGCGTCAATGATCGTCACGCGCAGGTTGGCGTGCTGAAACTCCTCGCCGGCCGCCGGAATCCGGCCGAGCGTGGCGAAGACGAACCCGCCCACCGTCTCGTAGTCCTGGTCTTCGGGCAGTTCCGTCTCCAGTTCCTCGTTGATCTCGCTGATATGCACCCGGGCATCGACCTCGAGCGTCTCTGGGTCAATCCGGTTCATGGCCGGCGGCGGCGGCTGGTCGTACTCGTCGTCAATCTCCCCGACCAGCTCTTCGAGGATGTCCTCGAGCGTTGCCAGCCCGGCCGTGCCGCCGTACTCGTCCAACACAATGGCGATCTGCACCTTCGTCGCCCGGAACTCGTCCAGCAGCTCGTCGAGCGTCTTGGTTTCCGGGACATAGGGGGCCGTGCGCATAAGGGCCCGCACGTCAAACGGGTCGCCTGGGCCGAGCTTCAGCAGGTCCTTCGCGTACACCACGCCGATGATGTGGTCGATCGAGCCTTCGTAAACCGGAATCCGCGAGTGCCCGGTGCTCAGGATCATGTCCCGCACCTGCTCGTACCCCGCCTCCGCCGGCACCGCGTGTATGTCGGTGCGCGGGGTCATGATCGCGTTGACCGGCGTTTCGTCCAGCTCGAACACCGACTCGATCATCTCCTTCTTGTCCTCGTCCACGGCGCCGACGGCCTCCCCCTCCGACACCGCGTCCAGGATTTCCTGCTCCAGCCGCTCCGTCTCGGCCGCCTCCGTGAACTCGGCCTTGCCCAGCAAGCGGCGCACCACGAACTCGACGGCGTCGGCGAACCGCCCAAATGGCCAGAAAACGACCCGCAGCACCATGAGCAGCCCAAGGCTCCAGGACAGCACCGCCTCGCCCGCGTGGACGGCCAGAGCGTGTGGAAGCGCGATCGCACATAGTGCCAGCAGGACGATCGCAACCAGCCCGGCCGTGGCCAGCGTGAACATGTCCACGGCCCCTCCCCGGTCTTGAGAATACCAGGCACACAAGAGTATCAGCAGGACCAGGCTGAGCCCCAACCGAAGCAGGCTGGCCAGCGTGTGCAGCTCCCACTCGTAGCGTTCCAGCCAGGCGATCCACTTCTCCCGCCGGGGCTCGGGCAGGATCGCGGAAAGCCGCGCTCGGGAATGCACCGGCAGCGCGTAGGCCAGCGTGGAGATGTATACAGTCAGGACCAAGAGGACCAGCCCCGCGACAATCACCACGTCCTCCTCCCGGTGCCTCCGCCGTCAGCCCGCCGACTCCTGCCGGCGCACCCAGGCTGCGACCACGTCGTATGCTACCGGCCGGCCAGGCTCTTCGCCAACGCCCGTCGTCACGAAGCCGCTGCCGACTCGCCGACGTCAAGGACCTGGCGCAGGTGTGCCCGACGAATTCCCGGATCAACCATCCTTCCGGCCTCACCCAGAAGCGCCGCTTGGCGCGGCGTATACGCGGCCGGAAGATCCAACACCGCCGCCGTCCGCCCCAAGCTGGCCAGCAGCACCTCACCAAGCGCCTCCAAGCCGTTGCGCGCCAGCGCAGAGACGGACACGGCCCGTGTCCGCCAGGTCGCGGGAAGCGCGCTGAGCACGGCGGAGTCCGGCTCTCCCAGGTCGGCCTTGTTCAGCGCGACACAGGCGGCTTCGCGGGCCGCGCATTCGCTCAACAATGCAGCCAGCCCTCGTCCGGGTTGCTCCGTGGCATCCAGCACGATCACCAGTGCGTCGGCCTCGTGTATCAGGCGCCGCGTACGCTCGACGCCGGCTCGCTCCAGGGTGTCGTCCGTGTCGCGCCAGCCCGCAGTATCCAGCCAAAGCACCGGAAAGCCCGCCACCTCGCCGGGAACCTCCACCCAGTCGCGCGTCGTGCCCGGCACGGGCGACACCACGCTGACACACCGGTCGGCCAGCGCGTTGGCCAGCGTGCTCTTGCCCGCGTTCGGCGGCCCCACCAGGGCAACCCGCAACGGCCGCGCGAACCAGTCCACGATCGCGCGGCGTGCGGCGATCTCCGCGCACGCCGACTGAGCGGTCTCTCCTGCCGGCTCGTCCAGCAGTTCAGCCAGCGCGACGCGCAGGCGGCCGGCCTGTCCAAGCAGCCAGCGCGCCCCGCGCAACGTCTGCATTTGCGGCAGCAGCGTCCATGCCTCCGCCTCCAGGATGTCCGCGGCCGGCCAGAGCGGCTTGCCTTCCACGGCCTGAGATTGCAGGCCGCCGCCGCGCAGCATCTCCGTACACCGGCGAACGAGCCACGGGTTGCCATGCAAATGGACGTGCAGATCCAGCGCCGGCGCGGGCGAATGAACACTGAGGAGGACATCGTCCAACGGGGCCCCGCCGGCATCCACGAGCTCGGCCCGCAGAACCTCGCCGCGCCCCCATTCCTCCGGCGTGCGGGCCACGCGCAACCGAAGATGGCGTGCCGCGAACTCCGCGGCCGCCGGCCCCCAGGCGCGCACTACGGCAATCGCCGCCGGCCCGGGGCTCGTCAAGACCTGGAACCCGCCTTGGTTCGGCACGGTCTGGGCACTCACGCCTGCCCCGCCGCCGAGCGATACGCGAGGGCAATGCCCATCAGGCACAGGTCGGGCACAACGGCGTCGACGTAGTCCACCAGCCCGGCCACGAGCGGGGCGTTCCCGCCGGTGATGACCAGTTTCGGCCATTCCCGCAGCTCGGTGGCGTAGCGCTCCACGATCTCACGCAGCGCGCCGAGCACGCCGTACACCACGCCGTTCACGATCGCGTCGTGCGTGTTCCTGGCAAACACGGTAGCAGGGACGGCGGCGCTGACCCGCGGCAGTTGCGCGGTGCCGCGGTGCAGCGCGTCGCAGCTCATCTGAAACCCCGGAAGAATGGCTCCGCCCAGGAAATGCCCGCCCTCGGACACGCAGTCGATCGTAATCGCCGTCCCGAACGACGCCACCGCGCAGGCGCCGTGAATGCGCTCGTACGCCGCCGCCGCCGAGCAAATCCGATCCACCCCCACCTCACGCGCGTTCTCGACCTCCACCGGCATGGGCAGCGGCAGGTCGTCGCGTACGCGCAGGGCGCTCAGACCGGCGACCTCCTCCACAAGCTCCTGCACGCCCGGCGTCCACCCAGGGTTCACGCTGCCGATGACCACGGCCCGCCGGCCCCCGTTCATCGCCCGCCACGTCTCCTCGAGCGCCGCGCGGTGCTCGCCCGGCCGGTCTACCGGAACGCGCCGGCAGTCATGCAGGCCATCGCCGTCCCAGATTCCCAGGCCGACGCGCGTGTTGCCGATATCGATCGCCAGCAGCGCATCCGCCGGCTCAACCAGGCTCATCTCCACACTCCGCACGGCTCGCGGGACAACTCTCGACCCGCGCACGGTACCGCGCTGCCGCCGCGCGTCAACACGATTTCGGCCGCCCCCCAACAGGCACCCGTGCCCCAGTCGCGGTCGCGGTACCTCAGCCCATGATTCCAAAACGCCGCCGGCTGCCCCGCCATCCGCGCAATAGGAAAGGCCGCGTCCCGGTGTGAGAGGAGGGACGCGGCCTTGAATAGCGTCACCCAGACCGCCGGAGCCAGTGGCCCCGGCGGCGTTCATACGGCTACCGCCGCCGCAGCAGACCCACCAGGCCCAGCAGCAGCAGTGATGCCGGCTCCGGCGTCACGTGCACGTAGCCCGGCACGAA
>JALHJL010000068.1 GCA_022839625.1 Phycisphaerales bacterium
GTACGCGGAGACTGTGCAGACGGACGCCACCCTTGACACGAAGATGCCTTTCATGGATAGCGTCGGACCTCCGTGTCCGACGTTCTTCGAGCCGAACAGGATCCTCGCCGAACTCCCGCCACGGCGGGCAAGCTCGGGCCCGGCGCCACACTTCTGCGGCGGCCTGCTAGGCGCGCTCTCGCAGGTACGCCAACACCTCGTCCACGACGGCACACATCCGCCGCATCCCCCGCGTCGTGCGGGCCGCGATGTGCGGCGTGAGGATGCAGCGTTCGCAGGCGAAGAGCGGATGGTCGGGCGGCAGTGGCTCGGGGTCCGTTACATCCAGGGCGGCGCCGGCCAGGCGCCCGTCGCCGAGCGCCGCGGCCAGGGCGTCCGTATCCACCACCGCGCCGCGGGCCGTGTTCACCAGAAAGGCAGTGGGTCGGAAACGCGAAAGCACCGCGCCGTCCACCAGCCCGCGCGTCTGCTCGGTGAGCGGCACGTGCAACGTCACGATGTCGCTGTCCGCCCAGATCGTCGCCTTGTCGACCGGCTTCGCCGCGAAGTCGAAGGGCCCCACCGGAACGATGTCGTTGTAGATCACGCGCGCCCCGAAACCCGCCGCGCACGTGCGGCCCACCCGGCTGCCGATGCGTCCCATCCCCACGATCCCCACCGTGAGCTCGCCCAGTTCCCATCCGTGCGGCCGAACCCGCGCTGCGCGAAACTGCCCCTGACGATACTGCCCGGTTAGCCGCGGTATCGGCCGCAGCAGTTGCAGCATCAGGGCCACCGTGAGGTCAGCGACCGCATCGGTGGCCGCGGCGGGCGTGTTCAAGACGGCGATGCCGAGCCGCTGTGCCGCGGCCACGTCGACGTTGTCGGTCCCCACGCCCGCCACCCCGACCACGCACAACCGCCGGCCCGCCTCCAGTAGGCGCTGTGTCACGCAGTGGTGCGTGCGGACGACGAGCGCGTCGCAGTCGCGGACCAACTCACACAGCGTGTCCTCGTCCGCGCCCGGCGGGCGGACCACGTGCGCCGCCGCCGCGAGCTGCCGCTCCGCCTCGTCATCGAGTGCTTCAACCAACAAGATTCTGAACATCGAGGCGGCCTGTTGCACCAAGAACCGACCTCATGAGCCCGGGCGCGCCCCCGGAGTCATACTCGTGTCCGCGGGAGCCGGTGCCCGCTGCGGCTGCGGAGTCCGCGCCGGCGCGGCCGCCGTCGGCGGGCCGAGCCCGATGGGGATCTTCAGCGTCTGGAATTCGGGCGAAGGATCGTCCGTTGTGATAATCAACTCGGCGCCGGCCGGCGGAAGCTGGTTCGCCAGCGGAAGCACCACGCGTACCTGGTGCGCCGCGAGCTTGGCAGTCGGCGACAGCGCGGGCGCCGGAAGCAACTCCCACTCTACCGCCCCCTCATTGGTCCGCACATCCAGCACCTTGACCGGCTTGTCCGTCCGGTACTGAACGCGCACCGTCGCCTCCGTTGGCGTAGCCAGGTCCGGCGGGACGGTCAGCCGCATCGGTGTCGTGATGACGCGCGGCTGGATGTTCGCGCTGACGTGAAACTCCAGCTTGTCGATTCCTTCGAGCCCGGTCTCGAGGAGGACTTGGCCGCGGTTGAAGCCCTTGTGGAGCGGAGGCTTGGTAGTGACCGCCAACTCGTATTCCATCCCGGGCTTGATTTCTTTCAACTGAATGTCGAACGGGCTCTCGCTCTTCGGCTGGACCAGCTTCAGCGAGACCGGCTCGTTGTACTTGTTCTCGAGCTTAATCGTCTTGGTCGCTACGTCGTTCGCTTCGAGCCCCTCGAACGTGATCGGGGACGGCGGCGTGGCCGCGTAGACCGGCTTCACGTTTCCTTCCACCGGGATTTCCCACAGCGCCGCGCGCGTGTCGGCCAGTCGCAAGGTGACCTTCTTGTTCGCCGCACCCACCCGCTTCGTGTCGTAAGTCACCGCAAAAGTGCAGCTTTCGCCCGGCTCAAGCGGCGACTTCGGCTGCGTCGGCACCGTGCACCCGCACGTGCTGTCCGCCAAGAGCTTCAGCGGCTCCGTACCGACGTTCTTCAGAGTGAATTCGCGCTTGCAGACGGACCCAGCCCATATTTCGCCAAAATGGAACTCCGCCGGCGTGACCTCCAGCCGAGGATCCCGCGCAGGTTGCGTGGTCCGAGGCGCCGCCGGCTTCATCTCGGCAGCCGGGGCCTGGGCCGTGGGACCCGGCCGAACGGGCTGTTGCGCGTCCTGGCCCCACGCCGCGTTGGCCGCAACGAACCACGCGCCGATGAATGCCCACTTCATGCCTGACCTCATCCTCATCATTGACCGCCTTTCTGTTTACGGACCAGCAGCGTCGATGGGAACGATGCCCCCGCGTGCTTTGAGGCCCCACTCCCTATGCCCACGCGGAATGAGGTCGGCGGCATGCTCCACAGCGTCTCCTGGCCCCAACGTCTTCAGGTTACTGGATATTATACGTGCCCTCCCCGCCGGCGCGGCACTCCGAGGCGCCCGGGGGTCGCGCGCTGGGGCGGCAGGTGCACTGGTGCCGGCCGCGTCTTCCCGACCCCTCCGTCACCCCACGCTGGTGCTGGGCGAGTCGATTCCCAGGAGGACGACGCGAGCACGGTCGAGCACGCGGGTGCGAGAATCATCGTAAGATATTGTCCGAATTGAGCTTACGGTCTGGCCGGCGCCGGCTCCGCGCTTGGCAAGTCACTCACCCTGTAACCGCGCTTCGACCTCCAAAAACTCGGGATTGTGAAACTCCTTTGCGATCTTCAAGTCCGATTGTCGCGTTTCTGACCGGACAAGACGAGGCGAAGCTGCCCGCCGGGGCGAAACCCGCGGGCCTCGCCGACGGACCAGCCGAACTGCAACAGGAGATTCCGATGCGCACGCTGACACTCATTCTTACCCTGGCAGCCGTTTCCATGTGGGTGCTGACCCTCGGAGGTT
The DNA here is from genome assembly GCA_022839625.1 of Phycisphaerales bacterium. GTDB lineage: Bacteria > Planctomycetota > Phycisphaerae > UBA1845 > Fen-1342 > JALHJL01. The sequence goes on from JALHJL010000068.1 coordinate 2,948, forward strand.
GTCCGCCCACTTCCACAACCGACGGAACGATCCCCATCGACGGCGCCAACGGCGGTGGTGGTGGCGGCGGTGGCGGCAACGGTGGTGACGGGGGCGGGGGCAACGGTGGCGGCGGCGACGGGGGTGGCGGCGGCGGTGGCGAGCAGCTCCCGGCGCTGATCAAGACGCACATCGAACTGAAGGCTGATGGCTACTTCACCACGGACGGCAAGATCGAAGCCGGCGATGACCTGGTCGTCTTCGGACTGCCGAACACGGGCATCTACTACTTCAAGGCGTCAACGGCCAAGCCCGAGATTGACGCTGCCACCGAGATCCCCAACAGCGGCGCGCTCTTCGACGCGCGCAGCTTCAAGGTCGCGGGCAAGAAGATCGCGCTGGTCCGCAGCAACAACCGCGTCGCGATCTGGGACACCGCGACGGAGACCCTTTCCGACAACGTGCCCGGCGTCATCCTGCACAACCTGCCCGCCGAAGCGAACCGACCCGGCCACATGACGTCGGACGGTAACCTCATCGCGACCATCAACGACCCCGGCGCGACATCCGATGGAAACGCGCTGAAGGTCATCGATGTCAGCGGCGCCACGCCGACCGTCATCAGCTTCCCCACGCCCGAAGATTTTCTCGGGACCTTCGAGCAGGCGGTGGTCGATGCGGAGACGCGGACGCTCCTCGCGCACGGCAGGAATCCGGGCGTCCTGCTGTACGTATTCGATCTCGACGCCCCCAATGCGGCCCCCCTGAGCTTCGACCTGTTCGAGTCCGGGTTCCAGAACAACGTGCACATGGCGTACGACCGCGGCGTCGTCATCTACAACCAGGGCGACAACGTTGTTCTCCTGGATGTCACCGACGCTGCCAACACGCCGCAGGTCTTCGACAACAACCCGTCCAACCTGAACGCGGCCGTCGCCCTGGCGGGCGGCAGTTTCGCGTACTTCGTCTGGGCGGAGGACGCGGACATGGGTCCCCAGCCCGACCTGCTCCGCAGCGCGATCGGCCGAGTGACGGCGGCCCCGGCTGCCACCCTGGCTGGGCAGTTCGATTCGGTGTTCAGCAGCGGTCCGCCCGAGTGCGTGCAGGACGGCGGCCTGCTCGGCTACGGCTCGAGCGTGGCCATCGCGCCGGACGGCAGCCGCTGGTTCCTGGCGGGCATTGTCGCCCCTGAGCCCGACTACGATTTCCTCCAGATGAGTACCGGCGGGAAGTTCCAGACCTTTGACGACCCGGACAACGACACCGTGACCGGGTTCGTGATGGCCACCGATGTGTCGTGCTCGGCGAACACGGTCGCATTTCGCGCGTTGCGGCAGACGGCCGGCTCGGGTGGTTGCCTGAGAAACGACGCCTGGGTGGTCGGCTTCATCGTCATCGACCGCCTGTGACGGAGAACGCCGCGCCCGTTGAGCGGGCGCGACGTCACAAGGAGTAACCAGGATGCGGGCGCTGTGGTGGACTTTCGTACCGCCGCGACGCCCGCCCCACTTCGCAGGATTCAAGGACTACGCCTGCTTCCGCGTGCTCAGCGGCGAGCGTGTCGGCCCGGCAGGTCCAGGAGGAAGGCCATGAAAGGCACGGCAATCATCGGGTTGGTCATCATCGGACTGTTCGTGGGCGACACGACGCCGGCCCAATCGCCCGCCGGCACGGCGTTCACGTATCAGGGGCAGCTAAAGGAGAACGGCGCACCGGTGAACACCACGACCGGTTCATTCCGCCTGTACCTGTACGACGCAGAGACGGGCGGTAACCAGGTGGGCTATACCGTGATCAGCGGCGTGACGATCAGCAACGGCCTGTTCACGCTGAGGCCGGACTTCGGCGCCGGCGCGTTCGACGGCGAAGCCCGCTGGCTCGAGGTCCGCGTGTACAAGACGGGCACCGGCTGGGTCACGCTTACGCCGCGGCAGAAGGTCACGCCCGCCCCGCAGGCCCAGTATGCGGAGCGCGCGGCGCAACTTGAGCTCCCGTTCAGCGCCACATACTCGGAGTACGCTGACGGCGCTTTTCAACTGAGCTATGAGGGGGAGGGCGGCTATGGCCTTCGTGTCGATGCGACGGGCATCGATGCTGGGGCGATTTACGGCACCACCAGCGAGTACGACACCGTCGCCGTCAGCGGCTACGCCGCGGGCGCGGCCTCGGCCGGCGTCGGCGGGTATGCCGCCGCCAGCGGCCCGGGTTCGGCCGGCGTCGGCGGTAGCTTCATCACCAATGGCGAAGAAGGGATGGGCGTGTACGCCAATGCCCAGTCCTCCACCGGCACGAGCTACGGCGTGCGCGGCCGGTCGAACTCGCCGCAGGGCTACGGCGGCTACTTCGAAGGCCGCGGCTACTTCAGCGGCAACGTCGGCATCGGCGTCGAACAACCGACTGAGAAACTCGACGTGGCGGGCGTCCTCAAGACCACGGGGTTCCAACTGGCGACGGCACCGACCGAGGGACACGTCCTGACGTGTAACGCAGCCGGCGTCGGTACGTGGCAGCCGGCGAGCGGCTTCACGCTACCCTACGACGGTTGGGTCACCACTGACCACGTTGCGTTCGGCCTGCACAGCTCGGGGGCAGAGGGTGGCATCACGCTCCTGGCAGGGCGCAGCGGAGCCGAGTGCGTAGCCATCCACGGAGAGGTCGATGGCATGGAAAGCGTTGCGGTCTGGGGCCTCGCGACCGGGCAGTTCGGTGTCGGGGTCGCAGGCAGCGCGACCGGGCAGGACGGCCACGCGATAACTGCCTACGCCGGCGGCGCCGGGGGCACCGGCGTCTATGCGACGGCCGGAGCGAGCGCGGCGGCGGCGGGCCGGTTCCGGGCGACGGGCACCGGGAACATCGCCGTGGACGCACAGGCCTATGGCAGCACTGGCCGCGCCGTCAGCGGCTTTGCTTCCGCCACGACGGGCCAGAACTACGGCGTGTACGGCATGTCCGCCAGCACGTCCGGGCGCGCCGTGTACGGCGAGGCGACGGCTGGCTCCGGCGCCACCTACGGTCTCTACGGCCGTTCGAGTAGCACGTACGGCCGCGGCGTGTTCGGCGAGGCGTTCGCCAGCACTGGGCAGCCGATCGGCGTCGAGGGGTATGTCGCCGCCGAGGGAGGCTACGGCGTGTACGCCTTCAACGAAGCCGGCTCCGGCAATGCCGCCGGTGTGCGCGGTGACACGGGCAGTCAGAACGGAATCGGTGTCTGGGGGGTGGCGGGCGGGGACGAAATCACCGGCTTTGCGAATGGCGTCCGGGGCGAGAACTATGGGGCCGGTGCGGGCATCTACGGCAAAGCCACGCACGCCACCGCGACGACGTACGGCGTGATGGGCGAGGCCGTTTCGGCCGGCGGCTACGGGGGCTACTTCATCGGGCGCGGCTATTTCAGCGGCAACGTCGGCGTTGGCGTGACGAATCCAACCCAGAAGCTCGATGTCGCCGGCACGGTCAAGGCCAACGCGGTCCAGCTCACCAGCGGGCCAACTGCCGGGTACGTGCTGACCTGCGATGCTGCGGGCAACGGAAGCTGGCAACCGGCCGCCGGCGAATCGGTTTGGGAGCAATCCGGCAGCAACATCTACTACGACGGCGGCAACGTCGGCATCGGGACCACCAACCCGCTCCGCAAACTCCACGTGGGCAGCACCGCCGACAGTTATAACTACCTGCGGATCGCCTCCGCCAATTACGCCGGCCTCGAGTTCTACGACGGCGAAGGGTCTGCCAGCGGCCTGGTCTACTACGACCATACCGCCGACAACATGCGGTTCAGCGTTCGATCCGGGGCGAGCCTGTATGAGCGCATGCGCATTGCCTCCAACGGAGATGTCGGAATCGGGACCAGTTCCCCGGCGGCCAAGCTGCACGTCAACGGCACGGCCAGGATGACCGGCTTTCAACTCGGAACTTCGGCGACGGCCGGGTTCGTGCTCACGACCGATGCGAACGGCGTAGGGAGCTGGCAGGAGGCGGCCGGTGAGCTGACGCTGCCCTGGCAAGGTTCAGGTTCGGACTCGATCGTCGCCTTCAAGGTCACCAACACACATGCGACCACCGGCGCGGGGATCAAAGGCGTCGGCACGGTCTGCGGCGTCCAAGGGGAAGGTGCCACCGAGGGGCTGTTCGGCTTCAGCGGCGCCGGCAAAGGGGTCAAGGGATATTCCAACTCCGGCGTCGGCGTCTGGGCCCAGAGCCAGGGCACGGGTGCGACCAACGCCGCGCTGTACGCCCAAGCCAATCACAGCGACGGCATCGCCGTCTTCTCGACCTCCACCAGCTCGGACGCGAACGCCGTGTTCGTGAACAAGGGCAGCGGCGACATCATCAGGGGCTTCAGCGGTTCCACCGGCGGGGATATGGTCTTCCGCGTAGAGAACAACGGCAAGACATCGGTTAGCGTTCTTCAGATTACCGGCGGGGCCGACCTGTCCGAGCAGTTCGACATCCATCCCACGGACGTCGAGATTGAGCCGGGCATGGTCGTGAGTATCGATCCGCACAACCCCGGCAAGTTGATTCTGAGCACCAAGGGGTACGACCGCACGGTCGCCGGCATCGTCAGCGGCGCGGGCGGCGTGCAGCCCGGCATGCTGATGGGCCAGCGGGACACGCTCGCCGACGGCCAGCACCCGGTCGCGCTGACGGGCCGCGTCTATGCCTGGGCGGATGCCGCCCATGGCGCCATCGAGCCGGGTGACCTGCTCACCACGTCCGATGTGCGCGGACACGTCATGAAGGTTTCGGACCACCAGCGTGCTCAAGGTGCGGTGATCGGCAAGGCCATGTCGCGACTGGAAAGCGGCCGCGGCCTGGTCCTCGTGCTCGTGAGTCTCCAGTAGGCCGGCCGACCAGAAGGAGCCGTGACATGAGAACTTACCTCTGCATCGTGGCGGTCGGCCTGGCTGCGCTGGTCGCGAGAAACGCCTCGGCCACGGACCCGCCGCGCGACGAAGTTGGCGACATCGGAAAGGCCGTAGTGCTCAGCGGCACGTTGGAGTTCCTGTGGGGCGATCCGCTGCCGCTTGGCAGCGGCCCGCCGCGGGTTTGCTACCAGCTCTTCAGCGACGACGGCGAGCGCTGGGACCTGCGCGTGGACTCCCAGCGCATCGATCTGGCCGGGCGGGCGTGGACCTTCAACCGGCAGCGCGTCGTGGTGGCCGGCCATGTGCTTGCCGATGCGGACGCCGGCATCGAGGTCGAGACGCTCGCGCTTGAGCGGGAATCGGACCGCGACGACACGGAGCGCTTCCGCGCCAGCGGCTCGCAGCCGTACCTCTGGATTCTGCTGCGCTTCGGCGATAATCCCAGCACGCCGGAGCAGCCGGCCTGGTTCGTGACGCAGGCCCTCGGGCCGCACCCGAGCCTCGACCATTTCTGGCGCGAGGTTTCGCTCAACAACATTGACTTGTTGGGCAGCCAGGTCGTGGGCTGGTACACGCTGCCGCAGCCGCGCTCCTACTACGTCTACGACATCGACCCGAATGATCCAGGTGACGAAGTCAATTTCGCACGCTGCCGGGCTGACGCCGTCGCACTCGCCGATCCCGACGTGTACTTCCCCGACTTCATCGGCATCAACCTCTGCTTCAACGGCGTGCTGGACGGCGCGGCCTGGGGCGGCGGGACGAACATCACAGCGGACGGCGTTACGCGGTGGTACGGCGTAACGTACATGCCCGGAGCCTGGCTGGGCTGGTATACGCAGGGAATCCTGGCGCATGAGATGGGGCATGCGCTCGGTTTGCCGCATTCGTCGGGACCCTATGGTCAGACCTATGACTCGCAGTGGGATGTGATGAGCGCCGCGTATGGCACCTGTGCCCAGTCGGACCCCACCTACGGCTGCCTGGGGACGCACACGATCGGCTATCACAAGGACTGGCTGGGGTGGGTCCCGGCGGAGCACCGCCACGTCGTCGGCAGCAGCCCCGAAGCACACATGCTCACGCTGTACGACCTCGCGGCCCCGGCGCCGCCCGGCTACCTCCACTACGTCCGCATTCCCAGCGGACTCAACAGCTTCTACACGATCGAACGCCGGCGGTGGACCGGGTATGACCAGAACATTCCCGGCGAGGCGGTGGTCATGCACCACGTCGATTACGCGATCGACGACCACGCCCGCGTGGTAGACCCCGACGGAAACGGCAACTGCAACGACGCCGGCGCGCAGTGGGTCCCCGGCGAATACTTCTACGACGGCGCGAAGAACGTCCTGGTCTCCGTCGAGCTGGCCGACGATACCCGTTCGCTGGTGACGTTTACCAACACGCCGCGCTCGCCGGTCTACGTCGATCTTGCCAACGGCGGGTACGAAGACGGCTCGTCGGTCTTCCCGTGGAACACGGTGTACGAGGGTTATAGCGCGGCGATACCCGCCGCCAACGTGTACATCAAGCCCGGCAGCTATCCCGGGTCGATCTTCATGACAAAGCCCGTGACGCTGCGGCGCAACGCAACGTCCGGCGTGGTCGTCATGGGACAGTGAGTCCGCGGCGCGGCGCCCGCGCGCCGGAGTCGCGGTTGGAATGACACGACCGGAACGGCGCATCGTCATCCGGCGAACACGCGCCGTCAGTCCGCGAAGGAGCGAATTCGATGAGCCAGATGAACTTGCGGAACATGTCGGTTGCGTTCGGAATCGCCGGGATCCTGTGTGCGGCATCCGCCCAGGCCCAGGTGGACAAGAAGCAGGCCAAGGAGGACTGGAAAGCCCTGTCGGCCCTGTGCGCCAAGTATCAGGACGAGTTCCAATCCGAGTCCGCGTGCAAGAAGAAGGGGGCCGCGGTCTACGACGAGTGGCAAGCGTGGAAGAAGGAGTTCGAGCCGCTGGTCGCCACCTTCAAGAGCCGCTACGGCCCGCGTCACATCGAGGTCGGCGAGAAGTTCGAGGGCCTGGAGAAGCCGCTCGATGTACGCTTCGACGCCTGGCAGGCCGCGAACATCGCGTACGACCTCGACCTCGCCCGGGAGGAGCAGCGGTTCGCCGAGTGGGCCGTCAAATGGGGCAAGGACGCCCACCGCACCGCGACGCAGTTGAAGGCGGAGGACCGCGAGAAGGTCGAGCGAAAACTCACCCGCGCGGAAGAGGCGGTGCGCTACTTCAAGCTCGCCAAACAATGGAATCCGGCGGGCGACTACGACGAATACATCGAGCAGTCGCAGGCGCTGGTCGAAGAAGTCAAGCCGCTGTGGAAGAAGGCCCTGGACGAGCTGACGTGGCCCGGCCACAACGCCGACTTCACCGGCCCCGGCCAGCCGGATGAGCTGGCCGCCGCGGCGCTCGACTTCCTGCGCAAGAACCCCACCTGGTCGAAGCCCGAGTACGACGACGAGCATACGCCGGTGGCCGCCTGCGTCACCGCCACGACGTGGGAGGTGTCCAAGAAGGCCCCCCTCACCGAGCAGCCGACGCAGTATAGCCTCGACGTGCTGGTCGCCTTCACCGGCAAGAGCGACCCCGAGCTCGTCTACGTCTACAACATGGTGTTGTACACGCGCGAGGAGGCCGGCGTGCCGAAGGAGCCGCCGTTCCACTTCGCCAATTCCAGGCAGTATGCGTGCTACCGCATGCTCAAGGCGAAGCTGCCCGCCCAGTAGAGCACTTTGCATCAGCGTGCAGCGGCCGACCTCCCGGTCGGCCGATCCGAGCCCCGAGCGCAAGCGACGGGCCGATCCGAGCCCCGAGCGCAAGCGACGTGCCCACGAAGCCCCGGCAGCCGAGCCGGTACAGCGGGACATTATTGCCGACGTAGCGGATCGCCGGGCGGCACGTCGCGATACACGGGCGGGTACGTGACACTTCCGGCGGGGCGTATGAGCCCCGAACAGGGGCAGTTGGGCACCGGTATAATGAGGAGCAAGCTTGACTGGGAAACGGAGGAGCGACGATGGCGAACCTGTCCATGCGGATCGTAGCGGCCGGCTGCGCATGCGGCCTGTGGGGGATTCTGGTCAGTGCCGGGGGACAAGGCCCAACGAATGCGGCGGCCGGGGATCCCGTGGGTGTGCCGGCCGCGGCCTACGCTGCGGCGGCGCCCGTCTGGGCGGTGCCCGGCCTGGCCGGCGCCGGTGAGGACGCCGCGTCCGGGTCGCGGGCGGCGGCGGCCACGACATCGGTCGCTGAACGTCGCCAGGGCGGCGACACGTGCGAGCTTGCGACGGTGATCGCCGGCCTGCCGTACCACGTGACCGGGACGACGGTGGACTATACGCACGATTATGACGCCGTCTGTCCCCACAACGCCCCGGGTTCGCCCGACGTCGTGTACGCCTACGCTCCGCCGGCCGATGTGTCCGTCGATATCTCGCTTTGCCATCCCGGCACGACCTACGATACGAAGTTGTACGTGTACAAGAACCTCTGCCAGGGTACTCCGCTGGCGTGCAACGATGACGCGTGTCCGGGCTACGTCTCGCAGATCATGGGCCTCACGCTCCTGGCGGGCGACGTGTACTTCATCGTGGTCGACGGGTACGGCGGGCAGGCGGGGGAGTATGAGCTGACGATCATCGGCACGCCGCCGGCGCCGGCATGCCCGGAGGACGCCCTCTTCAGTCAGCCGGCGGCCCGGCCCGTGGATTCGTGGTTTGCGGTCAAGAGCGAGGTCAGCACCGGGCAACTGCGGTACGAGAGCTACGATATCGGAGCCGGGCAGACCGTGGGCGCGTTGCGTGTGTGGGGGCTTCGGGTGCATCAGAACCCGAGCTGGCAGTCTTGCTCGGAAGATCCTGTGCCGTTCCTGGTCAAGTTCTATCCCGATGTGAGCGGTTTGCCGGGCGGCGAGGTTTGCAGCTACGCCGTCAGCGCGTACGGATTCGGCACGGGGCTCGTGTTCAACACGTTTCCGCTCTACCGATACGACATCGAGCTGGGCAGCCCGTGCGAGCAGTCGAGCGGCTGGGTCTCCGTGCAGGGTGCCGGCGACCCGGACTGCTGGTTTCTATGGATGAGCTCGCCGACGGGCGACGGGAAGTCGTTGGTCAACACCGGCAGCGGCCCGACCGTCGCCAACTACGACCTGTCGCTGTGCGTGAGCACCGGCACGGGCGAGGGGGTCTGCCCGGGCGACCTGAACTGCGACGGACAGATCGACTTCGAGGACATCAATCCGTTCGTGCTGCACTTGTCAAACTACGCCGCCTGGCAGGCCGAGTTCCCCAACTGCAACGCGCTGAACGGGGACATCAACGGCGACGGCACGTATGGGCCGGCATCGTTTGAGGACATCAACCCGTTCGTGGCCCTGTTTGCGGGCCTTCCGCCGATCCCGTGCCCGTAGGCGGGCGTGCCCTCATCGGCCCGGGCGTCGCCCGCCGGGGTCGCGCAGGTTCTGGCGGATGAAGTCGGACTGCAAGTTCTCCCAGTGTTCGCCCCAGACGCCGTGCCCCATGTCGGGGTAGATCATCAAGGTGAACGGCCGGTCGGACGCCTGGGCGCGGTGGACAAACTGCATGATGTTCGAAAGGTGCACGTTGTCGTCGACGGCCCCGTGCACGAGCAGCAGTTGCCCGGTCAACGCGCCTGCCGCCTCCACCGCGGACGACCGCCGATATCCCTCCACGTTGTTCGCCGGCATGCGCATCAGCCGCTCGGCGTAGACGGAGTCGTAGTTCCGCCAATCGGTCAGCGCGGAGCCGGCGATCCCCATCGTGAACATCTTGCTGTGCGTCAGGGCATACGTCACGAGATAGCCGCCGTAGCTGTGGCCGACGATCCCGACCCGCGCGAGGTCGGCGTTTTCGCATTGGGCCAGCCAGTGCACGCTGGCCTCGATATCGGCGAGTTCGGTTTCGCCGAGCCGCTGGTAGGCGTGCCAGCCGCTCACGGCCCCTTCGCCGCTGGCCGAGTAGGGGTCGCAGGCCCACACCAGGTACCCCTGCTGGGCAAGCCACTGCTGGAAGATCCGGCCCCCCTCCCAACGGTTGTGCACCGACGGCATGTGCGGGCCGCCGTACACGAACACGAAGACGGGATGCTTGCGCGGCAGCAGGCTGGCCGGCGGGCGGATGATCAGGGCGTTGAGGCAATGCCCGTGCGGCGTGGGCACGCGCAGCAGTTGCGGAGGACTGAGGCGGTACTGAGTCAACGCGGGCACTTCGTTCGCGCTGATGACCCGCAGCACTCCGCCGTCGCGGTGCCGCAGGTACACTTTCGGCGGGGTGATGACGTTGCTGAACGTGTCGATGAAGTAGTGCAGGCAGGGATCGAAATCGGCGTCGTGGCTGAAGCCGGGTTCCGTCAGTCGCTCGAACCCGCTGCCATCCAGCCGGACGCGGTAGGCGTGCAGCTCCACCGGGCTGTCGCACGTCCCCGCGAAGTAGACCCAGCCGTCATCCTGATCGACGCCATGCACGCGGCGGACTTCCCACTCGCCGGCGGTCACGCGGCGGATGAGCTGTCCGTCGCGGGCGTGGTGATAGAGGTGCTGCCAGCCGTCCTGCACGCTGAGCCAGAGGAACGTGCCGTCTGCCAGCCACCGAGGCGGAGTATCGTATTCGATCCAGGCCGGCGACGACTCGTGCAACAACGTGCGCGGCGCGCCGCCGTCCGGATCGGCCTCGTTCAGGTCGAGCCAGCGCGACTCGCGGTCCTGTACGGCGTACATGACGCGCCCGTCGGGCGACCACGAGACCCGCGTAATCAGGATGTCGGTGCCTTCGTAGGAAGACAGGTCCACCCACGTCGTGTCGCCCCCGTCGGGCTGGACAATGCCCAGCCGCACTTGCGGATTCGGGTCGCCGGCCTTGGGGTAACGCAACGGCTCGACCGTCGGGTGGGTCGGCAGGTAATCAACCAGGGGGTAAGTGGGGACCTCGCTCTCGTCGAGCTGGAGGTAGGCGATGCGGCCCCCGTCGTCGGACCACCAGTACGAGCGCCAGTTCCCGCGGCCGTAGATCTCCTCCTGATATACCCAGTCCAGCACGCCGTTGAGCAGCGTCTCGCTTCCGTCCGTCGTCAGTTGCACCTCCCGACCAGTGCCGGTGTGGACGGCGTAGATGTTGTTGTCCAGCACGAAGGCGACGTGGGCGGCGTCGGGGCTGAAGGTGATCTCGCGGCGGTCGGCCGCCTCGGCGGTGAGCCGCCGCAGGTCGTGCTCGGCGAACCGGAAGAAGTACAGCCGATCCTGGTGTTGCAGCAGTACCGCGGTGTAGTCGGCATCCGCAAGAGTGGGGTGCCGCGCCAAGTGCTCGGCGGCGACGGCGTCGAAGTCCTCGTGTGCGCGGAGGACGGCTTCCAACGCCCGGTAGTCGTAGGCCGGGGTGGCCTCGTCTGTGAGGACATCCACCCGCTGCAAGACTCCGTCCCGACGCTCGAAGTAATGCCGGCCGTCGGGCGCCCAGCTCAGGCCGGAGACGTAGCTGCCGTTGAAGTCGACCGGCCGCGGCCCCCAGAGCGTTTCGGCGGTGATGGGCTTTCGGCCCGCCAGCGTGGTGCAGCCGGCCAGGCCCAGGAAGACGAGCGCGGCGCCGAGCGACGCGCCGGCGCACCGGCAGGTTGAGCGGCCGAGACGGTACAGCATGGGACACACCTCCGCCGGCTGCGGCACCCGCGGGCGGTGCGCAGCGGAACGAGAACTGCCCGTTGCATTCCACGGCGAGTGCTGCTTTGATGCGGCTTGAGCGAGTGGAAGCACGGATGGACTTCGCCAACTCCACGGACCTGGACAGCACGCGGCTGGAGCGCCTCTTCGTCCAGCACGCCTGGCCGTACCGGCACGAGCGCGTCACGGTTCGTGTCCGCCACAGCCGCGGCGCGGATTTTTCGGGCACCTGTTACTACCGCGACGCCCGCATCTTCGTCAACCTCGGCCGGCACACCGCCTACCCCTATGTGCTGGGCACGCAGATCGCGCGGTCGCAGTCCAATCGGACGCACTGGTGGCGCGAGACGTACCGGCTGATCGTCGCGGACGGATATCAGCTCGCGCTGTTCGTGTTCCTGCACGAGTTCTATCACTACCTGGTGAAGGCGGCCGGCCGGAGCCCGCGGCAGAAAGAGGCCATGTGCGACCGGTTCGCAGCGCGGGCGCTCGTGGACCACTTCGGCGCGGGCGTGCTCGATTCGCGCGGGCGGCCCGTCGCACGCGGACAGTGGGACTTCCGCGACGTGCATGCCCTGGTCGCCGCGGCCCCCAAGGTCTGCGTGCAGGGGCAGTTGTTCGCTCCGCCCGGAAGACGTGCGATTCCCGTGACCATCCGCGGGGCGTGCGCCGGCGGCGGCCGGTCGTGAACGCGGTGCCGTGCGCGGTGCGGGGAAAGGGCCGGCGAGCAGGGAACGCCGTTCAAGTCTCTGTCACGAGGCGGAAGACCCGCGTCCAGAAGAACCAGGCGACCGGGGCGGCGAGCAAGGGTGAATCGAGCACGTCCAACACGCCGCCGAGGCCGGGGAAGGCCTGGCCCGAGTCCTTCACCGCCGCGTCCCGTTTCAACAGCGACGCGCACAGGTCGCCGGCGACGGAGAACAGGCCGAGCAGGAGCCCGAGGATGAGCAGGACCCATGGATAAGCGAGGTGGCGCTCCCCGATCCGCACGATGCCGGCCGTATGGAGCCAGTGGCCGATCGCGAGGGCCAGGATTACCGTCGTCGCCATGCCGCCGGCGAAGCCTTCCCAGGTCTTTTTCGGACTGAGCCACTCGATCATCTTGTGGCGCCCCAGGGCGCGGCCGGTGAAGTAGGCGCCGGTGTCGGTCATCTTGACCAGGAAGACCGAGAAGAGCAGCACGGCGACGCCCGCCATCCCTCCGATCTCCATCCGCAGCTTGGTCAGGAACCCGGCCAACCCTCCGGTGTAGAAGACGATGAAGAACGTGATGGCCACGTTCTCCATCGCGTCCTGCGTCCCGCACCGAACGGCTTGCAGCAGGAACACGAATCCCACCGCCACCACCAGCCAGATCATGGGCAGCGACTCATCGTACCCGCCGGTGACCGGCGACAGGTTGAAGGACACAAACGGCTCGATGACGAAGGCCGCGGCGAAGAACTGTGCCGTCAGGCCAAAGGGCCGGCGGCCGCGCACGCGCGCCAGGTGCACCAACTCATGAGTGGCCGCCACGGTCAGGACCAGGACGACCGCGGTGCAGATGGCCCCGTTGGTCAGCCAGCCGCCGTAGAGCACGCCCAGGACCCGCTCGTCGGACGCGGGCGCCGGGCGCGCCGACAGGTACCCGTCGGCCAGCACCAACCCGACGATGACTGCCGCCAGTGGAATCCCGACCAGCAAGCGTCTGCGCATGTCAGCTCTCGCCTGCTTGCCCCGCGCTCAAGCCTGCGTTCCCGCCAGCGGAGCCGGGGCGGGCTCCACCACGGCACCGAAGCGCCGCACGCGCCGCGCGTACTCCCGCAGCGCGGCGTACAGGTCCGCCGCGCGGAAGTCGGGCCACAGCGCCGGCGTAACGTACAGCTCCGCGTAGCTGATCTGCCATAGCAGGAAGTTACTGATGCGCAGCTCGCCGGCGGTGCGGATCACAAGGTCCGGGTCCGGCAGGCCGGCGGTGTACAAAGCCCCGGACAGCGTCTCTTCGTTGATGTCCGCGGGCCGCAACTCGCCCCGCGCGACGCGCTCCGCCAGCCGGCGCACCGCGGTCACGATCTCCGCCCGTGCGCCGTAGTTCAAGGCCAGGCAAAGGGTCAGGCCGCGGTTAGACTGGCTGAGTTGCACCGTCGTATCGAGCTCGCGCAGCACCACCGTCGGCAGCCGCTCCCGCTGCCCGATCTGCACGACTCGGATGTCGTTGTCCATGATCTCCTGGCGTTCGGACGCGAGATACTCGGCGTAGAGCGCCATGAGGGCGTTGACCTCGTCCGGCGGGCGGCGCCAGTTCTCCAGGCTGAAGCTGTAGAGCGTCAGGCACTCGATTCCGAGCCGCGCGCAGTGCGTGACCACGTCGCGGACGGAGTCGGCAGCATGGCGATGCCCCTCGATGCGCGGCAGCCCGCGCTGCTGCGCCCAACGGCCGTTGCCGTCCATGATGATCGCGACGTGGTGCGGCAGCGCAGTCCGCGGCAAACCCAGGACTGCAACGGGGTCGAGCGGTGGCTGCGTCGGCATGGCTACACCTCGTGCCCCACCAGGATCATTTGTTCCCGCGATGGTCCCACACCGATCATACGTACGGGCGTACCAAGCCGTTCGCTCATCAGCCGGACGTAATCGCGCGCCGCCACCGGCAGGTCCCCCCAGTGCCGGCACTCGGCCAGGTCCTCTCGCCATCCGGGCAGCGTGGCATATACCGGCTCGACCTCATTCAGCAGGTGAATGTCCGTCGGGTAGTCCTCCAACAGGGCGCCGCCCGCCCGGTATCCGACGCAGACCTTCAGCGGGTCGATGCCCGTCAGCGTGTCCAAATGCATCAAGGCCAGGCACTTAGGGCCGGTGAACATGGCGGCGTACGACGCAGCGACCAGGTCGAACCAGCCGCAGCGGCGCGGGCGCCCGGTGGTAGTGCCGAACTCGTGCCCGCGCTGGCGGATGGTTTCGCCGAGTGCGTCCTTCAACTCGGTCGGAAACGGTCCCGCGCCGACGCGCGTCGTGTAAGCCTTCACCACGCCGATGGTGGATTGGCAGGCCGTGATCGGCACGCCCGCGCCGCTCGCCACCCCCGTCGCGGCGCTGGAGCTTGTCACGTAGGGATACGTGCCGTGATCCACGTCCAGCAGGCTGCCCTGGGCACCCTCGAACAACATCCGCTTGCCGGCCTTGCCCAGCCGGTGCAGGAGCGCCGTGGTGTTGCACACGAACGGCCACAGTTCCTCGGCGAACGCCAGGTACTCGTCGGCCATGCGGGCCGCGTCGAAGGTCTCCCGCAGCCCGTAGACCCCCGCCAGGCTTGCGTTCTTATGTGCAACCACCGCCGCTAGACGATCGCGAAACCGGTCCGCCGGGTAGAGGTCGCACACGCGAATGGCCCAGTGCCGGGCATACTTGTCGGCGTAGCATGGGCCGATCCCCCGTCCCGTCGTGCCCAGCTTCTGATCGGCGGGCGCGGCACCCTCGGCCAGCAAGTCCTCGCGGCGGTGATAGGGGAATACCAGGTGGGCACGGTCGCTGATTCGCAGATTGTCGCCGATCCGCACGCCGCGCGCCCGAAGCGACGCGATTTCCCCCAGCAGGACCGCGGGATCGATTACGGTCCCCGCCGTAATCACGCTCGTGACTTCCTCACGCAGGATGCCGCTCGGCAACTGGTGCAACGCGAAGCTCTCGCCGCCGACGACCACCGTGTGTCCAGCGTTGGCCCCCCCGGAGTACCGCACGACGACCTCGAAGTCGGCCATGAGCAGGTCAACGACCTTGCCCTTGCCCTCGTCGCCCCATTGCAGCCCGACTACGCACGTGTTGCCAAGATCGCGGAAGCTCATTATTGCTCACGGATACCGGGGCACTCGTCTGAAAACCCTCTTGTAACGCCAACGGCGTGCCCTGGCAAACCGCGCCGGGCCGGGCCTATCAATCCGCCGCACGAGTGTGGCACCGGACCCGAGCTTGCCCGCTGCGGCGGGAGTCCGGCGAGGATCGCATTCGGCTGGAAAACGTCGGACACGGAGGTCCGACGCTATCCATGAAAGGCATCTTCGTGTCAAGGGTGGCGTCCGTCTGCACAGTCTCCGCGTACGGTCGCAGCGCTC
>JALHJL010000112.1 GCA_022839625.1 Phycisphaerales bacterium
CGGGGTTGTGGGCCGGTCTTACCCGGGGGGCGGTCGCCGGCGGCGTTTGGCATCGGCCAGGCGATAGCTCTCGCCGTTGCATTCGAGGATCTGGCAGCGGTGGGTCAGGCGGTCGAGCGTGGCGCCGGTGAACCGCCCGATCTTGGGCTTGGCCCGCGGCTGGGCCGCCCGATAGCCCGGCGGCTCGCTGTGCTCCAGCATCTTCGTGAGCGTGTGCCAGTGCAGCCCGTACTCGCGGCATGCCGCCCGCCTGCTCAGCCCTCCCACCAGAACCCGGCGTCGAATCTCGCTCCACTGCTCCATGTCCGTGTACACCCGTGTGGCCCTCGCCGCATGGCTGCTTCGACGTGACCCCACCGGAGTCCCACAGGGTGCCCTGCCTCAGGATCACCCTGCGAGCCCAACAAAGCCGCACATCGTCGCCGCCACCCGGCCAGGCTGGTCAGGGCGCTGCACTCTTCAACCGACCGTCGGTGACCCCCCAGGCGCTGCACTTTTCAACCGCCGTTTACAGGGTCAGAACGCGAGCTGAAACTGCACGCGGAAGATCAAGGCGTCATCGTTCACGTTGACCAGGCTGTGCGGCGAGCTCGTGATCGGCGCTTCGCTTACCTTCGTTACGTCGGCCTGGAGCTTCACGTCGTCACCGCGGAAGTACCAGTTGACGCCGCCAGCGTACTCCCACGTGCCTTCCCGGCCGTTCGCGAGTACCGACATGCCGCCAACACGACCCACGATCTCGAGCTTCCGTTCCAGCCCGGGGATCGGCAGCATGTAGCCGCATTGGACGTACGCACCGTGCTGGGCGGTGGTGTCGCGCTGGCCGGTGAGCTGCGTCCAGGCAGCGAGGGGGCGTTCGCCGCGCGGGTCAACCACGCGGAGCACGTATTCGCCGGAGGCCGAGAAGCCGCGGTGCTTGAACATCGCATCCCAGCCAAACTGGTGAATCTGAAGGCCGTTCGTGCTCGTCAGACCAAAGCCGCCGGGACCGTGGGGGTCAGGGCGAGGAAACGGGATGCGGGTCGCGCGCTGGTCGCCGGCGTCGTCGTTGAACGCGTACTGGAAGCCCAGGTCCAGCGCCGGATATTCGTGAATCTCATGGTCCGCCTGCCAGGCGAAGTCCTTGCCGGGCTGCTCGCTGAGTGCGTGCCAGAGTGCATGGAAGACGATGCCGGGGTTGTTGTCCATCTCCGGCGGGTCCGGCGTGATGGTCGCGGCGGTGAAGCTGTTGAACGAGTTGACGACATCAACGAAGTAATCGACACGCTTCTTGAACAAGCTGCCCCAGAGGCGGACGCCCAGGCCGCGGTCGAACTGGAACACCGCGTCCTGGACCGTGCGGTCCACGAACTGGAGATTGCCATCCTCGATCATCTGGGCCCGCACGGTTGGCATCTTGAAGACGCCCAGCTTGATCTGGAGCTCGTCGGCGACGCGGTAGTTGACCCAGGCGGTCTGAATTCCGGCGTCGTATCCGCCGGGGGCGTCCATTCGCAGGTCGATGCGATAGGTCAGGTCTGGGCTGTACGCGTGGCCCGAGAAGGTCAGGCGAATCCGCTGCATGTCGAAGCCGGCCCGATCGTGTCGGCGAAGGCCGGGCGACAGGTAGCGATTTTCACGGCGTGTCTGGTAGTAGGTCCAGCGAGCCTGAATGCGCCCGTTCACCCGCAGCAGGAACTTCTCGTCACTGCCGCGGATCACGAACCCACGGTCGTAACCGGCCGTCGTGCTGGGCGGACAGAGCGCCTCCCGGAACTCCTGCTCAGCGAGGAGCTCGCGCACCTGCGCCCGCAGAGCCTCAACACGGGTCGCCGCCAGATCCTGTTGCCGGGTCTCGTCCAGCCTGGCTTCGAGCGCAGCAATGCGCTCCTGCTGCATTCTCAGGCGCTCTTCGAGTTGGGCTATGGGCGTCCGCGTGGGGTCAGCCCCGGGCGGCTCCGCACGCCCGACTCGTCCCGCCAGAATCAGCAGCGCCGCAGCAATCAGGACATGGCGCGTGCGCGGTGTCATGCTCGTGATCGTGGACGGCGACGACTGGCCCTGCAAGGCTCGTGTCGCCGGAGGCAGCCGTGTTTTCCGGTCTGCTCGATGCACCGCGCCGGCGGCCCAGTCGGCCAGCCACCCACCGGGGTACATACAAGAGAGCCGTCACCAGGAACCCCACGATCCCAGCGCCGGCTATGCCGACCGGGCAAGCCTGCGACCCACAGCAGGGGCAGACGGACGCGCCGCCGCCGGCCACAAAGGCGAACACAGCGCCCCAGCGGAGAACGAATCGGCCCGTGGCGGATAGGACCTTGCGCACCATCAGCTCCGATGCGATGAACCGGGATTATTCACCATCCCGGTGCTAATAGCATAACGCGCCGCGGGGGGGGGCGTTCCAGCACGAAAGAGTGGCTCGAGGAGCAGTCGCAGGCGCTCGTCCGTGCCTCCGGTCCAGACCGCCCCCTACCCCCACAGCCCGCACGGGGCCGGGGAAAACGCGTCGGGCCGGTTT
>JALHJL010000069.1 GCA_022839625.1 Phycisphaerales bacterium
CAGCGGGGAGCGGTTGCGGCGTAATACGGGAGCGCTGGGTTTGCTGGGCGAGGAGCACGAATGCGTCTGACCACCCAACGACCGCGGTCGCCTGCGCCCAAGCCCCCGGCGCACCTGCTTGATCCGTCCCACACGCTACCGCACGCTACCGCGCTGTCCCATCCGAACCGTCCAGCCCACCGCCAGTCAGTCGCTGGCCTCCCGACCCTGCCCAACCGGTTACAGCCCAACCGGCTCCAGTCGCTCCGATCGGGCCGACACCCGCTCCCGCCCGTCCGCTCACACCGACACGACGATCTTGCCGAAATGATGGCCCGCGTCCAGGCAACGGAATGCCTCCGGCAGATGTTCGAATTCGAAGCACTGGTCAATGACAGGCCGGAGGTGGCGTTCCGCCAGGAACTGATTCATCGCTTCGAACGCGGTGCGCGAATCGACCATGATCCCCGCGATGTGCAGCCGCTTCATCAGAATCAGCCCGGTCGTCACCGTCCCCTGCCGGCCGGTGAGCGCGCCCAGCAAGGCGATCGTTCCGCCGGCCCGCGTGGCCTTCATCGACTTGTCAAGCGTGCCCGGCCCCGCCGTCTCAACCGTGAGGTCGGCGCCCTCGCCGCCCGTGAATTCCAGGACGGCTTGTTCCCAATCGGGCATCGTTCGGTAGTTCACGGTGCAGTCCGCCCCGAGTTGCCGCGCGCGGCTCAGCTTGTCGTCGCTGCTGCTCGTGAGAATCACCTGGGTGCCGAGTGCCTTGCCCAATTGCAGCGCGAAGATGGACACGCCGCCGGTCCCGAGCGTAAGCACCCTCTGCCCCGTCTGGACCTGCCCCACCGTGACCAGGGCGCTCCAGGCGGTCAGTGCTGCGATCGGCAGCGTCGCCGCCTGCGCGAAGTCGTAGCCCGGCGGGATCGGCACCACGGCCTCGGCCGGCAGGACGACTCGCTCGGCGGCCAGCCCCGTGCCGGGCGTGCCAAGGGTAGTACCTACGTACGCCTGCCGGAACGGCCCGTCGATCCAGTCCGCTATGAAGTGCGACACGACGCGGTCGCCGACGCGAACGCGTGTCACCCCCTCGCCCACCGCCGACACGACGCCGGCACCATCGCTGATCGGCGTAGCGGGCAGGGCGAGCTTCGGGTTATACAGCCCCTTCAGCACCAGCAGATCGCGGTAGTTGAGGCTGAGCGCCCTGACGTCGAGGGCGATCTGGCCCGGGCCCGGCGCGGGCGGCTCCTCCTCCGTCATCTTCAGGTGCTCCAGTCCAAAGGCGTCGAAACGGTACACGCGCATGTGCGGTCCTCCGTCTGCCGGTCGCCGCGCCGGCCGCCCGGCGCCTGCCGTTGCACTGATCTTAGTCGCGGCCGCGCTTCGAGGCAGCCCCGCCCGGCCCGTGTCCGCACCAGGGGCGCTCCGCAAGCTCGTCTGACGCGGGTTGCGGCTGAATGCGGACCTGCGGCGGTGCGTACGAGCTTGCACGGTCGATCTGGCCGAGCCGGGCGGTTGAGGCTAGATTCCGGGCGGCGAACCGCGCGACGCTTGCACCCGCGGACATGCCGCCCAGGAGCCTGCCCATGAACATCCTGCGCGACGACGACGTTCAGCCGGAGATTCTGAGGTCGAAGCGGATCGCGATCATCGGCTACGGCTCCCAGGGCCGCGCGCAGGCTCATAACCTGCGCGATGGCGGTTACGACGTCGTCATGGGCCTGCGCCCAAGCAGCGCGTTGCGGGAGAATGCCGTGCAAGCCGGCCTGACTGTTGCGGACATCCCGGACGCCGTGCGGCGCGCGGATGTGGCCGTGTTGTTGATCCCGGACGAGGTTCAACCCGACGCCTACACCCACGAAATCGCTCCTCACCTGCGACCCGGGGCCTACCTCGGCTTTGCACACGGGTTTGCGATTCACTTTCGGCGGCTGGTGCCAGCCGCCGATGTCAACGTCTTCCTGGCCGCACCCAAGGGCATCGGCCCGATGGTGCGCCAGCAGTTCGAGGCCGGCGCCGGCGTGCCGGCCCTCGTCGCCGTCCACCAGGACCCGACCGGCGACACACGCGCCGTCGCCCTCGCATACGCGTGTGCCATCGGCGGCGGCCGGGCCGGAATCCTCGAAACGACCTTTCGCGAAGAGGCGGAGACCGACCTGTTCGGCGAGCAGGCCGTGCTCTGCGGCGGCCTGACGGAGCTGATTCGCGCCGGCTTCGAGACTCTGGTCGAAGCGGGGTACGCGCCGGAGCTGGCCTACTTCGAATGTCTGCACGAGGTCAAGCTCATCGCCGACCTTATCCACGAGCGCGGTATCGCCGGCATGCGATCTGCGATCAGCAACACTGCGGCCTACGGCGATCTGACGCGCGGCCCGCGCGTCATTGGTCCAGCGACTCGCCAGGCAATGAGGGACCTTCTGGCCGATGTCCAGTCCGGCGCGTTTGCCGCGGAGTGGACCGCAGAGCACGCGGCCGGCAAACCAACCCTGAAGGCTCTGGCCGACCGGGACGCGCGCCACCCGATTGAAGAGGTCGGTCGCCGGCTACGGGCGTTGTTGCCCTGGCTCCATCCGAAGTCCCCGCGTTCAAGTGCAAACTCCTGACGCGCCGTGCCCAGGTCACACCAGCCAAGCCCCGGCGCGGGCTTCTCGCGCAAAGGCTGCGCTGCACCGACGTTTCAGAAGTGCAATACACGTCACCGCCCCCCGCCGGTGGCTTGGATTGCCGATAAAGACTGCGCGGGCCGCCGCGAAGGACGCGACAAGGTGCATTGGGGAGGAGAAGTGAACGCAGCGCAGAAACACCAAAGCCGCCTCGCCGCACCCCTCCGCGCGTTTGCTGCGCTCAGGCGACGCCTGCTCGCCGCCGTCGGCGGGTGGCGATTCGTTCGCCGCACCAGGGGGAACGCAGGCAGCCGGCCGGTGTCTCGCGCCGCCGGCTCCTCAGGCCTGCCGACGCTGCCCGGCGACCCCGGCAACTCAGCCGCCGCGCCGTCCCAGCAGGTGCAGGAGTTGTTTGCGATCTTCAACGGCCTTGAGGGGGCGGTGTGCGTATCCGATTTGCAGACCCGCAAGCTGCTCGCCGTAAACCAATACTTCCGCAGCCACTTCGGTGAGCAATGGGAAGGCCGGACGTGCTACGAGCTGCGCAACCCGGGCTGCGCTGCGCCCTGTTCGGCGTGCGCCGCAGACCGCCTGGTGGACGCCACGGGAGCACCGAATCCGCCGCTCGTGTGGGAGTCGCAGGACCCAAAGACCGGGTGCTGGTACCAGCGGATCGACCGTGCGATTCCGTGGCCCGACGGACGCCTCGTGCACCTGGAGGTGGCGATCGACATCACCGCGCGCCGGCAGACCGAAGACGCCCTGCGTCGCACCAGCCAGGTACTCGACAGCATTCTCACCTCGGCCAGCGAGTATGCGATCGGCGCGATCGACCGCGGCTTCCGCGTGATTCACTTCAACCCCGCGGCCGAGCGGCTCTTCGGGTATCCGGCGGCCAGCGTGGTCGGCCAAACGCTGTTCGAGATTCATGCGCGTCACCAGATTTCCCGGACGCGTGTCGAGGACGCGCTGCGCACCGCGGCGCGGGACGGCAAGTGGGAGAGCACTCTCGCGATCAGGCACCCCGGCCGGCCGGCTGCCACCGTACAGGCCGTGGTGATGCCAATGCGCGATGAGGCCGGGGCGAGGGGCGGGTTCGTGCTCTTTGCGCGCGACGTGACCCGCGAGCTGGCCCTGGAGGCGCAGTTGCGCGAGGCCCAGACTCTGGAGGCCATCGGGCGGCTGGCGGGCGGCGTGGCCCACGAGTTCAACAACGCACTGGCGGTCATCCTCGGGCACTGCGAGCTCGCCGCCGCCGCCGGTCGCGACCACGCCGTCGCCAACCATCTGCGTGGCATTCGCGGTGCGGCCGAGCGGGCGGCCCAGTCGGTGCGCCAGCTCCTCGCGTTCAGCCGCCGGCAGGTCGTTCAGCCGCGGCCGGTGAAACTGAACGAGATCGTGGCCGACACGGTCCAGATGTTGCGGCCCCTGCTCGGCGAGGACATCCGCCTGGAGCTGCGCCTTGAGCCCGTCCTTGCCGAGGTGCGGGCCGACTGCGGCCAGATGGAGCTGCTCATCACGAACCTGTGCATGAATGCGCGCGACGCGATGGCCGGCGGCGGCACGTTGACCATCGAGACCAGCACGCTCGACCTCGATCGCTCCGCGTCGGAAGAGCACGCCTTGATCGCACCGGGCCGCTACGTCACCCTGGCCGTGTGCGACACGGGTCACGGCATGGACGCCGACACCCGCGCCCGGCTGTTCGAGCCCTTCTTCAGCACGAAGGCGGCGGGAACGGCCGCTGGCCTCGGGCTGGCTACGGTCTACGGGATCGTCCAGCAACACGGCGGGCGCATCACGGTACACAGCGTGCCTCGTCGCGGCACGACGTTCCGCGTGTACCTGCCGTGCGCCGCGCACCGACCCGCAACGCCGACGCCCACCGAGAGTGCCGGCCGGCCCGCGCGCGACGCGGCGACTATCCTGCTCGTGGAGGACGAGGAGGAGGTCCGCGATGTCGTTCGCGAACTGCTCGAAGCCGAGGGATACGCGGTGCTCGCCGCCGAGCACGGCGGCGCGGCGCTCGAGTTGGTGGGTCGCCGGCATGGCTCGATCGACCTGCTTGTCACCGACGTCGTGATGCCCGGCCTCACCGGCGCACAGCTCGCGGAACAGGCGATCCGCCTGGCGCCCGGCCTGCGAGTGCTGTTCATCTCTGGCCACGCCGCTGGTCTGCCGACTCCGCAGGGCCAGCTTCCGCCGGACGTCGCCTTCCTGGCCAAGCCCTTCACCCGCACGGCCCTGGTCGAGACCGTCGCCGCGCTGCTGGCCGGTCCGCCGTCCCGCCCGCCCCCCGCGACAGGGGTGCCCGTGCTCACCGCCGACGCGGCGAGGAGTGCTTGAGAGAGGGTGTGTGCGTGCCTCCGGCGGCCGCACTGCCCACGCCGGCCGAATGCCGAATGCCGTCGGCAGCCAGTTGACACATCCCGCCGGTTCCGTTGTAGTGGGGGTTCCGGCACTCTTTCGACTTCGATAACCAGGAGGCAAGCAGTGATCAAGTTTGGCCCCGGGAATCTCCGGATTCCCAAGTTCGAGAAACCGGTCTACGTAGTGGCCGGCGGGCTCACCGACTACCGCAAGAAGTACCCGGAGAAGAACACCTCCGAGCTGTGCACGATGGCCTTGCGGATGGCGGTCGAAGAGAACGACCTGAAGGTCGATCCCGAGGAGTTCCGCCGGATGGTCAACTGGGTTGTCTACTCCCAGTTTGCCGACCACTTCGGCGACCAGCTCCTTGCGGCGGCGAAGATCCACGATTACCTCGGCTTTGACCCGCTGGGCAATATCGAGGTGAAGACGGGGGGCGCCACGGGCGGTTCCGCCGTGCTGGCGGCAGCCCAGGCGGTCGCCTCCGGCTACGCCGACTGCGTGCCGGTCGTCGGGTGGGAGCGGATGGACGAGGTCACGACGAAGGTCGGCAACTCGTACATCGCGTCGGCGGCGTGCAAGGACTTCGAGAGCGAGCTGGGCTGGATGTACGCGGCCTACTACGCCCTGATGGCCCAGCGTTACCAGTACGAGAACAACGTCCCGCACGAGACGCTGGCCAGGATCGCCTGCAAGAACCACCTCTACGCGTACTATTCGCCGTTCTCGCAGAACCCGGGCAAGTACACGGTCGAGGACATTCTGAAGAACGACATCGTTTCCGATCCGCTCACGTTCCTTGAGTGCTGCGTGATGAGCGTCGGGGCGGCGGTGCTGATCGTGTGCGATGAGAAGGTGGCCAACCGGCTGACAGACCGGCCGGTCCGGCTTACGGCCATTTGCGGCGGCTCGCACACGTTGCGGACCGCGGACCGGCGGCACATGCCGATCCTGCTGCTGCCGAATGAAACCGAGGCCACCTACAAGGAGTACTTCACGCACAAGCGCACGGACTGGCCGGGTTTCAGCTCGTTCCTCGCTTCGCGTATGGCGGCGTACCTGGCGTACAACATGGCGGGGATCAAGGACCCGGTCGAGGATTTCGACCTGCTCGAGACGCACGACGCCTTCACCATCAGCGACGTGCAGACCTACGAGGACATCGGGCTGCGGCCGTACGGCCGCGGCCGTGAGTTCATCGAGTCGGGCGAGGCGTACTTCGAGGGCAAGCTGCCAACGAACCTGTCCGGCGGCTTGATCGGCACGATGCACGCCGTCGGCGCGACCGGCATCTGGCAGATTGTCGAGGTGCTGTGGCAGCTCCAGGGCAAGTACGACAAGTTCCACGGCGATCCGAAGATGTGGGAGCGCTACGGGAAGAAGAAGCCGGCCGACTGGAAGAGCCTGCAACTGAAGAACCCCAAGCGCGCGTGCACGATCAGCCACGCGGGCACCGGCAGCCACGTGACGTGCGCGATTCTGGAGAAACCGTGACAAGTGGCAGGTAACAAGTGCCCCGCGACAAGTGGCAGGCAAGCGGTTCGCGATTCCTGCCACGTTTCACCTGGCACCTGTCACGTTGACCGAGCAGAGGAACCGATCATGGCAATCGACTGGCCCAAGACAGCACTGGAAGTCCTCAACGAGGAGCCCCTCGTTGTCAAGAACCCGAAGACCTGGTACCACATTCACACCTACGGCGGGTGGGGCCAGTTCTTCAAAGGTCTGCGCAACAAGAAGATCCTGGCCACGCGCTGCACCAATCCGCAGTGCGGCGAGAAGCGCCTGTGGCTGCCGCCGCGGGCCAACTGCCCCGACTGCTGGCACGACATGCAGTGGGTCGAGGCCCCGCAGACCGGCACGATCTACACGCACTCGGTCGTGACCTACCCCGGGGAGCTGTTCAAGCTGCCGCCGGGCACGCCGCTGATCAGCGTGGAGATCGAAGGCGTCTGCACGAAGCTGATGAGCTGGCTCAAGGAGGGCAAGCCCAAGTTCGGGATGAAGATCAAGGCGGTCTTCAACACCGAGCGGCCAACGAACTCGATCCTCGACCTGGCGTGGGTGCCGGCGTAACCGCTACAGACCGCACGGCCCGGGCGGCAGACGGCGCCTGAAGACGAGCGAGCCGCCGAGCCGCGCCCCTCCCGGCCGCCAGCGCGTGGGAACGGGCGCGACAGCATATGCGACTGGCAACGCACGGCGTACGTCATGAGTCTTCCCTTTGGTCCCGCCTGTCTGGACGTGGGTTGCGGCAACGGCGCCCGTGTGTTCCCGTTTTGGGAATCGGGCTGGGTTCGGGAAGTCGCCGCCGTCGGTCTCCGGCCACACTCGAAACGGAAGCTCCCGGAACAGGCCTCGTTCCACCGCGGAGACGTGCGCGCACTGCCTGAGAACACCGAGCCCGGCCGGGCCCTCATAACGTCGAACACCCGCCACGGCCGGCAGGTCGCTACAGGCGACTCGCCACGGCGAGCTTGGGCCCGACGCCACCGGAAAGGACTGCTCTTCTGCGTGCTCCTGGCGGCCGGAGCGCTGGCCGCGGAACCCGATCCGCGGGATGCGGACACGCGGCCCGCGACCCTGGCCATCGAGTCGGTAGCCGGGCCGGCCCGCATCGACGGCGCAGCGCCGTATCGAATCACCTTGCCCGCCTCGGGTGCGGACTTCGGCGTGTGCCGATTCGAGCCCGTCGCGATCGAGCCGGGGCACTGGTATGAACTGAAGCTGCCTTTTTGCCAGAGTGCAGCGGAGAGCAGGGAGCACTTCTCGCTGGCCGCCATCTTGTTCACGTTCTACCACGGCGAGCAGCTTCTCACCGGACTGCAAAGTGTTCCGGGCCTGCGTACGGGAACGACCAGCGCTTTGTACCGCTACGTGCCCAGTGCCTACTGCCTGGCCGGTGGCGACGCCGGGCGCACGCAGGCCGAGTTCACGCTGACGTTCCGCGCGCCGCGCGAGGCGACCAATCTGCGCGTGGCCGTGCGAAGCTGGAAGAACACTCATCCCCTGCGCGTGGGGGTTCTTGAGCTGCGAAGAATCCCGTCGTGTCCCACGATGGTCCCAGTCCCGGATTTCTCGTTGGACCGCGCGCAGCTCGCGACCGCGGGAACGCCGCTCTTTCCAGACCTGGACGCGCCGGCGGAGCTCGGCCGGGACCTTCCGCTTTGGGGCAGCGTTCCCGTGATGCCGGCTTACCGCTACGAAATCCGCGGCGCTTTGTCGGCGCAGCCGGACGAGAAGCCCAACCGCGCCCTCGTGCGCGTCCGCTTCCTGGATCACGCCGGCGCGGAGTTGCCGGGCCCCTATCCCGACCTCGGTTACTCCGCGGACGTTGGCGCGTACGGCTACCTGCCGACGGACCAGTCTGACACGACGTTCACGCTTCGGCTCACGCCGGTCGCGGGGGCCCGCACGGTGCGACTTGGATTTCAGGCCTGGTACAACGCCGGCCCCGTGAAGCTCCACCCGGGCGTGGCCGTCTCGGCCGCCCGCCCGCCCACGCCGGACGCCGTCCTGGCGGCCTGCGGACTGTGGGACACGTGGACGACGGAGCCGCCGGGAGGGTTGTCGTCAACCGAGCGCGCACTCGCGCTGCTTGCCGCACTGCTGCGGAACTGGGGCCCACCGGGCGCGGCCGACCGCACGGCGGCCGAAATCCTGGAGCACTACGTCGGCCCCGCGGACAGCGTGCGGCTCGTGCAACCGATCTACAACACGGGTATGAGCCTGGACGGCCCGTTCGTGGAACTGAGCAAGGAGGGGACTTTGCGGGTGCCCGGCTTCGCCCCTGTTCCACTGCCGGAGGAGCCGTCCTGGAAAGAAGATCCATTCCGATCGATAAGCTGGCGGCAACGGTATCAGTCGCTGTTCTGGCTGCTGGGCTTCACTTCCGGCCCGCAGACCGGCGACGGCCTGGAGCAAGTCGAGCGCTACTTGCGGTCGTGGCTGGCGGTGAACACGTGGCCGCGCTCCGTGGATGCGTATGCTTACGACGACCATGCCATCGCGATGCGTGCCGAGTTCCTGGCGGCGCTGCTGACGGCGCACCCCGACCTGAGCAAGGAACGTCCCGACCTGGCGGCCCAGGCTACCGCGCTGCTCGCCTTGCACGGGCTGCTGCTGGACGACCTCCTCGATAACCCGGCCTTCGTGGCGCACAATCACGGCCTCTTTCACGCGCGGGCTTTGCTGTGTACCGCGCTGGCCCTGCCGGGGGCGCCGTTCGCGCCGCACTGGCGCGACCGGGCGTTGGCGCGTCTGGGGCAGCTCCTTGATCTGCTGTATCACGACGACGGGTTTTCGGTGGAGCAGGCCGCATCGTACCAGTTCATCGTCACGCGGGTGCTCGTCCGCACGTACCTGTCGTTGTACGACACGCAGGCGGTCCCCCGCGAGCTGCTGGACGCCATGTGCAGCGCGATCGCGCGGGCCCTGCGTGCCGCGGTCTGCCTGGCTCACCCGGATGGCAGCCTCGTCCGTTATGGAGACACGGAGGATTACGCCGATGCGCGCCAGGAGGTCAACGCGCTGGCGGAAGGGGAGCTGCCGCGGGCCTGCGGCGGGTCAGACACGCGCTGGCTGTGGCCGCAAGGGCAGTTCTGTGGTGCGCGGATCGCGACTTCCAGCGGCTACGCGATCTTCCAGTCCGGGCCGGAGGTCGCGAGCCGTAGCTACCTGTTCGTGGATTTCACGCCGCAGGTGTTCTCGCATGGGCACTATGACGCCACGTCCTTCGAGTACTCGGTGGACGGCACGAAGTGGATCGTGGACTCCGGCGGGCCGTATCGCTTCGACGATTCCTGCAAGCGTCACTACATCCTGAGCTCGCGCGCACACAACGTATGTTTGCCGGACGGCCGCGAGCAGACGGATGGAGAGGCGTGGGTCGTCACCACCCAGGAAACCGCCGATTACCACCTGTTGGTACTCGGCACGAACGTCCACGGTGCCGACTACCGGCACCTCCGGCGGTTCGTCGTTCTCCGGGACGTGCGGGCGGCGGCGGTGACGGACTTCTTCCGGAGGTCAGCGGGCGACGTTGCGCTGGCGGGTCGCCTGCAATTCGAGCCGGACGTGACGATTACGCTCGATGATCGCGACCTCATCACACCGATGCGCGGGGAGACGAAGCTGCTGGTCAGCATCTGGAACCCAAGCGGTGCCCCCGTACACACCCGCGTCGCGCGGGGCGAGGGCGACTGCGGCCCGAACATGCAAGGCTGGATCAGCCGGCAGAAAGCGGTGCTGGAGCCGGCCCCCATGCTGGCGTATGAGACGCAGGACCACGCCACGGCCGAAGTGACCGTGCTCCTCGCGGGCGACGAGTCCGCGCAGGCGCGCCTGCGAACGATCGTAACGTCCCTGCCGTCGCTGGCGGCTGCGGCTGGGGATTGACCCGGGTTGCGACGGAGTTGCGGAATCCCCGGTCCGGCCGTTCCGAATTCGGCACGCGCGCCGGCGGTCGGTGCGCATCGATGCCGGCGGCGCGATGCCACGTGCGGGCCGCTTCCGATAGAATCTCAGCAGTGGATGTGTTTGAGACCATCCGCACTGATCCGCGCCTGGAAGAGCTGGCTCGGCTGCTGGGTCGATCCACCGGCGAGACGCCGGCGGTGCGCGGGGGGGCGGTGGCGGCCGAGGGCTTGTGGGGAAGTTCCGCGCCCATTCTGGCCGGGCTCGTCGCAGACCGGCTGAAACGGCCGCTGCTGCTCGTCACCGCCCACGCCGACGAGGCGGACGACATCCGCGATGACATCGAGACCGTGCTGGGCTCGCCGCCTGAGTTGCTGCCGCAGCTCGATACGCTGCCGCAGGATGCGCTCGGCCCCGATGAGCTGGCGGGCGAGCGGCTGCGCCTGTGCCTCGCGCTGTTGGCGCAACGCGGCGGGGGAACGCCCGGACGTGCCAATGCGGGGACAGCGGGGCGTGGGAGCGAGGGAACAGCAGCGCCGCTTCGCATTGTCGCCCCGATCATGGCCCTCATGCAGCCGGTCCCGTCGGCCGAGGCGATTGCCGCCCGCTCGTTGTCCGTCAACGTCGGCGACACCCTGGACCCCGACGCGCTGACCCGCTGGCTGAGCGAGCACGGCTTCCAGCACTGTGACGCGGTCGAGGTCCCCGGCGACTGGGCCCGCCGGGGCGGCATCGTCGACGTGTACTCGAACGCCCAGACGGACCCCGTGCGCATCGAGTTCTTCGGCGACGAGGTTTCGTCGATCCGGCTGTTTGACAGCGGGACACAGCGATCGTCGCATGCGCTCGCGTCGGTCCAGATTCCGGCCCTGACGTTTGAAACCGCCGCAGCGCCCCCTCCCCCTCCAAAGCGGAGGACAGGGAGGGGGTCGGATGACGCCGGACGTCAGCCTCCCCCTGCGCCCTCCCTGGAAGCGAGGGGGAGTTCCCCTGCCTTGCTAAGCGCGCGGGGGGAACCGACCACCAGCTTCCTTGCCCTGCTGCCGCCGGACACCATCCTGGCGTTCAACGAGCCCGGCGAAATCCAGGAGCTGGGCCGGACATATCTGCAACGCCTGGGCGACCGGACGGGCATCATCCCGGTCGACGCGATTCTTCGGCGTGCGAACGACTTCACGCAGTTGCACCTGCACCGCTTCACCGGCGTTCTGCCGCAAGCGGTGCGCTACGAGGTCTCCAGCCTGCCGCCTTTCGAAGCCAAGGCTGCGGACGCACTCCGCGCGCTGGCCAAGCTGGCGGCAACGGCCGAGGTGGTGGTGCTGTGCGACAACCGCCCGGAGGAGCAGCGGTTTCGAGAGTTGCTGAGTGAAGCGCCGGCGCACAGTAGCGCCGGGCCTCCGTGTCCGGCGCCGGACCGCAGCGACGACCACGTCGGGCCTGGAGATCCGACGCTCGTGGATCGCGTGCGGATTGCGATCGGCGTCCTGCATCGGGGCTTCCAGTGGGGGCGCACCGCGTACATCCCTCATCACGAGCTGTTCCGTCGCTACCGCCAGCGTCGGACGCTTCGCCGCGTCGCGCCGGCCCGCCCCATCGACAGCTTCTTCGACCTGAGCGCCGGCGACCCGGTCGTGCACGCGTTGCACGGCATCGGGCGGTTTCTGGGCCTGAAGACCATCCAGCACGAGGACCGCGCCGACGAGTACCTGGCGCTGGAGTTCGCCGACAAGGCCGTCGTGCACGTCCCGATCAGCCAGATTCACCTCGTGCAGAAGTACATCGGGAGCTTCCACGGCCGGCCGAAGCTGAGCAAGGTGGGCGGGCTCGGGTGGAAGCGCACCCGGGAACGGGTCGCCGAAGCCGTTACCGACCTGGCCGCCGAGCTGCTGGCGATCCAGGCTCAGCGGGCGACCGAGGCCGGCATCGCGTATCCCCACGACACCGCCTGGCAGCGCGAGTTCGAGGGCGCGTTCATCTACCAGGAGACCGAGGACCAGCTCCGCGCCGCGGACGACATCAAGGCCGACCTGACCCGGCCGCGCCCGATGGACCGTCTGTTGTGCGGGGACGTCGGCTATGGCAAGACCGAGTTGGCCATTCGGGCGGCGTTCAAGGTGGTCGAGTACGGCCGGCAAGTCGCCGTGCTCGTGCCCACGACCGTGTTGGCTGAGCAGCATCACCAGACCTTCCGCGAGCGGCTGGCTGACTATCCGTTCACGATCGAGGTGCTGTCGCGCTTTCGCACGAAGAAGGAGCAGGCGGACATCGTCGCGCGGGCCCGCAAGGGACAAATCGACATCGTCATCGGCACGCACCGCCTGCTGTCGCCCGACGTGCGGTTCGCGGACCTCGGCCTGGTGGTCATCGACGAGGAGCAACGGTTCGGCGTGGAAGCGAAGGAGCGGCTCAAGCAGCTCCGCGCGACCGTGGAAGTGCTGACGCTGACGGCCACGCCGATTCCGCGCACGTTGCACCTGGCCATGCTCGGGCTGCGCGACATCTCGTCGCTGGCGACGCCGCCCCTGGACCGCCGGTCGATCGTGACGCAGGTGCGGACGTGGGACGACCGGCTCATCCGTGAGGCCATCCTGCGGGAGCTGAACCGCGACGGGCAGGTGTATTTCGTGCACAACTTCGTGCGCGACATTCACCAGGTGGCGAATCACCTGCGGTCGCTGGTGCCGGAAGCGCGGTTCGTCGTCGGGCACGGGCAGATGGCCGCGCACGAGCTCGAGGACGTGATGCTGCGGTTCCTGCGCCGCGAGGCCGACGTGCTCGTCTCCACGAACATCATCGAGTCGGGCCTCGACATCCCGACCGCCAACACGATCTTCATCGACCGCGCCGAGCGGTTCGGCCTGGCCGACTTGCACCAGCTCCGCGGGCGCGTCGGCCGCGCCAAGCACCGCGCGTACGCCTACCTGCTGCTGTCGCCCAAACACCCGGTGACCGACACGGCGGCCCGCCGGTTGAAGGCGGTCGAGCACTACAGCGAGCTGGGGGCCGGGTTTGAAATCGCCATGCGCGACCTGGAAATCCGCGGCGCCGGGAACATCCTGGGGGCCGAGCAGTCCGGGCACATCGAGGCCGTCGGCTACGAGATGTACTGCCAGTTGCTCGAACAAGCGGTCCGGCGGCTGCGCAATGAGCCGGCCGAGACGCACCGGCCGGTCAATCTCGACCTGGGCATCTCGGCGACTATCCCCCGTGCCTACCTCCGCGCGGACCGGCAGCGGATGGAAGTCTACAAGCGGCTGACCGCGTGCCGGACGGCGAGCGAGCTCGACGTGCTCCGCGAGGACTTGCGCGACGCGTTCGGCCCGTTGCCGGAGGCCGTCGAAACGCTGCTTGCTCTGGCGGAGATTCGCGTGCTGGCGGGTCCGTGGGGCATCCGCTCGATCGTGCTCGACGAGCCGGACGTCGTCTTCGCGATCGAGGACTTGCAGCAGGTGCAGCCGCTGTTCGCCGAAGGCCCCGGCTCACCGCGCGTGCCCGATCCGCAGACGATTCACTGGCGGCTGCCGCCGCGGTACCTGGAGCCGGCGACCCTGCTGGCAGTACTGCGAAAGCAGTTGGCGCAACCGGCACCGCGCGTGGCACACGCTGAGACCGTGAGCCATTGATCCGGCGAGGGACCGCGCCCGCGGGACTCACTGCAGCCGGCCCCGACCCGCCTGCCGCTGATGCTCCACAAAACAAACGCGAGAGCCGCCGCAGGCCGGCGACTCTCGCGTGGAGAAGCGTCTGGCGGTCCCGTCACGTCATCCGCCGACGAGCAGCGCCACAAACGGATTGATGTCGCCGAAATCGACGTTCCCATCACCGTTGATGTCGCCGTTCAGCCGCGGACAGTGCGGGTAAGCGGTCTGCCAGGTGGCCGGGTTGGTCAATATCAACACGAACGGATTGATGTCGCCGAAGTTGACGACGCCGTCCCCGTTCAGGTCGCCCGGCTCCAGCAGCCGCAGGTGAACGTCGTCGTAGTAGACCGGACTCGACCCGTTCGCATACAGGTCCAAAGCGCCGATGTTCAGCGCCCCGCCGCCGCCGCCAAAGACGCCGGCCGTCCACGAGGCGGCGGAGCCAAGTTGCACCCCGTCGTAGTAGACGCGGTAGAGATCGGCGTTCAGGTCGATCAGCACCTCGATCCTGGCCCAGCGCCCAGTGACGAGCGGCGCGGCCGTCGGACTCGGGCCGTCCCGAATGAACGACTGCGTCAGCGAGTCGGCGTGAAGCTGCACGGACCAGTGATACGGACCGCCGTCGTTGTACGTGTTGAGCAGGATGAAGTACGAGCCGCAGTTGTCGGACGGATCGCAGCCCGACTGGAAATCGCTCGGCACATACTGCCACGCGGTGAATGCGAAACGGCCCCAGTCGAAATCGCTGAGCGGCTGGACCAGGTCGGTCCCGTCGGCCACCTCCAGAGCCTGAAACGCGCTGCCGGCCTCAACGTCCGTGACCAGCCCGTCGAGGGTCGGGTCATTGTCCCAGCCTTTCCAGCCGTACACGCCGTGCAGCCCATCCCCCACGTCGTAGATGTCGAATCCGTCGTACCAGAAGTCGGTCCACCACGTGCTGCCCGACATGACGACGTTGTCGATCGCGACGGGTTCGCTCCGGCCGGCGGCCGTGCTCATGTACCAGCTCAGTTGCTGCCAGGCCGGCGGCGGGACGACATCGAAGGTCAGATAAGCCCGCTGCCAACCGTTCTCCAGCTCCTCCACTTCCACGAGGTAGTTCACGACCTCGCACTCCGGGGGCATGATCGGCTCCCACATCAGCATGCCGTCGCCCGTGTAGAAGTCGAACTGGTACGCGCAGTATTCCACGCCCTGCGGCTCAGGCTGGTCGTCGCGCCGCACGGACAGAAACCCTTCGGCCGCAACGCCGCCCGGCAGCCCCCAGACCCCCTGGTGGTCCGTAACACCCGGCAGCCACATCGGCGGGAAACTGCCGCCGAGGGTCCAGAGCGTCTCCTCGTACCAGCTCGGCAAGACGGAGTAGTCCGACTCCGGCGGCCACTGCGGAACCCGGAAGTGTTCGTAGTGCGACTGGCTCTTATCCTTCTGCTGGGGCGGGGCGTTCGGCTTCTGCGGCGGCTTGTCTTTCGGCGTGCACTCCGTCGTGATCTTGACGTTGTCGATCGCGATGAAGTCGTCGGCGTGGCTGCCGGTCTTCAGAGTGATCCTGATCTTCTCTTTCTTCGGTTGCGGCTTGATCTCGATTACCCAGGTCCAGGTCTGTGGTCCGTTGGGGTCGTTCGGATCGGCGGGGGTAACGGTGGGCGCACCGACCGGCTGGTGGGGCGGAGGCTTCCTCATGCTGCCGCTGGGCAAGACGCCCTCGCCCGCCGCGCCGGGTTGGTTGCGCGCGCGGTCGTTCGTGCGGATGTCCGCGCTGATCGTGATCTTCTTCTTCTGGCCCTTGTCGTCGGTGTTGTTGACCAGGAACCACAGATCGGCTTGCTTGTTGGGGCCAAACACACCCCACTCACCGTCGTTCGGATCGTTGGGGTCCCAATTGTGGATGAGCGGCCCCACCTTCTGGCCCTCAGGAGGCTTGACCTGCGGCGGAATCTCGTTCGGGTCCGCCGGCCCCGGAAACACGGGGGTGTCGAACTTGTATCCCACCTTCACGATGTTGGGAGGGGGCGGCGGGGGCGGGTCATTGGGGTCACGCACGCCATCCGCCCGGGCGGAAACAGCGGCCGCGAGTCCCAGTGCTCCCGCGAGCAATAGCCCCAACGCTCGCAGGCTGCAAATCCGCGACACCGGCCTGGTTCTCCGCAGGTCGGCTCGCAAGGCTCGGTGTTCGATTCCTGGTGTCATGACGGCTCTCCTTCGAATCGCGCGTTGGTCTCCGTTGTCGTATCGGGCCGTTTCATTACCTAGATCAGCCGGTTAGCGATAATCCGATTGATCTACCACTAGATAGACGAAAAACGGGGACTTTTAACACGAAGAGCAGAATGTCACCCGATTATCGGTTTGGCGGCGTTCGGCAGGCGGTGGTACCATGCGGGGCGGAGCAGGCCCGGGACCAAGGCTTGAAGGCGCACATCGATTACGAGGTCGCGTTTGAGGACTACCTTCAGCAGCGGCAGACCCCCTATGTCGCGGTCGACGAAGTCAAACGGGCGGCCTTCCGCGACGCCAAGCTGAAGAGCTTCGACTTCATCGTCTATTCCGCGACCAGGACGAACTGGCTGGTGGACATCAAGGGTCGGCGCTGGGTCGCCCGGCGTGGCAGCGGCCGGCCGGCCTGGGAAAACTGGGCTACCCAGGCAGACCTGGATGGCCTGCGGCAGTGGCAGGAGGTTTTCGGCTCCGGCTTCGCCGCCCTGCTCGTATTCGCGTATCGGCTCGACGCGGGCGGCACGCCGCCTGACGAGGTCGTCCATGAGTTCCGGGCGGCGCGCTACGTGTTCGCCGGCATCCCGCTGGACGACTACGAGACGAGTGCCCGCCTGCGCAGCCCGAAGTGGGGGACCGTCAATCTGCCGGTGCGCGAGTTCGCCAGGTATGTGCGCCCGATCTCCGATTGGCTCTGAGCACGGGCAATTCTCACCAGCGCGCGGGGCAAACGTGGCGGGCGTGCTACGATCTCTCCATGAATGACCGCTGTCCGCGGACGGATGCCAGGGAACTGGAGACCGTGTCCGAGCACCTGACCAAAAGCCCGGTTACCTGCACCACGCCCGCTGACCGGCTGAGCGGGCTCTCGGCGTCCAGAAGGCCGGTGTTTTCAATCAAGGGGCTTTTCGCGGTCGTCGTCTGGGGGGCATCATTCGCGGCCACACGGGTCGCGCTGCATACGCTCGATCCGTTCGGCCTGGTCGCAGTCCGGCTTTGGATGGGGGTGCTGGTGCTCTCGCTCGTGAGCGTGCTGCGCCGCCGGCCGCTGTTGCCCATCCGCGACGACCGGCCGTTGGGCGTCGTGCTCGGTATGGTGCTGGCGGTGCACCTTCTTATTCAGGCGTATGGGCTGCGGTACACGTCGGCGATCAACACCGGCTGGATCATTGGGTTCATCCCGGTCACGATTGCGGTCGGGGCCTACTTGCTGCGCCAGCAGCGGCTGAATCGGGTCGGGTGGTCCGGCGTGGGGGTCGGCACCGGCGGGGTCCTGTTGGTGACCATGGTGGCACCGCCGGATTTCAAGCAGGCCCATTTCGGCGACCTGCTCCAGGTCGGATCGTGCTTGACGTGGGCGGTCTACACGCTGGCCGCGGCCGGCCCGAATGCCCGCAGCGGCGTCCTGCGCGTCACGACGTTCGGCATGGCGGTAGCGGCGGCGATCGCCACGCTGGCGGCGTTCGTGACCAGCGCGCTGAGCGGACCGGTCACGACCCGCAGCCTGGTTGCCATCGGATTCCTGGGCGTGATTTGCAGCGGCGCGGCCTACTACCTGTGGTTTGCCGCCGTGATGGAACACGGCCCCGCGCGCACCGGCGCCCTGTTGTACATCGAGCCCTTCGTGGCCCTCGCCACCGGCGCCGCGCTTCTGGGGGAACACGTTACGCCGAACGCGTTGGCCGGTGGGCTCCTCGTCCTGCTGGGTGTGTGGTTGGTATCGCGGGGTGAGGCTTCCGTCACCCCCGTGCCGCCCGTCGCGGCGCCGACGAATTGCGGATCGCGCTGAATCACGCTGCGCGATTCGGCGGGAGAAATGCCGGCACGCCGGGAGCCATACTCGCGACGTGCCGGATGGTTTCTTCTTCACTGGGCACTGCGTTCCGGGCCGTGCTCGTACGCACTCACCCCGGATTATTCACCAGCTTCATGAGTTTTGGTGCAAACCTGGGCCGTTCCGCTGCGTAAAAAGGGCGTGCAGACACGCGTGACCCACGGAACGGGA
>JALHJL010000070.1 GCA_022839625.1 Phycisphaerales bacterium
AACTAAAGTATATCCCGGATCGCCCCTGTGCCAAATGCGACGAAGAAGAATCCGAGAAGACTCGCCCGACGGACGCAAATCCCCCATAATCTCCGCAGACACCGGCCAAATACATGGGTTCTTCCCGTGAGGAGACGAGGCAACTGGACTTCTGCAAAATGGCCGTTCGACCTACTGGAGCAGGGCCTGGAGGATCACCTGTATCTCAACCTGGCGGTTTTCGCGCACGATCGTCAGATCGAGCGCATCGCCCACTCTGTGGTTGTCCAGAACCCGGTACAGATCGTTCGAATTCCGCACGGGTTTGCCCCCGGCCGCGATGATCAGATCGCCCAGCAGGACCTGGCCGCGCGGGCCGCGGGCCGCTACGACGCCTCAACAATCCCCAGCGGCGGATTCGTCTTCCACCGACCGCGGGTGAAGTCGGGCACATCCATCACGCGGCTGCGGCGGGCCACCGATTTCTCCGTCAGCTCGGAGATACAGCTCCACGCTGCGGCGTCGTACACGTCCATATCCAACGGCTGCCCTTCGATCAGGCAGCGGACCAGGCGATAGTCCTCAAGGTAGTCCATGCCGCCGTGGCCGCCGCTTGCGGTCTGGACCGACTCGGAGCGCCAGAGCGGGTGCTCGAACTCGTCCGCGTACGTCTCCAGGAGCGGCTCCCACCGATGCGCCGGGCTGCGGCCTTCGACGTGGATGCGATCGGGATACCCGACCTTCACCGCGCGCGTGCCCTGGAGCATGTGGATGCGGCTGTAGGGCCGCGGCAGGTTCGTGTCGTGTACGAGGTAGATCGTGCGGCCCAGGACGGTCTTGAGGAGCGTGACGTTCACGTCGCCGAGCACGTACTTCTCATTCCGGCGCGGGTCATCCGGGCTCAGGTGCTCCTCCTGAAAGAGCTGGAGGCCGCGCGACGGGCCGCTCATGGAAACCAGGTAATCAAGCCGGTCGCCGCGATTGATGTTCATGCACTGGGCGATCGGGCCCAGTCCGTGCGTCGGGTACAGGTTGCCGTTGCGCTTCTCCGCGTGTGCCCGCCGCCACAGGCCTTCCCCCTCCGTGGAGAACTTCACGCCGCGCAGATCATGCAGATAACCGCACTCGCCGTGCAGCACCTCGCCGAGCACGCCCTGGCGGACCATGTTCAGCACCATCATTTCGGCCCGGTCGTAGCAGCAGTTCTCCATCATCACGCAGTGCTTGCGGCGTTGCTCCGCGGTCTCGACAAGCTGCCAGCACTCGTCGAGGGTCACGGCCGCCGGGACCTCCGTGGCCGCATGTTTGCCGGCCCGCATCGCGGCGACACACACGGGGACATGCCACTCCCAGGGCGTCGCCGTGAAGACCAGGTCGAGGTCCTCCTGTTCGCACAGGCGCTTGAAATCCCACGGGCCGCGGGAGTAGCCGGCCGGTTTCGGCTGGCCCGCCTTCGCCACCATGTCCTGGGCGCGCGCGACTTTCTCCGGCACGATATCGCACACGGCCTTGATCTCGGCGCCCGGCACCTTGAGAAGTTGGCTCACGTGGTTGGTGCCCATGCCCCCGACGCCGACGAAGCCGATCCGGACCCGTTCGAGCGGCGGGGCAACGAACGGCTGCGCCGCGGCCGGCGCCGCACGCCGACCCGGTCCGGCACATCCGAGCAGGTTGGGGATTGCGACCAGCGCACCCAGACCCGTCAGTGCTCCAACCTTGATGAAATCGCGACGCGTGCCTGCGGCGGATGTCCGCTCGTCGTCGTATGCGTCCATCGCTCGGGCTCCAACGGTCAGGCGCCGTGGCCGCACCCTTCGCTTCCGCCTAGAATGCTGCCTGTCGTGCGGTCCAGTGTGGGCCGCGGCCTCAAACGGTGCAAGGGCATCCTCTGATGAAACCGACCCTCGTGATCCTCGCGGCCGGGATCGGCCGGCGTTACGGCGGCCTGAAGCAGTTGGAGCCGGTCGGCCCCGCCGGCGAAACCATCATGGACTACTCGATCTACGACGCCGTGCGGGCCGGCTTCGGTCAGGTCGTCTTCGTAATCCGCCCGGAGATGGAGGGCGCCTTCCACGAGACGATCGGCCGCCGGTATGAGCAACGGATTCCCGTGGCGTACGCCCATCAACGGTTGGACGCCGTGCCGGCCGGGTTCGCGGTGCCGCCGGGGCGCAGCAAGCCCTGGGGGACGGGGCAGGCGGTCTTGTCGGCGGCGGACCGCGTCCGTGGACCTTTTGCCGTCGCCAACGCGGACGATTTCTATGGGGCCGGCGCCTTCGCCGCCCTCAGTGCCTTTCTGCAAGAGCAACAGACCGGCACGCCGGTCTACGCGATGGTCGGTTACGCGCTGCGCAACACGCTGTCCGAGGGCGGGGCAGTCTCGCGGGCGGTCTGCCGGCACAGCCCGGACGGCTGGCTCGTTGACATCGTCGAGACGGTCGGCATCGAACCCGACGGCCGCGGCGCCCGCCGCACCGACGAGCATGGCCACGTGCACCGCTTCGGCGGGGACGAGACGGTGTCGATGAACCTGTGGGGGTTCGTGCCGGCGCTGCTGGACGAGCTGCGCCGCGCGTTCGAGCGGTTTCTGCGGGAGCGCGGCGGCTCGGCGGATGCAGAGCTGTACCTGCCGGCCGTGGTTCAGGACGCCATCAAGGCGGGCCGCGCCCGCGTGAAGGTTCTACCAAGCCCGGATCGATGGTGCGGGATCACCAACCCCCGCGACAAGGACGGCGTCGTCCGCTTCCTTGGGCAGCTCGTCGAACAGGGCCAGTATCCGCCGAAGCTGTGGGATTGAGCGTGCGGCGGGCGAAGCGGCTGGGCCTCGCGTCGAAGCGGTTGCTGACATGGCGGCAGCGGCAGTCGAGTGGCCGTCTCGCGCAACTGCGGGCCCGACCGGATCGACTGCCATCGGCGGTTCTGTTGCGCAGTGCGCTGGGCCGACCAACTGGTCGGCCGCTACGCGCGATGTCGCAATGTCGCGCACGCCGATTGGAGTGTCCTGAGTCTGAAGTGGGTCACAGAAGTCGGGGAGTGCAAAGCTCCACTTTGCACCTCCCAACCAGGCGTGTCCTCGCCCGGCTTCTTCGTCGAATCTGCAACCCAGGACATCAGTGCCCCGCCATGTTCTCCTGCCGGTTGGCGAACGGCCACTTCGTGTCGTAGCCCGAGCCGAACGCGGCGCGCCAGAGTGCGTTGTCGCCCCAGAGCCGGGCCCCCGGCACCGGATAGTCATCGAGCTGCCAGCCCCCGCCGCGCGTGAGCAGACCGGCGTCGTACAGGCACATACTCGTAGCGGCATCCGGTGCGAATTCGTACTGGGCGCTGGCCCGCATCGGCCGAGCCGAGCCATCGCAGAACAGCAGGTTGTCCACCATGAACTGCTTGTGCCAGCCGGTCACCAGCACCGGGTCCGGGTCGGGCAGGTTGTCGCGGCCGATCATGTTGAAGAACGTCGGCTCGCCGGCCAGGATCAGCGTGGAAGTGCTGCGCAGGCTGCTCAGCCGGTGCCCCCACGGTCCGCGCGAGAAATGCCCCGCGCTACGGGCGTCGCCGCTGATGAGCATAATCATCGCGAGACTGGCCCGGTAGCTGTTGCCGAGCGTGTCGTAGCAAGGCAGCTCGGCGCTTTCGGCCGGGGCGTCGTCGATGTCGGGGTGCGTGGGATAGCCGCGGTCGGACGGGCAATGAAACAACTCCAGCCGCTGGGTATCGGCCAGGTGGACGCTGCCCAGGAGGTAGCGGTTCAGCGGGCGGCGGCGGGCGTCGTATTGCGGCCGGGCGTCCGGGCCATCCGCGGCCAGCAGGATTCTGCTGGATGCACCGGTGCGCAGCGGCACCTGGCCGGAACGCCCGCCCCACGTGAACCAGTTCACCGTTCGCCACTCCCAGTAGTCGCACGGCTGCAACATGCTCTCATGGATGGGGATGGGTTGCTCGGCGGGGTCCTCCAGGGCGTACTGATGCAGCGCCTGCCCGATGCTGCGCAGGTTCGCGAGGCACTTCGCCCGTTTGCCCTGCTCGCGCGCCGCGGCCAGGCTCGGCAACAGAATCGCGATCAGGAGGGCGATAATCGCGACCACGACGAGCAGCTCGATCAGCGTAAAGGCGGAAGGCCGTATGCGACCGCTCGCCACGCGAGGCTCCGCGCAGAGCACCTGTCCCCGCCCAATCATATCCCGCGGGTCCAGCCGGGGGGCGGACGCGGAGCGGCGGCGCAAAAAAACCGGCACACGCACCACTCGTCCCGGTCGCGGTCGGACGGACGTCCTTTTCCGCGCCGCCGCCGACCGTGCCTCAGTCAGCGAGGGACTCCGAGTGCTGCGTGTGCCGCGAGATGTCGCTCGCACTCCGGCTTACGGGACACCGCTCGCACGTGTCGGCACGCCCGGATCGGACGTGCTACTCATGGTCGCCTGTGTCGCGCGGCCCGGAGCGCGGGCCAATCGGCACTTTGGGGTGGTCGCCGTTAGCAGGCGGCCATTCTCTTCTTGGCGACCTTTCTCTTCGCCTTCTTCTTGGGGGCCTTCTTCGCCTTCTTCTTTGCAGCCTTCTTCTTTGCCATGGCGCAACCTCACAAAAAAGGAACCAAACACTCACGCCACAATTGGCGTTTCCACACGTTCTTCGAACCGGACACTCATGCGTTTGCTGACGCCCGGTTCTTCCATCGTAACTCCGTATAACACATCCGCACAGGCCATCGTCCGCTTGCTGTGCGTGATCACTACGAACTGCGAGTGCGACAAGAACTCCTGCAGCACGCTATTAAAGCGTTCGATGTTCGCTTCATCAAGGGCTGCATCGACTTCATCCAAGATTGCGAACGGCGACGGGCGGCTCTTGAACACCCCCATGAGCAGCGCCACCGTGGTCAGCGTCTTCTCGCCGCCGGAGAGCAGCGAGATCGACTGCGGCTCTTTTCCCGGCGGGCGCGCGATGATCTCGATCCCGCATTCGAGCGGGTTGGCCGGGTCCTCCAGCAACACGTCGGCCTTGCCGCCGCCGAAGAGCTTGCGGAACATCTCCTGGAATTGCGCGCGGATCTGCTCGAACGCTTCGGCGAAGCGCGTCCGCGACTCCTGGTCGAGCTCCGCGATCAGCGTCTCCAGACGCTGGCTCGCCGCGATCAGATCGGCCCGCTGGGACGCCAGGTGCTCGTAGCGCGGCGCGAGCTCCTCCAGCTCGGCGATGGCGTCCAGGTTGACGTGTCCCAGCCGCGCGATCCTGCCGCGCAGGTCTTCGATCTCGAGCCGGATGGCCTCCCAGTCCTGCTCCTCATGCCGGTACGTCTGGTAGAGGGCCGGCAGATCCAGCCCCAGCTCGTCGCGGACACGCGCCGTGAGGCCCTCTTTTCGTACTTCGGTCTCGCGCAACGCCACCTCTTGCTGGTGCCACGCGCCTTCCCAGCCCTCGATCTGCCGTTGCAGCTCTCGAGCCGCGGCGCCGCCGCTCTCCAGCCGCTGCAAGAGCTCCTGGCGGCGCTGCCGCAACTCCAGCGCCACCGTACGACAGCCC
The DNA here is from genome assembly GCA_022839625.1 of Phycisphaerales bacterium. Classification (GTDB taxonomy): domain Bacteria; phylum Planctomycetota; class Phycisphaerae; order UBA1845; family Fen-1342; genus JALHJL01. Next base: position 5,497 of record JALHJL010000070.1, read on the forward strand.
TCGCACGCCGCGTTCTGTTCCGCCTGGCCCCGCCGGGCCGTCTCCAGCTCGCCCTCGGCCCGCTCAATCTCCGCCAGCGCCTCCGCGGTCTCGCGCTCCGCGTCGGCCTGCTCCTGGGCCGACGCCGCGTGCCGCGCGCGCAGCTCCTCGAGCGCCTTCTCGGCCGCGGCGCGCTTCTCGGCGACCCGCCCCCGCTCGACCAAGGCGGCGGTGCAGTCCTGGGCCAGCCGCGCGACGGCGGCTTCCTGTTCGGCCACGCGGGACGTAACGGCCGCCATGTCCGCCTCGTGCGACTGCTGTGCGAGGTCGGCCGCGGCGCGCTCCGCCTGGAGTGCCTGCAACTGCGCGTCGAGATCGGCGAGCGACCGCCGGACCGAATCCAGCTCCTGGTCCGTCAGCGCCGCCTCGCGCTCCAGCCGCTGCCGCACATCGGCCAGACGTGCCCGCTCGTTGCGCAGCTCGGCGTGGGCGCGCTGCTGGGTCGCGATGCGCGCGAGCAACCCGTCCACCCGCAACTGGAGGTCCGAGAGCTGCGCTTCGACTTCCTGCCGGCGCCGCGCAAGCTGAACCAGTTGCGACTCGAGCTCATCGCACTCGTTGCGGAGCTGGCGGATCTCCGCCTTGCGGCTGATCAGGCCCGGCGCCGCGCCGGCGGCCCCAAAGGTCATCCGTCCGTCCGCCCCCACGGTGGCCCCGTCCAGCGTCACGAACACGCAGCCCGCGAGCGCTTCGGCCGCCAGGCGCAGGGCCTGGTCCAGGCTCTCCACGATGAACGTCCGGCCCAGCAGGTGCTCCGCCAGCGGGCGAAACTCCGCCGCGCACTGCACCCAGTCGGACGCCCGCGCGACAAAGCCGGGCGCGTGCGTGTAGCTGATCGGCGTCGCCGGCCGGGTCAGCCGGTCCAACGCCAGCACCTGCAACGGCCCGCCCGCTGCGGCGCGGTTCGCCAATTCGGCCAGGAACGCCGCCGCGTCGCGGACGACGACGTGGTTCTCGAATGCGGACAACACGGATTGCAGGATGGGCACGCGGGGGTCGTCGATCCGCAGCAGGTCGGCGACCAGCCCGACGACGAGGCCCTGCGTCGTATCGTCGCTGCGCCACGCCAGCACGGCGCGCGAGCCCTCGTCCACACCCTCCAGTCGCCGCTCCATGTCTTCCAGCAGCGCGAGCCGCGACGCGACGGCGGTCCGCGTCTCTCTGGCAGCCGCAATCTCCGTATCCAGCAGCACCAGCTCGTCGCGCAGCGCCGCGCTCTGCCCCTCTTCCGTGCGCAACGCGGCGGACAAGCCGTCGATTTCCTGATCGAGTTCGGCGATCTGGCCGTGAAGCTGCTCCCAATGCTGGGACAGCTCCTCGTCCTCCCGGCGCGTCTCCTGGCGGCGCGCCGCCAGGCGCTCGGCCTGCGCGCGCAGACGGCTTTGCTGCTGGGCGCGGTTCTCGCATTCGTTTTGCAGGAGGGCCCCGCGTCGGACGGTGTCGAAGGCCGCGACCTTCTCGTGCTCCAACCGGCGCCGCAGCTCCTCCAGTTCTTGCTCCGCCGACTGCCGGATCGCCTGCGCTTCGGCGATCCGCGCGTCGCTCTGCTGCACGAGGACCGTCAGCTCGTGCAGCGCGCATTCTTCAGCCGCGATGCGCTCCCCCAGCGTTGCAAGGCGGGCGCACACGTCCGCCGCCTGGTGACAGCGTCGGTCACGCGCCGCGCGCAACTCCCCCAGGCGCCGTTCTCCCAGCGCGATGCGCTCGCCCAGCGCGCTGGCGGCCGACTGTGCCTCCAGCAGAGCCACCTCGGCGGCCTGGATCTGCTCATCCAGGGCCTGCCGCTCGTGTTCCAGCTCCGCGGACGCCGCATCACGCTCGGCCTGCTGTGCCCGCCCTTCCTGCAAACGGACCAGCAGGGCATCGGCTTGCGCCTGAATACCGGCCCGCCCCTGCTCCAGCTCATGGTACTCGGCGATGGAAAACGCGGCCCGCAGCTCGCGGAGCCGAGCGTCGTATTGCTGGTAGTTCCGCGCCTTGCCAGCCGCCAGGCGCACGCTCCGCACCCGCTTCTCCAGCTCTTCAAGGATGTCCTGGAGGCGCAGCAGGTTGTTCTGCGTGCGCTCGAGCTTCCGCTGGGCTTCCAGGCGGCGAAACTTGTAGCGGCTGATCCCCGCCGCCTCCTCGAAAATCTCGCGGCGCCCGAGCGGGTTGGCCTGCAACAGCAGATCCACGCGGCCCTGCTCGATAATGCTGTACGCATCCACCCCCACCCCGGTGTCCATCAGCAGCTCGCGCACGTCCCTCAGGCGGCAGGCGTTGCCATTCAGGCGGTACTCGCTCTCGCCGCTCCGGTACAACACGCGGCTGACCGTCACCTCGTCCTCGTCGCTGCGCAGCAGGCCCGCGCGGTTGTCAAACGTGAGCTGCACTTCCGCGAAGCCCGCCGGCTTCCGCGAACGCGAGCCCGCGAAGATCACGTCCGCCATGCGGTCGCCGCGCAGGCTGCGCGCGGACTGCTCGCCCAGTACCCAACGAACGGCGTCGACGACGTTGCTCTTCCCGCAGCCATTCGGCCCCACGACCGCCGTGACCCCGGCACCGAACTCAAACTCCGTTCGGTCGGCGAAGCTCTTGAAGCCGTGCAGGATGATGCGCTTCAGAAACACGACGAAGTCCTGAGTTGCGGATCCGCGCAGCCACCCGACCGGCAGCCACCCGCCCCGCGCCACTACATATTGTACACCGGGGAGCAGTATAGCGCTAGCGGTGCGAGCCTGCAATACCTTCGCCGCACTTATTGTTTCGAAACGCGCCGCCCCGGCCGGCTTCCAACGTGAAGCGGCGCATGAGCGCGTCGACCGTCGGCGGCCCCTCTGACGCCTGTGCCGTTGAGGACGCGATGCGCGTCCTTCGCTTCCCGGAGTCGGACCCGCCCCGGCGCCTGCTGCAACGCTGGTCGTTGAAGCAGTCAGCGCAGCACGGCCGATGGAGTTTGATCCGGCCGACAGCCAGCGATATTCTCTGGCCGCGGTACGCTGGCGACGATACCACCAACAAAGGAACTCCTCGCGTGCGCAGCCTACTCCTCTACATCCTTTTTCTCACATCCGGCGCGGCCGGGCTCATCTATGAGCTCGTTTGGATTCGCGAACTCATCTTCGTCTTCGGCGGTACCACCTACGCGATCACAACCGTCCTCGTGGCCTTCATGGCCGGTCTCGGAATCGGCTGCTACTGCGCCGGCCGGTGGTGCCACCGTCTCGACCGGCCCGGACGCGTCTACGGCCTGCTCGAAGTCGGCATCGGGTTGTACGCGCTGAGCGTCCCCGTCCTGCTCCACGTGGCCCAGCCGGTGTACGCTGCTCTCTACGCACCGCTGGCCAACTGGCCCTGGCTGCTAAACTTCGTCCGCTTCTGCCTCGGTGGGCTCATTCTGCTGGTCCCCACCACCTTCATGGGCGCTACGCTTCCCATCCTTGTCCGCTACGTCACCGCGCGGGGCGGCGCGCTGGGCCAGTCCGTCGGCCGCCTGTACGGCATCAACACGTTTGGAGCCGTGCTCGGGACCCTCGCCGCTGGCTTCTGGCTCATCCCCACCCTCGGCCTGCTGCACACCACGTGGTTCGCCGCCACCCTCAACATCGTGGTCGGACTCATCGCCCTCAACCTCCTCCACCAATCCGTGACCCGCGCCGCGCAGCCCGCCGCGCTCCCGGCCACAGACGCGCCCCCAGCGCGGCCGGCGAGGCGCACTGCGCAACCCGACGCGCGCCCGGCCGCCCCCGCGCTCGCGGAGGGCACGTTCCTCCGGCGCCTCGTGCTGGTCGGCTTCGCGGTCTCCGGGTTCGCCGCCATGGTCTACCAGATCACTTGGACACGGGCCCTGATCATGTCGGTCGGCTCGACGACCTACGCGTTCACCTGCATCCTGGCGGCGTTCATCCTCGGCCTGGCGCTGGGCAGCCTGGCCATCGCCCGCTGGGCCGACCGTTGGCGGAACCCCGCGGTCGTGTTCGGCGTACTCGAGCTGCTCATTGGGCTGATCGCCGTCGTCATCGTGCCGATCCACGGGCGCATCCCGCTGGTGGTCGAAACGCTCATTCAGCGGCACTACACGGACTACAACGCCCTGCTGGCGTGGCAGTTCCTGCTCATCATCGCGGTCACCTTCGTGCCCACGTTCTTCATGGGCGCCATCTTCCCGCTGGTGATTCGGGCCTTGGCGGTCCAGGGCGAGGAACCGGGGGCCGCGACCGGGCGCGCCTACCTGGTCAACACACTCGGCACTATCGCCGGCTCGTTCCTGGCTGGTTTCGTCCTTATCCGCAGCGACGTGCTCGGCGTGCAGAACTCCATCATCCTCGCGAGCCTGCTCAACGGACTCATCGGCGTTGCCCTGGTGGTATGCGCGCGGCCCGCCCCGCGGCTCGTGCTCGTCCGGCGCGCCGTGCTGCCCGCGGCCGCCGTGCTGGCGATCCTGGCGGTGGGGCTGGGGGCGGGGCGCTGGGACCCACACGTGATCACGGCGGCGCCGTTCATGATGCGCGGCACGTTGGCGGCCGAGCGCGAGATCGTCTACTACGGCGAGGGCATCGACGTGACGGTGACGGTGGAGCACCCGAAAGACGCTCCGCAGATTCTGACCTTGCGCGTCAACGGCAAGCCCGACGCCTCCACGGTCGTCAGCGACATGATCACCATGCAGCTCCTGGGGCACCTGCCGGCCCTGATCCACCCCGAAGCCAGGTCCGCCTGCATGGTTGGCCTCGGCTCCGGGATCTCCCTCGCCGCGCTGTCCTGCCACCCCTCGTTCGAGCGCCTCGACTGCGTCGAGATCAGTGACGACGTGATCAAGGCGGCGGCGTGCTTCGCCCCGTACACGTACAACGTCCTGACGCGCGACCCGCGCGTCCGCATGATCCTGGCGGACGGCCGCAACCACTTGCTGCTCACCGACCAGGTCTACGACATGGTCATCACTCAGCCCTCCAATCCGTGGATGGCCGGCGTGTCCAACCTGTTCACCCGCGAGTACTTCGAGCTGGGCAGGAGCCGCCTCAGCGACCAGGGACTGCTGGCCGTCTGGTTGCAGGGGTACAAGTCGTCGCTCCAGGATTTTCAGATGATCGTCCGCACCCTGTTCGAGGTCTTCGACCACGTCTCCCTCTGGGAGCTCGCCGAGCAGGACTATCTCATGGTCGCCTCCCGCCGGCCGCAGCGCATCGGCTACCAGGAGTTTGCCCGCCGCTTCCGTATGCCCACCGTTCGCGCCGACCTCTACCGTGTCAGCATCCGCCGGCCGTCGGACGTGCTCGCCCGCTACATCACGTCCGACCAGCCGCTGCGCGACTGGGTGCGGGACGCCGCGGTCCACACGGATGATAACGCGCGGCTGGAGTTCTCCGCGCCGCGACACATGTTCGAGGTGCACCGGAAGATCGCCGAAGAGCTCGTGGCACGCCAGCGGCCGGTCCTGGGCGACCTGGTGGCGGACATCGCCCTGCCGCCCGGCCTGGCAGCGGAATTGGACAGCGCGGTTGCCGCTCGGCTCGCTCCGATGCGCGCGCAAGCGCTCGTGTCCGGCCCGGCCACGCGGATTGAGGATACGATTGCGGCCGTGCAACTGCTGCTCGAATCGTACGCCCGCTGGCCGCACGACGCCCAGCTCTTCCAGTTTGCGATCACAACCCACCGCAACCTCAGTGCCAATCCGGAGTTCGCGGCACACCCGCAGCTCGGCCCGCTGCTGGCCCGGCTGGGCCAGGTACGGCCTCCGCCGCCGGGTGCGCCGATCACCGGCGCGAGTCTGCCTGAAATCGCGGCCACCATGCGGGCGGTCGCCCAGGCCGCAGCGGCACGCGGTCAGTGGGCGGAGGCCGCCGGACTGCTGGACGAGGCGCGCGATCTGGATCCCGACCATCTCGATACCGCCCGGCTGCTTGCCGACGCGCTCGCGCATCTCGGTTACTCTGCGCAGGCCGCGGCGCTGCTGGACGAAGTCCTACAGCGCCGGCCTCAGGACGGGGCGGCGCGCCATTCGCGGGCCGTGCTGGCGGTGCAGGCGGGCGACGTGGAAACCGCGCTGCAACAGCTTGAGACCGGGCTGAAGTGGGGTGCCCTCAAGCCCGAGAAGCTCCGCGAGGACGACGCGCTGCGCGCGCTCCACGGGGACCCGCGTTTTCAGGCCCTGCTCGAGCGCGCCCCAGGCACCCTGCCCGCCTCTCCAGCGCCGTGATGCCTTGGCGGTCCCCCGCGACACTCGGGCGCCTGACAGTCCGCCGCAGAACTCCTCGTGGACCGCTCACCCGTAGCGTCGGACCTCCGTGTCCGACGTTCTTCGAGCCGAATGAAATCCTCGCCGGACACCCGCCACGGCGGGCAAGCGCAGGTCCGGCGCTACACTTCTGCGTCGGACTGCTAACGGCTAACCCCACGACCAGGCGAACTTGTGCTTGAAGTGGCAGTAGTACGATCCGATCGCCCGCATGGCGATGATGGTGAAGTACAGTTGTACGATCTTCAGGAGGGGCATGATGGTGAACATTGCGGTCGTCCCGCCAAACGCGCCCGCCTGGAGTTGCACTGCGATTCCCACCAGGATCGCGATCCCGAAGCCCGACCCGACGCTCAAGTACACGATGAGCAGCGTGAGCAGATAAGCCGGAAACGACTTCAGGATGGTGCGCGCGATGAGGTCCACGCGGACGAAGCCGAGCACGCTGCCGACGGCGACAATCAGAACCAGCATCGGCCATAGCGCGTACCCTGCCAGCAGCAGCAGCCCGCCGACCACCAGAGTGGGTACGTCCAGGGCTTGCAGCAGGGCCAAAGCCCCGCCCCCGGCGCCCGTCGCCCCCAGCGCGGTCCGCAGCATCCCGACACTGGCCAGGAAAATCACGGCGGGCAGGTGTACCGCGACGTACGTGGCCAGCATCTTCAAGAACGGCGACACGATGTCGTCCCACCAACCCTCAGTCAGCGTCAACGTCGGGAGATCCTCCTCGGCGCCGGCGGCCCCCACCACGACGTTCAGTTGAAACGACATGTACCAGCCGGCCACGATCAGGGACCCCACCAAGCCCAGGCACCCGCCCGCGTGGCCGACGAACTCCCCGACGATCAGTATGACCCACACGATCCCAAAGGTGATGAGATCACCCACGCGGCTGGGAAACGCCAGCGACTGGCCCAACGAATGGAAGTAGGCGGTGTAGGGGCGCCCCCCACTTCCGGCGACAGCGCCGACCGGCGCCGCGCTGTAGGTCGTCGCGCCCGTAACCGGCTCCGCCTCCGCGAGCGCTCCGGTGCCAGCGCCGTCCGCGGCTGACTGCGGCGGACGCTCCAGCTCGATCGGTGTGCCGGAGGCCAGGGCATCCAGGCTCGTCAGCCGCAACTCCTCCTCGGGCGGTGCCTCCTGCGGCAGGGCGGGGATCTTGAAGCCCTGTCCGCAATTCCGGCACTTGGCGGACCGGCCGCCGGCATCCGCGCCGACCTTGTAACGAGCGTTGCAGGACGGACAGCGAATGAAAGGCATCGCTCAACCTGCCACTGCCGACAGCAGACACGATCCGCAACAGCACGCGGGCATCGACGCGTTCAGAATCAGGCCGGTGACCGCGATCCACCGTCCTTCTCCTGCGTCTTTGAGTCCAATTAACCCAAGGACCAGCCCGCCGCCGTGCAGCCCCAGCGCGGCAACAAGTGCAAATTCCCGTGTGGGCGCAATATGCGAAGGCGGGGGGCGGAAGCCGATTGCTGCAACGAGCACGTCCATACACGCGGCGCACACGAAGAAAACGCACGATGCAACGCCGGCATTAATCCGTTTTCCGAGGAGGTGGCTCACGTCCGCGCAGTGTGCCCGACGTGCGAGAGAAGTGCAAGCTTGCGCGCGTCAACCGCCTTCGCGGTACGGCTGACCCTGTTGATAGAGTCTCAACCGGGCTTCGAGCTGTTCGGCCAACTCCTGTTGCCCGGCGGATCGGGCCTTCTCCAGGGCCTGCTGGCAAACCGTGACCGCGCGCTCGAACTGGCCGGCCTCCGCGAGCGCCGCCGCGAGTGCGTTCAAGAGCCCGATGCCCGGTTGCTGCGTGCGCTGCATGGCACGCTCGGCCAGCTCGACGGCTTGTCGGCCGTCGCGCAGCTCGGGGTCGCTGCTGGTTGCCAACAGCCACGCCAGGCCGCGCAGCAGACGCTCTTCATCCGGGCCGTGCCGCAGCGCTTCCTTGAGAACCGCGATGGCTTCCGCCACCCGGCCTGATTTCTGAAGCGCAAACGCCAGTCCCTGCGCCGCGGGCGCACTGCCCGGCTCGTGGCGCAGCACCTCGCGATAACGCGCCGCCGCCGCCTCATAACGCTCGAGGGTCGCCAGAGCGGTGCCCAGGTTCAGCAGGGCGGCGGTGTGTGCCGGCTCGCGCTTCAAGATGCCCTCAAACTGCTCGACGGCGGACGCATACTGGCCCTGCTGGGACAGCAGGAGGCCGAGCTGGAGCTGGGCGTCGGTCTGGTCGGGCTTGAGCCGCAGGGAGGTTTCCAGGTGCGCGCAGGCCTCCGCGGGGCGTCCGAGCCTGGCCAGAACAAATCCCAGCGACGTGTGCGGGCTGGGCCAGGTCGGGTTGAGCTCGGCCGCGCGCTGGTAGCACGCCACCGCTTCATCCAGACGACCGGCTGCGTACAGGTAATCGCCGTAGTAGCCCTGGGCCTCCGCGTTCTGTGGGGCGACCTCCACCGCGCGGGCCAGCACCGCACCCGCCTCGTCGAGCCGGTTGCGCTTCAGCAGCCAGATTCCCAGCGCGGTATGCGCCAGCGGGTCGTTGGGCCGCAGACGTGTCGCCGCCTGCAAGTGCTCGTACGCACGCTCGCCAAGTTCCGGGCGTTGCGGACTCTGGCCGGCATAGTACAAGCCCAGGTCCAGGTGACCGCGCCCTTCGGTCTCGCGCCGGTGCATCGCCCGGTCCGGCGGGTTGGTGGCGAGGAACGCCCCTGCCGCGATGCCGCAGACCGCGTACGCAATCAACGGCCTGTAACGCCGCGCGCGCCAGGCGGCGGGCAGGCGCACGACTCCCGCAGCGGCCATCAAGATGAGGATCGGTACGAACGGCAGGCGGTAGCGGCCGGGACAGAAGAACATGACCACGGTCGCCATGTTCACGAGCGCATAGAGCCACGCCAGCGCCCAGGCGCGCCGCTCGCGGACCAGCAGACCGAAGCCCGCCAAACCGAGGCCTGCGACCACCGGGAAGCCGATCCAATACAGGACGCCTGTCTCGGACAGCTTCGCGAAGAACCAGTCCGGCTGGTTGTTTGGAATCTCCACCGGGCTCCAGAACAGGCGGAACTTTCGAACCATCAGGCGCAGCCAGGCGCGCGGGTCGTCCCGAATCCAGCTCAGCCCCTTCCGAAACCAGTAGCGCGACACTTCGCTCTCGCTGAGCGTGCGGCCCAACTCGACCTCGGGGATCCGGTGGGTGTCCTCGTAACCGCCCTGCCAATCGGCGCGCGTGCCCGGGACGATCGCGGCGACACCGTCGGCCTGCGGGTTGTTGCCGATGTAGAAATTCACGCCGCCGTAGGAGGCGATGAGGACCCATTCCCCGCCGACCGCGCGGTTGCGGATCGTGACCGGCAGGATCACAATTGCCGCCCCCGCGAACACGAGTGCCGTGCTGCGAAGAACCGCAGCGGCCGCGTTCCGCCCCGGCGGTTCCAGCCTCCGTCCCTTCGGGCCGGGGAATCCGACGGCGAGCCGTCGCCGCGCCATCCACGACCACAAAACGACGGCCGGCGCGAACGCCAGGATCGTTGGCCGGGTGATCGCCGCCAGCCCCCAGGCGATGCCCGCGAGCACGAACAGGAACGGCGAACCGCGCGCCGCAGCCCGCATAAGCAACAGCAGCAGCAGCAACCCCAGGAAAGTCTCCAGCCCGACCGTCAGCAAGAGACCGTCAAAATGAATGAACGGCCAGTAGAACGCCGCCAGAAGGCCCGCCAGCACGCCGGTCTTCCGCCCGTCCAGTTCCATGCCAAGCCATGCGATCAGGGAGCACGTCGCCGCGCCCAGCACGCAACCCGCCGCGCGGGCCACTGCGAGGCTCGGCCCAAACAGCGCGTACAGCCACCCTAGTAAGTAATAGTAAAGAGGGGCCCGGAAGAACGGATGGGGCCCGAAACCCTCGCCGGACGCCACCCGCAGGGCCCACCGGTGGTGGACCTCCTCGTCCATCGTCGGGGCGTAGAAAAAGGGGTTGTGCCGCGCCTGGCCCCAGAGATGCAGGCCGCGGATCGCGAGTGCCGCAATAAACACGATGCCCAGCAGCAGAGCCAGTCGGCCGGCCTGACCGACGGGCCATTGAGAGCGGTGGAGGTCCGGTGTGGCTCCTGAAGGCGTCATCCCGCGATTCTACCCGGCGCGCGACGAAGGGACAGCACGCAAGCGGTGCCGGCCCTCCCTGCAAGCCGCGGCGTTGCCGCACTGGCGGGCAGCAGCGCGCCAGGCCCAGCCGTGGGTGGTTCGACCAGCACCCAGCCGGCGTTTGGGCCAGTTTGTGCTTGCACCCCTGGTGCCCGGGATGATAACCTGACGATAGTCAGGACGGGGGCTGGCGAGTCCTGGGCTTGATGAAGCACCCGTCTCTACCAACGATCCGCGGTGGCCCCGTAACCGGCCTAATACATCCGAATCTCCGTAGCGGCGACCACTGGAAGCGGGTCCGGCACGAATGCTGCCCGCTGCCAGCCGCGCCGCACCGGTGGGCCGCCATCTGCACCGGCAACTTCTGTGATCGAATGAAGGAGGACAAGACATGAAAGCGTCGAACTACCTTGCACAGTCGGTCCGCGCCGCACTCGTCGTGCTGCTCATGGTCGGCCCGCCGCTGGCAATCGCCGGCCCGGTGAACGTCGGCGTCCACCAGACCAGCGCCGAGAGCGTCATCATCCATTACACCTTCCGCGTGCCAACGATCCAGGCCGTGGACATCGATGGCCAGAAACATGCCCAGGTTCTGCTGCCGGGCGAGGCACAGCGCATGGAGCTGGGCGCACCGGAGCTGCCGTACGTCTCCCGCAGCATCATCATCCCTGACGCCGGCACGCCGGCCGTCAATGTCCTCCACGTGCGCTACGAGGACGTCGCGGACATCGACGTGGTTCCTTCGAAAGGCATCCTCCTGCGCACTCAGAATCCGGACGAAGTGCCCTACACCTTCGGCCCGGTCTACGATCAGGATGCGTTCTTCCCGGCCGACGTCGCCGGCCTGGGTCAGCCGTACATCCTGCGCGACTATCGCGGCGTGGTCGTGGCAATCAACCCCTGCCAGTACAACCCCGCGACGCGGACGCTGCGCATCTTCAGCGAGGTGGTCGTCGAAGTGGCCACGCGCGGCACGGACGGGATCAATGTCCTGGACCGCCGCACGCGCAGCGGCCGCATCGACCGGGCTTTCCTCCAGATCTACACGCGTCACTTCGTCAACCACGAACAGGCGGGCCTGCGCTACAGCCCCCTGGACGAGGGCGGCGACATGCTCATCATCTGCCACGACGCGTGGATCTCGAACGTGCAGCCCCTCGCCAGCCACAAGACTGCCCGAGGCATTAACACGACCGTCGTGGGCGTGAGCACGATCGGCAACAACGCAACGGCGATCAAGAACTACATCCAGAGCGTCTACAATGCTAGCGACCTGGCGTTTGTGCTGCTCGTGGGCGATTCGGCGCAGGTGGCGACGCCGACCGCCTCCGGCGGATCGTCCGATCCGACGTACTCCAAGCTGGCGGGTGGCGACAACTATCCTGACATCATCGTTGGGCGCTTCTCCGCCGAGACCGCGGCCCAAGTCGATACGCAGGTGCAGCGGACCATCGCGCACGAGAACATGCCGGCAGCGATTCAGGACTGGTTCTGGCGCGGCATGGGCATCGCGTCGAACCAGGGGGCCGGTCAGGGCGACGAAGGCCAGGCGGACAACGTCCACATGGATGAGATCCGCCAGTGGCTGCTGGCCTACGGCTACACGCTGGTGGACCAGATCTACGATCCCAGTGCCACCGCGGCCATGGTCACCGCCGGGGTGAACGCCGGCCGGGGTATCGTCAACTACTGCGGCCACGGCAGCACGACCTCGTGGAGCACGACGGGCTTTTCCAACACGAACGTCAACGCGCTCGTGA